>NZ_JBWKCI010000015.1:0-171605 GCF_056436565.1 Streptomyces sp. NPDC043726
CCCTGCGGCGCGCCACTTCCGCTCACCCCTGCGGCGCGCCACTCCCGCTCACCCCTGCGGCGCGCCACTCCCGCTCACCCCTGCGGCGCGCCACTCCCGCTCACCCCTGCGGCGCGCCACTTCCGCTCACCCCTGCGGCGCGCCCTTCACCCGCACGGCGCGGTCGCGGGCTGTTCTCACCCGGGCCACGACCGCGCACAGCGCACAGTCGCCACCCCCGCAGCCATGGTCGCCCCCGGTGAGCGCGGAGTCGACGTCGTCCAGCGCCTGGAGCAGTTCCTCCACCACCCCCAGCAGCACCCGTACCCGGGCACTCTGCCCGCCGACCTGCCGCCGGGTTGCCAGCAACCGCGCGAAGTCCTCGCCGGAGACGGCCACCCACTCCTGCCCGTCGACCAGGACGGGCCGCCCGCGCGGAGCGTCAGCCATCGGCCGGGATCGGCGCGACCAGGGCGGCCAGCTCCTCGGGAGTACGCGGCCCGGCGACCCCGTCGCCCAACAGCCCCTGCCCCCGCAGCAGTTCCGCCGCGGCCACCCCCCACGGCAACCGAAGCCCCGCCTCCCGCAGCAGATCCGTGCGGGCCAGCATCTCGGGCGCGGGCCCCGTGCGCGCACCTCCCGGCGTGAGGAGCGCCGCGTCATCGGCCCAGCGCAGGGCGAGGTCGACGTCATGGGTGGCCATGACCACCGTCGTGCCGCTCGCCCGGAGCCCGTCGAGGGTGCCGAGCAGCCGTTCCTGCCCGTCCGGATCGAGCCCGGCGGTCGGCTCGTCGAGGATCAGCACCCGGGGCCGCATCGCCACGGCGCCCGCGATCGCGGTGCGCTTGCGCTGGCCGTAGGAGAGCAGATGGGTCGGCCGGTCGGCCAGCGCGCTGATGTCCAGCGCGGCGAGCGCTTCCTCGACCCGGGCGCGCACCTCGGCGTCGGAGAGCCCGAGGTTGAGCGGTCCGAAGGAGACGTCCTGTCCCACCGAAGCGGCGAAGAGCTGGTCGTCCGGGTCCTGCACCACCAGCTGAACGGTCGTCCTGAGCCGGGTCAGCCCCTTGCGGTCGTACGACACCTCGCGTCCCTCGACGCTCAGCCGGCCCTCGCGCGGCCGGAGCCCGCCGCTGAGCAGCCGCATCAGGGTCGTCTTGCCGCTGCCGTTGCGCCCGAGCAGCGCCAGCGCCCGCCCTTCGCGCACCTCGAAGTCCAGGCCCGCCAGCACGGTCGGCCCTTCCTCGTAGGCATAGGACGCGCCGTGGAGAGCGACCAACTCGCTCATGAGAGAGGACCTTTCAGTACGAGCGTGAGGGCGGCCAGCGCCACGAGGAGCCCGCAGCTGGCGGCCGTGAACCGGACCGAGACCCGTGCCTCGGGCACCAGCACGCGCAGGGTGCCGTCGTAGCCGCGTCCGGCGAGCCCGGCTTGCAGACGGGTGGCCCGGTCGAAGGCCCGTACGAACGCGGTGGCCCCGAGCCCGCCCAGGGAGCGCCAGGTCGCGGCGCGGGTGGTGTGCCCGAGCCGCGCGGCCTGGGCGTCCCGGATCCGCCGTACGGAATCCAGCAGCAGGAAGCTCATCCGGTACGTCACCAGCGCCACGTCGCCCACGGCGGCGGGCACGCCGGCCTTCACCAGCCGCGGCAGCAGGTCGGACATGGGGGTGGTGAACGCGAGGAGCAGCACCCCGAGGGAGGCCGCGGAGGTGCGCAGCAGCAGCTCCCCGGCCCGTACGGCCCCGTCGTCGGCGAGGGAGACGAAACCGTCGGGGCCGCCCACCTGCACGAGGAGCGTGGCGGCGCCGGTGACACAGAATCCGAGCGGCACCCGGTAGGCCCGCCACAGCTTCCGCCCCGGTACGCCCGCCGGGCCCAGCAGCACCACGAGGGCCGTCACCAGGACCAGCGCGGCCCCCGGCCAGGGCGGCAGCGAGATGGCGAGCACGGTCAGACCTAGTCCGAGCACGGCCTTGTCCACGGGATGGCGGCGGCGCCAGCGACTGCTGTGCGCCGCCGCGTCGATCGGCAGCACGGGGGATCAGACCCCTTCGCCGTCGGACTCCCCGGCACGGCCGACCCCGACCGCATCCCGTTCCAGGGCCCGCTGTTCGCCCTGCTTACGGCCGCGGCGCAGCCCGAAGTAGTAGGCGAGGACACCCGCCCCCAGGGCCGCCTGGAGCGAGAACAGGGCCGACTCGATCTCCCCGGACGGCGGTTCGTACAGCGGCGAGAACCAGGGCTCGTAGTCCGGCTCGATCTCGGTGATCGCCGTCTCGGCCTCGGCATCGGCGCCGGCGAAGGGCTCCTCCTTGTGGTCGCCGAGCCCGAGCATGAGCGGCATGACGGCGAGCGCGGCCACCGCGAGCAGCAGCAACAGGTTGATCTTCGTGTTACGGCTCATCGGGCCACCGCCTCGTTCGACTCGGTCCGCACCCGCTTGCCGCCGGACAGCAGCACACCGAGCCGGGTCAGTTCTCCCTTGCTGGACTGCACCAGCAGCCGCATCACCAGCACCGTCAGGAGCCCCTCGCTCACCGCGAGCGGGATCTGGGTGACGGCGAAGATGGACCCGAACTTGCCGAGCGCGCCCAGGAATCCGCTGCTGGGGTCGGGGAACGCCAGCGCCAGCTGAACGCTGGTGACGCAGTAGGTCGACAGGTCGGCGACGAACGCGCCGCAGAAGACAGCGGCCATCAGCGGCACGTCGTACCGCCTCAACAGCTTGTAGACGGCGTATCCGGCCCAGGGCCCGGCGATCGCCATGGAGAAGACGTTGGCGCCGAGCGTGGTCAGACCCCCGTGCGCGAGCAGCAGGGCCTGGAAGAGCAGGGTGATGGTCCCGAGGACCGCCATGATCGGCGGCCGGAACAGGATGGCGCCCAGGCCGGTACCGGTGGGATGGGAACAGCTCCCGGTCACCGAGGGCAGTTTGAGTGCGGACAGAACGAAGGTGAAGGCCCCGGAGGCGCCGAGGAGCAGGGTGCTCTCCGGGTGCTCGCGGACTTCACGGGTGAGTGACCGGACTCCGTGGACGACGAAGGGCGCGGACGCGACGCCCCAGGCGACCGCGTGCGCCGGAGGCAGAAATCCCTCGGCTATGTGCATGGCTCAGCAGACCCTCTCCAGCACCTCGTGGATGGTTGACGCGCCTTGGCCGGTCTCCTGGCTGACGGGTGACACCGCCCGTGACTCCGCCTTCCCGGGTCCCGAAGGACCCAGTGGCTGCCCGTGGGGGCTGGAGCCGGACTTCCCGATCACAGTGGCGAGGGCCGCACCGGCATTGCACCGGATTTCCCGTTCACCAAGGCGTGGTGACAGTAGTGCGCCCACCGGGCACATGACAAGCGGAGCCGGGGGGCGCACAGGGGGAGTGAACCGGCTCACGCACCTGCGGTGACGTCAGTCCCAGCGGTAACCGTCACCGAAGTTGAGGGTGTGCTCCAGGACGTCCTCGAGGGGGTCGTTGACGTTCACGGTGTTGATCACGGACACCACGGGCGCGTTGTTGGAGACGTGCAGCGGGGGGTTGTCGTGGGCGGTGGCGTCACCGGCGGCGAGGACCGTCACCGTGAGGGCGGCGGGGAGGAGGGAGATCCGTGCGCGCATGACTGCTCTCCTTAGAGGCCAGGGTGGCAGCGGGAACGATGGGGGATTACCGCGTGCCGGCCTCGCGAATCCCCGCTAGGGGCCGGTTCACCTGGACGAGGCGGGCGTTCGGCGGGTCCTATCGACTGGACGGCCGTCGGCTGACGACCGTGAGCAGCCGCGCGACCAGCGGGTTCTGATCGTCCGTACGCCAGGCGACGGCGACCCGGGTGCGGGCGGTGCCCGGCTCGATCCGGCGGAACGCGACGCCCTTGAGGCGGATACGGCGGATGCCGGCCGGGGCCAGGGAGACGCCGAGGCCGGTCTCGACGAGCGCGCACACGGTCGCCCATTCCACCGCGTGCTGGGCGATGCGCGGCGTGAACCCCTGCGCCGTGCACAGCCCGATGATCTGGTCGTACAGCCCGGGTCCGGCTTCACGGGGCAGCAGCACGAAGGGCGAGTCCGCCAACTGTGCGAGCCGCACGGCCCGCTGGGCGGCCAGGGGGTGGGCGCTCGGCAGCACGGCGACGAAGGGCTCGGTGACCACCGTCCGGAAGGCCAGCTCCGGCTCGGCGTCGGAGGGCTCGCGCAGCAGGCCGACGTCGATGGTCCGCTCGCGCAGGGCCGCGAGCTGGGGAGCGGTGGTCATCTCGCGGATGTCCAGCCGCACATCGGGGAACAGCTGCCGGAAGTCGCGCAGCAGGCTGGGCAGGACGGTCAGGGCAAGGGAGGCGGCGAAGCCGAGACGCAGCCGGCCGGCGGTGCCGCCGCCGACGGCCCGGGCGGCGGCGAGCCCGTCGGCGAGGTCGGACAGAGCCCGCCGGGCCGCGGGCAGCAGTTCGTGGCCCGCGGGGGTGAGGGCGACGCGCCCCGGTCCGCGGCTGAAGAGCGGGTGGCCGACCTTGTCCTCCAGCCGCCGGATCTGCTGGCTCAGCGGCGGCTGGGCGATGCCCAGGCGGGCGGCGGCGTGACCGAAGTGGAGTTCCTCGGCCAGGACGACGAAGGCGTGCAGCTGGGGGAGGGGGAGTTCGGGCCGTTCCATATCCCCAGGGATATCAGCCCATGCGAATCGGCGTATTAGACGTATCATTGCTGGTCACCTAGCGTTCGGCGCATGACAGAGCGACGCGCGATCCTCAGCGGCTCGACCTTCGAGGAGCAGATCGGTTACGCCCGTGCCGTGGTCGACGGCGAGTGGGTGCACGTGTCCGGGACGACCGGGTTCGACTACACCACCATGACGATCTCCGACGACGTCGTGGAACAGGCCGAGCAGTGCCTGCGCAACATCGGGGCCGCCCTGACGGAGGCGGGGTGCACCTTCGCCGACGTTGTCCGGGTGCGCTATCTGCTGCCCGAGCGCGAGGACTTCGAGCCGTGCTGGCCGGCACTGCGACGCCGCTTCGGAGAGGTGCGGCCGGCGGCGACGATGCTCGTGTGCGGTCTGGCCGACCCCAGGATGAAGATCGAGATCGAGGTGTACGCGCGGAGGCCGACTCCCGGGTAACAACGGGTGAACTGGGCTGGCAGGATGGGCACATGTGAGCGAACGACGTGCATTCCTGACCATCGCCAAGGCGGCCGCGCCGCTGTACGCGACCATGCTCGCCGCGTCGGCCGGCGCCCTCGTCGACACCGCGCTCCTGGGTCGGTACGCCACCGTGTCCCTGGCCGCGTTCGCCGTGACGATGGCGGTCTTCGGCCCGGCCACGGTCACCGTCGTGGGCGCGCTGCGCGGCGTGATGCCTTTCGTGGCGCCGCACCGCGAGGACCCCGAAGCGCTGCTGCCGTTGGTGCGCGGCGGCATGTGGCTGGCGTTCACCGTGGGCGGGCTGGGCGCGGCGGCGGTGACGGCGGTGCCCCTGTTCGGTGCGATGTTCGGAGTGCCGAGCGCTGTCGTCTCGCAACTGGGCTTCCTGCCCTGGCTGTTGGCGGCCAGTGTGCTGCTGATCGCGGTCGGCGCGTCGGCGACGTCCGTGCTGGTCGGACTCGGGAAGTCCGCCCTGGTCATGCGGTCGGGGCTGTGGGGGACGGCGGTGTCGGTGACGCTGTCGGTGGTACTGGTAGGCGGCCCGGGTCCTCTGCCGAGCCACGGTCTGACCGGCGCGGGCCTGGCGATGCTCGCCTCCAGCCTCGTCAGCGCGTGCCTCAACCAGTACGCCCTGCGTCGCCGCACGGTCCTGGCGGGCCGTTCCCTCCGCCCCGGCCGCCCGGATCCGCGCCAGGTGCTGAAGCTGGCCCGCGTCGGCATCCCGCTCGCGGGGACCGTGCTGGTGAAGTTCGCGGTGCTCGGTGTCCTGACCTTCGCCGCGGCCCGGACCGGCACCGACGGCGTAGCCGTGCACGGTGTTGCCGAGTCCCTGGTGAACGTCGTGTTCACGGTGGCTGTGGCGGTCGGGCAGGCGACGGTTCCGCTGATCGCCGGATACGCGCAGGAGCGTGACATCGGGCGGATCCGGCGCAGTGTGTGGGCGGGGATCCGGGTGGCGCTGTGCGCGGTGGCGGTGCTCTGCGCCGGGCTGTGGCTCCTGCGCGGCCCGGTCGTGGACCTGTTCACGAAGGACCCCGCGCTCGGTCAGGAGGTCAGGCATCTGCTGCCGCTCGTTCTGGCGGTGGTGATCAGTGACGCCCTGCAGGCGGTGGCGGGCTTCGGCCTGGTCGGGCTCAAGCGGACCGGGCCCGGCCTGGTGTCCACGGTCGTCTGGTTCGGGATCCTCGCGGCCCTGGCGGTCCCGGTGGCCGACGCGGCCGGACTGACAGGCCTATGGACGGCCCTGGCCTGCGCGAATCTCCTCCAGGCCGGCACGAAGCTGATGTCGTTCCACCGGCACACGGCCCGGATCGGGGCGGGGGCCCGGCGCCCGACGGCGGAGGCCGCCGACCGCGCCTGAGTTGCCTCGCCCCTGCGGTGCTGTATAGTCGATCTTGAGCTGGTCGCCGGAAATCCGGTGCCCGGTTTCGCGTTGGTGGTCCAAGGAAAGACGCCCCGCTTCCTGCGGGGAGATGCAGGTGCAAGGCCTGCCCGGCGCTCCAGTGAACGGCCCGTCCCGAACAGGGGCGGGCCGTTCGTGTTTCCTCCGGCGGGGGGAATGCGACGGCGGGTGCCTGTGTTGAGACACCTGTCTGGCATGTTCGAGTCAATCGACTCGCATGGCGGCGGAAGGGAGTCTCCTATGGCACGCAGCAACGCCCGCCCCGTGGTGAAGCTGAAGTCGACGGCCGGCACCGGCGTCACCTACGTGACCCGCAAGAGCCGTACCAACAACCCCGACCGGCTGGTCCTGCGCAAGTACGACCCGGTCGCCGGCGCTCACGTCCTCTTCCGCGAGGAACGCTGACGCCCGCCTCCCGCCGCCCGGCGGTGGAGGCCGACACGAAAGGACACCCCATGCAGCGCGGCATCCATCCCGTCTCCCGCCCGGTCGTCTTCCGCGACCGCGCGTCCGGATTCACCCTGCTGACCACGTCCACCCTCGACCCGCGGCGCACGGTCGAGTGGGAGGACGGCAACACCTACCCGGTGGTCGACGTCGAGATCTCCTCGGCGAGCCACCCCTTCTACACCGGCACCTCGCGCGTGGTGGACACCGCGGGACGCGTGGAGCGCTTCGAGCGGCGCTACGGCCGTACGACCGCCCGCGGCTGACCGCCCGCGGCTGACCGCCCACCCGTTGCCGCGTGGAAGCGGCGCCGCGTCGCCGCTTCGAGAGGAGACCGCGATGAAGGTACGCAAGTCGTTGCGCTCGCTGAAGGCCAGGCCCGGTGCCCAGGTCGTGCGCCGGAGAGGCGTGACGTTCGTGATCAACAAGAAGGAGCCGCGCTTCAAGGCCCGGCAGGGCTGAGCAGCCGGCAGGCCGCCCGGCACCCGTGGTCATCGCGGGTGCCGGGCCCGGCGTGTGTCAGGCGTCCAGACGCTCGACGTAGGCGCCCGTCGGGGGAGCCGGAACAGAGCTGGTCATGCCCACCGACCAGTACCCACCCGTGCCCGGCACGTGCGTCACGTCGTTGAGGCAAGGCCCCGGCGCTGGGCCGCTTGGGCCACGGACGACCCTCCAGGCGTCGCCCTCTCGGCGCAGGTATGTGCTGCGGCTCTGATCCTGGAAGTTCCAGCCGGAGATCCACGCGGCGCCGCCCCGCGCATCCCCCGCGATCCCGGACAGCGACCCCGCCACGAACCCGGCTTCCACCCGAGTCCAGGCCGTGCCGTCCCAGTGGTGGAGGGCGGGGTTGCCGGGGCGGCCCGGCGGCCCGCCGACTCCTGCCTCGGTGCCCACCGCCCAGACGTCGTCCGGACCGGCGGCGTGGACGTCGGCGATGGCCAGACGCAGCCCCACGATCGCGGGCAGCATGGTCCAGGTGCCGTCCCAACGCGCCACCAACCCGGACCAGCCACCCCCGCTCGACTGATCCCCGCACACCCACACCTCGCCGGACGAGCGCACGACGACCCGGTAGAGGCCGGCGCTCGCCACGGGCAGCGGATCCAGCCACCGCCACTCCTGCCCGTCACCCCGCAGCAGCCGTACGGCGCCGCCCTGCCTGCCGCAGATCCACACCCGGCCGTCCGGACCGACCGCCACCGCGTCCAGCCGGACGCCCGGTTCACCCCTGCCCGGGAAATCGGCCTCCTGCCAGGTGATCCCGTTCCAGCGCAGCAGAGGACCGCGGCCCTCGGAGGCCCGGCCCACACTCCACGCGGCGGCGTCAGAGGCGACGGCCACGTCGGTCAGCCGGGTGTGGCCGAGGTGGGCCAGGTCGCACTTGGCCCAGGAGCTTCCGTCCCACACCATCGCGAGGGCGCGCCCCCCGGAGCCGCCGAGCCGCTCCTCACCGACGGCCCAGGCCAGTTGAGGTCCGGCCGCCGCGACACGGCGCAACTGCGCGGGAGGAACACTGCCCGGCGCGGGCACCGCCTGCCAGCCCTGCGCACGGGTCGTCGGCGCGTCGGCCCGGGACGGATCCGGGCCGAGCGCGACTCCCGCGAGCACGCCGATCGCCCCTGCCGTAAAGCGCCTACGTCTCACCGGTGGATCCTTCCGGTCGCAACGGACGGATGGGAGGGGACCACGGTGGACCGGGTGGCCGGGAAGGTCTAGATGCGTATGTGACAAAGCCGTTGCGGCCACGGGTGGTCGGCGCTTCGCCGCGTTCGTGCCGGTGAGGGCGCGGGTCATGAGGGGAGGGGCGCCGGTGGTGCCGTAGGCGCTCGTCATGGTCCCCGGTCCGGTGCTTCAGGAATGATCTCGTGCTCCCGGCCGGCATCGCCGATCCACCGTGTGCTCAGCGACGCCAGGGCTTGCAAACGGTACCCAGGTACAGGTCTACCGTCGAAGGTGTCGCCGGGTCGCCGGGGCGTGAGGACGGGAGTGAGGGCGATGACGGATGCGGCGTGGGTACCGCAGTCCTGCGCGCTGCCGACCGAGGAGCGGCCGTTGCGGGTCGCGGAGTGGGACGCGCTGTTCGCCGAGCGGCTGATCTCGACCTCCCGGCCCGGGGCGCTGCGGCTGCGCTTCGAGCTGGCCGGTGGGCCGTCGGTGCAGGACGAGGTCCGTGACCTGGTGGAGCGCGAGGTCGGCTGCTGCTCGTTCTTCGCCTTCGGGGTCGAGGTCGGTGACGACCGGATCTGGCTGGACGTCTCTGTGGACCCCGTGCACGAGACGGTCCTCGAGGCCATCGCCGTACGGGCGGGCGCGTGGGATGAGTCGCTGTGAGCGAGGGTCTGCGCAGCGGGCAGGTCGCCGAGGCCGCCGGGGTGAATGTCCAGACGCTGCGTTACTACGAGCGGCGCGGCTTGCTGGCCGAGCCGGAGCGTAGTAATGGCGGTCACCGGCTGTACGGCGAGGAAGCGGTGACCGTACTGCGGGTCATCAAGGCCGCCCAGCGGCTCGGGTTCACGCTGGACGAGGTCGCCGAGCTGCTGGAGGCCGGCCGCCACCGCCGTGGTCGTGCCGTGGCGGGGTTGCGGGACCGGACCACGGCCAAGCTCGCCGAGGTCGACGCGAAGATCGCCGACCTGACCACCGTCCGCACGGCACTGGTCGCGGCGGTCGACGCGGGCTGCGACGACCTGACCGTCTGCGCCTCGACGGACGGTTGCCCCATCCCGTTCACAGGTCTCGAGGGAGGGGATTGCCACGCCGAGCCATGCTGCTGAGAGGGGCGCCAGGCCGAAGGCTCTCGCGGAACCGCGACGGCCGTTTCTGGCCTCGCCTTACGAACCCGCGTCTCATGCGCGCTCGCGAAGATATGCATCCAGCTCGGCGGCGCCGGTCAGCATTGCCCGCCCCCGGGTGTGCAGCCGGTCGTGCCAGTCGCGTAGGGCGGCCTGGAGGGGGTCGAGGCCGCCGGCCGCTCGTACCTGGGCGATGAGCGGGGCGATCTGCTCCAGCAGGTAGCCGCCTCGCCGGAGCTGGTGGGCCAGTTGGGCGTCCCGTACGGCGGCCTCGTCGTAGACGCGGTAGCCGGTCCGCGGGTCGCGGCGGGGGCGTACGAGTCCGGCGGCCTCCCACTTGCGCAAGGTCGCGGGGCGGATGCCGAGCCTGGCGGACAGCGGGCCGATGAAGGTGCCGCCGGGTCCGGACCCCACGTCCGCGACCGGCTCCAGGTCGCGGAGGGCGTGCTCCACCGCGCGGAGGGTCCGTCGGTCGTCGAGGAGCTGGGCGTGGCTCTCGTCGATGAGGCGGAACGCCTCCTCGGTGGCGCCCTCATTCACCGCCCGCATGATCGCTGTCGCCGTCTGATGGCCGTGGCCGGGCAGCAGAGCGAGGAACGCGCGCAGCGCCGCCGCGTGCAGCGGGGTGTAGGTGCGGTAGCCGTGGGCCGTGCGGGCGGCGGCCGGAAGGATGCCTGCTTCCTCGTAATTCCTGATCGCCTGGGTGGACAGGCCGTGCTCGCGCGCCAGATCAACCGGCCTCAGCCGATCCTCGGTTTGAAGGTTGCGCCCCATCCGGCCGACGATATCGCGGAAAAGTTTCAACCGAAGGTTCAACGATAGCGTTGAAGGCATGGCGACTGACATCAAGGACAACGCCCATCTCGACGCTCATCCCGACGCCCATCCCGTCGGCGCTGCCTCCGTTCGGGGGCTGCTCGCCGCCCGCCCTCGCCTGCTCGCGCTGGGCGAGCCCACTCACGGCCAGGAGACCCTGCTCGAGCTGCGCAACGACCTCTTCCGGCAACTCGTCGAGCAGGAGGGCTACCGGACGATCACGATCGAGAGCGACTGCCTGCGAGGCCGGTTCGTGGACGACTACGTCACCTCGGGCACCGGCACGCTCGACGAGGCCATGACGCAGGGCTTCAGCCACGAGTGGGGCGCCTTCCCGGGCAACCGCGAACTCGTGCGCTGGATGCGCGCCTACAACGTCCGCGCCGACAGCGAGGACCGGCCCGCCGCCGACCGGTTGCGCTTCGCCGGTTTCGACGGGCCCCTGGAGATCACCGCAGCCGAGAGCCCCCGCCAGGCGCTCACCGCACTCCACGCCTACCTCGCGGCCCACATCGAGGCGGACCTCCTACCCTGCCCCGCGGACACACTCGACCGCCTGCTCGGCCCCGACGACCGCTGGGCCAACCCGGCCGCGATGATGGACCCGGCCCAGTCGGTGGGACAGTCGGCCGAGGCACAGCAACTGCGGCTGATCGCCGACGAATTGACGGCACTGCTCGACCAGCACACACCGCACCTGCTCGCGGAGACCCCACGCGAGGCCTGGGACCGGGCGCGTCTGTACGGTCGTACCGCCGTCGGCCTGTTGCGCTACCACCACGGCATGGCCGACACCTCACCGGCCCGCATGACCCGGCTGCTGAGCGTGCGCGACCAGATGATGGCGCACAACCTCCTCGCCCTCGCCGAGCGCGGCCCGACTCTCGTCCACGCCCACAACTCCCATCTCCAGCGCGCGCGGAGCAGCATGCGGATGTGGGAGGGGGGTGTGGAGTGGTGGAGCGCCGGTGCGCTGGTGAGCGCCCGACTCGGCGAGGAGTACGCCTTCGTGGCGACAGCGCTCGGCACGATCCGCCACCAGGGAGTCGGCACCCCGCCGCCGGACACCCTCGAAGGGCTCCTGTACGGGCTCCCTGAGGACCAAAGTCTGCTCAGCGGAACGCAGTTGGCCGCCACGCTCACCAACAGCCCTCCCGAGACACGGGTTTCCTCCTGGTTCGGCTACGCCCCGCTGGCTCCCGCCTACTTGGCGGACATCGAAGGTGTGGTGTTCGTGAGGGACGTCTGACGGCTTCGACAAAGATGAGGCGCATGAACCATCTGCTGCACCACAGCCGCACGCTCGACGAACTGGATCCGCCTCGCTGGGACCCTCCCGCCGCCGACGCGACCCGCCTGGTTCGCAAGGTGCATGCATTGCGGCGGGTGCCGCTTCGTGACCTCGGGCCGGCGGATCTGCGCACGCTCATTCCCCAGCAGGTGGCCCTGCCGTACGTGCTGCCCCTGGCTGTGAGTCTGCTGCTGGAGAATCCCCTGTTGGACGCCTGCTTCTATGAGGGAGACCTGCTGCTCGCTGCCGTTACGGCCCCAGCCTCCGCCTGGGCCTTGATCCCGGACCTGGAGGCCCAGCTGCGAAACGTGATCGCCACGCTGTCCGATGCGGACGTGGCCGAGTTGCCGCGCGGCGGCGCCGAGCAGCTGGCCGCATTCGTCTCCCGGTCCGACGGATCACGGTGAACTGGGGGAGCGAGGCGATCATGGCCGACTGGGGCATGCGGCAGGCGTCGGAGGCGGACGTCGAGGCGGTGGCGGAGCTCCGAGCGGTGGTGCTGCGGGCCGATCTCGAACGCCTCGGGCGCTACGACCGTCAGCGGGTGCGGCAGCGGCTGCGTGAGGGGTTCGACCCGGTCCATACCTGGGTGATCGAGGTCGGCGGAGCGTTCGCCGGCAGTGTGGCGCTGCGGCCGGCGGACGACGCGGCCTGGCTGGAGCACTTCTATCTGGACCCGCGTCTGCAGGGGAGCGGGATCGGTACGGGAGTACTGCGCGAGCTGCTGGAGCGCTGTGACCTCGGTGGGGACCTCGTCCGGCTGAACGTGCTCCAGGGCAGCCCGGCGCGGCGGCTGTACGAGCGGCACGGCTTCACCGTCGAGTCCGAGGACGCGGTCGACGTGTTCATGGTGCGCATGCCGGTCAGGTGAGCGTCAGGGCCGCACCGGGTCCTCCATGCGGTGGAGCCACGTCGTGAGCAGTGCTTCGAGCGTCTCGGCCTCGGCGGGCGTCAGCACATCGAGCAGGCGGCGCTCGTTGCGCATGTGGTCGGTGAAGGCCTGGTCGATCAGTTCGCGTCCGGCGCGGGTGAGGGCGACGATACGGCCGCGCTGGTCGTCGTCGGAGCGGCGGCGGGTGACGAGTCCGGCGCGCTCCAGGCGGTCGATCCGCTTGGTCATCGCGCCCGTGGTGACCATGGTGTGCGCGGCGAGTTCGCCCGGTGCCCGCTCGAAGGGCTCACCGGCGCGGCGCAGCGCGCACAGCACGTCGAACTCGCCCTCGCTCAGGCCGTAGCGGCTGTACACGCGGCGGAGTTCCTCGCCGAGCTGATCGGCGAGACGGTGCAGTCGGCCGATCACCCCCTGCGGGGAGACGTCGAGGTCGGGCCGTTCCCGGCGCCACTCGTCCTGAATGCGGGCCACGCGGTCCAGCGGATGGCGGTTGTCCATGGCCACCAGCATAGCTTCCAAGGAAGGTATATTGGCTTCCATGGAAGCCAATGTGCGCTGGGTGGCGGTGACCGCGGTCGCGCCGGTCGCGTGGGGGGCCAACTACTTCGTCACGCACGAGTACCTCCCCGCCGACAGCCCCTTGTACGGGGCGGCGCTGCGCGCGCTGCCCGCGGGCCTGGTCCTGCTGGCCCTGTGCCGGCAGCGCCCACGGGGCGCCTGGTGGTGGCGGTCCGGGGTGCTCGGGCTGCTCAACGTGAGCGTGTTCTTCGTCCTCGTCTACGCCGCTTCCCAGCTGCTGCCGACGAGCGTCGCCTCGACCGTCATGGCGGTCTCCCCGCTGACGATGATGCTCATAGCCTGGCCCCTGGTCTCCGAGCGCCCCCAGGTCCGGCACCTGGCCGGAGCCGCGATCGGACTCGCCGGGGTGTGCCTGATGCTGTTCACGGGGGCGGGAGGGGCGAGTGTGCCGGGAGTGCTCGCGTCGGTTGCCGCCGTCCTCGTGTCGTCTTTCGGACACATCCTGTCCAAGCGGTGGAGCGCCGGTGCCGACGTCCTCGCCTCGACTGCCTGGCAGCTCACCGCCGGGGGCCTGTTCCTGCTGCCGTTCGCCGCGGCCGTGGAGGGGTCCCCGCCCGAGCTCTCCGCGTCGGCGCTGCTCGCGTTCGGCTATGTCTCCCTGGTCGCCACCGCGCTGGCCTTCGTCGCCTGGTTCACGGGGCTGCGGCATCTGCCCGCCGGGACCGTGGGCCTGATCGGGCTGCTGAACCCGGTGACGGGGGTGCTGCTCGGTACCGTGGTCGCCGGGGAGGTGCTGAGTGGCCGGCAACTGGGCGGGCTCGCCCTGGTCCTGGCCGGCGTCGTCCTCGGCCGGCCCGCGCGTTCGGGACGACGCCGTACGGTCAACGTCCGTGCTCCTTCGGCGCGTTCCCGGTGTTGACCGGGACCGATCCCCCTGGTGATGATCGCGGAGAGGGCGCCGACCCGAGCGACGGAAGGACCCGCCCGTGACTGCTTCCGACAGCGCTTCCGGTCCGGCCCTCACGCTCCTGCGCGATCTAGGGGCCGCCGGGATCA
The DNA here is from genome assembly GCF_056436565.1 of Streptomyces sp. NPDC043726. Lineage (NCBI taxonomy): Bacteria > Bacillati > Actinomycetota > Actinomycetes > Kitasatosporales > Streptomycetaceae > Streptomyces > Streptomyces sp. NPDC043726. Next base: position 14,313 of record NZ_JBWKCI010000015.1, read on the forward strand.
CGCACCCGGGCGGGACTCTCCTCGCGCACCTGCGGCGCGTCCAACGGCAACTCGCCGCGTGGGACGCACGCCCCGCCCTCCAACTCGCGGGCCTGTGCCACGCGTTCTACGGCACCGACGGCTTTCCCACCGCGCTGCTGCCCCTGGAGCGCCGCGCCGAACTCACGGCGGCGATCGGCGCCGAGGCCGAAGCCATCGTGTATCTCTACGCCTCCTGCGACCGCGAGGCCACCTGTCCCACGCTCGCCGAGGTCGGCGGGGCCTTCCATGACCGGTTCACCGGCCGCGGCTGGACGCCCGAACCGCGGCAGCGCCGGGACTTCGCCGAGCTGTCCGCCGCCAACGAACTCGACCTCGTCCGCATCGCCCCCGAGATCCGCGAGAAGTGGGGAGCCGAACTCCTCGCCCTGTTCACCCGCTTCCGTCCGCTGCTGAGTGAACCGGCGTGGTCGGCGTGGGCCTCGGAGTGCGCTTCCTGACCCGCCCCGAGCGCTGGGTCTGTCTGACCATTCCCGCCTGCCCGGCGACGCCCGGCACGCGCGCTCGCCGCGCCGCCCACGTGACTCCGCCACGCGGGCGCTCCGGCGCCTTGCGATCACACGCTCCCCCACGCTCGGCTTCGCTCGCGCGGGGGCACCCCCATCGCCGCCGCCGGGCCCGCCCTTCGGGCGGACGACGGGAATGGTCAGACAGACCCTAGGACGGCGGCTCGGAAGCGGTCTCCTCCTCGCTCATCAGCTCGTCCAGCCGCGCCCGCAGCCCACGTACGGCCGCCAGCCCCAAGTCGTTTCCCCACGGGCCCTTGAGCTCCGCCCTTTCCGCGCCCTCCGCGGCGCCCGTGAGGACGGACAGCAGCAGTCCCGCCCACTGCTTCTCCGTGAGGTAGTCGGGCTTGGCGAACGGTTCGGGCGGGGACGGGTTTTCCTGCTGCATGCTCGCTCCTCGTCTGCGCCGGGCCGGTGGCCCGGACCGGCCCACCCGATCCTGCCAGGGCGGTCGGTGTGGCGTACGGCGGGCCCGGTGGGGGCAAGAGCTCTTTCGCGAAGAACAGATCGGAGGACCGACCGTGGCCCAACCGCTCACCGCCGACCGGCTGGTCGCCGCACTGCGTGGCGAGGGATGCGCCGTCCGCGAGGTCAGCGGCTGGCGCACCAACAACCGCAACCACAAGGGCCCTTGGGGTCCGGTGAACGGCGTGATGGTCCACCACACCGTCACCGGCCCCGAGACCGATGTGGTCAGCCTGATCTACCACGGCCACAGCGCCCTGCCCGGCCCGCTGGCCACCGGTTGCATCACCAAGGACGGCACGATCCACCTCACGGGCAACGGCCGCGCCAACCACGCCGGCGGCGGAGACCCCGACGTGCTGGCCGCCGTGGTGAACGAGTCGTACGGCGACCGCCCGCCGCCCACCCACGAGCACGACGGCAGCCCCGGCTCGGTGGACGGCAACGCCCGCTTCTACGGCTGGGAGTGCGAGAACGAGGGCGACGGGCGGGATCCGTGGCCGCGCGTCCAGTACGTCGCCATGGTGAAGGCCACCGCCGCGATCTGCCGTGCGCACGGCTGGAGCGCGAAGAGCGCCATCGGCCACCTGGAGTGGTCGGACTGGAAGCCCGACCCCCGGGGCTTCGACATGAAGGACTTCCGCCACGACCTCGCCGTATGCCTGGACCTCCCGGCCGGCGTGTGGGAAGGAGACGACGACCCCATGCCCCAGTACGTCAACCTCGGCATCGCGGAACCGTACGAGCTGGTGCCCGGCATCTGGGACTCGATCGAGCTCACCGCCGAGTGGACCGACGAGACCGGCGACCACGCCACCGGCGGCAGCGTCTTCGCCCGGGGCCCGGCGCGCTTCACCGGATCGCTGAGCCTGCGGCTGGACGGCCTCCCCGTCGGCTGTGTCGTCCAGGTCCGGATGTCCGAGTACGAGGGCACGGAGCCGCGCATCGACCACCCCGTCCACGAGATCGCCGCGACCGGGGGCGACACCTTCGCGGTCGTGCCGCTCACGAAGCGGCTGGGAAGCGGCCGGAGCATGCGGCTGCGGCTGCTCAATCAGGCCGATGTGCCGGTCACCGTGACCAGCGCGGTCCTGACGGTGCTGGTCTGGAAGGAAAACTGAGAGCCGTCACTTCACACCCACGTGCACCGCAAGGCAACCCTGACGGTAATCTAATCGTCTTTTCATGTCGGGCGAGTTAACCCTGCCCTGAATTGCGGTCAACGTCTAGTGAAGTGGCGCAAATTGAGACAAATAACGCGGCGGATGGCGATAGGGGCCATAGCGGCCGTCGTGACGCTGGGATTCCTGTTCGCACTGGAATTCGCCGCGCGTCACTACGGCACACCGGGACCTGTCACCAATCAGGTGCGAGAGGTGATATTCCCGCCCAAGTCGGGCGGTCTGCTGTACGCCGGCATGGCACTGATGATGGTGGTGCTCACCTGGCGGCAACGACTCATCGCCCTGGGTGCCGCCCTCGGAATCGACGCGGCCTTCTGGCTGGTCCGGTGGGCGGCCGACGTCAAGGTGACCGAGGGCCATCCCTTCGGCAACGGCGCCCTGTGGGTGACCCTCGGCGTCGCGGTCATCGCCCTCACCCGCCGCACCGGCCGCGAACGCGTCCTGCTGCTGAAGGGCGTCGGTCTCGCCCTGCTGCTGATAGCGGGCCGCAAGACCGGCGACACCTGGCTGCTGATCACCTCCAAGACCCTGCCCGACGTGCTCGACCCCTACGTGGCGGCCGCCGACCACGCGCTCGGCAACCCGTCCTGGGTCGTCGGGAAGATCGTCGACGCCAGCGGACCGATCGGCTTCAACGCCCTCGATTTCGTCTACGGCCAGCTCCCGGTCGCCGCGGTCGTCGTCGCCCTCTACCAACTGCGCCACGTGGCCCTCGAGCGCCGCTTCCCGACCCACCACCTGGTGCGCACCTTCCTGGTCATAGGCCTCCTCGGGCCCGCCATCTACATGATCTTCCCGGTGGTGGGGCCGATCTTCGCGTACGGCACCGGAGCCGAACACTGGGCGGACGTCAGCCTGTGGGCGCCGGACATGCCGCCCAGCGCGCCCTGGGCGGTGGCCGAGCTCTGGCCCCAGACCCCGCCGCCGCTCACCGTCCCGCACCCCATCCCCTTCGACGGGATCACCCCGCGCAACTGCATGCCCAGCCTGCACACGGCCTGGGCCACCGCGATCTTCATCCACTCCCGCAAGGGCCCGCGCCTGCTGCGCTACGCCGGAACCATCTGGCTGATCGCCACGCTCGCCGCGACGCTGGGATTCGGCTACCACTACGGCGTCGACCTCGTCGCCGGCGTCGTCTTCACCGTCACCATCGAGGCGGCCCTGCGCGCCTACGACCGCGGCTGGGACCGCTCCGGGGTCCGGCTGACCGCGTACGGCACCACGGTCTTCGCCGCGATGCTGCTCTCGTACCGCTTCCTGCCGCTGGAGATGGCCCGCCACGCGTGGGTGGCCGGCCCGCTGCTCCTGCTGGCGATGGCCTCGGTGGTCTACGGCTACGTCCGCACGACCGCCCAGTGGGAGCCCAAGCCCGCACTCCCGCGGCAAGCCGAACCGCAGCCCGAACTGGTCTGACCCCTCCCGCCGGCGCCGACGAGCAATCGATCGGCGCCGGCGGGGGACGCCCGGCGTGGAGCTGGGTGAGTGAGCCCGCCGCCCGCATAATCGCTTGCTCGTCGGCGCGGGTGGCGGATGCAATGTCCGGCATGATCACCCAGGTGCGCCCGCCGCGGTGCGCCGGGGAGACCGCGACCGCTTCGGCCCAAGGGAGACGCATGGAAACGCCACTGTCGCGACCGGCAGCGGAGCCGGCCGACGGCACAGCAGTCCGGATCGGAGCCCTGGCACCCCTGTCCCGGCCCGGCTGGGTCGAGGCGGGCCGGCACCTGGTCGCCGGGCTCGAGCTGGCGGCCCGCGAGGTCAACGCGGCCGGCGGGATCGCGGGACGGCCACTTGAGCTCGTGGTCCGGGACACGGCGGCCGATCCGCGGCGGGCCGAGGCGGCGGTGGCGGAACTGGCGGGGCTCGGCGTGGCCGCCGTGGTGGGGGAGTACCACAGCGTCGTCGCTCGGGCCGCCGCCGCCAGGGCCGACGCCCTCGGCGTGCCCTTCCTGTGCTCTTCGGCGGTGCTCGACGCGCTGACCGAACAGCCGACGGAATGGGTCGCGCGCCTGTCCCCGCCGCAGTCCCGCGGCTGGCGGGTCTACGCGGACTTCCTCCTCGGCGCGGGCCATCGCCGTATCGCCGTGGCGGCCCAGCCGAGCGTCTACTGGGCGGCGGGAACCGGCATCCTGCGGGACCACCTCGCCGAACGCGGCGGAACCCTCGTCGAACTCGACGTGAACGCGCTCACCCCGGCGGCCGTGTGCGACGAACTCGCCGCCCAGCGCGCGACGGCCCTGCTCCTGCTGGTCGGCCACCCGGAACCCGCCGTACCCCTCGTCAAGGCCGTCCGCCGCGACCAGCGCCTCGCCGAGACCCTGATCGGCGCTCCGGCCGGGCAGCCGGAGTTCGCCGAATGGGCGGAGCTGTTGGGCGACGACGGTGCCGCGGTCCCGTTCCTGCGCTACCTGCCCGAGCGCCTGACCCCACTCGGGGAGCGTGTCGAGAAGCAGCTGCGTGAGCAGCTGGCGCACGCGCCCTCCTTCGTCGCCTTCGAGGGCTACGACGCGATCGGCGTACTGGCCGACGTGCTGCGCTCCGGCGGCCTGGACCGACAGCGAACCGCACGGTCCTGGCCGCGCGTTGAGCTGGAGGGGACCCGGGGCCGGATCCGGTTCGGTCGTACCCCGGGCATCAGCGTCTGGCAGTGGCCGGCACCGCCCATCCAGGTCGCGGACCGCGATCCCGCGGAACCGGGCCGTTTCCGGGTCCTGCACACCGGCTGAGGTCAGCTGAGCGGGTCGAGGGTCAGGTAGGCCTGCCGCGGGTTGCCGTCGTGGACGAGGGACTCGTGGTGGCCCACGTCGTCGAACGCGAAGGCGTACGCCTTGCCGTCGGCCATCTGTGCGTGGATGACCCGCGCGTAGTGATTGGTCACCGCGTCCTTGTAGAAGTTCGCCGACGAGGTGTCCGGCTGGTCGGGGTTCGTCAGCAGGGTGGACCGGTTGAAGCCCGCGCACAGGGTGCGGGAAATGGGGCCGCGCACGGCGTCGTTGGGCGCGTCCAGGAGCTTGTGGCAGCGCAGGATGCTGTCCGCGTCGGGCTTCTGGAAGGTGGTGACGATCGCGCCGGAGGCGTTGGTGAAGTTCATGACGTTGCCGGAGACGCGGCCGTAGTACTTGGTGCCGGGCTGGTCGGCGAACGGGGTGACCGTGAGCGGCGTGGTGGCGTACTTCTGCCAAACGCGGTTGACGTAGTCGTTCATGACCGTGGCCGGGAGCGCGCCGGTCTCCAGACCGTGGCCGGGGGAGAGGGCCCTCAGTACGGTGCCGTCGGGCCGGGTCTGGATCAGGTTGCCCCAGCCTCCGGACTGCGCGCGCAGACCGGCGTAGACGGCGTTGTAGCCACCGGCCTTGAGGCGGCCGGTGGTCACCGTGCTGCCGTCACCGCGCTGGACGCCGACCGCGTACGGCACGGAGAACATGTCGACCTGGGTGCTGTTGAGCCACAGGCCGCCGTCGTTGAGGGTGTACTCGGACCAGTTGAACAGGATGTTGCGGTTGGGGTCGCTGGGGTTCTGCACGGCGGGCTGGACCAGGCCGCCGGTGGTCAGGCGGAAGTCGAGTTTCCGGCCGTAGGAGAAGTAGATCCGGCCGGAGAACTTGGGGATGCGGATCGTGATCGTCTGCCCCGGGCCGGGTCCGGCGATGGACGCGTCCGGCGCGGGCGTGGGCGGGTTGCCGCCGGAGGGCCAGGCGTGGAAGGTGCCGCCCGCGTCGGCCCAGCCCTGCCGGCCGTTGGTGAGAGAGGTGCCGAGGTTGTAGACGTACACCGGCTCGCCGCGGCCGGTGCTGTTCTTGATCTGCAGCGGGATGGTGTCGGGCACGGCGGCCTGCGCGGGGGAGGGCGTCGCCCACGTGAGAAGCGCGCCGAGCAGGGCGACGGCCGCGGCGAGGGCGGTGAGGGGATGCCTGAGTCTGTGGAGCATGTTCGGACCTCCGTGGGGGTGGGGGAGTGGGGGTTGGTCCGTACCTGCTTTTGAGAGCGCTCTCAGGGTTGCGCTGGGATGACGGCTTGTCAACGAGTGGCGACGTCTTGGTGGTTGAGGCTGCGCGTAGCGCCTTGTTCGAGCCGTCGAAGGACTGCCCCGGATCGCGCTCGCTCTGGCAGGATTCTTCGCCATGACCACGGATTCGCCGGGCTCGGTGAACGACTGGCTTTTCACGCCCGGCCCCTCGCGGTCTCGCCCCTTCAGCGCCGCGGTCGACCAGCTCGTACGGGACTGTGCCGCGCTGGGAGTGGGCCGCCCGGTACCCCTGCGGGTCAGGGTGGCTTTGCGTCGCCGCCTTCGTCTTCAGCGCTGGAAGCGTGATGCGCGGCGGGGGTTCGCGGGCAACTCGGCTTTTCTGGGTTACTTGGTCGTCATGGGCTGGTTTGTTTGGCATAACCTGCTTCGGGACATCGTCAGCTCCGGTGGATGGACCTTCCCGTCGACATCCGCAGGGAAGGCCCTGTTCTTTCTCTGTCTGGCGACGGCGGCCGCCATAGTCCTTTACTGGTGGCTGGACACGGCCCAGGTCGATTTGCGCTCCATGGACCCCAAAGGAAAGACCAGCCAGGCGGCGCGACTCTTCATGGCGCGTCGATATGTCCTCGTGACGTTGTGCGCCGAGGCGGTTCACGCGTGCGCCCAAGCCCGGCGTGGCGGTGAGCTGAAGCCAACCAGACTCAAGGAGCTGTCGAGGCGGCTGCGGGCAGTACGGCGCGAAGTGCAGGGTGCGCACCGCAGCCGGGGAACTGTCCTACGGCGATCCCACCGCACGAAAGCTCTGAAAAGGCACGAGCGACATGTTTCCGCCGCGCTTCGCTCCCTCGAAGGAAAGCTTGACCACAATCCGAACGAAGCCCTCCGTGAGATAGCGGAGGCCCTACTGACCATCGCCGACGGCTACTGCGAGACACGACTCGGGGAGCTCCTGGATGAGGGCCAGCTCGACGACGTTGCCCTGGGGCGCAACTGGGATGCCTTGCGGTATCTCGCCGCCTTGCTGGTGGGAGCGGGTGGGATCACCGGACTCGGAATCACCGGTGTCATTCCCCAGAGCGCCGAACCGTACGTCTACCCCCTTGTGCTCGGGGCAGCGCTGCTGATCGCCTTCGGGCGGAATGTGCAGCGCACGATCGATGTCCTGGGCGCCGTTTTCGGCGGACCGTAAAGCCCGAGATCTGGGTACCCGGGAGGTCCCGGGAGGAGATCTGGGCTGTGGAACTCGACGCATGGATGCTGACCGCCGAGGAGCGGGGCAACGGTGCCACCCGTCTGGACCGGCGGCGGGCGGAGCGGGTGGCGTGGTCGTGCGGGAACGCCGTACGCCCCCTGGTGCACGGCGCCACGTACTTCGCGGAGCTGCTGCGCGCGATCCGTGCGCAGCGTGCCGGTGACCTGCTCCTGTTCACCGACTGGCGGGGCGACCCCGACGAACGCCTCGACGGCGGTCCGGGGAGCGAGATCGGCACGGTGCTGCGCGAGGCTGCCGAGCGCGGGGTGATCGTCAAAGGGCTGGTCTGGCGCTCTCACCTGGACCGATTCCAGTTCAGCGAGGCCGAGAACCGCCACCTGGGCGACGCGATCGAAGCGGGTGGCGGCGAGTTCCTGCTCGACATGCGGGTCCGCCCGGGCGGCTCCCACCACCAGAAGTTCGTCGTCCTGCGCCATCCCGGCCGGCCCGAGCTGGACGTCGCGTTCCTCGGCGGCATCGACCTGTGCCACAACCGCAACGACGACGCGACCCACCGCGGCGACCCCCAACCCCTGCGGATCGCCGCCGCGTACGGACCGCGCCCGCCCTGGCACGACCTCCAGCTCGCGATCCGCGGACCCGCGGTCGGCGACATCGAGGCCTGCTTCCGCGAACGCTGGGAGGACCCGGCGCCGCTGACCCGCAGCCCGCTCGTCCGGCTGCGCGAACTCGTCCACGGCGAGGACACCGAGGCCGACCCGCTGCCACCCCAGACCCCGGACCCCGCCCCCGGCGGCACCGCCGCCGTCCAGGTCCTGCGCACCTACCCGAACCGGCTGCTGCGCGGCTACGACTTCGCCCCCGACGGAGAGCGCAGCATCGCCCGCGGCTACCGCAAGGCCCTGCGCCGGGCCCGTGCCCTCATCTACCTGGAGGACCAGTACCTGTGGTCCCCGCGGGTGGTGGAATGCTTCGCCGAAGCCCTGAGCGCCCACCCCGGCCTGCGCCTGATCGCGGTCGTCCCGGCATTCCCCGAACAGGACGGCCGGCTCACCCTGCCGATGAACCTGGTCGGCCGCGTGACCGCCCTGGACCGGCTGCGGGAGGCCGGGGGTGACCGCGTCGGGGTGTACGCGCCGGAGAACCACGCCGGCACGCCGGTGTACGTCCACGCCAAGGTCTGCGTGATCGACGACGTATGGGCCTCGGTCGGATCGGACAACGTCAACCTGCGCTCTTGGACCCACGACTCCGAGATCGCCTGCGCCGTCCTGGACGAGTCCGAGGATCCGCGCGAGCCCCGCGACCCCGGCGGCCTCGGGGACGGCGCCCGCCGCTTCGCCAGGAACCTGCGCCTGGAGCTGTCCCGCGAGCACCTGGACATCGAGGACGCGGACGGGCGGGAGTCCCTGACCCGCCCCGACGAACTCTGCGACCCCGCACGTGCCTTCGACACCTTCGCGGAGAGCGCCGCCGCCCTGGACGCCTGGCACGCCGACGGCCGCCGCGGCCCCAGACCGCCGGGCCGCCTGCGCGCCTACCGCTCACCGAGCCTTTCCCGTACGGCGATGACGCTCAGCAAGCCCCTGCACCGGCTCCTCGTCGACCCGGACGGCAGGACCTTCATGCTGCGGCGCCGCAATGACTACTGACCGACCGCCGTTCACGCAGCGAAAGGGCCCCCTGTGCGGGGGCCCTCGCGACGTCGCTTCCGGGTCAGAGGCTCGCGGCAGGTGCCGTGAGGACGGAGTCGTCCTCGGGGCGGGCGCCGGGGAGCTGGTGGCGTGCGGCTATGAGCGCCGCGTCGATGTCCTGGGTGCCAGTTGTCACGCAGAGCGTGTAGGCGAGATCGTTCATTCGCTGACGTGCCTGCGGGCTGCCGTCCTCGGCGTGGAGGATGCGCAGCGTCTCGTACTGCTCGAGCAGGTTCTTCAGCACGGCGGGGTGGGCCATCAGCACGGCAAGCCTCCAGGTCGTCGCTGTTCACCACATGTGCAAGAACGTGTCTGCCCCGTGATCCGGCCCGCATGCCTCCCTTTTTCCGGCACCGGCACCGGCACCGGCCACGGCTCGGTGCGACACGGGATTCCGGCGGCCCGGATCCGCCCTCGCGACCCGTCGTGCGGCCCCGATGTCAGTGGCGTGGTCCAGAATGCGGCTCGCAAGATCAACACCGGCCCGAACGGGGTACGCGGTGTCCATTCCTCCGTCTGGAAGGCCATGCCGATGCCGCTCACCCAGCACCAGCCCTCGTCGCCCGCGCCAGCGGCAGCCGCCGGGACGCACCCCGCTCGCGCGTACCGCCCGAGACGGCCCGTGAGCCGGCTGACGGCACCCGCGGCCGAGGTGCTGCGCATCGTCTCCGACCCCCGGACCCCGGTCTTCGTCACCGCTCTCACGGGCGGTCGGCCGCGGTACGGCTACTGGCGGCCGGCGGACCCCACCGGTCGTGGGGGCGGCTGCTTCGTGGCCCTGCCGACCGAGGTGTGCGAGGACCTGCGCTCGACCGGCCGCATCACCCTGGGCACACCCGTGTCGGACCCGGGGAAGACCACTTATCGGGTCAGCGAGTCCCTGAAGAAGGCGGAGGAGAAGGGGCGCGCGCGGAGTTGGGCAGCCTGAGTCGACTGTCCTTGTCCCGCTGTGCTTTGACCTGGCCACATGTGGTTACCCGACGCGGTATGGCGAAGCTGCATCTCCCGGGTCGTAAGCAACACACCGACGCTGACCAGGAATCTGGTGAGCGGATCCCGTCACCTGACGAGGCGGGCCCTGAGCCGCAGGTCGAGGAGGCGGCGCCGGAGTCGCCCTCGAAGCTGCCGAAACGGGCCTGGTTCGCGGTGCTCAAGGGCAGCCTGAAGGAGTTCCAGGACGACGAACTCACCGACCGGGCGGCGGCGTTGACCTACTACGGCGTGCTGGCCCTGTTCCCCGCCCTGCTGGTCCTGGTGTCCCTGCTCGGCGTGGCCGGCGAGTCGGCGACGGACAAGGTGCTCGAGAACCTTCGGGAGCTGACGCCCGGCTCCGCGCGGGACATCATCACCCGGGCGGTGGAGCAGCTGCAGAACAACGCCGGTACCGGCTCGGTGATGGCCCTCGTCGGCATCGCGCTGGCGGTCTGGTCGGCCTCCGGGTACGTGGCGGCCTTCATCCGCAGCGCGAACGCGGTCTACGACATGCCGGAAGGCCGCCCGGTGTGGAAGATCCTCCCGGTGCGCGTGGCGGTCACGGTGGTGCTCATGGTGCTGGCGGTGGCGAGCGCCCTGATCGTGGTCTTCACCGGCGCTCTCGCCCGGCAGGCCGGGCAGGCTCTCGGCATCGGGGACACGGCGCTGACGGTGTGGTCGATCGCGAAGTGGCCCGTGCTGGTGGTGCTGGTCACACTGATGATCGCGATCCTGTACTGGGCGACCCCGAACGCCAAGGTCAAGGGATTCCGGTGGATCACCCCGGGGAGCGTCCTGGCCCTGGTGATCTGGCTGGTCGCCTCGGCCGGCTTCGCGTTCTACGTCGCGAACTTCGCGTCGTACAACAAGACCTACGGCACCATGGCCGGCGTCATCGTGTTCCTCGTGTGGCTGTGGATCAGCAACCTCGCCATTCTGCTCGGCCTGGAATTCGACGCCGAGACCGTGCGCCAGCGCGCCATCGCCGGAGGGCACCCGCCGGAGGCCGAGCCGTACACGCAGCCGCGGGACACGCGGAAGTGGGACGAGGAAGACGTCCGCCGTCTCGACGAAACCCCACCTCAGTGACCAGTTCCAGCCGCTGAGCGGTCACCCCGGCCCGCGCTTGAGCAACCATTGGTTGCGTATCGGCGCGGGCCGCTCTACCGTTATGTGCAACCGATGGTTGCGAGTGGCTGGGAGAACGGCATGGAGTACGGCAGCATCGAGCGGGAGATCCACATCGCCGCCACCCCCGAGGTGGTCTACGAGGTCGTCAGCAAGCCCGAGCACCTGCGGGAATGGTGGCCGGACGAGGCGGACCTCGCCCCCGCGCCGGGAGCCACCGGGACGATCACCTTCGGCGACAAGGGCACCGCGGAGGCGAAGGTCGTACCGCTCACGGTGATCGAGGCCGACCCGCCGCGCCGGTTCTCCTTCCGGTGGGTGTACGACGAGGACCAGGCCGCCGCGCCGGGCAACTCGCTGCTCGTCACCTTCGACCTGGTTCCGGCCGGCGCGGGCACCTTGCTGCGCTTCACCGAGACCGGGTTCCGGGAGAGGGGCTGGGAGGCGGCCGTACTCGAAGAGGCGTACCGCGAGCACGTCACCGGCTGGGACCACTTCCTGCCGCGGCTCGTCGGGTACGTGGCCCGGCTGGTGTCGACGCCGTGAACGTCACCGTCGACGACGAGCTCTGGTCGGCGGTGGGGGACCCCACCCGGCGGCGGATGCTCGACCTGCTGCTGAGCGAAGGCGGCGGCACGGCGACCACCCTGAGCGGACGGCTTCCGGTGTCGCGGCAGGCGGTCGCCAAACACCTCGGCGTGCTCCAGCGCGTCGGCCTGGTGCACCCCACACCGTCCGGACGTGAGCGCCGCTACGAGGTGGACGAGTCCCAACTCGCCCGCGCGGTCGCCCAGTTGTCAGCGGTCGGGGCGACCTGGGACGCCCGGCTGCAGCGCATCAAGCGGATCGCCGAGACGATCCAGCGGGGCCAGGAGGACTGACCTCGCACCGAGCGCGCCGCCGCGAGCGGCGCTGGACAAGGAGACAGCGAGATGGTGGACATCCTGCACAGGATCGGAGTCGTATCGCCTCCCGGCGATGTCTACGCCGCCTTGACGACCGTCGAAGGGCTGGCGGGCTGGTGGACGCAGGACACCGAGGGCGACAGCGGGATCGGCGGAGTGATCCAATTCCGTTTCGAGCCCGGCGGGTTCGACATGAAGGTGCTCGAGGCCGAGCCGGGCGAGCGCGTGCTCTGGGAGGTCGTCGACGGCCCCGAGGAGTGGATCGGCACCCGGATCCGGTTCGAGCTGAAACAGGAGGACGAGTTCACGATCGTCCTGTTCAGCCACGAGGGCTGGAAGGAGCCGGTGGAGTTCATGCACCACTGCTCCACGAAGTGGGCGACCTTCCTCATGAGCCTGAAGAAGCTCGTCGAAACCGGCAAGGGCGAGCCCGCGCCGCACGATGTGAAGATCAGCAACTGGCACTGAGACAGGTGGGTGCCGGCACGCCGTCGGCCGGCTGGGCGGTGCTCGGCGGGACCGCCGCCCAGCCGATCGACACGAGGAGCGCCGCGACGGCCGCGCCGCTGACGATCGCCGCACTCAGGTCTCCCACTGCGGGGACGGCGGCACTGCTCTTCTTCGTGTGGTGATACACCACACCGCCCACGGCCACCGACACCATGAGGATCAACAGCAGGCCGGGCGTGACCGGGAGCATGGTCATCCGCGACTCGGCATCCCCGGCGCGGGCTCTGGTCGTCGACGTCGTACAGCATCCGCGGTGTCCGGCATGGGCTCTTCCTGCTGTTGCCAAGGGAGTTGGAGGACCCGAGAGTCCTGCGCGGGCGACGCTACCCGGAGAGCCCGACGCTGTCTACCTGCCCATCTCGCGCGTCCACGGCCAGGAGCCGGTGGTCAGGCCGGTGGGCTGGTGCGGCGCATCGTCCTGGTGGAGATCCACGACAAGTGCATCGACGGCCACACCGTCCGCACCCCCTCAAGGCCGCCGTCTTCCGCCAGTCGTAGCGACGGCGTCCCGGCCTGATACGGCCACCGCGCGCGCCCGCCGGGCCAGGGTCCGCTCAGTGTTCGACGCGCAGCCCGTCCCAATGGATCGTGCGGTCGCACCAGCGGTTCAGGAGGGTCTGGTCGTGGCCTACGGCCAGGAGGCCCGCGCCCGTGTCGCGGCGGTAGTCCTCGACGACCGCGACCAGGGCGGCGGTGGTGGAGGCGTCGAGCATGGCTGTCATCTCGTCGCAGATCAGCCAGCGCGGGCGCAGGACCAGGGCACGGGCGAGACAGGCGCGTTGGAGCTGGCCGTCACTGACCTCGTGCGGTCGTCTGCCCAGCAGATCCGGCGTGAGGCCGACGGTGGACGCGAGTTCGGCGACCCGGCTGGGAACCTCGGCACGGCGGCCCGTGGCGCGCAGGGGTTCGGCGATGAGGTCGGTGAGCCTCAGACGCGGGTCCGCGGAGAGCCTCGGCTGCTGGAACACGACGCCGACGGCGGTGCGTTGACCGCGTGGTGCGCGGTGGCGCCAGTGACGTATCGGCGTCCCGTCGAGGATCACGGTTCCGGCGTCCGGGCGGTGCAGCAGTGCGGCGACGCGGGCGAGTGTGGACTTGCCGCAGCCGCTGGGGCCGAGCAGGCCTACGGCTTCGCCCGGCTCGATCGTGAGGGAGGCGTTCTGGACGACGGGAGCGTGTCGGTCGTAGCCGGCGGTGATGGCGCGCAGGTCAAGCACGGGCGTTCTCCGGGACGTGCGGGTGGTGGCAGGCGACCGCGTCCGTCATCCGGGGCAGGGTGGCGCAGGCGTCGGTGGCCCGGTCGCAACGCGCCGCGAAGGCGCAGCCCACGGGGAGGTCGCCGAGCTCCGGCGGCAAGCCGGGAATGGGGGTGAAGGCACGGTCGGGGAGGGCTTGGAGGAGGCGGCGGCTGTAGGGGTGGCGGGGGCCGGGGGTGCCGAAGAAGTCCGCCGCGTCGGTGATTTCGACGATGCGTCCGGCGTACATGACGGCGACGCGGTCGGCGATGCGCTCGGCCGCGGCGAGGTCATGGGTGATCAGCAGCAGGCCGCGGTCGGCGGCGTCGATGTGGCGCCGCAGTTCGTCGACGGTGCGCTCCACCAGGTCGCGGTCGAGTCCGGTGGTGGGTTCGTCGGCGAGCAGCAGGGGTGCGCCGCCGACTAGGGCGAGGGCGGTGGCGGCGCGCTGGGCGAGGCCGCCGGACAGCTCGTGCGGGTGGCGGTCGAGGTGGTCCGCCGGAAAAGCGGTACGGGCGGCGGCTGCCTCTGCGGCTGCGCGCACGGCCGCACGACCCCGGGCACCGGTGAGCGCGGCGACCGTCTCCTCCAGGTGGGACCGGACGGTGCGGACGGGGGTCAGGTGGGCGGCCGGGCTCTGCGGTACGAGGCCGATACGGCGACCCCGTACCGTGCGCGCGAGGGTGCGCTCGTCCGCGGCGAGCAGGTCGAGGCCGACGAGCTGGTCCCGGTCCGGGTTGTCGAGGTCGGCGAGCTGGTCCCGGCCTGTGGCGTTGAGGTCGGCGAGGCGGGGCCGGTCCGTGTGCTTGAGGTCCCCGAGCTGGGCCCGGGAAGTGGCGTCGTGGTCCCCGAGCTGGGCCCCGGAAGTGGCGTCGAAGTCCCCGAGGTGGGCATGGCCCGGGTCGTCGAAGTTGCCGAGGTGGGTCTCGGCCCCGCCGTCGGAATCGCCGAGTTGGGCTTGGCGCATGTCGTCGCCGGCATCACGGCGTCGCCGGGCCGCCTCATCGACGTAGCCGAGTCTGGCCTGGCCCGCGGTCTGGGCGTTGGCGGGGAGCAAGCCGAGGAGGGCGGAGGCGAGGACGGACTTGCCGCAGCCGCTCTCGCCGATCAGGGCCAGGCACTCGCCGGCCGCGACGTCGAAGTGCGCGTCGGTGACGGCGGCGACGCTACGCCCGCCGGGCATGAGGAAACGCACCGACAGGCCGCGTACCGACAGCACGGGCTCTCGCTCTGCGCGAGTCACAGCATCAGCTCCGATCGGCGGCGGGGGTTGATCCGCTCCCGCCAGGCACCGGCCAGACCGGCGATGGCGAGCGTGGGGACGATGATGAGGAGGCCGGGGAAGAGGGTCGGCCACCACTGCCCGGCGAGCAGCGAACCCCGGGCGCTCTGGATGAGGTTGCCGAGGCTCGCCATGTGAGTGGGCAGGCCGAGCCCGAGGAACGACAGGGCGGACTCGTGCCACATGGCGTGCGGCACCATCAGCACGGACGCCAGAGCCGCCTGTGGCAGCACGGCGGGCAGCAGATGCCGTACCGCGACCCGCCACCGGGAAGCGCCTCCCGAGACGGCGGCGTCGATGTACGGCCGCGCCCGCAGGGACAGCACCTCGGCGCGCACGATCCGCGCCGTGGACAGCCAGTGGGTGAGCGCGACCGAGACGATCACCGGCCACACTCCGGGCCGGAACATGGCGACGATGAAGATGCCCAGCAGCAGGTGGGGCACGGACGAGAACGTGTCGACCAACCGCATGAGCGCGCGGTCGGCCCACCCGCCCAGCGCCCCGGCGGCGGCGCCGACCGCGGTGCCGATCACGGTCGCGGTGAGGGCCGCGGCCACGCCGACGAGCAGGGAGACCCGAAGGCCGTAGACGCAGCGCAGCAGCAGGTCCCGGCCGACGTCGTCGGTGCCGAACGGGTGTGCCCAGGACGGCGGTCGCAGCTTGGCCGCGAGGTCGACGGCCTGCTGGTCGAGCTGGACCAGTGGCGGCACGACGAGGACGACGAGCGCGGTCACGGCGACCAGCGCGGCGGAGGTGCGCACCCGGATGCTCCGGGTGGACCGGCGCCGCGTCCCGTAGGACCGCCAGACGGTCGGCTCGTCGGCCGGAGAGTCACATGTCACTGAACTTCACCCTCGGGTCGAACAGTCCGTACAGCAGGTCCGCGAGGAGGTTGCCGACGAGGACGGCGGCGGTGGCCAGTGTGGTCAGCGCGGCGAGCAGCGGGAAGTCGACGGCGGTGGCCGCCTCGACGGTTGCCGCCGCGATACCCGGCCAGCTGAAGACGCTCTCCACCAGCAGGGCGCCGGTGATGAGTTCGGGCACGCGCGAGCCGATCAGTGTGAGGACCGGGAGCAGTCCGGAACGCAGGGCATGGCCGAGCAGGACGGTGCGCTCGCTCAGTCCGCGGGCGCGGGCGCCTCGTACCGGGTCCTCCGCCAGGGCGTCGGCGACCCCTTGGCGGACGTACAGGGCGAACCAGGGGAGCTGGGAGAGGGCGAGCACGCCGGCGGGCAGGACCAGGTGGCTCGTCACCTGTCCCGGTGTGACCTGTTCGCTGGCGGTGTCCGTGAGACCGCCCGCCGGGAGGACGTCCAGTTGGAGGGCGAACAGCCAGATGGCCAGGAGCGCGATCCAGAAGACCGGTGCCGCCTCCAGGGTGTAGGCGAGCGAGCTGACGAGCCGGTCGACCATGGATCCCGGACGGCGGGCGGCCAGCACCCCGAGCAGGGTGCCGGCCAGCACGGCGACTGCGAACGCGACCGCGCACAACAGGGTGGACCACACGAGGCGTTCGCCGATCACCTGCGCCACCGGCTGTCGCATCACGCTGGACTGGCCGAAATCACCGGTGAGGGCGGACGTCAGCCAGTCCCACCAGCGCGCGGTGAAGGACTGGTCCACGCCGAGGTTCTCCCGCAGCCGGTCCAGGGTGTCCTGGTCGGCGCCGAGCGCGGCCGTGCCCGCGTAGGCCTTGACCGGGTCGAAGGGCGAGGCAGCGGCGACGGCGAACACGCCGAAGGTGACGACGAGGAGGATGGGCAGGGCGAACACGGCCCGCCGTCCCGCCAGGCGGGCCATCGCTCCCCAGGGCAGGGAGGAGAGGGTCACTTCTTCGGCTGCCAGTCCTCGATGTTCCACCAGGGACCGCTGGCGAAGCCGTGCTCGTGCGGTTCGAGCTGGGTCGTCAGCCCGTCCCAGCGGTCGGCGAGCACGTACTGGTGGTTGATGTGGGTGAGGAAGGTGTAGCCCGGGTTCTCCACCAGGGCGCGCTGCAGTGCCTCGTAGGCGGCCTCGCGCTTGGCGGGGTCCCCGCTGCGGCGGCCGGTGTCGAGGGCCTTGTCCACGGCCGGGTTGTCGTAGCGGGCCATGTTGTTGAAGCCGTCGCCGGCCAGCGAGGAGTGCAGCAGGGTGTAGAGCCCGAAGTCGGGGTCGCCGGTGCTGCCGAAGCCCGCGAGGACCGCGTCGTCCTTCATCCGCGGCTCGATGACCTCCCAGGTGGCGCTCTCCACCTTCACCTCGATGCCGGCCTGCTTGGCGTCGGAGGCGTAGGCGAGGGCATGGTCCTGGCGGACCTTGTCCCCGGACGGGTAGAGCAGGGTGAAGGAGGCCCGCCGGCCGTCCTTGGCGCGAATGCCGCCGTCGCCGGTCTTCCAGCCCGCCGCGTCGAGGATCTTCTCGGCCTTGCCCAGGTCCTGGCGGCGCTCGATGCCCTTGGCGAACCACGGGTCGTCGACGGGCAGCGGCCCGTACGCGGGGCGTCCGGCGCCGTCGAGGATCTTGTCGACCATGGCCTCGCGGTCCACGGCCAGATCCAGCGCCTGCCGGACGGCCCGGTCGCCGGTGACCTCGCCCGCGGTGGGCAGTGTCACGGCGCGGAAGTCGTAGGACTTCGCGTCGTACGACGTCATGCCGTCGTCGTTCTTGAACGTGGCGGCGAGGTTGGGCGGGAGGACCGCGCCGTCGAGGTCGCCGGAGCGCAGCCGGGTGGCGCGCACGTTGTCGTCGGCTATGACCGCCATGGTGAAGGTCTTCACCTCGGGCTCGCCGCCCCAGTAGTTGGGGTTGGCCTTGAAGGTGAGCTTCTCGCCCTTGCTCCAGGCGGACAGGACGTACGGTCCGGTGCCGACCGGTTTGGTGTTGAACGAGCCGGTGTTGGGGTCCTGCTTCCCGGCGATGTGCTCGGGGACGATGGGCAGCACCGTGCGCCCGGCGAAGGGCGCGTAGGGGTACTTCAGCGTGAAGACGACCTTGTCGTCGCCGCTCGCGCGGACGTCCTTGACGGCGTCCAGTTCGCTGCGTGCGGTGTTGTTGGTCTTCTCGTCCAGGACGGTCTCGTACGTGAACACCACGTCGTCGGCCGTCAGCGGCTCGCCGTCGCTGAACTCGACCCCGTCGCGCAGGGTGTAGGTGTAGGTGAGGCCGTCGTCGGTGACCTCGGGGAGGGCCTTGGCGAGGGCGGGCGTGAGCCGCAGGTCGGCGTCGCGGGCGAGCAGCCCGTCGAAGATCTTGGAGTTGCCGTCCTTGCCGTAGCCGAGGAGCGGGCTGAGGGTGTCGGGCTCGGAGGCCACTCCGATCACGACGGAGTCGGTGGCGCCGTCGCCGGAGCTGCCGCCGGGTGCGGAGCAGGCGGCCACCGCGGCCACCACCATCGCCGCCGTGACGGCGGTACCTCGTATTCGACGGGTCGTCATGGACTCCACACCTCGGCCGTTCTGCATGTCGCTCGTTGTTGCAAGCATTATGCAGTAAGCCTGACGTGGGCTTTACCCCCGCAGCGAGCGCGCCCGCGATCTCCGGTCCAGACGCTTGATGGCGGGGGTCGCCAGGGAGCCGTGGAGCATCACCGAGAGCACCACGGTGAAGGCCACCGTCGCCCACAGTTCGCGGTCCAGGCCGCCGAAGTCGTCCTGCCCCAGCGCGTAGGACAGGTAGAAGAGCGAGCCGATCCCCCGGATGCCGAACAGCGACACGACCGCGCGCTCCGGCCGGGGCGTCCTGCTGCGCATCAGGGCCAGCCACCCGGTGAGCGGCCGGACGACGAGCAGCAACAGGGCACCGACCACCGCGCCCATGACGGTCAGCCCGGAGAAGGAGCCGGCGGCCACATACCCGCCGAGCAGGAACAGCAGCAGCGCGGTCAGCAACCGCTCGATCTGCTCGGTGAACTCGTGGAGCACCTTGTGGTACCCGTGGCTGCGCTCGGCGGCGCGGATGACGCACGCGGTGACGAACACCGACACGAAGCCGTAGCCGTGGAGCACCTCGGCGACGCCATACGACAGGAACGTGGCGCCCAGTGCCACGAAGCCCTCCATGTGCTCCGACAACCGAAGCACCGGCGTCCTGGCGCGGAAGAACATCCAGCCGAGCAACCATCCGACACCCGCGCCCACGGCCAGCCCGAGGGCGCATCTGCCCAGCGCGTCGGTCAGCACCCAGGGGCCGATCCACCGCGCCGACCACCCGGCGCCCGCCGCGGCGGCCAGGGCGACGGCCGCGTAGACGAAGGGAAAGGCGAGCCCGTCGTTCAGTCCCGCCTCGCTGGTGAGGGCGAAGCGCGCCTCGTCCTCGTCGCGCTCGGTGCCGAGCGGCTCGCCCACCCGGACCTCCCCCGCCAGGACCGGATCGGTGGGCGCGAGCACGGCCCCCAGCAGCAGGGCGGCGGCGGGCGGCCAGTCCAGCAGCCACCACGCCAGTACGGCGGTGACGGCCACCGTGAGCGGCATGGTGACGCCGAGCAACCGCCAGGTGCTGGACCACCTGCGCCGGCTGAAGGGCCGGTCGATGGCGAGTCCCGCGCCCATCAGGGAGACGATCACGCACACCTCGGTGGCGTGTTCCACCCAGAGGCGGTGGCGTACGGGATCCACGGTCGGCACGGTCACCGGCAGCAGCTGGACGAGCGCGCCCGCGGCCAGGAAGACCATCGGCAGGGAGAACGGCCGCCTGTACACCACCCGGGGCAGGACGGCCGCGCTCAGGGCGCCGATGCCCAGGCAGACATAGACCACGTCCGAAAGCGTCACTCCCACCTCCTGCCCGGTGAACGGCATCCAGTCCCACCGGACCGCCCGTGTACCCTCCGACGCACCCGCCCCGCCGGGGGCACTATCCCTTGCCAGGCGTGAGCCCCCGCGGCTCCTCCGGCAGAAAGGTCACCTGGGGTGCCCCCGTGCGCGGATGGACGGCGACCTCGCTCGCCACGCCGTACACCTCCGCCAGCAGCCGGGGCGTGAGGACCTCGGCGGGTGGCCCGGAGGCCGTGATCTCGCCGGCGCGCAGGACGTAGAGGCGGTCGCAGTAGTACGCGGCCAGGTTGAGGTCGTGCAGGGCGACCAGGACGGTGGCGGGCAGCCGGCGCAGGATGCCGAGGACGTCCAACTGGTGGCGGATGTCCAGGTGGTTGGTCGGCTCGTCGAGGACGAGGAGGGCGGGTTGCTGGGCGAGGGCGCGGGCGATGAGCACGCGCTGGCGTTCGCCGCCGGAGAGCCGGTCGAAGGGCCGGTCGGCCAGATGCGTGGCGTCCACCGCGGTGAGCGCGGAGCCGATGAGCTCGGCGTCCTCGGGGGTGTCCCCGGAGAGGAGCCGCTTGTGCGGGGTGCGGCCCATGGCGACGACCTCGCGGACGGCGAGGTCGAGGTCGCCGCCCGAGTCCTGCACGACCGCCGCCACCGTGCGGGCCAGCCGCCGCACCGGGAGCGACCAGGCGTCGGCGCCGTCGACGCGGACCTCCCCGGCGGTGGGACGCAGGACCCGGTAGACGGCGCGCAGCAGGCTGGACTTGCCGCTGCCGTTGGGGCCCACCAGGCCGATCGTCTCGCCGGGGCGGGCGGTCAGCGAGATGTCCCGGACCAGATGGCGTGCTCCGGCGGTGAGCGTGACGCCGTCGACGGACAGGTCGGTCGCGGTCATGCCACCCCTCCTCGGTCGGCGGTCCGTCGGGCGTCCCGGCGCATCAGCCACAGGAAGAACGGCCCGCCGCACAGCGCGGTGAGCACCCCGACGGGTATCTCCGTCGGCGCGGCGACGGTACGCGCGGCGATGTCGGCCCAGATGAGGAAGACCGCTCCGCCGAGCGCGGCCGTGGGCAGCACCCGGCGGTGGTCGCCGCCGACGAACAGGCGCACGATGTGCGGAAGCATCAGGCCGACGAAGCCGATCGGCCCGGCCGCCGCGACCAGTACGCCGGTGACGAGGGAGAGCAGGACGAACATGCGGGCGCGGAAGCGGGCCACGTCGAGCCCCATGGTGGTGGCGGCCTCCTCGCCGGCCAGCAGCAGGTTCAGATTGCGGGCCTGGACGAGCAGTCCGCCGATGCCCAGCACCATGGCCAGGCTCGGCAGCCACAGCGTGCCCCAGTTGACGCCACCGAGGCCGCCGAGGGTCCAGGCCAGCACGGCGCGGGCCTCGTTGCCCCGGTCGGTGGTGAGCAGCAGCAGATCCAGCACCGCGGTGAGCACCGACGCGATCGCCACGCCGGAGAGCACCAGGCGGGCGGAGGTGATCCGGCCGCCGGTGCGGGCGGTGGCGTAGACGAGCAGCAGCGCGCCCAGGGCGCCCGCGAAGGCCGCGGCGGACAGCGACACCGGTCCCAGCACGCTCACCCCGAACACGATCACCGACACCGCGCCGAGCGACGCGCCGGAGGAGACACCCAGCAAGTAGGGCTCGGCGAGCGGGTTGCGCACCAGCGCCTGCAGCGCGGTGCCCACGACCGCGAGCCCGGCGCCGGTCACCGCGCCGAGCAGCACGCGGGGCGCCCGGACGTCCAGCACGATGGTCTCGCGCGCCCGTGACCAGTCGGATGTCCCCCAGTCGGCGCCGAGCGCCTGGGTGACGATGCCCCACACCTGGACGGGCGGCACCCGCACCGAGCCGATCGCGAGGCCCGCGGTGCCGGAGAGCATGAGCAGCACGGTCAGGACGGTCAGTGTCAGGGCCAAGGCCCCGGGACGGGTGCTCTGTTCGTCGGTGGGGCGCGGCCCGGCGGGCGCCTTCGTGACCGGTCCGGTCACCGGAAGCTCTTCGGGTGCAGTCCACGGGCGAGGTCCTCGACCGCGTACGCCGAGCGGATGCCGACCAGGGTGGCGGTGAGCGGCAGGACGACGAACCGCTTGTTCTTCACGGCGGGTACGTCGGCGAGGGCGGGCTGGGCGAGCAGGAACTTCTTCTTCTGCTCGACGCTTCCGGAGCCGGCGTAGTCGTAGATGGCGATGACCTCGGGCTTGCGTTCGACGACCTGTTCCCAGGAGACGTCGCCGAACACGTCGTCCAGGTCGGCGAACACGTTCCTGCCGCCGGCCAGCCGGATCAGCTCGGTGCCCAGGCTCTTGCCGCCGGCGGTGAAGGCGCTCTTGTCGCCGCTGTCGTAGACGAAGACGGACGCCGCGGGCTCGTCCTCGACGGCGGTGGCGGCCTTGTCGATACGGCCCTGGAGGTCGTCGACGAGCCTGCCGGCCCGGTCGGAGACGCCGAAGATCCGGCCCAGGGTGCGGATCTCGTCGTAGGTGTCCTCCATCGTCACCTGCTTCTTGCCGCAGTACTCGCGGTTGAGGTAGGTGTCGATGCCCGCGTCGGCGAAGGCCGTGCGGGAGCGGCCCTCCTTCTCGTCGAAGGCGCTGCCGTAGCCGCCGTAGACGAGATCGGGTTCGGCTTCCAGGACGGTCTCGAACGACGGCTCCCGCTCCGAGAGTTCGGGGATCGCCTCGTAGTCCTTCTTCAACTCGGGCAGGACGGCCGAGTCGGGGAAGGCGGTCCCCACCATGCGGTCCTTCAGGCCGAGAGCGAGCAGCAGTTCGGCCGGGTGCTGGTGGATGGTGACCACCCGCGACGGCGGCTCGTCGTAGGTCGTCTTCACACCGCAGTTGTCGATGGTGACGGGGAAGCCCTCGATCGAGGAGGCCGAAGCCTTCGCGTCCTCGGGGCCGTCGCCGGACGAGCCGCAGCCGGCGGTGAGCAGGGTCACGGTGAGGGCGACGGCGGCCGCAGCGGCGCGTACCGGCCGACGCCGGTGGGTCGCCGCGGAGGACGACTGGGCAGGGGAAAGCGACTGGAACACGTAAAGCCTCCTGGAGTCCGCGCTCCTCGGAAACGGGCCCGCGACAGGGCAGTGTCCTGACTCCCGGATCGACGTTCCCCCTGCCTTCCCACGCGGTGCGCAGTGGCATGTCGAGGGGTGCACTCCCCGGTCACAGTGGCGGGACCGTGCCGGACTCACACCGGCTTCCTGGTTCCCGTCGCGGCGATGACCTGGTGATATTACGTTCCTGTGAGACGGGAGCGAAAGGGCGTGCGGGTGTGATGCGTGCGCCCCTTCCGGCCGGGGCGGTGGCCGGGGTCCGCCGTGGTGGTGCCGTACGAGCGGATGTCATGATGGCGGACGACAAGGCGACGGCGGAACGAGGAAGCCGGTGTGAATCCGGCGCGGTCCCGCCACTGTGATCGGCGAGCGGATCCCGAACAGACCACTGCCCGGAGGCGGGTGGGAAGGCCGGGACGAGCACTGACCCGAGAGCCAGGAGACTCACGCGGTCGCTTCCTCAAGGTGAATGGGGCGGATTTCCCCAGGGAGGAGGGCTCGTCGGGATGCCCATGGAGGCTTCGCACGACGGCCGTGTGCCGTGCCGGGTCGTGGTGTGCCGTGACTGCTGCTGCGGCAGCCCGAAAGTGACGGGTGTCGACCACGGCGAGCAGAGCGCGCGCCTCGCCCAGGACGCGCCGGTCCGGATCACCGACTGCCTCGACGTGTGCGAGCAGGCGAACGTGATCGTCGCACAGCCCTCCGCCGAGGGCCGTGCCGCCGGCCGATCCCGCGGTCTGAACGCGTCCACCTGACACCGCTGTTCCGGGAGTTGACGTGAATCCACTGCGGCAGGCGCCCGCCCCCGCCGTCGCCGAAGCCCTCGCGGATGTCGCGCGGTTCGGCACCTTCTTCGCGGTCGAACTCGGCGGCCCGGACCAGGGATGGCACCCGGTCGAGGACACGTACGCCCGCGGCGCCGCCGACCTGGTGGCGGCCACGGCTCACCGTTACGACACCCGCGAAGTGCGCGTCGGCGCTTCCATCGTGCAGCTCGGACACGCCGCGCGCCTGTGGTCACCGGTGCTGGCCTGCACCGTCGCGCACGGCATCGTTCCGGACCTGACCGGGCTGCAACGCGCCCACAGCGGACCGGAGTTGCGGATCGCCGTCCCCACCGGCCGGTACGCGGACGGTAGCCCGCGTCTTGCCGAGGCGCTGTACGAGGTGGTCGTCCGCAGGCACCTGGATCGACTGGCCGCAGGACTCCGCGTCAAGGTGGCGCCCCGGCTCCTGGCCGGGAACGCGGCCTCGGCGCTCGTGGAGGCGGCTCGTGCTGTTCTGACGGCCAGGCCGGATCTGCGTGAGCCCCTCACCGACCTCGTGGGCGCCTTGCTGAACACCGGCCGACTCGCGGCCACCGGACACCTCACCGGGCCCAACCTCGGCTTCCGGCGGCGCAGTTGCTGCCTGTATTACCGGGTGCCGTCGGGAGCCAAGTGCGGGGACTGCGCGCTGGCCGGATGACGGAGGAGTGCTCGGCCGGGAAACGAAGAACCCCGCTTCCCGGCCGGGCGATGTCGATGTCAGGTCGTCGGCAGCTCCCCGCGGACCGCTCGGGCCGCCGTCACCAGGTTCTCCAGGGAGGTGCGGGTCTCGGGCCAGCCGCGGGTCTTCAGGCCGCAGTCGGGGTTGACCCACAGCCGTTCGGCCGGGATGGCCTCAAGGCCGATGCGCAGCAGCTCCGCCGCCTCCGCCGCGCTCGGTACGCGCGGCGAGTGGATGTCGTAGACGCCCGGTCCGGCCTCGCGCGGGTAGCCGTGCGCGGCGAGTTCGCGGGCCACCTGCATGTGGGAGCGGGCGGCCTCCAGGCTGATGACGTCCGCGTCGAGATCGTCGATGGCCTGCACGATGTCGCCGAACTCGGCGTAGCACATATGGGTGTGGATCTGCGTGTTCGGCCGCACGCCGGCGGTGGTGAGCCGGAAGGCCTCCGTGGCCCAGGCCAGGTACGCGGCACGGTCGGCGGCGCGCAGCGGCAGTGTCTCGCGCAGGGCGGGCTCGTCGACCTGGATCACCGAAGTACCAGCCGCCTCCAAGTCGTTGACCTCGTCACGCAGGGCCAGGGCGACCTGGCGGGCGGTCTCACCGAGCGGCTGGTCGTCGCGGACGAAGGACCAGGCGAGCATGGTGACCGGACCGGTGAGCATGCCCTTGACCGGGCGGTCCGTGAGCGATTGGGCGTACGTCGTCCAGCGCACCGTCATCGCCTCGGGACGGGAGATGTCGCCGGCGAGGATCGGCGGGCGGACGTAGCGGGTGCCGTAGGACTGGACCCAGCCGTGCTGCGTGACGAGGTAGCCGGTGAGCCGCTCGGCGAAGTACTGGACCATGTCGTTGCGTTCGGCCTCGCCGTGCACGAGGACGTCCAGGCCGGCCTTCTCCTGGAAGGCGACGACCTCCTGGATCTCGGCCCTGACCCGCTCCTCGTAGCCGGCCGTGTCGATCCGGCCCGCCCTCAAGTCGGCGCGCGCCGAACGCAGTTCACCGGTCTGCGGGAACGAGCCGATGGTCGTGGTCGGCAGCAGCGGCAGGCCCAGGTGGGCACGCTGGGCGGCGGCGCGTTCGGCGTACGGCTGGGCGCGGCGCGCGTCGGCCTCGGTGACCGCCCCCGCGCGGGCGCGCACGGCCGGGTCGCGGGTGATCGGCGAACCCGCGCGGGAGGCCAGGTCGGCCCGGTTGGCGGCGAGTTCCGCGGTGATCGTGTCCGTGCCGCGGGTCAGTGCCCTGGTGAGGGTGACGATCTCGGCCGTCTTCTGCCGGGCGAAGGCGAGCCAGCGCCGGATCTGAGGCTCGATGTCCCGTTCCGCGGCCGCGTCCAGGGGCATATGAAGGAGGGAGCAGGAGGCGGCGACGTCGACCCGGTCGGCGAGACCGAGCAGGGTGCCGAGCGTGGACAGGGACTTCGCAAGGTCGTTGATCCAGATGTTGCGGCCGTCGACGACCCCGGCGACCAGCCGCTTGCCGGGCAGTCCGCCGACAGCGGCGAGCGCCTCCAGGTTGGCGGCGGCGGACGCGGTGAAGTCGAGGGCCAGCCCTTCGACCGGGGCCTTCGCCAGGACCGGCAGCGCCTGGCCGAGCCGGTCGAAGTACGAGGCGACCAGCAGCTTCGGCCGGTCGGTGCGGGCGCCCAGGTCACGGTAGGCGCGCTCCAGGGCGTTCAGCTCCGCCGGGGTACGGTCCTGTACGAAAGCGGGCTCGTCGAGCTGGACCCACTCGGCGCCGGCGGCCCGCAGATCGGCCAGGACCTCGGCGTACACCGGCAGCAGCCGGTCGAGCAGGGTGAGGGGTTCGAAGTCCGCGCTCACCCCCGGCGCGGGCTTGGCGAGCAGCAGGTAGGTGACCGGTCCGACCAGGACGGGTCGGGCGGTCAGGCCGAGCGCGAGGGCCTCCTTGAGGTGAGCGACCTGCTGGGCGGAGTGCGCGCTGAAAGTGGTGTCCGGTCCCAGCTCGGGGACCAGGTAGTGGTAGTTGGTGTCGAACCACTTGGTCATTTCCAGCGGCGCGACGTCCTGGGTGCCGCGCGCCATCGCGAAGTAGCCGTCGAGGGCGTCGGACTCGACGGCGGCGCGATGCCGCTCGGGGACGGCGCCGACCATGACGGTGGTGTCGAGTACGTGGTCGTAGTACGAGAAGTCGCCGGTGGGGACTTCGTCGATGCCGGCGTCGGCGAGCCGGCGCCAGGTGGCGGCACGCAGGTCGGCGGCGGTGGCGTGGAGGGCGTCGGCGGTGCCGCGGCCCTTCCAGTAGCCCTCGATCGCCCTCTTCAGTTCCCGGTTGGGGCCCTGGCGGGGGTAGCCGTACACGGTGGCCCGTGCTGCCGCGGCTGCGGACTTCGCTGTCACGGAGATCTCCTTCGCGAGATGAATCCCTGAGATCCCGGGGACGGGACGAGAGCGCGAAGGGGTGACGAACCCGGCGGACAGCGGTCCGCCCGGTGGTACGCCGACCCGCCCTCGAGGTCACCGGGATGTCCGCGCACGGAACGGTCCGCGCGCGGGCAGTTGGCAGGTCTTCGGACTCGCGGGCACGCCCTCCGTCCGGAGGACATCTACTGGCCGTCGCTTCCCAGACCCGGTAGGTCGGGTCCAGTGCGTATGACGGCGGTCGTTCCCACTCACCGCTGCGGGGCAGTCCCGGATTCCCACCGGGTTCCCTCTTACGACGCATCCCGCCTGGCGGACGGGGCGAACCAGCTGCACGGCCAGCGTACGGGGCGATCCGGGGGAGCGGTGGAGCAAGTCCGGTATTCGGACGGGGAGTCGAGTGAGTGGTCCCGTGGTGCCGGGGTGCTCACTCCCGGCCGTACACGTGGAACCCGCGGCCCGTCTTGCGGCCCAGCAGCCCCGCCTCGACCATCCGCTGGAGCAGCGGGGGAGGGGCGTAGAGAGGTTCCTTGAACTCGTCGTAGAGCGATTCGGCGATGGACGCGACGGTGTCGAGCCCGATCAGGTCGGCGAGCTTCAGCGGGCCCATGGGGTGGGCGCAGCCCAGCTCCATGCCGGCGTCGATGTCGGAGGCGGTGGCGAAGCCGGACTCCGTCATGCGGATCGCCGAGAGGAGGTAGGGGATCAGCAGTGCGTTGACGACGAAGCCGGAGCGGTCGCGGGAGTGGACGACCCTCTTGCCGAGGATCTCGGCCGCGAAGCGCTCGACGGCGGTCACGGTCGCGGGCGAGGTGTGCAGCGACGCCACCACCTCGACCAGGGGCAGCACCGGCACGGGGTTGAAGAAGTGCAGCCCCACCACGCGGTCGGCGCGGCTCGTGGTCATGCCGAGGCGCATCACCGGCAAGGAGGAGGTGTTGGTGGCGAGGATCGCCTCCGGGTCCACGACGATCTTGTCGAGGGCGGTGAAGATCTCGGTCTTGGCGTCGGCGTTCTCGATGACGGCCTCGACGACGAGCTGACGGTCCGCCAGGTCCTCCAGGCTGCCGGTGAAGACCAGCCGGGCGAGCGCGTCCCGCGCCGCCGCCGGATCCAGCTTGCCGCGGGCGACTGCACGGTCCAGCGAGGCCGCCACCCGGTCGCGTGCCGCCCGCGCAGCGGTGGCGTCGGCCTCGCAGACCACCGTGTCGAGCCCGGCCCGTGCGCACACCTCGGCGATGCCGGCCCCCATCTGCCCGCCGCCCACGACGCCGACGCGCCGGACAGTCGCGCTCATGACCGCGGCTCCGCGCGCTCGACGAGGTGGCCGGAGTAGGCCTCCGGGGTGAAGAACAGCGGCAGTTCACCGGTGAGGGCGGTGCGCTCGAACAGCTCCCGCGCCTCCTCGACCCGTGCCCACGGCAGCTCGGCGCCGAGGGCGGCGGCCTCCTCGTCGAGCATCCGCAGTACCGCCTCCCGCTCGATCACCCGGTGCCGCAGCCACTGCCAGATCTGCACCCGGGCGATCTCGGCCGTGGCGGCGTCCTCCATCAGCCCGTACAGCGCGACCGCGCCCTGGCCGCGCAGCCAGGCGTCGAAGTAGCGCAACGCCACGGCGACGTTGGTGCGCACTCCCTGCGCCGTGGGCGGACCGCTGATCCGGCGGACGGACAGCAGGTCGGCCGCCGTGACCGCCACGTCGTCACGGGTGCGGTCCATCTGGTGCGGGCGGTCGGTGAGGACCGCGTCGAAGACCTCGCGGCACACCGGCACGAGACCCGGATGGGCCACCCAGGACCCGTCGAAGCCGTCCTCCGCCTCGCGCTCCTTGTCCAGGCGCACCGAGGCGAGCGCCGCCTCGTGGGCGGCCGGGTCCCGGCTCGGCACCTGGGCGGCCATGCCGCCGATGGCGTGGGCGCCGCGCCGGTGGCAGGTGCGGACCAGGAGTTCGGTGTACGCCCGCATGAAGGGCGCGGTCATCGTCACGTTGGCCCGGTCGGGCAGCAGGAAGTCGGTGCGGTGGCCGAAGGTCTTGATCAGGCTGAACAGGTAGTCCCAGCGGCCCGCGTTGAGGCCGGAGCTGTGCTCACGCAGCTCGTGGAGGATCTCCTCCATCTCGAATGCGGCGGTGATCGTCTCGACGAGGACGGTGGCGCGGACGGTGCCGCGGGGGATGCCGAGCAGCTCCTGGGCGGCGACGAAGATGTCGTTCCACAGACGGGCCTCGTAGCGGTTCTCCAGCTTGGGCAGGTAGAAGTACGGACCCTGGCCGGCGTCGATCTGACGCTGCGCGCAGTGGAAGAAGTACAGCCCGAAGTCCACCAGCGCGGCGGGCACCGGTCGGCCGTCGAACTCCAGGTGCTCCTCGTCGAGGTGCCAGCCGCGCGGCCGCACGACGATGGTGGCGAGCCGTTCGCCGAGCCGGTACTCCTTGCCCTCCGGACTGGTGAAGTCGAGTCTGCGCTCGATGGCGTCCAGCAGGGTCAGCTGACCGTCGATGACGTTGTCCCAGGTGGGGGCGGTGGCGTCCTCGAAGTCCGCCATCCACACCTGAGCGCCGGAGTTGAGGGCGTTGACGGCCATGCGGCGCTCGGGCGGTCCGGTGATCTCCACGCGCCGGTCGGTCAGTCCGGGGGCGGGCGGTGCGACGCGCCAGCTCGGGTCGTCGCGGACGGCGGTGGTGACCACGGGGAAGTCGAGCGGAGAACCGCTGGCCAGGCGCAGCACCTGGCGGCGCCGCTCCTTCATCAAATCCTGTCGGCGCGGGCCGAACTCCGCGGCCAGCCGTCCGACGAAGTCCAGGGCGGCGGGGGTGAGGATCTCGTCGTGGCGGTCGCCCGGGGCGGCGAGGACGCGGACGTGGTGGGTGAGTGCGCTGGTGGACATCGGGTTCTCCTGCGGGAGGGGTGGGGAGCGGGGGCGTACGGGGACGGTCGTACGCCCCCGCTGGTCAGGTGTGTCGGCCTAGTGGAACTGCTCCTCCTCGGTGGAACCGGCCAGCGCGGTCGTGGAAGAGGCGGGGTTGACGGCCGTGGACACGAGGTCGAAGTAGCCGGTGCCGACCTCCCGCTGGTGCTTGACGGCGGTGAAGCCCTGCGCCTGCGCGGCGAACTCCCGTTCCTGGAGGTCGACGTAGGCGGTCATGCCGTGCTCGGCGTAGCCGCGGGCCAGGTCGAACATGCCGTGGTTCAGGGAGTGGAAGCCGGCCAGGGTGATGAACTGGAAGCGGTAGCCCATCGCGCCCAGCTCCCGCTGGAACTTGGCGATCTGGTCGTCGTCCAGCGCGGCCTTCCAGTTGAAGGACGGCGAGCAGTTGTAGGCGAGCATCTGGTCGGGGTACTGGGCGTGGATGGCCTCGGCGAACTCGCGTGCCTGGGCGAGGTCCGGGGTGCCGGTCTCGACCCAGATGAGGTCGGCGTAGGGCGCGTAGGCCAGGCCGCGGGCGATGACGGGGGCCATGCCGTTGCGGACCCGGTAGAAGCCCTCCGCGGTGCGCTCGCCGGTGACGAACTCGGCGTCACGCTCGTCGACGTCGGAGGTCAGCAGGTTGGCCGCCAGCGCGTCGGTGCGGGCGATGATGACGGTGGGCACATCGGCGATGTCGGCGGCGAGGCGGGCCGCGTTGAGGGTGCGGATGTGCTGGGAGGTGGGCACGAGCACCTTGCCGCCGAGGTGGCCGCACTTCTTCTCGGAGGCGAGCTGGTCCTCGTAGTGGATGCCCGCCGCGCCGGCCGCGATCATCCCCTTGGTCAGCTCGAAGGCGTTGAGCGGGCCACCGAAGCCGGCCTCCGCGTCGGCGACGATCGGCGCGAGCCAGTCCACGGAGCCGTCGCCCTCGCTGGTGGCGATCTGGTCGGCGCGCAGCAGCGCGTTGTTGATCCGGCGGACCACCTGGGGCACGGAGTTGGCCGGGTACAGGCTCTGGTCGGGGTAGGTGTGGCCGGCCTGGTTGGCGTCGGCGGCGACCTGCCAGCCCGACAGGTAGATCGCCTGGAGACCTGCCTTCACCTGCTGGACGGCCTGGCCGCCGGTGAGCGCGCCGAGCGCGTGGATGTAGTCCCGCTCGTGCAGCTGCCGCCACAGCCGCTCGGCGCCGCGGCGGGCCAGGGTGTGCTCCTCCCGGACACTGCCGGAGAGCCGGACGACGTCCTCGGCGCTGTAGGTGCGCTCGATGCCGTTCCACCGCGTGTCGGTGGCCCAGCGTCGTGCCAGTTCCTCGGCTGCCTGCGTCCTCGCCTCTGCCATGACTGTCACCGTCTCCTCGGTCTGTTGCGTCTGCCAATGCCCCGCCGCCTTCGCGAACGTGGCACTGCGTGTCTTGCGACTGGAGTGCGGCCCGCCGTCACCCCGGAGGGTGAAGCGGAGCAATGCTGCCGACGCGGACTCCGCCCGTGCCGGAATCTCCGATGTCAGGGCATGAATCGCGTCCCCGATGCCGGGCGGTGCCTGCCGGGCCCGGCGGGCCGCAGTGAAACTCTGACATTGGCACTGGGTGCCATCAACCGTGGATGATTGCCAAGTTCTGCGAATCTTCGGGCCGCCGTTTGCCAACCTTGCGAAGGGTGGTCACGGGTCCGGGTTCGCGTACGCTGACCGGGTCCCGGCCCGTGAGAGGAGCACAGGTGAGCAAGACCTACGCCGGTGCGCGGCTGCGCCGGCTGCGCGAGGAACGCCGGATGAGCCAGGCCGAACTGGCCCGGGTCCTCGGCATCTCGCCGAGCTATCTCAACCAGATGGAGCACGACTCCCGGCCGCTCACCGTCCCCGTTCTGCTGCGCCTGACCGAGACCTTCGGCGTCGACCCCGGCTTCTTCTCCGAGCGCGACACCACCCGGCTCGTCGCGGACCTGCGTGAGGCCCTGACGGGCGAGATCGCCGAGGCCCGGGTGTCCCCGTCCGACCTCGCGGAACTCGCTTCGCGGATGCCCGCCGTGGCCCAGGTGCTGCTGGACCTGGGCCGCCGCAACCAGCAGCTGTCCGAGCGGCTTTCGGGAGCTGACGACGAGACGACCCGCTCACCCCACGAGCAGATCCGCGACTTCTTCTACCGCCGCGAGAACTACCTCCATGACACCGACCTCGCCGCCGAGCGGCTGGCCCAGGAGATCGGCATCCGACCGAGTGAAGTGCTGAGGGCCCTGTCCGCCCGGCTCGTCGACGCCCATGGCATCCGCCTGTCCACCGGCTCGGGCGACCATCTGCACCACTACGACGAGCCGACCCGCACCCTCCACCTGTCCACCCGGCTCCGCCCCGGCCAGCGCGCGTTCCGGATGGCCACCCAGCTCGCGCTCCTCGAACACGGCCCGGAACTCGGTCGCCTGGCCGCCGAGGACTTCCCCGCGGACACACCCGCCCACGCCCTGGCCCGGATCGGCATCGCCAACTACTTCGCCGCCGCGCTGATCCTGCCGTACACCGCCTTCCGCGAGGCGGCCGAGGAACTGCGCTACGACATCGAACGCCTCACCGACCACTACGGCCTCGGCTACGAGACCGTCTGCCACCGGCTCAGCACCCTCCAGCGCCCTCGGCTGCGCGGGGTCCCCTTCTCGTTCGTCCGCGTCGACCGCGCCGGGAACATGTCCAAGCGGCAGTCCGCCACCGGCTTCCACTTCTCCCGGGCCGGCGGCACCTGCCCACTGTGGAACGTCTACGAGGCCTTCGCCGCGCCCGGCCGCATCCATGTCCAGGTCGCCGAAATGCCCGACGGGCAGCGCTACTTGTGGACGGCCCGCGCGGTCACCCGGCACCGCGGCGGCTGGGGCGAGCCCGGAAAGACGTACGCCATCGGCCTGGGCTGCGAGATCCGCCACGCCCACCGGCTCGTCTACTCCGAGGGCCTGGACCTCGACAACGCCTCCGCCGCCACACCGATCGGCATGGGCTGCCGCGTCTGCGAACGCCTCGACTGCCCGCAGCGGGCGGCCCCACCGCTGGGCCGCCCGCTGCTCATCGACCACCACAGCAGCACCTTCGTGCCCTATCCGGTCAGCAGCGACGGATCTCGGTGATTCAGGCTCCCGCGGCCGAACGGCCGGCGCGCCGGCGGTGGATCAGGCCGAGCACACCGTCCAGGACCAGGAAGGCCAGCAGTGACCAGCCCAGCAGGGGCACGGCCCAGCCGACGGCGACGGCCAGCGGCACGGCGACGGCCAGGGCCGCCCAGGGCAGCTTCCGCCAGGTGCCCCGCGCGGGCGGGCGGCCCACTCGGGCGCGGCGGTCGGCCCGGGTGGGCCTGCGCTGCCACCACATGCGGTAGCCGAGCACGATGCCCACGGTCAGGCCGAGGGCGATGACGGCGAGGACGATCTGGTTGACCAGGCCGAAGAGGGTGCCCATGTGGGCGCCCACACCGAGCGTGCTGAGCTTGGCGAGCGTGGGATGGTCTGCCCAGTCGACCCGCGAGGTGACCTCGCCGCTGTGGGGGTCGATGGCCGCCTGGTCCTTGCGGACCGGCCACAGGCCGTCGGTCTG
The DNA here is from genome assembly GCF_056436565.1 of Streptomyces sp. NPDC043726. Lineage (NCBI taxonomy): Bacteria > Bacillati > Actinomycetota > Actinomycetes > Kitasatosporales > Streptomycetaceae > Streptomyces > Streptomyces sp. NPDC043726. Next base: position 47,563 of record NZ_JBWKCI010000015.1, read on the forward strand.
GGCCACCGTCCAGGTGCTCTTGTCGTCGGCGGGCGTGCTGATCTCCACCGGCCCGTCGAGGCCCGCGGCCCGGGCCTTCTCGAGGATCCGGTCGACGGTGAGTCCTTCCGGCAGGCCGCCGGCCGTGGCGTCCTCGCCGCCCGAGTGGTCGTGCCCCGAGGATCCGGACGCGCCGGAGGTGGCGGTGTCCAGCTCGGGCGCGTAGGCGCTCAGCGAGGTCCGCAGGTCGGTGATGCGTTCCCCCGCGTACGTGGACCAGGTCAGCCCCGTGGCGCTGAGAGCGAGCAGGCCGAGGGAGATCCACACCCCGGTGACCGCGTGGAGGCTGCGGCTGCGGCGTACCCCTCGGGCTCCGCGTTCCGGCAGCACGGTGTTCCGCTTCGAGCCGCCGGCGTACGTACGGCGGCGTCCGAGCCACAGCGTCAGACCGCCCAGGACGAGCACCCACAGCCAGCTCGCGGCGAGTTCGGAGTAGAGCCGGCCCGGCTCGCCGAGGTGCAGGTGGCGGTGCAGGTCGTCGAGCCAGGTGGCCAGCGGCGTCGAGCCGAACCAGGTGGTCAGGGCGCCGCGCACCTCGGCGGTGTAGGGGTCGACGTAGACCGTGCGCTGCTTGTCCTGCTCGGCGAGTTCGGGGACGGAGAGCACGACCTTGGTGGTGTGGTCCGGCGCGTCGGGCGGGACGACGGAAATGATCGTGCCCTCGGGGTGGGCCTTCCGCGCGGCCGCTATCTGTTCGGTCAGCGGCCTGGGCTGGTCGCCGACCTGCTCCACGCGCAACTGGTCGCCGTAGACGAGCTGGTCGAGCTGCGGCACGGCGGTGTAGGCCAGCCCGGTCAGGGCCGCGACCAGGAGGAAGGGGGCGACGAGGATGCCCGCGTAGAAGTGCAGCCGGGTCAGCAGGGGCCACCAGCCGGAACGGGTACGACCGGTGGGCGCGTCGGCGGTCCGCGCGGGCGATCGGCTGTGGTCGGAGGAGGTGGAGGAGTCTGGGGACAGGGTCTCGGGCGAGTCGAGGGACGGGGCCTGAGGGGAATCGGCGGATGGGGCTTCGTCGGAGGCTTCGGACGTGCTGCTCATGAAGGGGCTCAGCTCCTGGAGTCAGCCCGGCTCACGGCGGGAACCGGGTCACTGTTCACTGCTGGACGGGCGGCGCCTGCGGCGGGGTGAGTCCCGGGCAGGCGCGGCGAGAACACCGGCCGGACGAGCGGTGCGCGGGCACCCTCGCTTCGGCCGGATCAGCGGGTGAACAGGGGAGGCGGCCCGCGCCGGGCGAGCGCGTGTTCCAGGACCCGGGTACCGAAGGGCGGTTCGTGGTTCGCTACGTGCAGGGGCGCCACATGATGCCGAAGCAGCGCCGCCCGGTGCCGCGCCCAACGGCGCAGCAGGACCAGAGCGCGGAGCGTGGCCGACACGGGTGCGCCGAGCAGGCGGCACAGCCGCCACACCACGGCCTCCCCCTGGCGCAGCCACCAGGCGGCACCGAGCCCGGCGACCAGGTGGGCGAGCAGCATGAGGGGGCTCGGGTGGGCGGCGTCCAGGCCTATGCCGACCGTCTCGGCTCCTGTCCCGGTGGTACCTGGCGCGATTACCGGGGCATGGTGCTCCGCATGCGGCGCATGTCCGGCATGCCGGTCGTGGTGCGCGGAGGGTGCACTTGTGCCGCTGGCGGGGCCGGCCGCCGTGAACAGCAGGTGCAGGGCGACCTGGGTGACCGTGACCGCGCCGCCCATCTGCGCCAGGGAGCGCTCGCGCCCGGCGAGGCGTCCGGCGGTGACGGCGATCGCCGTGCCGCCGACCGCCACCAGCACGAGCGGCGGCTGGTGTCCGGCCGCCAAGCCGTGCCCGGTGGCGGCCAGCAGCACGCACACCAGGCTGAACACCGCCACCCGCGAGGCGCGAAGCAGGCCACGGTCGGCCATGGCTCCTCCTCGCGTTCGTCGGGCTGCCCCGCTTCTTGCCGCACTCATACGTGTGCGACTCGGTGACCGTTCATTTCCCGCCACGCATGATCGTCGGCCGGCTGCCGGTGTGGTCTGCGTATCGGAGCTCGCGCGATCACCGCTGACGGGTGCGCAACGGCGTGGGCGTCGCGGGCCGGCAGAGCCTACCGTGACCGAAATCCGCCGCACCAGTCCCGCGGTCGCCATTCGACGCCCGGGGGGTGCTGAGCGGGGCGTGTACACCACGGCACGGTGCTGCCCGGGCCGTGTGTGGCCTACCTCAACCTGTGCCTGACCCGCTGGCTGCGCCAACTCCTGCACCGCGAGGACCGGTTGAGCATGGCTGGCAGCTGGAGGCCGACGTGCCGGTCCCGATGAACGCGCCGCCTCAGTGGCGAACGGGGTGTCGTGGCCGGTGGTCAAGGACGTCACCGGTGAATCGCTCGGCCTGGTCGCTGTAGTCGACGGCGTAACTGCGGATGCGGGCGTCGGGGCCCTCGCGCGACCGGAGTTCGTCGGCGAGCAGGGCGGTGAGGACGGTGGAGTCGATGCCGCCGGACAGCAGGCTGCACAACGTGAACCTGCCCCTGCCCCACCACCGCACCACCGCCCCCGCGCCCACCCGCGCGGAGTCATGAGCGGCTGCGCGGAGGTGCGCTCCGAGGACCACACCCTCGGGCTCTACCGGGGCATCACCCGCTTCCTCCTCGAGGGCACCGCCGCCTTCACCGGCACCCGCTCAGCCCGCCAACGCGAGTGCCGCAAGCGGGCGTACGGCGTCATCCAGCGCAGCCGCGCATGGGCGCCCTGATCGCCGAGCACCCCCCGCACGCCGTACGCCTGTCCATCCACCCGCAGCCGGTCGGCGCCCCGAATTCGGCATCCGCCTCCTGGACGCCCCGGACGCCTGGACCACGCCCTGGCACTCGGCAGCCCTGCGCCGCACGAACGGCACTTGGACCCTCCTGCCTCGCGCCCGCGCCGAACGCCTGGCCGACTGGTCCACCGGGACGGCAGACCGAGCCACTACGAACAGGAGTGACCGCGAGATCAGCGAGCGGCCGGTTCCGGTTCGCGCGGCAGCAGAGTCACCGCCAGCGCCGGTACGGCGGCGAGGACCAGCCACGGCACGGCGGCCGGCAGACCCAGGTCGAGCAGGGAGCCCGTGGCGGAGCTGCCGATGAGGACGATCAGGCCGGAGACGGAGGACAGCGCACCGGTGTAGAGGCCGAGGCGGCCTCCCTCGGCGAGGTCGGGCACCCAGGCGCGGGCGGCGGGCACGACCAGCATCTGGCCGACCGTGAGGAGGACGACGTACCCGGCGGCGGGCAGCAGCCCGGCGAGACCCGTCCAGTTCGCTGGGCGGGCCGCCGCCACGACCCCGAATCCGGCCGCGATCAGCAGCAGCCCGCTCGCCATGGAACGGCTCAAATCGAGGCGGTCGCTCGCCCAGCGCGTGACCGGCAGTTGGGCACCCACGACCAGCAGGGAGGACAGGGCGAACAGCCACGACAGCGACGCCTGCGAGCCGGTCGCGCGTTCCACCTCGTCGGGCAGGGCGAGGTAGAGCTGGTTGTAGGCGAGGAGATAGCTGCCGTAGGCACAGCACAGAGCGAGGAAACGGCGGTTGCGCAGCAACGCGCGGATGCCACCTCGGTCCCGGACCCGTTCCCGGCCGGGGATGTGCTGCGGCATCAGCCACACATGCCCCGCGAGGACGAGCACGAAGACCCCGGCCCCGGCGAGACAGGCCACCCGGAAGTCGACGGCGAGCAGCAGAGCGCCGAGCAAGGGGCCGACGAAGGCGCCGGCCTGGCCCGCCGCGGACAGCAGGGCGAGGACGCGGGTGCGGGAGCCGTGGCCGGCCTCCTCCCAGAGCACCGCCTGGCGGGCCACCTCCGACTCCACGGCGGGGGAGAACAGCGCGGCGGCGAAGCCGATCAGCAGCACCGACCCGATCACGGCCCAGGTCGCCTCCGCGAACCCGAGCCAGGCGAAACCGGCGATCCGCAGCACACAGCCCACCAGGACGACCGGCCGCACTCCGTACCGGTCGACGAGCCAGCCGCCGACCACGAACAAACCCTGCTGGCTGAAGGTCCGCAGGCCGAGGACGAAACCGACCAGCCAGCCCGCCATGCCGATCGCCGTGCCCAGATGCTCGGCGAGGAAGGGCAGCACGGCGAAGAAGCCGACGTTGAAGGCCAGTTGGGTGACGATCAGCAGCTTCAGCAGCGGGGAGAGGTGCTTCCAGGTGCGCTCGCGAGGGGACTTGGGGCCGGTCGCGGTGCGCTGAGGCAGGCGACGGGAGAAGAGCTGGGTCATCGTCCAGAGGTGTGGGTGAGAGAGGGGGAGGCCAAGAGGGCGGCGTCGGGCTGTGATTCCGCGGGTTCGGGCAGAGCGGGTGGTACGGGCCGCCGCCTCGGCCGGGGCAGCCGTACTCCGCCCGCCGCCGTTACGGCCAGCGCACCGAGCAGGGCGAGGAGGGCGGCGGGGGCGAGGACGGCCCAGGGGGCGCGTTCGACGTAGGGCTGGTTCTCGGCGAGCAGCAGGCCCCATTCGGGGGACGGCGGCTGTGAGCCCAGGCCGAGGAAGCCGAGTGCGGCCAGGCTCAGCGCGATACCGGGCAAGCGGAGCAGGGCGTGTCGGACGACGGGAGGCAGGACGGCGGGCAGCAGTTCGTTCCGGAGGAGGTACCAGCGCCCGGCGCCGAGCGCGCGGGTCGCGGTGAGGTGCAGGGTGGCACGCTCCTGCCGTAGCAGGGACGAGGTGTGGGTGGCCAGCGGGGCCCAGGCCACGGCCGCGACCGCGAGCGCCGGTGTCCACGGGCCGCCGCCCGCGATGCCGGTGATGAGGAGGGCGGCCAGGACGGGAGGTACCGCGTTGACGGTGTCGACCAGCGGCCCGGACAGCCGTGGCAGCAGGCCCAGCAGCACACCGGCCATCAGGGCGGCGGCGCTCAGCGCGAGGGCGATGCCGAGGGTGCTGAGCGCGCCGTGCGCGATGCGGGCCAGCACGTCCCGGCCGAGCGCGTCGGTGCCCAACGGGTGCGCCCAGGAGGGAGCTTGGAGCCGTGCGGCGGTGTCCAGGGAGAGCGGATCGCGGGGCAGGCCGAGCGCGATGACGCTGGCCAGCAGCAGCCCGAACCCGACCGGTGCCAGGCGCGGTGCCGGAGGGGTGGGCCGGTGCAGCGAGTGCAGGCTCCCGTCGCGGAGCGCGGGCCCGATCAGCCATCGTGCCCCGAGCCGGGACAGCAGGGCGGCCGCCGCCGCGAGGACGACCAGGGCGAGCGTGCCGGTCTGGAGGACGGGCAGATCCTGGGCGAGTGCGGCACGCAGGGTGAGCCGCCCGAGCCCCGGGATGTCGAAGATCTGCTCGACGGCGACCGAGCCACCGGTCAGACCCACCACGAACAGTCCGGCATTGGGCAGGAGTCCGGGTACACAGCGGCGCAGTGCCCGCCGCGCCACGGAGTTCGGTGGGATTCCCCGCGCGGCGGCGGCCAGCGCCCACGGTTCGGCGAACGCGGAGGGCAGCAGGTCGTCCAGCATGCGCCCGAGGACCGCGCCCGCGGGCAGACCGAGGGCGAGCGAGGGCAGGATCATCCACGGCGGTCCGTACCATCCCAGCGCCGGCAGCCAGCCCAGCTGTACGCCGACGACCGACGCCAGCACGGAGGCGACCAGGAACTCGGGCAGCGCGGCCAGCACGGCCGAGCCGGTGCCGCCGGGACCCCGTCCGAGCCTCCGCCGGGAGCCGAGCCGCAGGGTGCGCACACACACGGCTCCGGCCGTGACCACGGCGACCGCGACGGCTCCCGCCATCAGCAGCAGGGACGCCCCGAGCGCCTGGCCGACGGCGGGCAGTACGGCGGTGTCCGACACCCAGGACCGGCCCGCGTCCCCGCGCAGCAGTCCGCCGAGCCAGCGTCCGAGCAGGGCAAACGGCCCTTCATGCAGGCCGAGTTGCTCACGGATGGCGCGCAGCGTGTCGGGAGTCGGCTCCCGTTCCGCCGAGCGCGCCTTGAGCACGGTCAGCGCCGGGTCGGTGCGCGACAGCCACGGCAGCAGGCCGATCGCACACACCAGGGCGGCCGTGAGGCCGGCTCGCCACAGCAGCGTGAGGCCGCCGCCCCGCGCCAACGCGCGCAGGGCGGCGGCACTCCGGGCCTGGGGGGTCAGCTCCGGGTCCCGATGCTGACGAACTGACGCTCGTACGGGTCGAGTACGGCGCCCTCGATGGAGGTCCCGATGCCTGTGACGACTTTCAGGTGGACGAGGGGGATCTGCGCGTCCGTGCCGAGGATGGCGGCCTCCGCCTTCATGGCCGCGTCCTGCCGCTGGGCGGGGTCGGACTCGGCCTGTGCCGCGGCGATCAGCTTGTCGACTTTCTTGTCGCACAGGAACGACACGTTGTTGGCGCCGTCGCAGGTGTAGTCGCCGGCCAGGACGGTGACCGGGTCGCCGGTGTCCAGCATCATGTTGCGGGAGTAGACGACGGCGTCGAACTTCCCGGCCAGCAGGTCGCTTTCGAGTCGCGCGTACGTGCGAACCTCCAGCTCCACCGTGAAGCCGGCCTTCTGGAGCTGCTGCTGGAGCACCTGGGCCGTCTCGGGCAGCTCCGGCCGGTCGTCGTAGGTGGCGATGGTGATGCGGCTGCCCTGGGGGTCGGCGGCCCTCGCCCGGCCGGTCGGCTCGCCCCGCTTACCGGAAGCCCAGGTCAGGGCGGGGCCGTACAGGCCCTCGGCGGGCTCGGCGTAGCCCTCGTACACGCCCTCGGCGAGTGCGGAGGTGTCGATCGCCTCGCGCGCGGCGGCCCGCAGCCCCGCGTCCTTGAAGACACCCGCCCGGGTGTTGAGGTAAAGGCTGGTGTTCCGGGCGGTGTTGACCTCGTGCACGGCGTCCTGGTCCAAGGACGCCACCTGCGCGACGGGCAGCGCTTCGGCGATGTCCACGTCACCGGTGCGCAGCGCGTTGGCGCGGGCGGTGCCGTCGGAGACGAACCTGGCGTCGATGCCGGAGGCCTGGGCGCGCCCGCCCCAGTAGTCGTCGAACCGCTCCAGGGTGGCCGCGGTGTCGCCGGTGGTCCTGGTGAGTTCGAAGGGGCCCGCGGCGGTGCCGACCGGGTTGGCCCTGCCGTCCTTGCCGTATGCCTTCGGGGAGAAGACCGCGAGGCTCGGGTTGGTCAGCCGCAGCGGCAGTACGGGGTCGGCGTCAGCGGTGCTGACCTTGACCTGGCCGTCGCCCACGGCCTCGGCGGTGAGTTTCACCCCGGATATCGCGGCCGGGGCGGGGTCGGCCGCGGCGGCATGAGTGAGGGCGGAGGCGACGGCCTTGGCGGTGACGTCGGTGCCGTCCTGGAACCTGGCGTCCCGCAGGGTGAACACCCAGCTCTCGCCGCCCTGTTCGCTGCGCCACGACTCGGCGAGCGCGGGTACGGCCGTGCCGTTGGCGTCCAGCCGGGTCAGCCCCTCGGTGACGCCGAGCCGGGAGAGGACGAAGGCGTCCTGGCTGCCGTAGGGCGAGTAGTTCTCCGTCGGCTGGAAGGCGAGGGCCACCCGCAGCCGGCCGCCTTCGCGGGTGCCGGAGGTGTCCGAGGACGAGTCGTCGCCGGAGGAGGCGAAACATCCGGTGAGCAGCGGGCCGAGCAGCAGACCGGCTGCGAGCCGGAGGTGGGGAGATCTCATGGTCCTCGTTCTGTCTTTCCTGTGGCCCGGTCTCCTGGGCCGACGTCGATCGACATCATATGAACATGGTTTTCGTATGCACAAGGCGGGTCCCGAAGGGGCTCGGGTGGCCCGCGGCTCGGTGCGGCACGAACAGGACTGCGCGCTCGTGGCCGGGCCGCCGCCGCGTCACACCGAGGCAGGCCCACCGGTTGAGCCGACGGATCTGGCCGCGACCCTTGCGAGCACCAGTGCCACGACGGTCAGTCCGCCCAGTGCCGCCGCGGTGCCCGGATAGCCCGCGAGTGAGAGCCCGAGGCCGCCGACACCGGCACCGAGGAAGACGCCGAAGCTCATGCCCGCGGCGTTGACGCTCAACGCCGTGCCGCGCAGGGAGCCGCAGCGCCGGACCAGCAGCGTGGTGACGCAGGCCGCGACCGTGGCGTGCCCGGCGCCGACGAGGGCCGTCAGCGGGAGGGCGAGGATGAGCGAGTCGGTGAAGAAGACCCCGACCAGGGCCGCCAGCGCCACCAGCAGCGCCGACGTCATCAGACGCTCGCCGCCGACCCTTGGCCGCTCGGCGCTCAGCATCCGGCCCGCGAACAGGTTGCCCAGGAAGAACGACGCGCCGCTGAGCGTCCACACGACCGCGAACGTCTCGGGGCCGAGACCGAAGCGCTCGTCGTAGAAGGCGGCGAGATAGGCGAGGTACCCCATGAAGGCCGCCGTCCGCAGCATGGCCACCAGCAGCAGCGGGACCACTCCGGGAAGGGCTCCCAGGAGGCGGAACGACTCCAGGTAGCCGGGGTTGGGGGCCACATCCCGGGACGTGGTGCTGGTGCGGCGGCCACGGAGCAGGAAGTACAGGGCCAGTACGGACGAGACCGCGGCGATCGCCCACAGGTCGCCCTGCCACCCCCACAGCAGGGCCGGCAGCGCCACCAGCGGAGCCGCGAGCAGGGCGGTCAGTGACTGGGTGGCGGTGATCAGCGTCGCCGCGCGGCCCGCGGCGGCGTCGTGTTCGAAGCGGTCCGCGGCGGCCGCGGTGAGCGCCGGGTTGAGCACGGCCGTACCGGCGCCGACGAGCAGGCAGAAGGCGGCCAGCAGCAGGAAGTCACCGCTCGCGCCCAGCGCCGCGGAGAGGGCCAGCACGCCGAGCGCGCCCGCTGCCGCCCAGTCCTTGCGCACCCGGTCGATCAGCGGGGCCAGCGCGGTGCCCACGGCCAGGGCGGCCAGGCCCCCGAGGCCGCGTAGCTGACCGAGCGCCGCGACCCCGCCGTCCGCCGCCTCGGCGATGGGGACGAGGAAGGTGCTGTAGATGGTGAAGGGCACCAGACCGACGGCCGAGGCGAGCATGAACGGCCACAGCACGCGGGCCATCCGCAGGTCGTTGGGTACGGCCATGTCGCTCGCGGCCGTCGGTTTCGTGGCCTGGCCGCTCATGCCTGCGCCGCCCGGTACCGGTACAGCGCGGTCGCGTCGGCGCTGAACTGCGAGAAGGGGAAGGGCTCCGCGGACAGCGCGGTCACACCGGCGCCCACGAAGGCCCGTGCGACGGCGCTGCCGGTCTGGGCGTACACCACCAGCGGCAGCCCGTGCTTGCGGCAGTGCTCCAGGATGACGTCGAAGCTGCCGTTGCCGAGGGTCATGCCGGTGGCGACGACGGCGTCGGCCGCGGCGAGCACCTCCGCCATGTCGTCGGTGACGGGGTCGCCCCAGTGGGTGCTGCGCAGGTTGAGGTCGCAGGGCAGCGGGAGGCCGCCCCGCTCGCGTATCGCCGCGACCAGCGGATTGACGACACCGATGAGGGCCACCTTCGCCCCGGCCGGGATGTCGAGGAGCCCGGCGACGGCGGCGTCCCGGGCCTGGGCCCGGGTCTCGGGAGTACCGGTGGGCAGGGTGACGGTCTCGGCCTCCGGCGCGCCGCGGTGCGGTCGGACACGTCCCAGGTAGGCGTCGAGCGCGGCGATGCGGACCGCCCCCGACCCGTGCCGGATCAGCGTGTCGAGGGTCTGGCCCGAGGCGTCGGCGCAGAAGGCCGGGGCCAGTTCGCCGGCCTCGAAGGAGGAGGCGCCGAAGGCGTCGCCGGACCTCAGCAGCAGGTAGTGATTGCGGTAGGTGACCTCACTGCCGGCCAGCCGGGTCGTGTGGTGGAGCCAGAAGGCGCTGGTGACGGCCAGCTCCTGGGGTCGGGGCCCGAAGGCTCCGTCGAGAACGGCTTCCTGGAGTTCGGGGACGGAGTACGGCTGCGTGGGTGGCATGTCGGTTCTTTCTCAATGGGTGTGAGGCATAGGGCAGTTCGGGGGCGTCCAGCTCCCCGTGGAGCGTCGGTTCGGCGGCCGGGGGCGCTAGGCCCGCTCGGGTACCAGCACAGGGGCGGCTGCGCCCAGCAGCGCACTGTCCACGGGCGGCCAGTCCATCGCTGACCATGGGTGGCGCAGCTCGCCCTGCGCGGTGACCTCGTGGGGCCGCATGGAGCCGAGCCCCCTGGCCTCGGGGTGGTGGGCGTAGGCGCTGTCCACGTAGCGGTGCCCGGTGTCGGCGGCCAGGAAGACATACGTACGGCCGGTGTCGCGTTCGCGCTCCCAGAGCGTGGCCAGGTAGGCGGCGCCCGCCGACAGGCCGGCGAAGATGCCGCTGGCGCGCAGGAGTTCGACGGCGCCGGACATGGCGTAGTCGAAGTTGACCCAGTGGATGCGGTCGTACAGCTCGTGCCGGACGTTCTGGAACGGGATGGAGCTGCCGATGCCCGCGATGATCATGTCGGGGTCCAGGACGTGCTCGGCACCGAAGGTGACGCTGCCGAACGGCTGCACCCCGACGAGCGTCACGTCCCGTCCCGCCTCGCGCAGATACGTGGCGATGGCGCCGGTGGACGCCCCGGTGCCGACGCCGCCGACGAGGGACAGCGGCCCCTCGGGGACCTCCTTGCGGACCAGGTCGGCGACTTCGCGGTAGCCGAGGTAGTGGATGGCGTCGTGGTACTGGCGCATCCAGTGGTAGCCGGGGTTCTCGCGCAGCAGTTGGCCGATGCGCTCGACGCGCAGATTCTGGTCCAGGCGCAGGTTCTTGGACGGGCGGACCTGTTCCAGGGTGGCGCCCAGGATCTCCAGTTGGACGCGGAGGGTGCGGTCCACCGTCGTGGAGCCGACGATGTGGCACTTGAGGCCGTAGCGGTGACAGGCGAGGGCGAGCGCGTGCGCGTAGATGCCGCTGGAGCTGTCGACGAGGGTGTCACCGGGCTTGACCTGGCCGGTCTCCACCAGGTGGCGGACCGCGCCGAGTGCCGAGTACAGCTTCATCGTCTCGAAGCGCAGACAGATCGCCCCCGGCGGGACGGTCACGACGTCGGGTTCCTTGACGGCCTCGGCTATGTGCTCGTGCATGGCGAACTCCTCCGGGTCAGGCGGTGTGATGACAGGGCAGGCGGGGTGGTGACGGGGTCAGGGCCGTGGTCACGGTCGGGCGGCGTGGTGACGGGTCAGTCGGCGTGGTGACGGGTCAGCTCGAACAGGTACGCCTGGCAGTTGTCGCCTTCCCAGGTCTGCCGGTGCGCGACGCGGGGCCGGAAGCCGGCCTCGATCGCGTGGGCGACGATGCGTCTGAGCTCGGCGGTGTTGGACACGATCAGGTACACCACGCCGTCCGGGGCGAGCAGTTCGCGCTCGACGATCTGGTCGAGGAAGCGAAGGACGATCTCGGCACCGACGCAGACGTTGCGCACCACCGTCGGGTCGTCGCTGGTCCGCGTCGAGACCGCGGGGGGATTGAAGGTGACCACGTCCAGCCGGGCGGAGTCGGGGAACTCCTCGAACAGGTTGGAGACGAGTGGCCTGAACCGGGTGCCGGGCCGGTCCCCGACGAGACGCGCGTAGTGCTCGGTCGCCGTCGCCACGCTGTCCGGGTGGACGTCGGCCGCGTAGATCTCCCGGGCCCCGAGCGTGCCGGCGATCACGGCCTCGACTCCGAGGCCGACGCCGATCGCCGCGTACGACCTGTCCTTGACGGCGATGGTGCCGTCCAGCAGCCGGTCGTGCACGATCCGGCTGGTGTCGCCGGGCCGGAAGACGCCGGGCGGCAGGGTGAACGTCCAGCCGTGGTACGCGTACGTCCGCTCGGTGTGGATGTCGGACGGGGAGCTGTTGAGCGCCAGTATCTCGTCCCGGGGCAGCGTCTCGGGCAGCGATTCCAGCAGCGCACGGGCGTCATCCCGGGGCGTGGCGGTTTCGCCGGCTGCGTGCCGGTCGGTCATGAGTCCTCCGTTGTCGGGTCAACTGCTTGCACGTGACGGGGGTTTGAGGTCGGCGCCGAGATCCATGGCACGCACGAGGCGCCGGGTGAGCGCGGCTCGGGGCTCCTGCAGCACCTGCTCGGGCGTGCCGGTCTCGACGATGCGGCCGTCGTCGAGGACGAGGACGTGGTGCGCCACGGCGGCCAGGAGCTCCAGGTCATGGCTCACCCACAGCAACGCCGTGCCGTACTCCTCGCGCAGCCGCGCGAGTTCGGCGAGGACCGCTTCAGTGGCCGCCGGGTCGAGGGCCGTGGTGATCTCGTCGCAGATCAGGACGTCCGGGCGGGCGATGGCGGCCCGTGCCAGCGCCGCCCGCTGCAACTCGCCGCCGGACAGGCCGCCCGGCCGCCGGTCGACGACCTGGCCGTGCAGACCCAGTCGGCCGAGCAGCCCGTAGGCGTCCGCCCGCGCGGCGCCGGGAGCCAGCCCGCGCAGCCGTACGGCGCCGCGGGCGACCTGCTCGACCACTGTGCGCCGCTCGTCGAAGGACGAACGGACCTCCTGCCAGACGTACTGCACGCGCCGCTTCTGCTCACGGGTCCGCCGACGCAGAACGGGCAGTGCGGTTCCGTCCAGCAGCACCTCGCCGCGCCGGCGTTCGTGGAGTCCGGCGACGCAGCGGGCGAGGGTGGTCTTGCCGCTGCCGGACAGCCCGGCCACGCCGAGACAGGCACCGGCGGGCAGGTGCAGGTCGATTCCATGCAGGACGGGTCCGCGGCCGCGGCTGTGCAAGTGGGCGGACAGGCCTCGCACTTCGAGCACGGGAGCCTGGTCGGGGGCCTGGGGTGTGTGGCGGGTGGTGGTGACTACGGGCCGGGTGGGCAGGGCTTCGCTGGGAGTGCCGGAGACCAGTACGCGGCCCTGGCCCAGGACGACCACGTGGTCGGCGAGTGCGCGGACCAGGTCCTGATCGTGGCTGAGGAGCAGGATCGCGAGGCCGTCGCGGGCCAGCGCCGCGAGTTCTCCCGCCAGCCGCATCCGGGCCACGGTGTCGAGGCCGGTGCTCGGCTCGTCGAGGACGAGTGCGCGGGGCCGGCACACCAGGGTCTGGGCGAGAGCGACGCGTTGGCGCTGGCCGCCGGAGAACTGGTGCGGGAAGCGCCGCTCGACGTCCCGTCCGGAGGGGAGCTGAGCGGACTCAAGTGCCGTGCTGACGAGTGTCGTTGACGGTGTGCCCGGATGGTGCAGCCGGGCGAGTTCGGCGAGTACGGCGCCGGTGCGGCGGGCCGGGTTGAGGGCGCTGCCCGGGTGCTGGGGCATGTAGGCGACGACCCGGCCGAGCAGTGAGGCCGCGCCAGGGGTCACGCCGTCGTCGTCCACGGCGGTCACGGATCCGACCGTCACCCGCCCGCTCAGCCGTACGCCGGGGCCCGCCTCGCCGAGCAGGGCCAGGGCGGCGGTGGTCTTGCCGCTGCCGGACGGTCCGACGAGCGCGGTCACGCGACCCTCGTGCAACTCGAAGTCGACGGCGTCGAGCAGCACCGTCTCCCCGGCGCGCGCGGTCAGTCCGCGGACGGTGACGAGGGCGGTCATGGGTGGGACTCCTGTACTGGTCGTGGGAGTGGGTGAGGCCGGTCATCGGCCGGTTCGCGTGCGGGGGAGCGGAGGTGATGCGCGCCGTCATCGGACGGCCTCCTGCGTACGGCGCCGGGACCGGGCCAGCGCGCCGTCCGCCAGGAGGTTCAGGCCCACCGTGAACAGGACGAGCAGTGCCGCGGGCGCCAGCACCGCCCATGGCTGGAGCAGCAGGCCCTCCCGGCCGCGCGAGATGCTCACCGCCCAGTCGGGCGCCGTCGGATTCAGCCCGAGCCCGAGGAAGTTCGCCGAGCCGACGAGGAACACGGCGAGGGTGACGCGCGTGCCGACGTCGGCGGCGACCGGCGCGAGTACCGAGCGCGCGATGTGGTCCACCTGAACGCGCACCCGGGATTCCCCTTGGACGCGCAGGGCTTCGGTGACGGGACCGCTGGCCGCGTCCAGCGCAGCCGCCCGTACCAGCCGGGCCACCGGCGGCACATTGACCGCGGCGACGGCGAGGCAGATGGCGACAGGGGAGCCGCGCCAGCCCACCGCGACGACGCTGATCACCAGCAGGGTCGGCAGCGGGAGCAGCACGTCCAGCGGTCGGATGAGGAATTCGTCCGCCCACCGGCGGCGCGTCGAAGCGGCCAGCAGGCCCAGCGAACCGCCGACGAGGTAGGCGAGGGCGACCGCGCCGAGCGCCATGCCCAGCGCGCTGCGTCCGCCGTGCAACAGCAGGGCGAGTACGTCCCGGCCCAGTCCGTCCGTGCCCAGCAGGTGCTCGGAGCCGCTCGCGGCGTACGGTGCGGCCTGCCCGCCGCGCGGTGTCCCGGTGAACAGCGGCCCCAGCACGGCGACACCCACGGGCAGGGCGAGGAGCACGGCGCCGAGTCCCACCGGGCCGGGTCGGTTGAGCAGCTTCACCGCAGTACCTCCGTGCGGGGGACGAGTCGATGGCAGACGAGATCCGCGGCGAGGCTGAACAACAGGGCCGCCGCCGCGACCACCAGGGCCAGGCCCTGCACGGTGGGCACGTCCCGCGCCTCCACGGCCCGCACCAGGGCGGTCGCCACGCCGGGGACGGCGAACACCGCCTCGACGATGAGCACGCCGCCGACCAGGTTGTCGCCCACTCGGGCCAGTTCCTGGATGCCGGGTACGGCCGCGTTGGGCAGGACATGACGCGCGATCAGCGTCCGGCGCGGCACTCCCAGGCGTCGGGCCTGGACGACGTAACTCGCCTTGAGGACCGTCACCATGCCCGCTCGCACCTGCCGCGAGAGGAGGCAGATCATGCGTGCGGACACGACCGCGACGGGGAGGACCAGCAGCGCGGGCCGCAGGAGCAGCTCGTCCGCCGACACCCCCACCCAGGTCGCGGGCAGCCAGCCGAGTTTCAGCGACAGCCCTGCCACCAGCAGCAGCGCCAGCACGAAGTCCGGTACGGCGCTGAGCGTCAGGGAGACCGAGGAGACGGCCCGGTCCAGCCGGCCGCCCTCGCGCAGGCCCGAGGCGATGCCCAGGGCGACCGCGAGGGGGACGACCACGGCGAGTGTCACGGTCGCGAGCACCAGGGTGATGCCGACCGTGTCGATGAGGATGTCCCGCACCGGGCCGCCGCTGACCAGCGAGGTGCCGAGGTCGCCGGTGAGGATGCCGGAAGCCCAGTCGGTGAACCGTTCCGGCAGCGGCCGGTCCAGCTGGAGCTGTTCGCGCAGTGCCGCCACCTGTTCGGGGGTGGCGTCCTCGTTGTTGCGGACGTCGGCCGCGTCGCCCGGCAGCAGCGAGGTCAGGAGGAAGACCAGCACCGCGAGCAGGGCGAGTTGGATTACCGCGAGGGCGAGGCGCTGGAGGGCGTACCCGCGCATCGTCAAGCCAGCCACACCTTGTCGAAGCGGGCCGAGTCCAGGGTGTTGGGCGGAGCCGCCTCGATGCCCCGTACCCGCGACGAGACGGCGTTGAGCCAGTCCGGGTGGCCCCAGACGAGCAGCCCGCCCTCGTCGTGGATCGTGCGCTGCAACTCGCCGTAGAGTGCGCTGCGTTCGGCCTCGTCGGTGGTGGACTGGGCCTTGGCGAAGGTGGCGTCGAAGTCCTTGCGGCGCCAACCGGAGGCGTTGAAGGCCGACTTGGTGAGCAGCCGGTCGTTGATGTAGTTCGGGATGGTCATGGCGCCGGAGCGGTGGCTGCCCAGCACCCCCTTGGTCAGCTGGTCCTTGAAGTAGGTCTCCGACGAACCGGTGGTGATCCTGACCCGGAGTCCGGCGTCGGCGGCCTGCTCGGCGAAGAGCGTGGCCGCCTCCACGAAGCCGGTCGCCACCGAGGAGGTGTAGATGGACAGCGTCTTGTTGAGCACACCGGCCTTCTTCAGCAGGGCGCGTGCCTGAGCGACGTCCCGGGTGCGCTGCGGTATGTCGTCGGGGTAGTACTGGTAGCCCCGGCCGAACATGTCGTTGCCGACCACGCCCTGGCCCGCCAGGACCACGTCGACCAGCTTCTCGCGGTCGGCGAGCAGCTTGAACGCCAGGGTGACATCGGGGTTGTCGAAGGGTTCCTGGTCGCATTTCATGACGATGGCCTGGGCCGTGCTGCCCTTCGCGGCGAGGATCCGCACGGAGTTGTCGGCCTGGACGGTCCGGGCGAAGGTCGGCGTCATCTCGAAGCCGAACTCCGCCTCGCCCGCCCGCAGGGCGTTGCCCCGGGCGTCGGTGTCGGCGGACAGGACGCGCAGTTCGTCGACGTACGCGCCGCCGTCCCAGTGGTCGTCGAACCGCTCGGCGACGAAACTCCGCCCGGCCTGGAAGGACTTCAGCCGGAACGCCCCGGTGCCCACGGCCTTGGCCGGGTCGGAGTACCGAGCGCTCACGACGGCCGTGCCCAGCGTGCCGAGCAGGGCCGGGAAGTCGGCGCTGGGCTGCTTCAGTGCTACCTCGACGACGTTCTTGCCCCTCTGGCGGCTGTTCTTGAGGTCGATGACGGAGAGCAGGCTCTGTGCGAAGTGGGTGGTCGCCTTCGGGTCGAGGATCCGGCCGAAGGTGAACAGCAAGTCCTCGGGTGTGAGCGCCTTGCCGTCGTGGAACAGCGCCTCGCGCAGGGTGAAGCGCCATACGGTGGCGTCGGCGTTGGGCTCCCACTTCTCGGCGAGCCGGGGGACCGGTGCCATGTCGGCGTCCAGGTCCACGAGACGGTCGAACAGCGCCTTGGTGCGGGCCATGTCGATGGCGAGGGCCTCCGCGTGCGGGTCGATGGTCTCCATCTCGCCGCCGCCGGTGAACAGGGCGCGGAACTGTCCGCCGCGCTGCGGCCGCCCCTTGCCGTCCGCCGTCGCGCCGCCGGTCCCGCCACCGCATCCGGCCACCGCCAGAGCGCCGGCGGCCGCGCCGGTCAGGGCCAGGAAATCTCGACGGTTACGCAAGATCGACATGCTGCTCCCAAGGGATCACGTGGAGTGGACCCCGCACCTGGGCCGCCGGACGGGGCGGGCGGTGCGGGGCGTGGCCAGCATGGTCTAGATGAAAATGATTGTCAACATCGTCTGATGGTTCGACAAGCGACGTGACGGCTGACGGGCGCGGGGGGAGAATGGGAGGACACCTCGGCACGCTGGAGGTGGTGGGAGCCATGGTGCGGCCCTTGATCGTGGGCGTAGACGGCTCGGAGCCCAGCCTCCACGCCGTCGACTGGGCCACGGACGCGGCCGTCCGGCACGGCGTTCCGCTGCGGATCGTCCACGCCTCGCTGTGGGAGCGGTACGAGAGCGCGGCCCTGGCGGACACGCCCGGAGCAGACCCGGACGTGGTCACGGAGCACGACCTCGCGCAGAGTGTTGTCGCCACGGCGGCCAAGCGCGCCGGGCAGCGCGCACCGGACCTGGAGATCAGCATCGACGTGGTGCCGGAGGATCCCGCGTCGGCGTTGCTGCACGAGGCCCGGCGCGCCGCCGCCGTTGTGACCGGCGTGCGGGGCAGGGGCCCGCTCAAGGAACTGCTGCTCGGCTCGGTCAGCCTCTCCCTGGCCGCCCGGTCCCCCTGTCCGGTCGTCGTCGTACGCGGCCGGGCGGAGAACCGCACCGCCGGCAACGGCCGCATCGTCGTGGGCATCGGCGGAACCTCGGCCCCGGCCACGGTCCGGTACGCCGTCAAGGAGGCGGCGGCGCGGGGCTGCGAGGTCGAGGCCGCACGGGCCTGGCGGCGCAGGGCCGTGCCGTTCCCCCTGCCGGCCGGACAGCACGCCCATGCCGAATACGAGCAGGCCGCGTTCCTGCTCGCCGAGGCCCTGGACGACGTGGCCGAGGAACACCCCGACGTGCTCGTGCACCGCGCCCTGCTGGAGGGCGCGGCACGTCACGCGCTGGTGGCCAGGTCCTCGGCGGCCGACCTCCTCGTCATCGGAGCGCACCGGCGCAAGGGGCACCTCGGGCTGCAACTCGGCCTGGTGGGACACACTGTGCTGCACCACGCGGAGTGCCCGGTGGCGGTGGTGCCGCAGCACCGATGACGCGACGGCGGTGATGACGCGGTGGCGTTGGTGCCGCGGTACCGATGACGCACTCCTACCCGGCGAGCAACCGCAGCGCCACGGCCGCGTGCAGTGCGACGCCGGCCGCCATCGACTCCTCGTCGAACACGACCCGGCTGGAGTGGCAGTCGGGCACGCCCTCCAGACCGGCGCCGGGCGGACGGGCGCCGAGGAATGCCATCGCGCCAGGCACCCGGCGCAGCACGTACGAGAAGTCCTCGGCGCCCATCATGGGTTCAGGCAGTTCATGCACGGCCTCCGCCCCGAGCAGGCCCTCGGCCGTGTCGCGTACGGCCGCGGCGATGTCGGCGTCGTTGACGACCGGCGGATACCCCTCCGTCAACTCCACCTCCACCGCGGCCGCGTGGGCTGCGGCGACGTGGTGCGCGACCCGGGTGATGCCGTCACGGAGCTTCTGCCGGGTCTCCGGCGTGAGCGTACGGACCGTGCCGAGGATCTCCGCCGTCTCCGGGATGATGTTGCTGGTGGTGCCGGCGTGGATGGAGGCGACGGTCACGACCGCGGGGTCGAACACGTTCACCGTTCGGGTGACCATCGTCTGCAGCGCCTGCACGATCTCGCAGGCCACCGGGATCGGGTCCAGGGTGTGATGGGGCGTGGACGCGTGGCCGGATCGGCCGCGCACGGTCAGGTGGAGGAGATCGGAGGCGGCGAAGGTCGGGCCGGGACGTAGACGCAGTGTTCCACTGTCGAAACGCGTGGTCACGTGCAGGGCGAACGCCGCCTTGACGGGCTCGCCGTCGGGGGTGTCCAGCAGCCCCTCGTCGATCATGGGCTGGGCGCCGCCGCCGGACTCCTCCGCGGGCTGGAACATGAACACCACCCGGCCCGCCAACTCCGTCCGGTGACTCGCCAGCAGCCGTGCGGCGCCGGCCAGCATCGTGGTGTGCAGGTCGTGACCGCAGGCGTGCATGGCGCCGGGCACCTGCGAGGCGAACTCGAGCCCGGTGTCCTCGTGTTGGGGCAGCGCGTCCATGTCGCCCCGCAGGAGAACGGTCGGCCCGGGCCGCGCTCCCTCCAGGACTGCCGTGACCGAGCTGAGCCGCTCGCCGGTGCTGACGTCCAGGCCGAGCCCCTCCAGCGCGGCGAGAACCCTCGCCTGGGTGCGGGGAAGGTCCAGGCCCAGCTCGGGCGTGCGGTGCAGGTCCCGCCTGAGCCGTATGAGATGGGGCAGGAGCTTGTGGGCTTCGGAGCGGAGGTCGACGGTCATCGGGCGGCTCCCTGAAGTCGCTTCACTGCGTCGGCGGGAATCAGTGCCCAGCGGTGGCATCGCTTACGCGCCCGTGTCGGCCACATACCGGGCGGCCGCATTTCGTACGAGTGAGTGAGGCGATCACCTGATGGTGAGTTCCCGCTTCTTCCTGTCCGGTGTGTGGCGATGCTGGAACGGACGGTGCGCCCAGCTGGTGCGAACCGGCTGCGCTGAGGGTGGGGGAGCTGGATGACGCACGAAGCGGGACGACGCGGGGGCCTTGACGAGCAAGCCCTCTTACTCGCGGCCGGGTTAGCCGATTTGGCGGTGAGCACTGCGAGTACGGCTCTCGGGACGCTGCGAGGGCTGCTGCGCCGCTCGGACACCGCGGAGCTGGCGGCGGACGCCGAGCACGACCTGATGGCGCGCGGTCGCCTCGTGCTGGACCGGTACGCCGCCCCACCCCCCGCCCACCTGGAGATCCTCGCCCGGCACGTCCTGGCGAGGCAGGCCGCCGATGACGCCTGAGCGGTGGGAGCCGGCCGCCTTCAAGACCCGCGTCGACGAGGTGCTCCACCGGTTCGTCGCCGAGGAGGCCGAGCAGATCGCGGCCATCGACCCGGCGCTGCACCCGGTGGCCGAGCAGCTAGCGTCGGCGGCCCGGGACGGCAAACGGCTGCGGGCGGCGTTCTGTTACTGGGGCTGGCGTGCGGCGGGCCAGCCCGACAGTGACGCGCTGGTGCGTGCGGCGACCTCGATGGAACTGGTCCACGCCGCCGCCGTCGTCCACGACGACCTCATCGACGACAGCCCGCTGCGGCACGGCCGCCCCGCCGCCCACATCGCCCTGCGCGATGCCGTACGCCGTCGCCCCCGCGCCGCGACTGCCGCCAGGTCGCTGGCGATGCTGGTGGGGGACCTGCTGATGTCCCTGGCCGGGCAGTTGTTCGCGACCAGCGGTCTGCCCGCCGCGTACCTGGCGCGGGCCCGCCCCCTGTGGTCCGTGCTGGCGCGCGAGCTGATCGCCGGGGAGTGCCTGGAGATCCTGCACACCGGAGCCGTGCCGGACACCGCGGCTTCGCTGAAGGTGATCCGGTACAAGACCGCCAAGTACACCGTCGAACAGCCCCTGTTGATCGGCGGGGCGCTGGCCGGTGCGAACGGGCGTCTGCGCGAGGGCTATTCGGCGTACGGGCTGCCGCTCGGTGAGGCGTTCCAGCTCCGGGACGACCTGATCGGTCTCTTCGGCGACCCGCACCGGACCGGCAAGGCGAACGCCGACGACGTGCACGGACACCGGCCCACTGCCCTGCTCGCGGAGACCTGGCGTCTCGCCGACGAGGACGACCGCAGGCGACTGCGCTCTCTCCTGGGCCGCCGGGATCCGGACGGTGACGCAACGGACGCGGTGCGCGAGGTGATGCGCAGGCTGAGGACGCCGGACCGCGTCGAGGCCATGATCAGCGCAAGGGTCGAGGAAGCGCTCGACGCCGTCCACGCCATGGACGTAACCCCACAAGCCGCAACCGCCCTGACCGCGCTGGCGCATTCGGCGACGGTCCGCATGTCCTGACGCCCTACTCCAGTGACCGCGGACGCCCGTGGGCGAGAAGGAGCCTTGCCGTGACCTACACCGAAGCATCGATGGACGCCCTGCGTCGAGCCGGTGACGAACTCGCCGACGCCACCGTCGCCGCACTCTTCGAGCGCGGGGAAGTGGGCAAGTTCAACACTCTCATGCGCTACGTCTCCACCGTCGGATCCCCGCTCCCGGAGGGCCTGCCCGACGTCGCCCGGGAGTACCTCCAGGCCACGAGCGTCCCGCCGGACTGGGTCGACTGGGGGGAGATGGAGAAGGCACGGCTGTTCTTCATCGATAACAACGTGCACATCTCCACCGCGCTGTCCTTCGCGTCCATGCCCGCCTGCTATCTCGTCCCGCACGTGGCGAAGCTCCTGTCGGCCACGCACGGGTTGAAGTACCCCTCCAAACGCATGGCGGAGACCGGCCAGTTCACCGTCTACCTCATGCAGCCCGGAGCCTTCGAGGCCGGCAGCCGCTTCATCCCGGCCGCCCAGAAGGTCCGCCTCCTGCACGCCTCCATTCGCCACCACCTCCAGCGTGAGAACCGCTGGGACACCGACGTGCTCGGCACGCCGATCTGCCAGGAGGACATGATCGGCGGGCAGATGTTCTTCTCCCTGCTCGTGCTGGACAGCCTGCACCGCCTCGGCATCCACATGTCGGAGGAAGGCGCGGAGGCCTACTACTACGCCTGGCGCGTGGTCGGCGCGATGCTGGGCGTCGACCAGGAGGCGGTCCCCAAGTCCCTCGCCGAAGCACGCCTGTTCCTCGACCGGTACATGATCCGGCACATGGGACCGTCCGAGGAAGGCGCGCACCTGACCCGGCAGCTCATCGACCTCTACGAGGAGGTCGTCCCCGGAACCTTCTTCGACCCGATCGTCTCCTCCCTCATCCGCCACCTCGTCGGCGACACCTGCGCCGACTGGCTTCAGGTGGCCCGCACCCCCTGGGACACCGTCGTCAAGGCCGTACCCCACCTCCTCGGCGTGCTGGAGACCATCGAGGACCGGTCCCCGCTCGGCGCCTGGGCCCTGGACCGCCTGGGCCACCTCACCACGATCCTCGAACTGTCCTCGCTGACCCGGGGCCGCGTCATGCACTACGCCATCCCCGAGCAACTGAAGAAGGACTACGGCCTGTCCACCGCGGTGCCCCGCACCCGGCGATGGACTCCGCCCACGGCGACGGTCTCGTGAGGACGGCGGTCCAGGAACTCGATCAGCCGCGTCTCCGAACGCATCAGCCGTTCCCGCCGCTCAGGCGGCAGTGACGCCAGCGCGTCGACGAGCACTTCACCGCGGGGGACATGCACCATCGCGCCGGAGTAGATCCGGCACCCGGAACACCAGCCGAGCCCCACGCACCGCTCGAACAAGGGGGATTCCGGCGGATGGAAGCGGTACTGATAGGAGCGGACGGGCGTTCCGCAGACGGCGCAGACCCGTCGCTCCCCATCGAAGACCGTGTCCCAGACCCCGACTTTGCGCCAGGGCTGCCATCCGGCCGATGCTCTTCAAGTCGTCATGTCGAGCATTCTCCCCCACAGCAGAGCGACGAGCGGTGCCGAACCGGGCATTCCCTTGCAACACTCCCCACCATGGACTCGGCCGGGGGAGGCGCGAGATGGACCGACTGCACACTGATCAACGACTCGGCACCGGAGAGGAACTGACGTCGAACAACTCCCGGGTGCGCCTGGTGATGCAGGGGGACGGAAACCTCGTCCTCTATCGCACGGACGACGGGGCCGCACTGTGGTCCTCGGACACCTGGCAGCAACCCGGCACCCACGCCGTGATGCAGGGGGACGGGAACTTCGTCTTGTACACGGCGGAGGAGAAACCGCTCTGGGCCACCCACACCGACGGCAATCCCGGGTCCTGGATCGTTCTGCAGGATGACGGGAATCTCGTCCTCTACAGCGCCGCCAATCTCGCCCTGTGGGCATCGGGCACCGTCCAACGCTTCGGCCCGGCCTCCGTCCCCGGCTTCCTGCCCTCGACCCGGGCCCCCTTGTTCCGTAATGGCCCGTGGCCGCCCGGTACCGCACTGCAGATCTCCGTCCCCGGACTTCCGGGCACCTCCGTGGACGCGACCGGGATGGGGCTGTGCGGGGGCATGTCGTTCCTGGCCAGGGACATCCACGAGAGCGGGACACCGCAACTGCGCGGACGGATCTCCACGCGAATCCCCCTGGAACTGGCCCAGCACATTCTCGGGCGCCTCATCGACAGCTTCAACGGTCCCGCACTGATTCAGCGCTGGCTCGCGGAAACCCAGGCCCTCGACCACGAGACCGTGTTCTGGGGACCCGGGCTCTTCCACCGGACCATCGACGAAGTGCCCGGCATCCTCGACGACATCGACCGCGGCATTCTGTGCCCGATCGGCCTCGTCCTGGTCCGGTCGTACGCCCCCTGGGACGTGTTCAAGAACCATGTCGTGCTGGTGTGGGGCTACGAGCGGCATGGCGACGTCCTCACCCTGCGCGTCTACGACTGCAACGAACCCGGCAAGGACGACATCGTCATCCAGCTGGACATCAGCTCCCACCGCCCGGCCAAGACCATCACCACGAACGGCACGGACGGTGAGGTGCCCGGCCAGATCCGCGGGTTCTTCCGCATCCCGTACGCGCCGGCCGACCCCGGTCCGGCCTACGTCGACGGCGCCTCCGTCCGGATGACCGTGCCGCCACCCACCCCGATGGGGACCGGCGCCCGCTCCCACGTGACCATCACCGCGGAGAACAGCGGCTCAACCACCTGGACCCTGCGCGACCACTACCGCCTGGGCAGTCAGGCCCCCCAGGACAACACCGTGTGGGGGACGGGCCGGGTCGAGCTGCCGCAGGCTTCGGTGGATCCGGGTAACAGCGCCGTGTTCCAGTTCGACGTCACCGCTCCCGCCGCGGCAGGCAGGTACGCCTTCTGCTGGCAGATGGTGCGTGAAGGAGTCCGCTGGTTCGGCCAGGCCGGCCCCCGTGTGCACGTGGCCGTCGGATCCACCAGCGGAGTCTGCGACGAACTGCGCGTCCAGTACGAGGACTTCGCCCAGCAGCTCGATGACGTGCTGAGGGAACTCGAAGGCATCGACTGGAGCGACCCGTACGAGGCCAGGCGCGAGGCCACGCGCCTGAACAAGCAGGCCAGGACGCTGCGAGACCACCTCGACGTGGTGGAACGCAACCAGCAGACACACGGGTGCGCGCCCAGCTGACGCTCGCTCCTGGCCACCTGCCGACGCGGGGAGCGGTTCGTCAGTAGACGGACAGCCCGTAGGCGGACAGGGCCTCCTGGATCGGCTGGTAGTACGTGGTGCCGCCGGTGGTGCAGTTGCCGGTGCCGCCGGAGAGGATGCCGATGACCTTGTCACCCGCGTACAGGGGGCCGCCGCTGTCGCCGGGCTCGGCGCAGATGTTGGTCTGGATGAGTCCGTAGACGATCTCGCCGCCGCCGTAGTTGACGGTCGCGTTGAGCGCGGTGACTCTGCCGCAGCGGACACCGGTGGTCGCGCCCCGTCGGCAGACGCTCTGGCCGACGTAGGCGCTCGCGGTGCCGGTGACGTCTACGGTTCCGATGGTGCCGGGGTGCGGTACGCCCGCGTTGGCGTAGCGCACGAGGCCGAAGTCGTTGCCCGGGAAGCTGGTGCTGGTCGTCGGGCCGATCGCGGTGGTCTGGGCGGAGCTGGTGTACCAGGTGGACGTGGCTTCCGTGCAGTGGCCGGCGGTGACGAAGTAGTACGTGGTCCCGCTGCGTACGTTGACCCCGGCC
This sequence comes from Streptomyces sp. NPDC043726, assembly GCF_056436565.1. NCBI lineage: Bacteria > Bacillati > Actinomycetota > Actinomycetes > Kitasatosporales > Streptomycetaceae > Streptomyces > Streptomyces sp. NPDC043726. The sequence continues at coordinate 72,069 of NZ_JBWKCI010000015.1, forward strand.
GAACAGCGCAGGCCGGCACCGTAGACGCCGTCGCCGCCCGACACGAGGGCGCGGAGCCGGTCGTTCTGCCGTACGAGGGTGACGGCGCCCTCGAAGCGCGCGGCGAGGCCCCGAAGTCGGGCGAGATCGGTGTCCGTGACCGTGGTGTCGGCGTGGATCCGCAGAGTCCCCGTGCGCTGGTCGACGGCCCAGGACGTCCCGGCGATCCCCAGCTCCTCGACAGCCGAAGCGGCACGTGTCGCTCTCTGCTCCGCGGGCGCGGCGACCGCGCTCGTCCCGGACACGGCGAGGACGGCCACGACGAGCAGGCTCAGCAGGCGGGCGGTCGGCCCGAGACGTCCCTTGGTGGTACGGCGTGCAGTCATCGCCCACAACTCCCCGAAAGACTCGGTTGGTTGGCCACGTGCTGCCGGGGTGATACGGCGTCCGCCGTACCGCCTGTTGGAAACGGCGGCGCCCATTGTGCCGTGGCCACCGCGGTCGCGGGTAGGTCGCCTTCAGGCCGCGGGCAGGCCGTCGGACCCCGGTGCGGGCGGGCCGGGGGCGACGCGATAGGGAAGGGGGCACATCAAGCGCAACACCCCTGAGAACCGGAGTACTTCGTGAGACTCGTGCCGCGCTCCCCGTCCGGCTGGACCATGTCCGTGTTCGGCGTCCTCGCCGCCGCCCTGGGTGTCGTAGGGCTGATCGCGCCGGACGCCCTCCTCACCGTCATGGGATTCACGGATCCCGACGGCTCCGGGCGGGCGCGGGGAGACCACACCCTGGTGTTCGTGACCGCCTCCTCCATGGCGGCGGTCAACATGGGTGTGTACTACGTGCTGGCCGCCGCCTCCGACTGGAAGGCGTTCTTCCGCTGGACCGTGCCCTTCCGGCTGCTGACGTGCACGGTCTTCACGCTCGCGGTGATCGGCGACCGGGCCCCCGCCGCGTTCCTGGGGGTCGGTCTGTGGGAGGGGCTCGGCGCGCTGCTCACCGGCGCGGCTCTCCGTCACGAGGCGCGGCGCACCCCGTAACCGTGGACGCTAGTCCCGCTTGGGTGCCGCCTGCTGCACCACGTCGAAGGACCACAGGGTGGAACCGCTGGCCGCGGGCTTGGGGCGCTCGCCGCCCTCCGTGCCGCCGCCGCCCTGGTGGGCCGCCTTCATCGGTCCCTCCATCCAGGCCTGGAAGGACTCCTCGTCGCGCCAGCGCGTGTAGACGAGGTAGTTGTCGGTGCCCTCGACGGGCCGGAGGAGTTCGAACCACTCGAAGCCGTCGGAGCTCTCCACGGCGTGCGCGCGGGAGGCGAAGCGCTTCTCGAGCGTCTCGCGCTGCTCGGCGGGGACGGCCAGTACGTTGATCTTGACTACGCTCATGGTGCTCATCCTGCCGCACGCTGTCCGGTGGACGAGCGTCGCCCCGCGCGGGACGACGCGTCGGCCGGGGAGGCGCCTCGGCCGGGGAGGGGCGTCGGCCGGGGATGCGCCTCCGCTCACACCTCTTCCGGGAGTACGTCGGCCAGCGGCTCGCCCGCTCCCCAGCGGCGCAGTGCCGAGCCGTCGAGCAGACGGGTCGTGCCGTCCCGTCGCGCCCACTGGATGTCGCGGGCCGCGAACGTGCCCCGGTGCACGACCAGACGTAGGCCCTCCTCGGCGGGCTTGTCGCGGCGCGTCGGGGGGTGGGGTGGGTCCTCGTCGGGCAGGGGTTCCGCCACGGGCCGGAAGGCGACGTCGAGGTGACCGCCGTCAGTGTTGCGCGCGCACACCCGGGGCCGGTCCGGCGCGGGCATCAGCCGTACCCGCCAGCCGTCCCGGCGCAGCATGCGCGCGACGGCCAGCGCGAGGCCCTGGGTGTCGAGTTCCTGGAGATCGTCCGGTGTGTAGTGGCCGGTGCGCCGGCGGGCATCCGGCCGCCGACGCCGTACCCACAGCGCCACGGCACCCACCACGCCCAGGACACCGAGGAGCGGCACCACGAACCCCGCGGCCCGGTATCCCCAGGCCAGCAGCGCCACCACGGCGCACACGGCCGCCACCGTCAGCACGAGCGCGGGCAGCACATCGCGGAACCTCGGCCCGTAGAGCCCGCCGGCTCGCAGCAGGCGCACGGCCTGCCGCCGTTGCGCGCGACGGGAGTGGGAAGGGCCGGAGGTCCACAACAGGCGCGCCATGGTGTCAGCCCCCCAGTGCCTCCCCGATGCCACCGCTCTGTGCATACCCGTCCATGCGCTCAAGTAGCCCATGGATGAACGGAATTGAGCCACTTGTGGAAGTGCGGGCGGGGTCGGTTGTGGCGGCTCGGGCGGTTGTGGCTGATCAGGTGCGGCCCCGCTGTTGTCGCTGATCAGGTGCGGCTCGGCGCCGACGCCGGCTCCGGATGCGGTGTCGGCGCTTGGCGGGGCAGCAGGAGGGGGGTGGTCAGCAGGAGCACGCCGGCCAGGGCGATGGCGGTGCGTGGGCCGAGGAGGCTGCCGAGTACGCCCCACAGGGCGGTCAGGAGTGCGGTCGCGGCCTTTGTCGTCACCGTCCACGCGGACAGGGTGCGGGTGACGCGGTCGGTCGCGGTGCGCTGGAGGCGGTAGGTGGCGTGGACAGGGTTGAAGACCGCGCAGCAGAAGATGAGCCCGAGTTCGACGCCGATGACCAGCAGCAGCCCTGCGGTGCCCGGCCCCAGGAAGGCCAGGCCGACGGGCCAGATCGCCCGCAGCGTCCCGGCCGCGATCAGCACCTGGTGCTGGCCGAACCGGGAGACGAGGCGTCGGGCGAGGCGGGCGCCGAGCAGCCCGGCGATCGACGGTACGGCGAAGGCGAGGCCGTACTGCCAGGGGGTGAACCCGAGTCGGCCGAGCATGAGGACGGCCAGCAGGGGCGAGGTGGCCATGACCAGGCCGTTGAACAGGGCCGTGTTGAAGAACAGCGGACGCAGGGTGGTGTCGGCGAGGATGTACCGCCACCCGGCGATCAGATCCCCGGCGCGCAGGCGCGCGGCCTCCGGGCGATCGGGGCGCGGCTCGTGCCCGCCCATCGCGCGGATGCCCAGGGCCGAGAGCAGGTGGCTGACCGCGTCGGCCACCACCGTCGCCACCGGCCCGAGAAGTCCGATCGCGGCGCCACCCAGGGGCGGCCCGATGATCGCGGTGGTCCAGGTCGTCGACTCGAAACGGGCGTTGGCGACGAGCAGGTCCTGGTCCGGCAGCAGTGTCTTCAGGTACGCGCCCGAGGCGGCGCGGAAGGTGATGTCGGCCGCCGCGACGACGACCGAGACCAGCAGGAGCTGGAGAAAGGTGAGCGCCCCGAGCGCGAAGGCGGCGGGGATCGTCAGCAGCGCCGCGCACCGCACCAGGTCCGTCGCGATCAGTACCGGCCGCTTGCGGCGGAACTCCACCCACGGTCCGAGCGGCACCGCCACCGCCGCGCCCACGGCAGCCCCCATGGAGGACAGCGCGGCGACCTCGGCGGGTGAGGCGTCCAGCACCTCGATGGCGATGAGCGGGAAGGCGCCGAAGGCGAGCCAGGTGCCGAGCGCGCTGGTCCCGTAGGCAGCCCACAGCCATCCGAAGGCCCGCCCGAGCCGGTGCTCGCTGCTCATCCCCGCTTGCCTCTCGTGTCTGCCGCTCCGCACAACCAGTCCGTGTCCTGGAGCATCAAAGCGGGCACATGGCCTGGGGATCAAACAACCGGGAGCCCGTTGAGCCACAACCGGTGGTTGTGGTCGTAGGGTGTGGGGTGTGGATCTCGACAGCGTGAGGACCTTCGTCGCCGTCGCCGAGGCGGGGCAGTTCCAGCAGGCCGCCGCCGAGCTGGCGATCACCCAGCAGGCGGTCTCCAAGCGCATCGCCGCCCTGGAACGCGCCCTCGGGGTGCGGCTGTTCACCCGCACCCCACGAGGCGCGGAGCTCACCATCGACGGGCAGGCGTTCCTGCCCCACGCGCGCGAGTTGTTGCGGATCGCCGACCGGGCCGCCGCGTCCGTCCGCCCCGCCGACCGTCCGCTGCGCGTCGACGTGATCGCCTCACGCGGCGCGGCCTCGGGCCTGATGCGCGCCTTCCACCGCGCGTACCCCGACATCGATCTCGACGTGGTGTGGCTGTTCGAGATCGAGAAGGCCGTGGCCGCGCTGCGCTCCGGTGCGATCGACGCCTCCTTCCGGGCGGTCGGCGCGCCGGGCCGGCCGACGGGAGAGGATCTTGACTCGGTCCGGGTGCTCGACGAGCCGCTGGAGCTTTTGACCGGCCCGGAGCACGCGCTGGCGGGCGCGCGGTCCGTGCCGCTGGCTCAGCTGGCCGGGCACCGGATCTGGATGCCCGGCATCGTCCCCGGCACCGAGTGGGCGGCCTACTACGACGACCTCGTCGCCGAGTTCGGCCTCACCATCGAGGCGACCGGCCCCAACTTCGGCTCCGACGCGCTCCTGGACACCGTCGCCGACACCCCGGCGCTGGCCACCTTCATGGGAGCGCACACCCGACTGGTCTGGCCGGCCGGGCACGACCTGCGCCGCATCCCGATCACCGACCCCACCCCCGTCTATCCGCACTCCCTCCTCTGGCACCGCGACAACCCCCACCCGGCGCTGGCCACGCTCCGTGCCCATCTCGCAGCGTCGACGGCCGCCCCTGACGCCGTGGGAACGTGGACACCGGAATGGGCGAAGGGGACTTGAGCAGCGGCACTGGGACCACGTGCCCTATGCGAGGCCACCGTTGCTCATCAACAACTGGCCGTTGACCCAACCGCCTTCCCGGGAGCACAGGAAGTCCACGAGGTGCGCGGTGTCCTGGGGGGTGCCGAGGCGGCCGAGCGGCGTGCTGCGTACGCAGTGCTCGCGGACCTCCTCGGACATCCAGCCCGTGTCGACCGGTCCGGGGTTGATCGTGTTGGCGGTGACACCGAGGTGCGCGAGCTCGCGGGCGGCGGCCAGGGTGATGCGGTCGAGGGCGCCCTTGCTGGCGCCGTAGGGCAGGTTGCCGACGGTGTGATCGCTGGTGAGGGCGATGACCCGACCGGTTCCCGGCTTTGCGGCGAAGCGGCGCCCGAACTCCCGGATGAGCAGCCAGGTCGCGCGGGCGTTGACGGCGAAGTGCCGGTCGAAACTCTCGACGGTGGTGTCGAGGAGACCGGAGTCGACGGACTCGCAGTGGCACATGACCAGCGCGGTGACCTTGCCGAGCCGTTCCTCGGCCTCGTCGAAGACACGCGCCGGGGTGCCCGGATCGGCGAGATCCGCCTCGATCGCCGCACTGGAGGCGCCGCGTCCGGCCAACGCCCGACTGATCGCCTCGGTCGCGCCGGGCTCCCGGCCCCACTCCATGCGGTCGTCGTAGGGGGTCCAGTAGGTGAACGCGATGTCCCAGCCCGACGCGGCCAGTTGACGAGCGATGCCGGCGCCGATGCCGACGGTGCGGCCCACTCCGGTCACGAGGGCGAGTGGGCGGGTGGTGGGGATCCCGCTGGGGGCGCCTTGATCACTGCTGGTGTTCACGACCCGAGATCGTCCAGGATCGGGCGCGGAAGCGTCAATCGCATTCCAGCGCCCGGATGAAGCGCAGTTGGCGTGCCGCGAAGGCGAATGCGCGTGAGGCGGACCTGCCGTCGGCCCAGGCGGCGAAGCCGGCGTCGTGGCAGGTTCCGTCGGGATGCTGCCGATGGGTTCGGTGTGATCGGGCCTTCGTGGCCAACTCGCCGGAACAGCCGATTCGCGCGCTCAGTTGTTCCCGAGGGCTCGAAGCGGCCTCTGTTCGGCGGGTGGCCGGAGCACTCCCAGCTGGGCTGCGATCTCTTCCAGGCACGCCGGTTCCAAGGCGGTCAGGGGTGCTATGACGGCCTCGGCGAAGCCACCAGCCAGGGAGCGCTTGACCAGATCGACGGAGGGCGGCGTCGTCACGGCCGAGGCGAGGGCCAGGCAGTGGGGGTCGTACTCCTGGAGGTCTTCGATGAGGGGCAGGGTTTCGGTCTGCAGGCCCGCGGCGGCCATCGCCTCGACCATGCTCGTGAGGGCAGCCTCGGCCAGTACCTGACTCAGTCGCCGGGCTTCGGCGTGGTAGCGATTCCACAGGCGCAGGCGCACGACTGTTTCCAGCGGCACGGAGTTCGTCCCGTAGTGGGTGCCCGTGACCAGCGCGGCATGCCGCAGCGTTCCCATGAGGCGAGCGAAGTCATCGGTGAGGTCGGTGGCCTGGCAGGCCACGGCGAGCCAGGGGTGGGCCCAGAGTCCGTCGGCCGGCGCTCCGTCCGTGTCCGCGGTCGCGGCGAGGTCAGCCGTGATGTCTCGGCACACATCCTGCTGGCCGGCGTCGCACATCTCGACGATCATCGCGGCCGTCAGCTCCCGTCGGCGGGCGCGTTCCTGCGGGGAACCCGCAGACACGGTGAGGGCCGACTCGCGGATCAGGGAGATCGCCGCGGGGATGTCGTCCGACAGCAGGTAGGCGCGCAGTTGGTGGGTGGGTCCGGGGAGGTCGGTCCCGGGCAGTCCGAGGGCCGGGGCGGCGGCGCGCCCGGTGCGGAGGCACAGGGAGAAGAGCTCGCCAGCGATCCGGGTCCGCCAGCCGGTCACGCGAGGGTCCGTCGACTTTGCGATGCCCTCTGTGACCTGGGAGATGAGCAGGTCGAGGTCGGCCGCGTGGCGATCGCTGTGCGCTTCGATGCTCTTGGCGGTGCTCAAAAGGATGTCGATGCGGTCGAGCTCCTCAGCCTCGAACACCGCCGCGATCCCCAGAGCGAGGTCGAGGCGTCCGAGCCGGACCGCTGCGCCGGCCACAGCCTCGGCATCCCACTTGGCGCTCGCGTCGTCGTCGTTCCGCAGTACCGCCTCGACGGCCAGGTCCAGGGCCGTCGTCGCCAGGTCAGGCCGGCCTGAGGTGTCGGCGGCCCGGGCAAAGGCCGCGAGGACGGTGGGCCAGGGAGCACTCCTGGTCTCGTCGATGGCCGCCTCCACCGCGCGTACCACGGACGGAGTGTCCTGAGAAGTATCGGAGTCGAGCAGCGCCAGGGCCATCTCCGTGAGCCGGTCGGCACGGACGTCGGGGTCGGCGATGTCCTGGGCCAGGGAGAGTGCCAGCGACAGATGACCGTTGGCCCGGGCGGACTTCGCGGCGTCGGCGAGCAGTTCGTCGGAGGCGCCGGGCTGTCGGGGATCGACGCCGTGGGCGGCCAGGGCGGTGTAGGTGAGCTCGGTCAGATCGAGACCGGGGGAGTCCGAGGCGGGCAGGGCGAGCAGGCGGCGGGCCCGGTCCTCGTCCTGGTAGGCGGCCGATTCCACGAGTTCGGAGTCGGGGAACTCCTCGTTCAGGGCGGTGAGGAGTGCCTCGGGTACGCTGCGACGACCGCCCTTGGCGAAGTGCTCGCCGCAGGCGGTGAGAAGGGCTTGTCTCCTTCCGGCCCGGTCCAGTTCGGCGATGTGCTCGAGGAGGCGGTCCAGCGCGCCGAGAGCGACGAACGCGGGCGCGAGGAGGCCGCAGAAGTCGGGGCGGTCCTCGGTATCGGCGTGTGCGACGGCCTCTTCGATGAGGGACCGGGTCAGCGTGGGATCGATCTCGGCCAGTGCCTCGGCGGCACCGGCGAGGGACCAGCCGAGTTCGTCGCCGCTCTCCATGACAGCCCGGCGAGCGATGTCGGCGGCGCCTGGTTCGTCGTGCCGGGCCAGCGCGAGGGCTGCGCGGACCGTGTGTTCCATCTGTTCCAGGGGCAGCCTGCCCGGTACGGCCATGGCTTCGTCGATGAGGTTCCGTGCCTCGACGGGCTGAATGCCCAACAGGTGCTCGCCGACCGCCAGCAGAGCGTCGGCCCGCAGGTAGCTGTTTTGCAGGGTTCGGGCGAGCTGGACGCCCTCTTCGGTTCGGCCGAGGCGTACCAGCAGGAGTGGATACGTGGCGGGCAGGGTGAAGTTGTCGTCCTCGACGCGCCTGCGGAGCAGCGAGATCCGGGTCAGCAGGGTGAGGTCGCAGTCGGGTGCCGTCTCGAGGAGGCCTGCCGCGTTGGAGAGTTCGGACAGCGCGGCCAGTTCTCCCTCGGTCCGGCAGCGCAGCAGGGCGCGGCGTGCTGGGGAGGCCAGGGCGGCCAGGGTCCGGCCGGCACCTTCGGTGAGCAGCAGGGTCGGATACGCCTCGGTCAAGTACTCCGGTGTGTCATCGGGCCAGTCGGCCGCGGCGAAGCCGAGGGCCCAGCCGTCGATGGCCGTGCGGGCCTGCGTGTACTCCTCGGGTTCCAGGTCCTCCTGGACGGCGACGGCCAGCGTGTCATGGGCGAGGGTGTACCGGGTCGGCGTACCGGGGCGCGGCTCCACGACTCGGGAAAGCCCCCGCTCCAGGGTCCTGCGGATCACCAGCGCGGAGCCGTCGACGATCGAGGCGATGTCCCTGCTGCTGAGCGCGCCGCCGGCGACCGTCAGAGCACTCAGAACGGCACGGGGGACCGGCTCGGTGAGGACGTGATCCAGCTCCTGGCGGGCGCGCAGGAGCATGCTCGTGGCAGCGGGGAACGGTGTCAGTACTTGGCGTCGGCAGGTACGCAGCGGGTGGCTGCCGTCCACGTCGAGCGGCACGTCGGCATGGCGGCTCGTCACCAGGACGTGTGCCGCCGGACCGAGAGCGGTCGGAAGCTGCGCGGCGATGCTGGGCTCGGCCAGCTCTCGGTGGTCGTTCTCGTCCAGCCCGTCGACGACCAGCAGCAGGGACCGTCCGGGGATCCGTGTCGTGCGTGCCCAGAGGTTGAGGAAGGCTGCGGCGTCCGGTTCGGCGGGCGGGAACTCGCCCAGCAGGGCGGCGAGTTGGTCGCACACGGCCCGGTGGAACTGTTGGACTCGCATCTGCCCGTCGCGCCGGGAGATGACGAAGGACACCACGTCCAGACCTGGATGGGGCTGCGTGGCGAAATGGGTGACCAGCGAGGTCTTTCCGGCCCAGGGACCGGCGGTGACCATGAGGTAGGGCTCCGGGCCGGTCGCGAAGGCCAGGAGATCGTCGAGTTCTCGGTCGCGGCCGGTCAGTACGGCGCAGCGGGCGGCGTACTGTCGCAACATCGCCTCGTAGGCCGGGCGGCGCCGCTCCCGCCCGCGCAGGGGCTCCGGCACGACGCCGTGCGAAGCCAGCAGCTCGCGTGCGGCGGTGGCACTGGCCTCAGGCTCGCGCTCGGCGTCCGCGCGCGGCTCGTACGCGCCGATCACGGCAGCAAGGCGTACGGCCTCCAGGGCGCCCGAGTGGGCCGACTCCACGACGACGCCGACAGCGGCCCCCTCGCAGACGACGCCCGCACCCGAGAAGCCGCTCCAGTCGCCCGCTGCCAGGCGGCGGCCGTCCGCCCGGTGCAGCAGCAGGCGGCCCCGCTTCACACTCGACCCGAGCGGGATCACACCGTCGATCTGGTCGCTGTCGCGCCATGTCGCCTTGGATGTGTCGGTCCAGCTCTGATGGCGTGGAAAGCCGATCGCGGTGAAGGGAAGCCGTCCGCCCGCCGCGTCCGGTACGACTCCGATGGCCATCGGAGCGATCGCGTCCAGGGGGCCGTCCGGAATGAGTTCGACGAGCGCGACGTCCAGCCGGGCACCTCGCCACACCGTGCGGCCGGTGACGACGAGCTCGTCGGGGGCGCCGCCGGACAGCCGTATCCTGACCGACCCGCCACCCTCGACCACGTGCCCGGCCGTCACCACCAGGGATGTCGCCAGCCGCAGCCCTGAGGCATACCCGGTGCCTCCGTCCTGCTCGACCAGGATCTCGGCGCACCGCGCGGCGAGCGCGTCCTCCACCACGGGCGTCAGTGCGGGAGTTCGGGCAGCCGGTCGCCGACCGACAGGGGCCGGCCGGCGTCGTCAGTGGGCGTGAGGGTCATCCGCACACGCTGGGTCCGGCCGCCGCTGTGCTTGCCGTCGGCGCCCGCGTCGACCACCCACAGTTTCAGCCCGCCGCGCGCGCTCGCCTCTCGCGTCATCGTCAGCTCGAACTCCAACTCCACAGTTCCCACGCCGAACTTGACACCTCGGCCAGCCCCTTCGTGCTGTGCCGACTCCAACTGTTCGCGCAGTACGCGGATGTAGTCGGAGAGGGGCACGCCCTCGGGTTCGCTCATCAGATGCTGCCTCCCCGTATGTCGATGCCGACGAGTCTGCCAGGCGGCTCCCTCGTTCGTAGGTCGACCGTCGCATGAGGCTCGTGCGCTGAGCCGAAGGTGAGGCCGGCCGAGGCCTGCACCATGGAGGCGTGGTCGTGGAACTACCGTTGCTCCCCATGACAGTCACCGAGATCGACATCACCGAGGGCCTGATCCGGGACCTACTGCGCACGCAGCAGCCCGACTTGGCGGACCGCCACCTCGAACTCGGCGCGCTCGGCTGGGACAACCAGGTGTGGCGGCTCGGCGACGACCTCGCCGTACGGATGCCCTGGGCGACGCGTTCCGCGGACGCGTTGCTGCGCAAAGAGCACACCTATCTGCCCGCCCTCGCCCCGCACCTGCCGCTGCCGATCCCCGTCCCGCAGCGCCTCGGTGAGCCGTCCGCACGGTTCCCACGGCCCTGGCTCGTCACCACCTGGGTGCCGGGGGAGCCCGCCGACCGTGCGCCCGCGACAGACGCCGCCGAGGCGGCCGTAACCCTGGCCGCCTTCCTGACCGCTCTCCACCGGCCCGCTCCCGAAGGGGCTCCCACCGGCCGCGACCGCGGCGGTCCGCTGGCCGACACCGCCGAGCCGTTCACGCGCGGGCTCGCCTTTGCCGTACAGCGGGGGCTCGTGGACAACCCGGAGGCCGTGCGCGCGGTGTGGGAAGACGCGGCCGCCGCACCCGAGTGGGCAGGTCCGCCGCTGTGGCTCCACGGGGACCTGCACCCGGCCAACGTCCTCACCGCGAACGGCACCTTCTGCGGCGTGATCGACTTCGGCGACCTCTTCGCCGGGGACCCCGCCTGCGACCTCGCCGCCGCCTGGATCCTGCTCCCCGACGGCGCCACCGACGACTTCCACCGGGCCTACCGACCGAACCCGGACGCCGCGACCCTGCGCCGCGCACGGGGGTGGGCGGTGCTGCGCGCCCTCGCAGGCATCCACATCGGAGACGCCGGCGTCCACGGCCGCCCCGGAGGCAAGACCACCTGGGGCCCACCCGCCCACGCGTCCCTGCGCCGGCTCACCGAATCGCTCGACCAGTGATCCAGCGGTCCTAGTCCTCCGGCTCCCAGGCCTCCAGCTGGTCGAAGATGCCTCGGTCGCCGTGGAGTTGGAGGGAGTCGAACGGTATCCGGCTGTACAGCATGAGGACGAGTTCACCGGCCGTGCCCCGGGCGGAGGCGTCGGCCGCGGGCGGGGCCTCGCCGAACGCGGGCAGCAGCGTGCTCCGTGCGCCGTCGGCGGAGAGCGACAGCCGCCAGGAGCGGCCCTCGGTGGCGTGGAAGTCGAGCTCAGCGGGCTTGTGCGGCCAGGCACTTGTGGTGGCGCAGCAGGTGGTCAGGAACTCGTCGACCCCGTCGAGCGCTGCTTCTTCCGGCAGCGGCTGAGGAGTTCCTACGGCGGCCTGGGCGTCGTACGTGTGCACGGTGACCTCCTGGACCTGGTGCCGGGCGACGGCACCGGAGGTCTGCGGCGACTGCGAGGCCCCCCACCACGTCCAGCAACCGGCATCGGGCCCCGTCTCGCGCAGTGCGCTCAGCAGCAGTCGCGTCGACTCGGCGGACCAGGCCAGCAGGGCCTCGCGCTCCCGGGGCGCGTCCGGGACGTCCGCGGCGGTCGCGGCCGGGCCGTCGGCCGGCCCCGCGGCGACGTTGGCCGCCCAGCGGCGGTGCACTCCGCCCAGATGCTGCACCAAGTCGAACAGCGTCCACTCGGGGCAGGTCGGCACCGGCAGGTCGAGGCCGGGCGCGGAGGCCACGGTGGCCCGGAACGCGACCGACCCTTCGTCGATGAGCCGGAGCAGAACGGGGAACTCAAGTGTTGTTGCCACGCGGGATGTTTATCACCACGCTCGTAGAACCGCCGCTGAATTTGTTGCCGGTTTCCGAGTGGCCGAGTGTGCGGCTCGCACGACATCTTCGCGACCGGATGGTGTCCATGTGCCAAGTCCGTTGCAGACACTTCGAGTTGGTGTTCGGATGAGGCTCGGTGCGCCAAGCTGCTTCCCATACGGGCCGTCAGGTGGCGGACCCGCATCCATACGGTGGGGGCTGCGATGACCGAGTGGAGACCGGCAGCGGCGGCGGTGGCCGGAGCGCTGCTGCTGGCCGGGTGCACCAGCGGGCCGGAGTCGGAAGCCGAGGAGCGGACGACCACCGCTCCGACGGAGAGCACGGGCGGCACGGACCGTCCCAGTGCCTCGGCGAGTGCCGCGGCGGAGGACGAGCCGTACACCATGGCCGAGGAGTTGGCGCCGCGGACGCGGTCCGAGGCGGTCGCGTTCGTACGCGGACTGGCCGTGCGGCCGGACGACTTCGGTCCCGGATTCCGCAAGGCGCAGCCGTTCGAGAGCGATCCGGCCGAGTGGGCCGTCCTCGACGAGAGCTGCGTATGGCAGCGGCAGCCGCTGCCTGCCACGGTGCTGGCCAGCCTCACCCGCAGATTCGTGCTCCCGGCGAGCGGTGCCAAGGGGGCCGTGCAGGTCTCCCTCACGGTCACCGTCCACCGGGACACCACGGCGGCGCGCCGGGACATGGCCGTGTCCCTGGAAGAGGCCATGCGCTGCCCGGATCAGCGGTTGAACGCCACGGAACGAGTGCGGGGCCTGTACTCGCGAGCGGATCCGTTCTCCGAGAGGCGCAACGCGATCACCGATGACGACCTCGTGGAGAGCGGCCAGTACCTCGTGGACGGCACGAAGGGCGTACTGCCCTTCGACTGGTTCAAGTACCGGCTCGGTCCGGTGACGATCGCGGCGACCGACCGCATCGGAGCGGGATACGACGAGGACGAGCTCAGCAAGATGGCCTCCCAGGTGGCGCAGGGCGTGGGCCTGACTGCCGCCGAGATCGACGGCATCGGCGGTAACCGGGCCCAGGAAGACAGCGACGGCAAGGACAGTGCCGAAGGCGACGAGGATGCGGAGAATCTGCGATGAGTGAGCCGCTGAGGCCCGCCGATCCGTCCCGCATCGCCGGCTTCCGGCTGCTGCGGCGGCTCGGCGCGGGTGGCATGGGCGTGGTCTACCTGGGACGTTCCGACGACGGCGCCCTCGCGGCCGTCAAGGTGATCCGCGGCGAGAGCGGCGACGACCCGGACTTCCGGGCCCGGTTCGCCCGCGAGGCCGAGCTGGCGCGGCGGGTGACGAACCGCTGGGTCGTGCCGGTGCTCGACGCGGACGCGGAGGCGGCCGAGCCCTGGCTGGCGACCGCGTTCGTGCCGGGGCCGTCGCTCGTCGAGGCCGTCGTCGAGCACGGCCCCCTGCCCTCCTCGACCGCCCGCTCGCTCGGCCGGCTGCTGGCCGACGCCCTCGCGGACCTGCACGCGGCCGGCCTGGTCCACCGGGACGTCAAGCCCGCGAACGTGCTCCTGGCCCTGGACGGCCCCCGGCTGATCGACTTCGGGGTGGCGCGGGCCGAGGACGACACGGCGCTGACGGCTTCCGGCATGGTCGTCGGCAGCCCTGGCTTCCTCTCCCCGGAACAGGCCCGCGGCGAACCGGCCACCGGCGCGAGCGATGTCTTCTCCCTCGGCGGCGTCCTGGCCTACGCCATGACCGGACGCCCGCCCTTCGGCACCGGCGCGCCGGAAGCCCTGCTGTACCGCACGGTCCACGACGAACCCTCCCTCGACGGCATCCCGGAGGACTCCCGGGCCCTGGTGTCGCGCTGCCTGTCCAAGGACCCGGCGGACCGGCCCACGGCCGCGGACCTGCGGAGCGCACTGACCGTGCCCGACGCGGACGGCACACTCGAACTGCCCGACCCGGTCACCCGTATGATCGCCGCCCGGTCCGCCGAGGGGCTCGCACTGCCCGACATCGAGCCGACCTCGGTGGACGCGTCCGCCACGGCGCCGACCGCCACCGCGGGCGAACCGCAGGACGATGCCGACCGGCGCCCGAGCCGGCGCCGCCTGCTGCTGGCCGGTGGTGCGCTGCTGCTCGCCGCAGGGGGAGCGGGCGCCGCGGCATTGCTCGCCACCCGCGACGACGAGGACAAGGATCCCGGCCCCGCCCGGCCCGTCTACGTCCTGGGCGTGCACGTCACCGAGGCCGTCCCCCTCGTCAGCCGTGCCAGCGAACGCGCCGCGCGGCTCGCCGTCGCCCAGCACAACGCGACTCCCCAGCGCGCGTACGACCTGACGGTGCGGGTGCTGCGGGACGAGGGCGACGCGCCCAGCGCCCAGAACGTCGCGGGCCGGTTCACCGCGGACCGGGACGTCGTCGCCGTCCTCGGCCCCATCACCGAACTCCCGATGCGGGCGGCGGCGAAGGTCTACGGCCAGGCCGGGTTGACCCATGTCTCGAGCACCACCGGCCAGCAGGACTACTTTCTGACCTCCCCCAAGTCGACCTTCCAGACCGGCATGTCGCACAGCGCGCTCGGCGGCTGGATCGCGCTGCACGCCCAGATCACCAACCGGCTGGGACGCATCGGAGTGGTCCTGGACCGCTCCGGCGGCACCACCATCCAGGACCAGGCCGCCCTCCTGGTCCGCCAATGGCGGGACACCCTCGGCGGTCAGGTCGTCCCCCGGGTGGTGGCCGAGGAGACCGACGACGGCCCGGAGGCGGTGCGCGCGCTGCTCGCCGACGGGGTGACCGCCTTCGCCTACCTCGGCCCGCTGGACGCGACGGTCGCCGCGGCGAAGCAACTGGCCACGGCCGGGTTCGACGGACCGCGCTGGATGGCACACCTGCTCTACGGCACGGACTTCCCGCGCCGCGCGGGAGCCGCGGGCGAAGGCTGGTACGTGGTCAACTCCGCCGTCGACGCGGCGGCACTCACCGGCAAGGAGGCACGGGAGTTCACCGCCGCCTGGCGCTCCCGCTACGGAGCCGATCCGGAACCGTACGCCGCGGAGGCGTACGACTCCGTGCGCATGGTGCTCGGCGAGTTCGCGCGCACGGTGCCCGCACGGGCCGGCGCCCGGCCGGTCCGCGCCGATCTGGGCAAGCGGATGGCCGCGGCCCGGTACCAGGGCATCGGCCGGACGTACGCCTTCGGCAACTACCACCAGTTCAACGCCGAAGGGGAGGAATGGATGAGCAACACCTACGCGCACGAGGTGCGTGACGGGCGCTTCCGCCAGCTGGGATCGCTCGCGGACCTGAGAACCGATGAGGACGCCCAGGGCTGATGCACCGTCGCCGGGCACGGCCCCGGCGACGCAGCGCGCGGCATCGACGTCGAGGGCGGGCCGCCCCCGACGTGCGCGGGGTCACGCGATGGGGACCGCCAGGGCAGCGAGGCGGAGATGCAGTGAGGTGGAGATGCAGTGAGGCGGGATAAGGAGGGTGTGCCATGGACCGGCTGTTGCCGTCCGACCCGTCCGTGATCGGCGAGTACCGGCTGGCGGCGCGGCTCGGCGCGGGCGGGATGGGCGTGGTCTACCTCGCCCGCTCCCCGAACGGCACCTGGTGCGCCCTGAAGTCGATCCGCTCCGAGCACGCCGACGACCCCGGCTTTCGCGCCCGCTTTCGGCGCGAGACGGAACTGGCGGCACGGCTGACGGGCCGCTGGACCGTGCCCGTCCTCGCGGCCGACCCCGAGGCCCGCTCTCCCTGGCTGGCCACCGCCTACGTGCCGGGTCCCTCCCTCGCCGAGGCCATCGCCCGACACGGTCCCTGGCCCGCGCCCCACGTGAGGTGCCTCGGCGCTGCGCTGGCCGAGGCACTCGACGCGGTCCATGGCAGCGGGCTCGTCCATCGGGACGTGAAGCCCGCCAACATCCTCCTCACCGCGGACGGCCCCCGACTGATCGACTTCGGCATCGCCCGCGCGGTCGGCGTCACCGCGCTCACCACCGACGGGTCGGTCGTCGGGTCTCCCGGCTATCTCTCACCCGAGCAAGCGCGTGGCCGGACGGTGGGGCCGCCGAGCGATGTCTTCTCGCTGGGCTGTGTCCTCGCCCACGCGGCCACCGGCCGTCCCGTCTTCGGCACGGGCGGCGCGGCCGCCGTGCTGTACCGGACCGTGCACGAGGAACCCGCCCTGGACGGGCTGCCCGACCCGCTCGCCGACGTCGTACGAGGATGTCTGTCCAAGGAGCCGGAGCAGCGCCCCACGGTCGGTGAACTGCGGGACCTTTTCGGCCCGTTCGACGCGCGGACCTGGCTGCCGGAGGGGCTGCCCGCGCTGGTGGCCTCCCGCGCGGCGCGGGTGCTGGAGCTGCCGGTGCCACAGGGCACGGTCGTCGACGGTCCCGCGATCGCGGATGCGGCGGACGCCGTGACGGTCACCGCCGGGCCGATGACGGCACCGCACACGTCCCGGCGCCGCGTGCTGGCCGTCGGGGGCGCGGTCCTGGGCGTCGGTCTCGCAGGCGGCGGCAGCTGGTGGCGTTGGGGCCGCTCCGACTCGCCCGGCACGACCGGCGCGGGAGCATTGCCGCGCCGGGTGATCGGTCTCCTCGGCGACCGGTCCGACCCTGCCTGGCTCGCTCATGAACGCGGAGCCCGGCTCGCGGTGAGCGAGCACAACGCGGCCTCGAAACGCGCCTTCGATCTCGTGCTGCGTACCGCCGACGGGGGTGGCACCGCCAAGGGCACAGCGGCAGCGGCTGCTGCCCTCGCCGCCGACCCGGCCGTCTCTCTCCTGATCAGCAGCGGCACCAACGCCACCGTCCCAGCCGCGGTGCAGGCCTGCGTCCAGGCAGATGTGGCCCACCTCGTCACCCGGGCCGACACGAGCGCTCTCGACAACGTCAACCTCACCACCACCCTGTTGATGCGCCCGACGAGGACGGCCGGACCACCGGCGATCCTGCGCTACCTGAACCGGGTGGTGAAACCCGGGCGAACCGCGGTCATCCACGATCTGACCGCCGAGGCCGAGACCCTCCCGACGATTCGCAGCGTCAGCTCGTACGGGAAGCTCGACGGCGACGTCACGCCCGAGGAGGTCGCGGCGCACAGCGGCTTCG
Source organism: Streptomyces sp. NPDC043726 (assembly GCF_056436565.1). Lineage (NCBI taxonomy): Bacteria > Bacillati > Actinomycetota > Actinomycetes > Kitasatosporales > Streptomycetaceae > Streptomyces > Streptomyces sp. NPDC043726. Next base: position 89,075 of record NZ_JBWKCI010000015.1, read on the forward strand.
GGGTCGTGGCCCGGCGGATCGCCGACCGTCGCGACGACGCGGTCCTGTTCGTGGGCACGGATCCCGACCGGGCCGCGTCCTGCGCTCAGGCGTTGCGGGAGGCGGGGTACCGCGGCCCGTGCCTGGCGGACGAGCATGTGCTCGGCGCCCGTTTCCTCGCCCAGGCGGAGGGTTGGCTGATCGGCACCGGCTACACGGACGCCGTCGCGGACCCCCGTATGAAAGCGTTCACCGCGGCCCACCGCGCCCGCTACCGCACGGCCCCCGCGCCCTGGGCGGCCGAGGCCTACGACGCGGTCCGCTTCGCCGTCCACGGCCTGACCGCGGCCGGCGAGGACGCCCGCACCGCCCTCCGCGCCGAACTGCTGCGCCACCCCTGGCAGGGCCTCACCCGCAAGGTGAGCTTCGACGCGGACAACGAGTTCTTCGTGGCTCGCGAGGACGCGGGCGCCTTCCTCTACCGGGTGACGGACCACACCGTCCGCTTCGTGTCCCGGGCGGACGACATCGCCGGCGGCCGGGACTCCGGGTAGGAGCGGGCACGAACGCGTGTGGACTCACTGGCCCCGATATCCTCTCGGCCGTGATCGACAAGGGGACAGCGGCCAGGAGTGAGGGCGCGCCGACGAACGCGCGTCTGCGGGATGTGCTCAGCCGTGCCGGCCACGTCGTCATCGTCGACGCGCCGCCCGACGAGGCCGAGATCGCCGACCGGGCGCGGACCGTGGTGACCGGCGACGACATCGCGGACCTGGCCCGGCTGCTGGCCATCGTGGACGGCGGCAACGGTGACCGGTGCCGGTGCAGAGGCTGGCCCACGATCAGGGTGCACGCCGTGAACGGCCGGCTCATCGCCTGCTGGACTCTGCACCACCAGTCCGGTCTCCGCGGGCTGGGTGATCACGACGCCGATCTGCGCGATGGTCCGGCACTCACCGAGTGGCTGGCGAAGCGAGGACTGACCGGATCGCGGGAGGTTCAGGCGGAGTCGGCCGTGCGGGCTGCCGAGGCTGAGCAGCGCCGGAGGCGTTGGGTCCAGGCCGCACCCGCGGGGCTCACCGACGTGGCCGCAGTGGTGGCCGCACCGCCGGATCACGACTATGAAGGCTGGTCACGCCGGCTCAGGGAGTCCGAGGACAGGCTCGCGGCTCTCCTACGACGCAACCACCCCGACGGGATCGAGCGGGTCCGCGCCTTGCTGGCCTGGGCCGGGATCGCTTCCAGGGAGTCCGAGGGCGGCCAGATGTGGTACGACGCGGTGGTCCAGCGCCGGCTCCTCGCCGAGGACGCTGCCCTCATCCTGACCGCGTCTTCCAAGCAGCCCTTGAACCCGGCGCAACTCGACGGGGCGGCCGAGCTCTTCGTATCCATCGAATGGACGCGCTCACACGGACGGCAACTGCCCGAGCCACTGAGGTCGAGGTTGCTCGGACACATTCAGGCGCACGGCACCGAAGCCATGAAGTACCGGATGGGTCACGGCTATTACGGCGCCGCCGAGCGCTCGGACTGAGGGCACCAGGCGGAAGGCGGCTCGATTTTCGTGACCGGGATCCACGCAAATGTGACCCTCGGAAATCTGGGCGTCGACGAACTGGCCGAGATCGCCGACGCTGACCCCGGCGGTGTGTTCAGGCCGTCGTAGGCCGACTCGACGAATCAGCCCGTCGTCCAGGGCCGGAGTTTCTCGGGGTTGAGGACGGCCCAGATATGGGTGATCCGATCGCCCGCGAAGTCGAACGCGTACACCGCCACGGTACGGCCGTCGTGCTGGGCGATCAGCCCGGCCCGGCCGTTGACGGGACGAACGCGACGCGTTCGGCCGGGGTCATCGACTCGAGCACGACGAGAAAGGCCATGCTGACCGACTCGTCGAGGGTCACGCGGTCGGCCGGGTCGTCGGGTGGGGTGCCCCCCGCAGGTCCGATGGTCCAATGGCGGGGCTCGGGCAGGGGCTCGGGGATCCACTCACCCACGTATCGCTCCCGTCGGGCCCGCGCCGAGCCGAGCAGGTCCAGGCAGACGCGGCCCGCGACCTTCGTCAGCCAGGCGCCGGGCGAGGCAATGGCGTCCTGCTGCGGACGGGACATGGCGTACCAGCGGGCGTAGGTCTCCTGGACGGCGTCCTCGGCCTCGGCCAGCGAGCCGAGCAACCGGTAGGCGAGATTGATCAGATGACGCCGCTCGCTCATGATCGCGCTCAGGCTCTGATCGTCACTGGTGGTCACGGCTCTCCCCTTACCCGGCGTCGGTCGGCATCGCCCTCACCAAACCGACGAGGCAGCGCACCGCAATGTGAGGTCCGGCGTCTCGCCTCACATTCCGCGGAGCTGCGCCGTCGTACTGCTGACAACGGCACAGCATCCCCTGTGGGGGGCGACAGGGAGGAACGATGGACGACTTTCGAGCGATCGTGGACCGCGTCGAAATCGAGGCGCTGCGCGGTGAGTTCACCGACGCGGTGATGATGCGGGACTACGACCGAGTCGCGTCGCTGTTCACCCCGGACGCCGTGTGGCGGATGCCGGACATCCCCGCCGAGATGTCCGGCCAGGAGCAGATCCGCGCCTGGGGCCGACGGGTGCCGGATCTCGTGGACTTCCTGGTGCAGAACACCCATCCGGGCGTGATCCGCCTCGACGGCGACATCGCGTCCGGCCGGGCGTACATGTCCGAGGTCGGGCGCGGCCGCGACGGCCGCTCCGGGGTGAACTACGCCATCTACCACGACCGTTACCGGCGCACCCCGGACGGCTGGCGGTTCACCGAACGCGTCTACGAGATCCGCTACCTCGACGAGAGCCCCCTGACCGGCTTCGTACCCCCGCGCGCCACGCACGCTCACTGACACCGCTACGACCGACCGACAGAACTGGAGAATCGAACATGCTCAGGATTGGCATCATCCTCGGCAGCACCCGCCCCAACCGCAACGGCGAGCAGGTCGCCACGTGGGTCCAGGACACCGCGTCGCGCCGCACCGACGCCGAGTTCGAGCTGATCGACCTGCGCGACCACCCGCTGCCCCACCTGGACGAGCCGATGCCGGCCCTGCACGGCCACTATGAGCACGCGTACACACGGGCCTGGTCGGACAGGATCGCTTCGTTCGACGGATTCGTGATGGTCACGCCCGAGTACAACCGCTCCACCTCCGGCGTGCTCAAGAACGCCCTCGACCACCTCTACGCGGAATGGAACAACAAGGCGGTCGGGTTCGTCTCCTACGGCGTCAGCGGCGGCGCCTGCGCGGCTCAGCAACTACGGCTCATCTGCGGCGCGTTGGAGATGGCCGTCGTGAGCCATCCCGTCACGCTGTCGCTGATGACCGAGTTCGAGAACTACACCGCCTTCAAGCCGACCGGCCACAGTGCCACCGCGCTGGACACGCTGCTGGACCAGATCATCGCGTGGAGCACCGCACTCGCCCCCTTGCGGGCCGATTCCCGGGCCGCCGCCTGAACGAGCCCACCAGAACCGGGTGTTGGTCGAGTGTGGGCGTCCGGTGTGCAACGGGGTACGAATCCAGCCGTCGGTGGGAACGCTCGCACGATGCCGGGGCGGCAGAGATCATCGACTACGGTCAGTTCGCGGAACGGCCCCGGTTGGACTGGACGGACACCCAACTGCAGCTGCGTCTGGACGGCGTCGACGGGGATTCGTACTGGTCCGGCCGCGGACGCGGTCCGAGACCTGTACCAGCCTGGTCTCCAAGCGCCGGACTGACCGCGGCGGCACCCGCGGTGCCCTTCCTCGCCGAGCTGATGAACGACCTCGGGAACCAGTCCCGCCCCACCTGCTACTCATCGCGGACATCGTTCGACTGCGACAGCGCGGACAACCGGGACGCCGTGCGCGCGGTGCTGCCCGCCCTGCGCCACTTCCACGACGACCCGCTGCCGTGCTCCTGGTCCCGCGGCTGGTTCGGCGCTCCTTCACTTCCCGGTCGGACCCTTCTAGGATCCGCCTTGATCGAATGCACTGGGGGGGCGGAGATGGGGATCTGCGGTGTGCGGCAATCCAGTTGGGGGTCGAGATGACGACACCTCAGCTAGTTCTGCGTGGCGGTGGTGTCGTGGCGCGGCTGGTTCATGACGGCGTGGTGCTGGAGCGGGCGGGCGAGGAAGTGGCCATACCGCTCACGGCGATCGAGCGGGTCACGGTGGACGGGCGGCGCGCCGCGATCGAATTGACCAGGCCCGACGGCGCCGCACCGCACGTGCACTGCGTCGAGGACGGCAGCGCGGCGGCGGTCACCACGTTCGCCGACGCAGTGAACCGTCTCCTGCCGCAGCGGGGACCGGGGGAGCCGCGTGCCGACGGCTCCTCGCTCGTCAGCATCCGCTCCGTGGGGATCCAGGGCCGGAGGTTGACCGCTGGAAGCGCGGCCGTGATCGCGCTGCTTGTCGGTGCGGTGGCTTTGATGGTGGCCGTGGGCGTGGCGGGGGGAGCGCGCTACTCGGCGATGCTCGTGCCCGCGTACCTCGGCATTCTCATCGGCTGGCCGACGGCGTTCCTGCCCGGCAGGAGCCTGTACCGCTCCCACCGCCTGCGCAGGGGCGGCATCACGGTGAGCGCGCGGTTCTCGCACAACGCCGACCGGATGCGGGTGTACCGCTACACGGACACCAGCGGTGAGAGCCACTTCCACACCACCACCAGCCACGAACGGCGGCTCGAGATCACCTACGATCCGGGCGACCCCTCCCGGGCCGTCGTGCGCGAGTCCCTCGCGATGCGCGGCATGACGATGGTCCTGGCGCTCGTCGGGCTCGCTGTCCTTGGCGGCTGCCTCTGGTACGCGTCCCAGGTGATCAGCGATGCGTTCACCGGCTGAGGTCTGAGACCGGGCCGGGTGATCAGCCGTGCCGGGCGACTTTCTCATCTCCGTCGCACTGCTCGCGCTGTGCACGTTCGCCGCGCTCAGGCCCCCCATGCCACGGCATTCGAGCCCGTCGAACCCGTGGTTCTGGCTCGGGTACCTCCTCAACGAACAGCCGTTCCTCGGCCTGGCCCTCCTGGCCGCCAGTACCTTCCCGGCGCTGACGACCTCGGTCGGTGCGCCCATGTGGTGGCTCGCGATCGCACTCACCGCGGTCCCGGCCTCGGGTCTGGTCGCGCTCGCCGTCCGGGCGCGCTCGGCGCGGGGCGTTCTGGAGGCGGCCCTCGCGGCCGGGCCGGGAATCCCGATGCCCCGCAGCCGACCGCCGCTCCTGCGGATTCTGCTGCTGCCGCTGGTGGCGTGGCGGCCCGGCGTCCGCCGACTCCGCAACCGGCGGTACGGCGGCCACCGTGCCCAGCGTCTCGACGTCTACGTCTCCCGCGGTGGCCGGCGTCGGGGCGCCCCGATCCTGCTGTACTTCCACGGCGGGGGATTTCGGACGGGCAGCAAGCTTCTCGGCGCGCGACCGCTGCTCTACCGCCTGGCCGCCCACGGTTGGGTGTGCGCGAGCGCGAACTACCGGCTGCGAACGCCCTACGGCGAGGCCCTCACGGACGCGGAACGGGCGATCGCCTGGCTGCGCGCCCACGCCGACGAACTGGGTGCTGATCCGGCCCGCGTGGTCGTCGCCGGAGGTTCGGCCGGCGCCCACCTGGCCGCGACCCTCGCGCTGACCGACGACTTCGTATCGGGCGCGATTGGGCTATACGGCTATTACGGGCCGGCAACCGCAGGCGCGTCGCGCGCACCCGCCACCCCGCACGCCCATGTTCACACCGCCGCGCCGCCGTTTCTGATCGTGCACGGCACCCTGGACACCCTGGCCCTGGTGGAGGACGCCCGCCGCTTCGCGGATGATCTGGCCCGCGCCTCTCGTGCCCCGGTCGTCTTCGCCGAGCTCCCCGGTACCCAGCACGGCTTCGACCTCTTCCACTCGCTGAGGTTCCATGCCGTCGCCGACGCCGTCGAGGGCTTCGCAGGCTGGGCCGCGCGTCGCTGACCTGGGCGGGGGCGGAGGGTGAGCGGGGTGTGGCGCGGAGCAAGGGCGAGAATTTTTCACTGGGCGTGCACAAGACGGGTACATCTGGGTACCCGCCATCAGGGGTAGCCAGCCCCCGGCACTGTTGTCGTTTGACGACAGTAGTCATGAGGCAACAGAGTTGCATGTCGGACGTGCGTGAGGAAGGACGAGGAATGCCGGCGAGGGTGCCATCGACGCCATCGGCCGATGGTCAGGCGGTTCGGGTGTCCCGATCCGCGGCGTCGTGGTGTATCTGCGTCGACGCGGTGGCGCAGAAGGCCTCCAGGCCCTCGAGCAGGGCGATCCGCTTCGCGGCGGGCATGTCCGCGAGCACCTTCCTCACCTCTGTCTCCCTGCGGGCGCGCAGCTCGGCCAGGAAGGTGCGGCCCGGGCCGGTGAGGTGCAGCTGCACCTCACGCCTGCTCTCCGCGCTCACCGCTCGTTCGATCAGTCCCGCGGCGTGCAGCCGGTCGCACAACCGGCTGGTGGACGGCGGAGTGGACGCCAGGGACTCGGCGAGGGAGCGCAGGTTGATCCCGTCGTGGTGCTCAAGGATGTGCAGCACGCGCAGCTGGGACGCCGATGCGGGCGCCGTGGAGGCCCGGCCCCACACGACTTCCAGCAGCTCGGCGGCCGTGGTCGTCATACGCGCGACCTCGGCGGGCTCTGGATGGCGGCGGAAGGCAGTCACAGTCACACTTTCGCAGGCGCTCGGGCGCCTGTCAGCGTACTAAAGGCGCCCGCCCGGCCCTGGACGCCCCCGGCAGGGGCGGTTCCGTCCGGGCCTCATCTCATGAGTGACGTGGTCAGGGTTGCCCGGGGAAGGACAGGTGTATTTCTCATCATGAACAGATTCATGGCCGCTGAACGTGCGCTGCGCACGGCGGATCCGCACGAGCTGCTCGACGTCCTCCGCGCCGTACTGACCGGTCAGTACGGCGCGGAGGACGTCGAGCTGTTGCTCGCGGACTACAGCCTCACCGTGCTGCAGCCGGTCTCGGTGCTGCCGCACACCCTGGAGCCGGTGTCGGTGCACAACGGCCCGGCGGGCAGGGCTTTCGGTTCCCAGAAGCCCTACGTTGAGGAGCGGCGCGACGGCCGGGTGCGGCTGTATCTGCCGGTCAGCGTGCGCGGTGACCGGCTGGGTGTCCTCGCCTTGACCCTGCCCGGCCCCGAGGCCGCCGACCGGTGGGAGTCCGAACTGGCCGAGGTCGCCGATGTGCTCGGACACGAGGTGCTCGTCGCGGAGCGCGACACGGACCTGTATCTGCAGGCCCGGCGCAAGGACCGGCTGACTCTTGCCGCGGAGATGCAGTGGCAGCTGCTCCCCGGCCGTTCCTGTTCCCGCGCCGAGTACGACCTGGCGGCCCAGCTGGAACCGGCCTACGCCATCTTCGGCGACAACTTCGACTGGTCCGCCGGCGCGGACCGGCTGATGCTGTACGTCACGAACGGCATGGGCGAGGGCATAGAGGCCTCCCTGCTGACGAACCTGGCCATCAACGCCCTGCGCAACGCGCGCCGGGCCGGTATCCCGATCGCCGACCAGGCGGCCCTTGCCGACCAGGCCGTTTACGCCCACTATCAGGGGCGTTGCTATCTGTCCGTCCTCATGTTCGACTTCGATCTGGCCACGGGCCGGGCGACCGTCGTGGACGCGGGTTCCCCGCAACTGCTGCGATTGCGCGGGGGTGTCGTGGAGCAGGTGCTCTTCGAGGCGCAGTTGCCTCTCGGCATGTTCGAGGAGACCGACTATGTGGCGCAGGAGTTCCAGGCGGAGCCCGGGGACCGGCTCGTGTTCGTCAGTGACGGTGTGCACGCCGTCGCGTCACCGAAAGGGGAGACGTACGGCGACGCCCCGCTCGCCCGGGCCATCCAGTCGACCCGCCTGCTGCCGGCCGCGGATGTGCCGCGTGCGATCCTGCGGGAGTTGACCGATCACCGGGGCGGATCCTCGCCGGACGACGACGCCTTGGTCGTATGCCTGGACTGGCGCGGGAGACCGCGCGGCGGGTGAGCGGGTCCGCGGTGGGATACGGCGATCGCGTGTTGTTCGCCTACTGCCGCCGCGCTAACATTTGCCATGCAGCAACAATTGGTGGGTTCCTGCCCGTTGGCGGTGCCGGAGCCCGCAAGAGGGAGACTGTTTTAAGTGGCGGAGCACTACACGGCCCCCGAAGTAGCACAGGAACTAGGAGACTTCCTCGGACGGCGCCAAGAGCAGATCGCCCAGCGGTGGGCGGACGCCGCCCTGTTCCGTACGATCTTCACCGTCTCCCGGGACGAGGCGATCGAGGCGTGCAAGGCTGTCGTGGACGCCTTGAACGACGTGGCCCGCAGCGGACGCCTGGAAGACGTCAACGCACCCGGCTTCGACCTCGTCAGGGACCAGCTGAGCCGGATGGCCATCTCCCGCGCCGAGGCCGGGTTCCGGCCCTCGGACATCGCCGACGAGATCGCCGAGCTGCGCCAGCCGGTCACCGCGCTGCTGCGCGCGGAACTCGAGGACGAGGCCACCGAGAACGCCCAGGAGTGCCTGCTCGCGCTGACGATCCTCATGGGGACGCTGCGCCTGGTGGTGATGGAGACCACGGTCAGCTCCGGCGAGGCGCTGATCGCCCGGCAGCGCCAGCAGCTGCTGGAGGTGGCCACCCCGGTCATCCAGCTGTGGGAGGGCATCGTCGCCGTACCCCTCATCGGCACCCTCGACAGCGCGCGCAGCCAGGTCGTGATGGAGAGCCTGCTGGAAGCCATCGTCGCCCAGCGGGCCCGGTACGCCATCCTCGACATCACCGGGGTTCCGACCGTGGACTCCCTCGTGGCCCAGCACCTGATGAAGACGGTCGCGGCGGCCCGGCTGATGGGCGCGGAATGCATCGTCTCGGGCATCCGGCCGGCGATCGCGCAGACCATCGTCCACCTCGGCATCGACCTGGGGACGATCATCACGAGGGCCGGACTCTCCGACGCCCTGGCCTACGCGCTCGCCCAGCAGGGTGTCGGGGTCTCCCCCCTCCCGACGGCGGGAGCGGACCTCCGGTGAACGGATTCTCCACCGGGCACCCCGAGGTGGTGCCGGTGCTGGCCCTGGGAGACGTCCTCCTGGTCACGCTCCAAGGCGCCCTGCACGACGAGGTGTCCGAGCGACTCCAGCAGGACATCACCCAGCGCATCGCCGCCAGCCCGGTGCCGGTCAGCGGTGTCGTGATCGACATCTCCGGGGTGGAGATCGTCGACTCCTTCCTCGGCCGGATCCTGGCCGAGATCGCCGGAAGCGCGCGCCTGCTGGCCGCGCGGACCGTGCTGGCCGGCATGCGCCCGGCCGTCGCCATCACCCTGGTCGAGCTGGGTCTGACCCTGCCCGGCCTCATGACGGCTCTGGATGTCGACAGCGCCCTCACCCTGCTGGGGCGTACGCCCCCGTCGGGGCCGGCCGGACGCCCGGAAGCAGGTGCGTGATGTCTGCCCCCCTCGCCTCGCCCACGCGGCTGGCCATCGGCTCGGACGTGGACCTGGCCCTGGTACGCCAACAGGTGCGCCAGATCGCCGCCGAGCTCGGCTTCGGGCTGGTCCAGCAGACGAAAGTGGTGACCGCGGCCAGCGAACTGGCCCGTAACGCCCTGGTCCACGGGGGCGGGGGCCATGTGGACATCACGCTGCTGCGCGACGGCGCCGACCGCGGACTGCGGCTCTGCTTCGTCGACAACGGCCCTGGCATCCGGGACGTCGACCTGGCCATGACCGACGGCTACACCAGCGGCGGCGGACTGGGTCTCGGGCTGAGCGGCGCCAAGCGGCTCGTCCAGGAGTTCACCCTGGACACGCGGGTCGGAGAGGGCACTACGGTCACCATCACCGAGTGGGTCTCCCGCCTGCCCTCCCCGCGTACCGGAGCGACATGAGCTGGGTCTGGGACATCCCGGTTCCCGAGAGCACCCGCGTCCGGGACGTGCACCGGGCCGCGGAGGCCGCCTGCGGCCGCGTAGGGCTGGACACCCAGACCACCGCGGCCGCGGCGCTCGTGGCGACCGAGCTGGCGACCAATCTGGTCAAGCACGCCAACGGCGGCCGCGTCATCATCAACCTGGTCGGCCGCCCCGACCCGGTCGCCGACGGGACGCCGTGTGTGCAGATCACCTCGCTCGACCACGGGCCCGGCATCCCCGACGTCGCCAAGGCCCTGAAGGACGGCTACACCACCGCCCCCTCCTCCCTCGGCGCCGGCCTTGGCACCTGCCGGCGTCTGTCCACCGACTTCGACCTGCACAGCCGGCCCGGGCGGGGCACCGTCGCCGTGGCCCGCGTCTGCCCGGCACGGACACACCGCGCACGGACCCGTCCGGCCGCCGCGGACGTCCGGGCCGGAGGGATCAACACCTCGCTCGCCCAGGCCGAACACTCCGGAGACGCCTTCGCCTGGATACGCTCCGGTTCCCTGGTCACGATGCTGCTGGCGGACGGCCTCGGCCACGGCAGCAAGGCCGCCGACGCCTCCACCGCCGCCATCGAGGGCCTGTACCGGACCGCGCACCTGCGGCCGACCGACATACTGCGGTTCCTGCACGGCGCCCTGCGCCCCACCCGTGGCGCCGCCATCGGCATCGCACAGCTCGACGAGAGCGAGGGCCGGCTCTCCTACGCCGGCGTCGGCAACATCGGCGCCCGCCTCCACGGCGACACGGGATGGCAGGCACTCATCTCCCACCCCGGCATCGTCGGCGCGCACTTCCCCGCCAACGTCCCCCTGCACCAGTCGACATGGCGTCCGGACAGCCTCCTCGTCCTGCACAGCGACGGGCTGCCCAGCCGCTGGGTACCGCCCGAGGACCCCCGGATTCCCGCGCACGACCCGGCGGTGATCGCCGCGGTGATCATGCGGGACGCCGGCAGCGCCGCACGGCCACAGCGCGACGACACCAGTGTGGCCGTACTGGCCCCGAACCACCGGACGGACGTCCATGACCGAAACCCCTGACGTCTGGCAGCTGACGTCGATCGACGACGCCGCCCGGGCACGCGCGGCCGTGGAGCGCATCACGGCCGACGGCCGGACGCCGCCGCTGGACCGGGCCCGCTTCCTCACCGCCCTGTCCGAGCGGCTGCGGCACTGTCTCGGCCAGGGCGGCCAGTGGGAACTCCTGCTCCACCTCCGCGACACCACCGCCGGACAGGACGGCCGACTGGACGTCACGCTCCGTCCCACGGGCCCGGCCCCGCACACCGACGAACCCACCCTCACCTGTCCGCTGCCGCGCTGGCCGGCGAGCCCCGGCGACGACTCCGCACCGCCGTGGCCCGAGGCGCTGCTGCGGGCCGACGACAACACCGCGGCCGTACTGCGCCTCCTGGACGAACAGGAAGACCTGGTCGAGCTGCACCGCGAGGAGCTGCACCAGACCAACCAGGGCGTACTGGCCCTGCACTCCGAGCTGGAGGCCGCCGCCGAGGTCCAGCAGGAGCTGCTCGAATCGGAGCGCATCGCGCGGGCCGAGGCCGAGCGGGCCCGAGGGCTGCTCACCTTCCTCGCCGACGCGAGCGCCGCCACCACGGCGACCCTCAGCCGCAGCGAGATCCTGCGCCGCCTCTCCGACCTCCTGGTCCCCGACTACGCGGCGCAGCTCGACATCTGGCTCTTCGACAAGGAAGAGGGAGAGGGCGAGGAGGGAAACCCCCCGCACACCCGCGACCACTCCGCCGCCGCGGTCGCCGCCGCCCGCACCGGCCGTCCGCAGCACGCCGCCGCCCATGCCGGAGACCTGCCCGGCGTGGACGACCTGCCGCCCTCCGTCCTGTCCCCGCAGCGCCCCCTGCTGGCCATCCCGCTCGTGGCCCACCGCCTCCTGGGGGTCCTCACCCTCACCGCCCCGGCACCCCGCTTCGACCCGGACACCTCGGTGATGCTGGTCGAACTCGCCCGCCGCGTCGGCATCGCCCTGGAGAACGCCCACAACTACGAGCGCTACCGCGACACCGCCGAAGCCCTGCAGCGCGCCCAGCTCACCGACCTGCCCACCTCCGCCGGGGTGCTCCTGGCCGCCCGCTACCTGCCGGCCACCTGGGGCATGAACATCGGCGGCGACTGGTACGACGCCTTTCTCCAGCCCGACGGCAGCCTGCTCGCCGTCATAGGGGATGTCACCGGCCACGGCCTGCACGCCGCCGTCGTCATGGGCCAGCTGCGCACGGCGTTGCGGGCCTACGCGGTGGAGAGCACCAGCCCCGGCGAGATCCTCACCCGGCTGCACCGCATGCTGCGCCACCTGCAACCGGAGCTGTACGCCACCGCGATGATCGCCCGTTTCCGCCAGGACGAGCCGGAAGTGGTGTGGGCCTCGGCCGGCCACCCGCCCGCCGTCGTACGCGTCGCCGACGGCTCCGTGGGAGTACTGGACGCCCAGCCGGGGGTCATGCTCGGCATCCCGGTGAACTTCGAGTACAAGGACCACCGGGCGGAGCTGCCGGCCGGCTCCTCGATGGTGCTGTACACCGACGGCCTGGTCGAGCGCCGGGCCGAGGGCATCGACGGCGGCATCAAGCGGCTCGGCCAGGCACTGGAACGGCTGAGCGCCCCGGAACTGGAGCAGGATCCGGGCGCCGCGGCCGACGCCCTGCTCAAGCACCTCCTGCACGACTCCGAACGCGACGACGACGTCTGTCTGTTGCTGTGCCACACGGTGCCGTCCGCGGAGGGGGAGCGGCCGGTGGCCACGAAGGGTTCTGTCCCCGCCGCGCGGTCGGGGAAGCGGAAGGGCGGGGTCAGCGTGTAGGGGCCGCGGCGAACGGCCGCGCTCGCGGCGGGCGGGCTGAACAGCCCCTGAGGGGCTATCGGCTCTCTCGGTCGGGCAGGCGGTTCAGGTGCCGTGCGCGGGGCCGGAACGCGGTCCGCCGCGGGGCTGCTGGGCGTCGTCGGTCTGAGCGGACAGGAAGGCCCGCATGCCGCGGCTGAGCGCCTCCCGTTCGGCCGCGGTCATGGCCGCCAGGACGGCGACGAGCGCCTGTGAGCGGCGGGAGGCCACCTCGCCCAGCACCTGCCGGCCCTGCCCCGTGAGGCTGAGCTGTACTTCGCGCCGCTTGCGGGGGTGCAGCGCGCGTTCCACCAGCCCGGCCGCCTCAAGCCGGTCACAGAGCCGACTAGCGGTCGGCAGTCCTATCTCCATGCCCTCCGCCAGCGCCGTGAGGTTCAGCCCCGGTTCCGACTCCAACACCCGCAGGGCCCGCAACTGGTGCGGGGACAGCCGTATGCTCGCCTGCTGGGCCGCTTCCGACCAGAGATTCGTGAGGTCGTCCACGGCGTCGGAGATCCCCAGCGCGAGCGACCGCAGTTCCTCACCCCGTTCGCCCGCCTGGCCGTCTCCGAGGCCTCCGAGACGAGTCACGCACCCATCACTTCCCGCTCTCGTCCGCTCATGCGTATACCACCCTCTTTCATGCGCGGTACCCGAAGAGCCGCTGAGCAAGCACCGCCGGTCGTGCCATCGTAGGCATTCGGACCGAATCCGACGGGCGTCGGCTCAGGCGGCCGGGCTACCTGGGGCGAAGCGGACTCGAACTCGACAAGATGCCGCGTTCGAAAACAGGACCGAGAATAGGCGCGGGCCTGATTTGCCCCATATTTCGGTGCGGAGGAAGCGATGAAGGACCTGAAGTTCGAACAGAAGAGCTCGATGTCCCGCCGTGAAGCCGCCGACCAGCTGGCGGCGCTCGCCGAGGCCCTCAGGGAAGGTGGCGAGGCCGAACTCGATCTGGGCCGCGGTGTGCTGAGCCTGCGGATCCCCGACGAACTGCGTAGCGAGGTGGAATTCGAGGTCGGCGATGGCGAGATCGAGTTGGAGATCGAGCTGAAGTGGCCGTTGGGCAAGTCCGCTCGCGCCGCCACCCGTACGGCCGACACCAAGCGGGAGCGGGAGCAGAAGCCGGAAGAGCCGGAACAGGAGAAGCCGGAGGAGCCTGAGCGGGAGCCGGCCAAGCCGGCGAAGAGGTCCGCCCGGACGCGGAAAACGGCATCGCCCGCGAAGCCCAGGCGTACGGCGACGAAGCGTACGTGAGACGCCCCCGCACCGGCGGCTGTCGACGGCGGCCCGGGTGATAGGCGGAGCCAGAGCCGCAGGTCAGCTACCGTGACACGGTGACCGAGAGCCTGCCCGCCGACGTTGCCGAAGTACTCGCGGCCGTCTTGAACCCGGATGGCCCCGTTCATGTCGCGCTCCGCAGGCAGGTCCCACATCTCAGCGTCCGGGCGCGCTGCACCTGCGGATGCGGCACCGCCTACTTTGACCTCGACACCGACCACGCGGAGCCCGCCCCCACCGCCCCCGGCACGGTCGTGGCGGCAGAAGCCCAGCTCGCGACCCACTCCGGCGAGTGCCCCGGTGAGGTCCTTGTCTTCACGCAGGGCGGCTACCTGTCGTGGCTGGAAGTCTGCTCATGGACCGACGACAGCGCGGTGACGCTGGCCTCGGCACGCCGCTGGTTGCCGACGCGCGCCTGATCCGGAACGGCCGGCTATCGAGGCAACGCGACGCCCGTTTCACTTCAGACTGTTTCCCGCGCGGTCGGGGGCAACGGTTGGGCCGGTTCGGCAGTCGTAGGGAGTGGCGCGCATTCTTTTCGCGCGGTCGCGAGCAACTGCCGCTGTCCGTTAGGTAGATGGCGGCTTCGGCTGTCATTTCCTGGGAGGGCTCATGGGCCGTGTCACCGTACTTCCCGCCCGCAGACTAGGCGTTGGCCAGGGTGTTGTCGTGGGGGCCGTCGCCGTGGTGCTGGCGGGGGCGGGCGCCTCGGCCGATGCCGCGTCCGGCGCTGTACCCAGCGAACCGGTCGTCAGCGGTGTCACCGTCAACTCCGGGCATGACGTCATCGTCGGTATCACGCAGGACGTCGTCTTCCCGGTCACCGTCACCGGCGCGGACGACTCCGGCCTGGCCTTCGCCGACACGGATCTGAAGGGGCCGAACGGCGGCTTCTACACCACCGACACGTTCTGCGAGACCGAGACGGCCTGCACGACCGTGTTCACCGTCAACGCCCACCCTGCGCCGGGCAGCGACGACCCGGTCGACCTGGCCAACGCCAACGCCGGAACCTGGACGGTCGACGCCCTGGTCGACACCCACGACGGCGACTCCGTCTTCGCGCCCGGCGTGGGCTCCTTCGGCCTCAAGCGTGCCGCACGGCTCACGGTCAACGCCGCACCGGAGCCGGTGGCCAAAGGCGCCCCCATCACCGTCACCGGCAAGCTCGTGCGGGCCAACTGGGACACCTACCGGTACGCGGGATACACAGGCCAAGCCGTGAAACTGCAGTTCCGCCCCAAGGACAGCAGCACCTACACCACGGTGGCCACCGTGAAGACCAACAGCACCGGCAACCTGCGCACCTCGGTCACAGCCAAGCAGGACGGGTACTGGCGCTGGCAGTTCCCCGGCACGTCGACCACCGGCCCGGCCAAGGCCGCCGGTGACTACGTCGACGTACGGCCCTGATCACGGCGTCTGCCGCTGCCGCCGCGCCGCGCGGTGTTCGCGGGCCAGGACCCGCAACAGGGCGGGCAGCTCCGGGCGAGTGCTGCCGTCGGCGAGATGGCCGCCCTCGCGGTGGACGGCGCGGAGCCGGAGCTGTTGGACCTCGAGCATGGCCCGGAGGAACGGGCGGGTCTGTGCGGGGACCAGGTCGGTCAGTTGTCGGCTCGCGGTGAGCCGTGACTGCGCCAGCTCCACCTGCTCGCCGACGAGGGGCGTGAGCGAGGCGCGGACGTCGTCGGTGGGCGAGCGGAGGCGTTCTACGGTCAGGCCGTGACGTTCCAGGTCCTGGCGAGGGATGCCGACGTGGCCCTGTTCCGCGTCCTCCGCCAAGTCCTCCAGGAAGTCGGTGCGTTGCATCGATTCGATGAGGTCCCGGCACCGGGGTTCGAAGGCGACGTCCTGGGCCTGGCCTGCCTGTTGCAGCAGACAGCCCATGAGCATGAAGGCGGGCAGTGAGTAGGCGTCGACGTAAGCCTGCAGTTCGTCCTCGGTGACGAATCCGGCGTAGTCGACTTCGTGTCGGGCTCCGTGGAGGAAGGCCTCGATGCGCGGCTTGAGCTGGGGATGCCGTACGACTGTGTCCGCGAGGGCCATGAGGATCGCATCGGTTGCGCGCGTGCCGTCGAGTACGTCCAGGGTGGCCGTCGCCCACTGTACGAGGGCTTGCTTGCGGGTGTCCTGGGAGCCGGTGTCGATGCGCTGGTCGGTCTCGTGCATGAAGGCGACCGTGGCGATTACCGCGGGGTGCAGGTAGGCCGGGAGCAGGAGCCGGACCGTCAGGTACTCCTCGGGCTTGAATCGCCGGACGCGCCTGCGCTGCCGGCCGTATGCGGTGTGCAGATGCGGCTCGGTGATGCCGGCCTGGCGCAGGGTGCGGGTCCATGGGGGCATGTCGGGTTCCTTGCCAGGGCGGCGGTGACGGGTCGGCGGCGGCGGTGACGGGTCGGCGGCGGCGGTGACGGGTCGGCGGGTGGTGGGGCGGCGTCGTGGGACTTGACCGTGGAGACTCTAACCGGGCCTGTCATGTGGGGGGTTGGTGAGGGATGATCACCTTGCCGATCGCAGCGGGTGGCGTGGCCTGGGGGCGCGGATAGGCTGGCGGCATGGATCATGAGGGGGCCGCAGGGCCGGTGGACGTGGTGTGTCCGGGGTGCGGCAGTGCCGAGGTGCGGACGGTTGAGGACGCGCGTGTCGGCAAGGGTGCCATGCGGGAGCAACTGCACGACCGGCTGGCGCCGGGGCCGGACAAGACCGGCGACGGGTTGATGCACTTCCTTGAGGGCATGGTGCTGGCCGGCATCGGAGTTGCCGCCGCGTACGCGGGAGCCGACCAGGACAAGCCGCCGTACACGATCGGGGGCGCGGCGTTCACTCTGCTCTGTCTGGTCGGGACCTTCATGGTCGTACGTGACGATGCGCGGGAGAAGGACGCCGCCGAGGCCGGGGCTTCGCGTGCGCAGCGCCTGTGGCGGCCGGCGCACTACTGCTCTGGCTGCTCCTCTGTGTTCTGTCCGGGCGACACCCCGTGGCAAGGAGTGCTGACTCCGGAGCAGTTCAAGAAGCTGGTGTGGAGCGAGGCCGGTTACGCCGACCAACTGGCCGCGGGGGACAGGGCGAAGAGCACGGAGATACCGTCGCAGGCGCTGCCGCATCGGTTGTAGAGGGCTGGTCGGCCGAGGCGGCCGTCAGCGGGAGCTGGCGGCCGAACGGTCAGAATTCCCAGGAGAGTTCCGCCTCGTCGATGACGACGCGCTCGTAGCAGTCCACGAGCTCGCCGGTCTCGATCGCGGTGGCGGTCGCGTCGAGCAGCGCCGGCAGGGAGGTCCACATCGGATGTGAACTGAAGTGGCAGCCCTGCTCGTGGTCGGCGTTGCCTATCCGTCCGCGTCGCCGCGTCGCGCGTTGGTCGATCACCAGGTAGTCACCGGCGCCGTCCGCCGCGAAGGGGATCCACTGCCGGTGCCACCATGGCCCGTACTCGCTCTCGTGATCGCCCTCGTCGGCGTCCGTCGACTCGGATCCGTAGATCTTGGTCCGTGTCATCCAGGCATCCGCGATCTGCTGCGCGCTCAGCATGATCCAGAACGGTGGCAGCAGAACACGGGACACTGTTCCGTCGTGCCGAAGGAGCGAGTCCGTCAGGGGTGCCGGGAAGGGCATGCCGATGGTCTCCTCCGCCCTCGTGATGGCCGCCTGCTCGGCGGGGGGCGCCAGATCGGAGTAGGTGCGCGGGGCGTAGTCCGCGAGCCAGGCCTCGATGCGGGTCCAGGACGCGGATACCGAGGAAGTCATACGACGGATCCTCCCAGTCGGCACTGACAGCCGTTGCGCCGGTGCTGCTACACCCGTCGGGTCTTCCACAACACTTGCTCTATCTATCGAAAGTCGATAGATTTCCATCGTTCTTCGATGGGGTGGTGGGTCATGGGACAGCTGACCGTGCGCGCGCTGCGTGCCGTGCTGGTGGTAGTGCTCGTCGGCACCGTGTTCGTGCAGGCGTTGATGGTGTGGGCGTTGGTCAGTGGGAATGACCCGGAGGACGGGTCGCTCCCGCTGACCCCGCTCCGAGTGATCACGATCCTGGGTATCGGGACGGCTCAGGTCGCCCTGGTCTGTGTATGGCGACTGGTCACGATGGTGCGACGCGGGACGGTGTTCTCCCATGCCGCCTTCCGTTACGTGGACATCATCATCGGCGCGATCGTCTCGGCTGCGCTCGTCTGGTTCGCGGTCACTGCCGTGAACGCGCCCGGACAGCGGGACGACCCCGGCGTCACCCTCATCATGGGCGGGATCGGCGTGGCCATCCTGGGAGTCGCGCTCATCGTGCACGTGCTGCGGCTGCTGCTTGCCCAGGCCGTCGCCCGCGACGTCGAAGCAGCGCGGATGCAGGCCGAGTTGGACCAGGTGATCTGATGCCGATCGCTGTCGACATCGACGTGATGCTGGCCAAGCGGAAGATGTCCGTGGGCGAACTCGCCGAACGCGTAGGCATCACACCCGCCAACCTCGCCGTACTCAAGAACGGCCGCGCCAAGGCGGTGCGCTTTGCGACCCTCGCCGCGCTCTGCGAGGTGCTCGAGTGCCAGCCGGGTGACCTTCTCCGCTGGGAGGCCGAGGACACGGCGGGCGAAGGAGACGTGGCGTGACGGTCGCCCACCCTCGCTCAAATTGCCTGTCGTCTCCGCGGAGCGAGAGCTAGGGTCTGCGCAGTGAGGAACGAAGCGAGGAGCGAGGACATGGTCGGTCGTTCGAGCACGCGTTGACGTCTGAGGCCCTGAGCGGCCCGTCATCGCGTGCTGCCCTGCATACGCGGCACAGCGAGCCTTCCCATCCCGCTGCCGAAGAGGCGTGGAGCGCCGGGACAGCGGGTCTCGTCTTCGGTCACCCGAGGGATCTCTGTTGCCGTCCGCATCCTCCGCCGCATCCGATTCCGTACGACCTGTCCCGCCCAGCCTGTGGCGGGACCGCGACTTCCGCAGGTTCTGGCTTGGCCAGACCGCCTCCCAACTGGGGGAGCAGGCAAGCCTGGTGGTTCTGCCGCTCTTCGCTGTCCTCACGCTCAACGCCGGCGCCGCCGAGCTGGGCGCCCTCCGCGCGATGGGACAGGCGCCGATCCTGCTGCTGTCGCTCTTCGTCGGCGCATGGGTGGACGGCTGGCGGACCCGTACGGTCATGGTGCTGACGGACGTCGGCCGGGCCGTGGCCCTCGGCGCCGCCGCCGTGGCCGGCCTCCTCGGTGTGCTGGGCCTGCCGGCGTTGCTCGGGGTCGCCTTCGTCGTCGGGGCGCTGTCCGTGTTCTTCGACGTGGCGTATCACGCGTCCTTGGTACGGCTGCTGCGACGCGATCAGCTGATGCAGGGCAACAGCGCGCTCGAGGGCAGTCGCTCGGCCATGCAGACCGGCGGTCCCGCCCTCGGCGGTGCGCTGGTGTCCCTGCTGACGGCGCCGGTGGCAGCCGCCACGAGCGGGCTGTTCTTCGCGCTGTCGTTCCTGTCGCTCTACCGGATCAAGCGCCCCGATTCCGTCCCGGAGCGCGCGGAACGCTCCTCTCGCGTCTGGCGACGGATCCACGAGGGTCTCCGTTTTGTCGCCGGTGACACCTTTCTGCGTACGGTGTGCCTGGCTTCTGCCGCCTTCCAGTTCTTCTTCTCAGCGGTGATGACGGCCTATCTGCTCTTCCTGCCCCGGGACCTGCACCTGTCGGGCACCGCCATCGGGCTGGCGCTCGCGGCCACGGGGCCGGGCGCGCTCCTGGGCTCACTGCTGGCGGCCCGACTGCCGAACCGCTTCGGATACGGCCCCGTGCTCGTCCTTGCGGCGGCACTCGGCGACGGCGCGTTTCTGTGCGTGCCCGCACTGAACGACTCTTCCGCGGTGACGCTTCCCGCACTCCTCGCGGTCGGCTTCGTCTTCGGGACCTTCAGCCAGCTGGTGAACGTCACGATCATGGCCGTCCGACAGACCGTCACCCCGGACGGGATGCAAGGCCGGGCGGCCGCGACGATCAACTTCGTCGGCATGGGGCTGACCCCGCTCGGCTCACTGCTCGGCGGCCTGCTCGCGGACGCGTGGGGGACGCGCACCAGCCTCCTGCTGACAGCCGCGGGGATGCTGCTGTCACCGGTGCTGATGGCCCTGTCCCCAATCGCCCGCCTGGGGCGGACACTTCCCACCCCGCGGCACGCGCGGATGCCGGCCTAGCGATGGCTTTCAGCGCGCGTAAGAGCCGGAGTCCTGTCCCGCACCAGAACCAGGCCCGTCACCAGTGCCGCCAGCAGACCCAGAGAGACGAGGGACGGGACGTGGGCGACGGCGGGCCCGGCGACGAGGCAGACGGCCCCGGCGACCAGGAGGAACGGTGAGCGGTGGTTCGCGGTGCGCAGCAGCAGGGCGGCCGAGGCGAGGAGGAACACGCCGACGCCTCCCGGCAGGGCCCAGGCGACGACACCGTGCAGGGGCTCGGTCAGGTCGTAGTGGCCGGTGTCGGCGACCTGTTGGAGGGTCTTCTTCATGCCGAGGGCCATGATGACCACTCCGGCCACCAGCGGCAGGTGGAGGAAGGTGTACGCGTCACGCGCCAGCCGGGTGCGGTCGTCGCCGGTGAGCGTGGTCAGCCGGTGCTCGGCCGCCTCGGCGACCTGGCGGAAGTACAGCCGCCACAGGCCCGCGGAGACGAGCAGTCCCAGTGCGGCGGCGCCCAGGACCGGGCCGCTCAGCGGGAACCCGGACACGCCCACGCCGATGGCGACGATCGACTCGCCGAGGGCGATGATGACGATCAGGCCGTGGCGTTCGGCGAAGTGGCCGGGTGAGGCGACCCGCCAGCCGGACTTGCCGGTGACGAAGATGCCGAGGTAGTCGATGGCCACGGCGGCGAGCCAGATGAGGATCTGGGTGACGCCCGTGAAGGCCGCGCCCACGAGGAGCAGGGCGAAGGGCGGTGCCACCGATATCAGGGCGGTGTGGCGCAGGACGCGGTGCAGGGCCTGGTCGCTGGGGTCGGAGAGCCAGTACGTGACCAGGTGCAGGACGCGGACGGCGCCGTAGCAGAGGACGAAGACCAGTGGGGCGGGCAGTCCGCCGGGGGCGTCGTCGTAGATCTCCGGCACGGTCAGCGACACGATCAGGACAACGGCCATGACGGACACGAGCACGGTGAACATCGCGCCGGAGTCGGCCCGTACGACGTTTCCCAGCCAGGCGAAGCAGCACCAGCACCACCACAGCAGCGCCAACGCGACCATGCCGCCGAGCAGCCGCAGCCAGCTCGGATCGGCCGCCATCAGCGCCGTGACCTGCGTGATCGCGTACACGAAGACCAGGTCGAAGAAGAGTTCGGCCGGTGTCACCCGATGGCCGCCCTCGGTCGCTATCAGCCGCGACCCCTCGCTGTTCGTCACCACAGCTCCCCCTTCGGGGCGCCTTCCCCGCCGCCCACGTGCGGAACGATAACCCACCGGAGTTGGCCGACGAAGTCCCTTGTGCGGCAGGGGAGTTCGCCTCCCGCGTACACCCGGATACGGGAAGCGACGGTTCCGCTCAGCGAGGGCTCGTTGCCGCCCGCGCGATCCGGCTGAGGGTCGTACGCATGCCGTGGCGGTTGACGGCGAGCCGGCGCTCGGGCGTGGTGCCCGCGAAGACGGTACCGAGGAGGTCGGCGATCCGGGCGCCGCGCCCTGTGCGCAGGTCCTGCCAGGTCTCGGTCACCCGGGTGCCCGTCCCTTCCGTGGTGAAGTGGTAGCCCCAGCGGGCGATGGGAAGTCCGAAGACCCCGACGTCGAACGTGAACTCCTCGCCCACGCGGGCCGCCGCCACCCGGCCCGTCGTGAACCAGACGAACGGCCCTCGCCGGTTGAAACCGACGAACCGCGTGCCGGTGCGCACCGGCGGGCGCGGTACCCAGACCCGGCGGCACTCGGGACTCCAGCGGCCCATGTCGGGAAGGTGCGCCACCAGTCGATAGACGACATCCGGCGCGGCGTCCACCACCACGGACTCCTGAAGACTGCGCTGACGCCCCATCAGCGACCTCCCTGGGACTCGGCCAGCGGACATTACCGACGGGTAGGGTAGTCGACCCCGGTCTGACGAGCCCTGCGGAGCTGTCAGGAGCAGTCGTACGTGAACTGCGTGGTCACTGTTCTGCGGGTCGGCGAGAGGAGTTGAAGCTCGGCCCGCGGCGCGCGTTGCCCCTTGCCCTGGAAGGTCCACCGCAGCTGGAGGCGGGCCTGCTTCTGGCCGCGGACCATCTCTTCGCGCAGGACGTCGGAGGCGGTGCCGTCGCTTCTGGTCCAGCGGTAGGAGAGGGTGCCGGCGCTGCCGTTCGTCGTGACCAGGCCGACGATGACAGCGGTCTCGTCGCACCCGAGGACGGTTGGCCGGGCCGAGACGGCGACCGTGGTCACCTCGACGGACGGCCCCAGGCGCTGCCAGGCGAGGAAAGCGAGGACGCAGATCAACACCAGGGCGGGAAGAGCGTGTCGGCGCAGTCGCCGCCGAGGCGGTGCCGGGGGCGTCGGCACCGCGGGGAGCGTCCCGGTGTGCGTGCGGTGCGCGAGGGTGGCCGTGACGCCCGGTCCGAAGCGCAAAACGGTGCCTTCGACACGATCGGGCCGGGTCGTCGCCGGTGTCTCCGGCGAGGTCTCCTCCACGAGCGTGTCCGGCGAGGCCGGTCCCTGGATCCAGTGGCTGGCCAGCACGGTGGCGCTGTAGTCGGCGTCGGCGGAACCGGGTTCCCCGCGCTCTGGGTTCCGTGCCGTCACCGGATGTCACACTGCCTGGTCAGGATTTGTTGAGAGGCGGCACCGCCGGCGGCGGCCGGGTCGGTCGCCGCATGGACCGACCAGTAGCAGCCGCGGGTCTGGAATGTGTGACCGACGGTGATCGAGTACGTGGTGGCGCCGCTGCGCGTGAAGGTCTGCGGGGCGCCGTCGGCCGTGCCGAGCTGTCCGCTCGAGTCGCTCGTGAACCACGAGACGGTGAGGGAGATCGGCCCGGTGCCGTCCGTGGTGACCTCCATGGTGGCGGTGGCGGTCGTGGGGCCCGTCTGGCTGAAGCCCGACACCGCGACGGCCTTGACGGCGGGTGCGACCGGCGACGGGGGAGCGGTGGTGGTGGGTGTGGTGTCGGTGCCTCCGGGTGGCGCTGTCGTCCCCTCACCGCTGTCCGGGGTGGCGGAGGCCGTGGCCTCTTCGCTGCCAATGGGTGT
The DNA here is from genome assembly GCF_056436565.1 of Streptomyces sp. NPDC043726. Lineage (NCBI taxonomy): Bacteria > Bacillati > Actinomycetota > Actinomycetes > Kitasatosporales > Streptomycetaceae > Streptomyces > Streptomyces sp. NPDC043726. The sequence continues at coordinate 112,270 of NZ_JBWKCI010000015.1, forward strand.
GGCGCCCGTGGGTGACTCGTCCGGTGATGGCGAGGGGCTTGTCGAGGCGGTGGACGACGGCGAGGGGGAGGCCGATGACGTCGGCGCTGTGGCTCCGGCCTGTTCCCCGCCGGGCTCGGCACTGGTCGTGGCCAGGGCTTGGGCCGCCTCCTGCGCGGCGCTTCCGGCGTTGGCCGGGATGCCGTAGGTCAGCAGCACGCCGAGAACGACGGCGGCGACCGACACCAGGATTCCGGGCCGGCCGGGGAGCCATGATCGTGCCGGGACGGGGCGCAGCCCTTGAGGCAGGACCGTGCGGGCGATGTCCGTGGTGGTGCGGGGCGCGGTGCGGGCCGAGGGCAGCAGCAGGGGGAGCAGTGCCACCAGTGCGGCGAGCCGGCCCCGACCGCGTTCCTCCCAGTCGGGCCCGTACGCGGCACCGGCGACCGCCTCCAGTTCCGTGACGAACTCCGCCGCCTGCGCGGGCCGTTGCGCCGGGTCCTTGGCCAGACCGCGGCGGACGATCTCGCGCACCGCTTCGGGCGCCTCCTCGGCCGGGACGGGCGCCTCGACGTGCTGCAGCGCCAGCTCCGCGAAGTTGTCGCCCGAGTACGGCTTGCGACCCGTCAGACACTCGAAGAAGGTGGCCGTGGCCGCGTACACGTCGGCAGCCGGTGAGGCGGGCGCGCCCGTCCACTGCTCCGGGGACATGTAGGACGGGGTTCCGGCCACACCGGCGGTGGCTCCCGAGTCCACCGCGATGCCGAAGTCGACGAGCTTGGACGATCCGTCCGGCACGACCAGGACGTTCTCCGGCTTGTAGTCGCGGTGGACGACGCCGACGCGGTGGGCGTCGGCCAGGCCGAGCAGCGAACCCTTGAGGATGACGAGCGCGGCCTCCGGGTCGAGCGGCCCTTGCCGGCTCAGCAGCGTTCGCAGGGAGACGCCGTCCACCAGCTCCATCACGATGGCCGCGCCGTCCGGACTCTCGACGTACTCGTACAACCCGGTGACGTACGCGCTCTCCAGCCCGCCGAGCAGCCGTGCCTCCGCCCGGAAGCCGTGCAGGAAACCGGACTGGGCGCGCAGCGACTCGCTGAGGTACTTCACCGCAACCGCGACACCGGTCTCGTCGTGGACGGCCAGGACGACGCGCCCGCTCGCTCCCGAGCCGAGTTCGAGCGACTCGGTGTACCCGGGCACTTCCCATGCGCTCATCGAATCCCCCAAGAACCGGGCCCGTGCCCACTGCCCAGCGGGCACGCCATGCGCTCAGAGACACACTTTCCGGCCACAGCGGTTGCGGGGCCAGAAGGATCGGTGAGGCGTACCCGGACCGTGACATACCGATCGCGATCCTGGGATCGACCGACGGCGAGCCGTCCTTGAGCCCGACCAGAAAGGAAACAAAGCAATAACAGCAGACAACGGAAAGGGGGTCGGTGAGGTCTAGTCCACCATGAAGATCTCTTTCCTCCTGCACAACGCCTACGGCATTGGAGGCACGATCACCACGACCTTCAACCTGGCGCAGGCACTGGCCGCCCGGCACGATGTGGAGATCGTCTCGGTGTTACGACATCGGGAACGCCCCAACTTCACCCTGGACCCGAGAGTCTCCCTCAGGCCGCTGGTGGACCTGCGGAAGGAAAAGGAACACCCGCTCCATCTGAGACCGGCGCGCGTGTTCCCGGCCGCTGAGTACCGCTACCAGCAATACAGCGAACTGACCGATCAACGCATCGGTGAATGCCTGGAGGCCATCGACGCCGACGTGGTCATCGGCACGCGCCCCGGGCTCAACGTGCACCTGGCGTATCAGGCCCCATGGCATGTCGTCCGCGTCGGGCAGGAGCACCTCACCCTCGACAACCACTCACCGGCACTGCGCACCGCGCTGCGCCGCGCGTACCGGCGGCTCGACGTGCTCACCACGGTCACGGAAGCGGACGCCGACGCCTACCGGCGCAAGATGCGGCTGCCCGGCGTCAGAGTGCAGGCCCTGCCCAACAGCGTCCCCGACCCGGTGCTGCCCGCCGCGGACGGCCGCGCGAAGGTGGTGATCGCCGCCGGTCGGCTGGTACCGGTGAAACGGTACGACCTGCTCGTCGAGGCCTTCGCCCGAGTGGCCGCCGAACACCCGGACTGGCAGCTGCGGATCTACGGCAAGGGGGAGGAGCAGGACCGGCTGAGGCAGCTCATCCAGAGCCTGGGCCTGTGCGACAACGTCTTCCTCATGGGAGCGGCCGCTCCGATGGAGGCGGAGTGGGTCAAGGGCTCGATCGGCGCGGCCGCGTCCAACTTCGAACCGTTCGGCATGACCATCGTCGAGGCCATGCGCTGCGGCCTCCCCGTGGTGAGCACCGACTGCCCGCACGGACCCGGCGAGATCATCAAGGACGGGATCGACGGCCGCCTGGTGCCCGTCGGTGACCGTGACGCGCTGGGCGACGCCCTGCTGGAACTCGTCGGCGACGACGAGCGACGGCGGCGCATGGGTCGTACGGCCATGGAGAACGCCCGGCGTTTCGCCCCGGGCCCCGTCGTGGAGCATGCCGAACACCTGATCGGCGAGGCGATGTCGGCGAGAAGGGCGGGGCGGCCCGCGGCACCGGAACGCGACCGAATACATCGCACCCTGATCAGCCGTGGCTTCGCCGCCCGGGACGCCGCCCACGCCGCGGCCGGCAGTGCGCTGCGCGCCGTACGGAAGGAACAGAGATGAGCACCGGCACGACACACGACACGCCCCGTGCCCACTGCACGGCCGACGCGGACGGCCGCGTCACGTTCCACCTGCCCGAACTTGAGGGTTCATCGCCCCAGTTGCTGCTGCGATTGCGTCCCAAGAAGGGAATGCCCGAGGAAAGCCACCGCTCCCTCCCCCTCGAAGCGACGGCCGACGGCGGCTGGTGCGCCGTCCTGGACGCCCAGCCCCCGCTCGCCGAGGGACGGTGGGACGTGTACTTGCTCCCCGACCCGGGAGCCACGCGGCAACGCCTCCGCCCCGGTCTGCGCGACCTGCGCGCCCTGGTCGACGGACACACCCGGGACTGGCCGGCGCCGGTGGCGGTGCGGGTGCCGTACACCACCAAGGACGGCTACCTCGCGGTACGGACCTGGCTGCGCACCGCCCACGCCGAGGTCGAGGGCGTGCGGGTGACGGAGCGGTCCATGACGGTGAAGGCGCGGTCGCACGGCGCCGCGGTGTCGGCGGGAGCCCTGGTACGACTGCGCCCGCGGGGTTCCAGCGGCGCGGTCTGGACCGGGGAGCCGCGGGTCGACAGCGATGGTCGGCGATTCACCTTCACCGTGGACTTCGAGGAGCTGATCGGCGCCGACGGCACGGGCAGCCGCGTGTGGGACGTCAGCGTCCGCACCGGCCCCGACGCGGGCGGCCAGATCATCCGTATCGGCCGACTGCTTGACGACGTGGCGGACCGCAAGGAGATCTTCGTGTACCCGTCTGCCACGGTCGGTGGTGTCGCGGTGCGTCCCTACTTCACGGTCGACAACGACCTGTCCGTGGAGGCGAGCCCGAGTTCCCAGGTCTAGAACGGGCAGGCACCGCGCTTACTTCGCTTGTACTCCGTTCAGAAGGTTGGTCACCAGTGCGACCACGAAGTCGTCGGTGACGGGTTCGTCGGGGATGAGGAGGCGGTGGTAGACGGCGCCCCAGAGCTGGTCGACGAGGACCTGGACGTCGGTGTCGGGGCGGATCTGGCCGAGTTCCTGGGCTCGTTGGAGGCGTTCGCCCGCCAGGCGGCGCCGGTGCGAGGAGTAGAGCTTGCGGTAGGCGGTGGCCAGGTCCGGGTCGGTCTGTGAGGCCCCGATCAGCTCGGCCAGCACGCGGCCGCCCGGCGTCTCGGTCATCACGTGGGCGAAGGCGCGCAGTTGGGTGAGCAGGTCGGCCCGGATGTCCCCGGTGTCGGGGAAGGCGAGCGTTTCCTCGACGGCGTGGAAGTAGCCGTCCAGGGCGAGCGCTCCCCTGGAGGGCCACCATTTGTAGAGCGTGGTCTTGCTGACCCCGGACGCCTTGGCGACGCGTTCGAAGGTCAGGTCGGCGAAGCCCTCGGCGAGCAGCAGGTCTCCGACGGTGTGCAGGACGTCCGCCCGGACCTCGTCCGCGGGCCGACGCCCCCGACCGCGACCGCTGCCTTCCCTGGCGGCGGGGCCGCTCGCCTTGTTCACCACGTGTGCTCCTGCTCGGTTGCCGGGGGTCGTGCTGTCGCCTCGTCTCGTGCCCGGGGTCACGGAGCGATCCGCAGGCTGGCGATCAGCCCGTCGCGCAGGCGGAAGGTCATGGGACCCGTGCCGTTGTGGCCGTCGCCGCTCACTGTAAGGGTGGCGACGTAGGTGTCGGGGGAGGGGCCCGGCTCGATGGACTCCAGCTCGAAGTGAGCCTGTACGCCTATGTTGTCGGTGCGGTCCCAGGCGCGCACTCCGTCGCGGCCGTGGTACTCGCGGCCCCAGTCGTCGAGGTGGGCGTCGTGGGTGAACGCGGCGGCGAAGGCCTCGGTGTCGCCGTGGTTGGTGGCCTCGATGAAGGTCTGGATGGCGACCGGGGTGTCGATCGTGGTCATGGTGTCTGCCTCTGCGATGGCGGGAGCGGGGACGGGAGGCTGAACTGCGCCATCCCAGGGTTTCAGTGCTGGACGGTGAGCAGGTCGGCGAGGTCGATGCGGGTGAGGAACTCGCGGCGGATGCGGTCGGCGACTTCGCTGACCTCCTCGGATCCGTCGTTCGCGGGGTCGATGTGGACGCGGTAGGGGCGCTGTCCGGCAGGCAGGGCGACGATGCGGGCGATCTCGTCGGAGACCAGTGACGCGGTTGCGCCTTCGGCGGCGAGGGCGGCGAGCTTGGCCGCCACCTGGTCCATCAGACCGGCGTACTTGGTCTCGTACGCGGCCTCGACGCCCGTGTCGTCGGGGTGGCCGGAGTGGGCGAAGTGGTTCGTGCCGCTGGTGAACGAGCCGGGGACGACGATCGCGGTCTCCACGCCCCAGCGGGCGAGTTCGCCGGCGTAGGACACCGCGAGGGAGTCCATGGCGGCCTTGGCGGCGAAGTAGGGGGCGAGGTAGGGCGGGGTGCCGCCCTTGACGCTGGTGCTGGACACCCAGAGCACCAGTCCTCGTCCGCGCCGGCGCATGCCGGGCAGCGCGGCGCGGTTGACGCGCTGGGTGGACAGGACGTTCACGTCGTAGAGCTCGGCGAGCCGGTCGGGGGTGAAGGCCTCGGCGGGGCCGGTCACCATGTGCCCGGCGTTGTGGATCAGCACGTCGATACGGCCGTGCTCGGCCTCGATCGCTGCGACGGCGGCTTCGACGGAGTCCTGCGCGTTCACGTCCAGCTCGATGGGGCGCAGGTCGACGTGGTGGTCGTGCGCGTAGTCGACGGCGGCCTTGACCTGGGGCGCGTTGCGGGTGCCGGTCTGGCGCATGCCGGCGTAGACGGTGTGGCCGGCGTCGGCCAGCGCGCGGGCGGTGAGCGCGCCGAAGCCGCTGGAGGCCCCGGTGGTGACGATGACATTGCCGGTGGTGGGCATGGACGTGGTTCCTTTCGGGGGCCTGCGGCGCTGGCGCGGTGACGTGGGTGACGTGGTTGCGGGAGCAGGCGGTGCGGCAGGGGTCAGGCGAGGCCGCCGTTGGCGTAGAGGATCTGTCCGTTGACCCAGCGCGCGGGGCCGGCGAGGAAGGAGACGGCCTCGGCGATGTCCTCGGGGCGGCCCAGCCGCTCGAGGGGGGTCGCCTTGGCGAAGTTCGCGATGGAGGCGTCGTCCTTGCCGTCCAGGAACAGCGGGGTGGCGGTGGGGCCGGGTGCGACGGCGTTGACGGTGATGTCCCGGCCGCGCAGCTCGCGGGCCAGGGTGAGGGTCATGCCCTCGACGGCGGCCTTGCTGGCGACGTAGGCGGCGTAGGTCGGCAGCTGGGTGCGGACCACCGAGGTCGAGAAGTTGACGAGTGCGCCACCCGGGCGGATGCGGCGGGCCGCCTGCTGGGAGACCACGAAGGTGCCGCGGATGTTCGTGCGGTGCATCCGGTCCAGGTCGGCGAGATCGAACGTCGCGACCGGCGCCAGGATCATGATGCCGGCGGTGTTCACGACGACGTCGATACCGCCGAAGGCGGACTCGACGGTGTCGAAGGCCGCGCTCATCGCGGTTTCGTCGGCGACGTCGCCGCCCACGGCGAGGGCCTTGCCGCCGGCCTCGGTGATCGCGGCCACGGTGTCCTCGGCCTTGGCCTGGTTTCCCGCGTACTGCACGGCGACCGCGAATCCGTCCGCGGCGAGCCGCTCGGCCACGACGCGGCCGATGCCGCCGGAGCCGCCGGTGACGAGTGCGACGCGATGGGTGGTGGGGGTGTTCATGGTGGGTCTCCCCTCAGAAATGAACGCTACGTACATATAAGCAAGAAATGAACGTGCCGTCCATATCTCAGGGCGAGATCTTTCTGGTGGTGCTGCCTCGGGCCGAGGGGGTCGAGTGTTCCAGGCCCTCCCCGAAAACCCGACGACCTTCCACGGCGACCCCTGCTAACCTCCCTGAGGCCGTGCGAGAGAGCGAGGAGGTGGTGCCCGTGAACGCAGTTTTGACGTGGGTGCTCCCCTCCGGGGTCACGGCCGGGCGATAGGTCGTCCGGGAGCGCCGTTCACGCGCACTCCCGAAAGGCACGACCATGCTCTTCACTTCCGAACGGCGCCTCGACGACGGCGTCCTCGAGCGCGAATTCACCCTCGGTGAGATCCCCGGCACCCTGTGGACGCCCGGATCCGCACCGGCCCCGCTCGTTCTGATGTCCCACAACAACGGGTTGCCCAAGGCGGACCCCCGGCTGGCGGCGCGGGCCCGTTACACCGCCGCCCGTGGCTTCGCGGTGGCCACCATTGATGCCGCAGGATGCGGTGACCGTCCCCATTCCGCCGCCCAGGAGCAGGCACGCGCTGACCTCCGCCGGGCGATGCAGGCCGGCGAACCGGTCGACGAGATCTTCGAGTCCTTCATCGGCCCCCTGGTCGAAAACGTGGTGCCGGAATGGCAGACCACTCTCGACGCCCTCCTTGAACTGCCCGAGATCGGCGGTCCGGTCGGGTACTCCGGGGGCTGGGCCGCCCTCGGTATCCGGCTGGCGGTGGTCGAACCGCGCATCGTGGCCGCGGGCTTCTTCGCCGGTGGGTATGTGCCCCGTGCCCAGCGCGAGGAGGCCCGCCAAGTCACCATCCCGGTGCTGTTCCTGCTGCAGTGGGACGACGAGGGCAATCCACGGCAACGTGCCCTGGACCTGTTCGACGCCTTCGGCAGCAAGGAGAAGACGCTGCACGCCAATGTGGGAGGGCACACCGGCACCCCGTGGTTCGAGTTGGAGGACGGGTGCCGGTTCTTGGATCGGCACCTGAAGTGAGGCCGGGCGGCCACCTCGCCGGCAGCACGCGGTAGGTGGCCGTCGGCTAGGACACTCATTAGGGGGCGGGTCGACCCGGCCCGTCCCCGATGTGCGGCTGCGAGGGGCTCGTGGAGACCACCCGTGTCCTTTTCGCCCTTCCGGCGCGCCGCTCGGATCGAATGCGACGTCGAACCGACAGCTGTGCCTCAGATCATCCGAAAGGTATGGGTACAGGCTGGATGCACCGTGTGATGCGATTCGTGATAGATACGATCTGTGTCGCACCGGGAGAAACGAAAGACGGAGGGCGCCCCCACGGAGTCCTCGCTCGAGCGCTCGCTGCTGGCCTCGATCGTCACCGACCCCGGGCACCTCCCAGAACTTCTCGCCTCCTTCGCCGTCCGCCGCATGGGTCCAGCCGTGCCCCGCGTAGTCGAGCAGCTCCGCCGCAACCACCCCGACGCCACCGACGTAGAACTCCGTGGTCTGGTGCTTGCCCGCGGCCGGCGAGCCGTCGTGTCGGAGGGGTCCCTCGTGGGCGGCCCCTTTGTCGTGCTCATTCCCGTCGCGTTCTGCGCGGCGCTGCTCCGCCAGGCACGTACGGTGCTGGAGCTGGCCGCTCTCGACGGCCGCGACCCTACGGCGAGCGCCCGCGCCGCCGAACTTCTCGTCCTCCAGGGCGTGTACGAGGACACCCGGCAGGCGCAGGACGCGCTCGCCCGGACGCCACGGGCCGCTGACACCCCGGGCCGATGGAGGCGATGGGCGGCTCTGTGGGACGTCACCCTGCGCATGGCCCGCCTGCTCGGTGTGCTCCCACCGGGCGAGGCAGCGGAGGACGCGGGCGGGCGGGTGCGCAGGTTGGCGGTGCAGGTCTGGCGGTGGCTGCTCCTCGGTTTGGTCTTTCTGGTCGGCCTCGTCGCTCCACTGGTGTGGCTGCCGTACATGGCGATGTCCTATCAACGCGCCGACACCCGCTTGGCGCGCCGGGTTCAGACGTACTACTTCGGCCACACCGCTCCCACCGCGCGCCGCCGTCGGATCTCCCGTCCCCAGCCGGACGTCATCGCGGCGGCAGTGCGCGCACTCTTCTCCCTCCTTGTGCCACTCGCCTTGATCGCCGTGACCTTCCTGGCCGGCCTGCGCATCGCCGGCAGTCACTGGCCGGTCCTCGCCATCGTCCTGGCCGCGGGATCCGCGGGGGTCGCCGGGCTGTGGTACCGACGCCGTCACCGGGGTCGTTGACCGTCCTTTGCCGGCTGACCGAACTGCCCCGCCCGCTCGGCTACTGCTCGCCGAGAGCGGTGGCGCGCTGGTCGACCTCGGTGTCCGAGCGCCGTACGCCGATGAATCGGGTGGGCCGGAAAGGCCGGAGGAGGTCTTCCTCCTGATCGGCGGTGACCTCGCTCGCGACCAGCCGACCCAGAATCGGTGCCAGAGTGATCCCGCTGTGCGAGACCAGGCAGTAGATGCGGGACTGGCCGGAGGCGTAGCCGACGACGCTGAGGCCGTCCGCGGGCAATGACCGCAAGCCGATGCGCAGCTCGATCTCCGGTGCGCGGCTCGGTTCGGGGAGCAGGGCCGAGAACCGCTGCGCGAGAGTGCGCGCAAGATCCCCATCCACCGAGGGAGGATCGGCCGGATCGACGTCCGCGTTGAGATCGAGCGCTTGAAGGACGGTCCGTCCGCCGGTAGCGGGGCGAAGGTTGAGGCCGGGGCTGTGGATCACACACCGAAGGTCGAGTCGGGGCGCCCTGGCGTACCCGAGCAGGCCGACGGTCTGCGATCCGCGGCTGGTTGTTGTCACCATGGGAATGTCGATACCGGCTCGTGCGGCCAGCTGTTGCGTCCAGCGGCCTGCTGCCAGCACGACCCGATCACCTGTGAAGGCCTCTCCTCCGGCCAGAACGACGGACACCTCTTCGGCTCTGTCATCGATGGCTACGACTTCGCCGAGCGCCAACCGGGCTCCGTGCCGCTCGGCATCGGCCAGCAGGTTGGCCACGAAGAGGTCGGGCAGAACGTATCCCTCGCTGGGGAAGTGGGCGCACGAGGTGATCGTCTGCGGGATCCGGAGGCCGTCTCCTGCCAGTCGTGCTGCTTCGGTGGGCGTGACCCAGCGTGCGGGATAGCCGAGATACTGCAGTCGTTCCACGTTGGTGGCGAGCCATTGTTCGCTTGCGGAGTCCGCCCACTGAAGCGCTCCGCTGGGGAAGTAGCAGGTGGCGCCGGGTAGTTGTTCGGCGAGCCGCGCGTGCTCCTCCATCCCCGCGAGGTTGAGCCTGTGGTAGTCCGGGTTCTCCTTCCGGCTCGAGTTGGTCCAGGCGAACGTGGTCGCGGTGGTGCCGCTCCCGGCTCCTCGCTGATCCACCAGGAGCACTTCCTCGCCGCTGACGGCAAGCTGCCTGGCGACGCTGACCCCCAGGGCGCCGGCGCCGATGACGATGACCTTCATGGCTCAATCATGGCAGCAGGTTAGAGGGTATTGCGAAAGTTCTTGACTCCCTACGCCGCAGTCGGTTACAACTTCTAACGAACGGCAAACCTTATAACTTCCAGAGGGGATGTCTGACCGGGCCGTGCGCCTCGCGGCCGGACTGGTCGCGGCCGCCTACGCGATCCCCCTCCTCATCTGGCTGACCCGACCCGACGGCACCCCGAGCCTGTCCAAGGACTGCACCCCGGGTTCGTGGGTCTCATCGCCGCCGCCTCAGCCGTACTCATCGTGACTATCCACCGGGCCGGTCGGCGCTGAGCGGCTGACCGCATCGCCCTCGAACGTCGGCTCGCCGCCCGCCGTCGTACGCACACCTGATCGCTTCGAAACCAGGGGAACGCCATGCAGAACACCCGCATCAAGCCGTCATCCAACCGACTGGCCACCGCGGTCGCGATCTCACTCGCCACCACCGGCCTCCTCGCAACTGCCGCGCTCCCGGCCCACGCCGCCCCGGCCGAAAGCGGGCCGAGCCACCGCGCCGCCCTGACCTGCCGAGGGGAGGGCGTCGACCACGCCGCGCAGATCCGGTACTCGACCGACACCGTGATCAACGCGTCGATCGAGACGATCTGGAAGCTCCAGACCGACGTCGAGCGATGGCCCGCCTGGCAGTCGCCCGTCCTCAGCGCCGAACGTCACGATCCTGGGCGGCTTCGTGAGGGTTCGGCGTTCCGCTGGACGACCCCCGCACCGGCCACGCCCACCACACCCGAGACCACACTGGAGATCACGTCCACCGTCCAGCAGTTGAAGCACCGCAAGTGCCTGCGGTGGACCGGTCCGGCGGTCGGCGAGGGGCTGCGGATCGACGAAGGTGTCCATGTGTGGACGTTTGAGAAGGCCGAGGGCGGCGGTGTCCGCGTCCGCACGGAGGAGACCTGGACCGGCGAGCAGGTCGAGGCGGACGTCCCGCTCGCGACCCAGGTCCTGGGCATGGGCCTGGAGGGGTGGCTGGCCGACCTCAAGTCCGCTGCTGAGGCGCGGGATTGACAGGCCGCGTACAGGGGGGCCGGACTGCTCGTGGACTGCGTCGCTGAACCCGATCTTGTTGAGTATGTGTACTCATGTGCAGCGAGAGGCGTGGCCGGAAGCTGTGCACATGAGACGAACTCATGCCCTGACCGGCATAGTTGCCAACCGCCGCCCCTGGCTCGCCCTCGCGGCGACAACCCTCGCCGCTGTGTCCCTCGCCGCCTGCGGCACCGAGAAGACAACCGAGAAGACAAGTGCCGCAGGATCGCACCCGTCGGCCGGTACGGATCAACAGGCTTCCGCCACAGCGATGTTGAACCGGATCGCACAGTCCTGCCCTTCGGGCGCTCCGCCGGCCAAGGCGCTGCCGACCGACGATCCCGCGACCGAGGCGATTGAAGCACCCGGGGCTCCCACCGGCCCGGCAGCGGAGTTGGACGCTCGCGACTGGTGTGCCAGTGCCCTCCACGAAGAGCGCATCACCCAGGCGCTCTGGGAACTGGCAGACCCGTCTCCCGCCAAGGTCAGGAAGATCCTCAACGACCTCGGCTACATCGACGACCGCATCCACGGCCTCAAGCAGTCCGGCACCACCACACGGTTCTACGTCGACCTGCGCGTCAAGGGCGGCCGGCTCTGCGTGGAAGGTTCAGCAGCCGGTGAGCGGACCATGGTCGAGGCTTGCGTGGCTCCTGAGACCGGACCGTTCACGCCCCCCGAGCGGAAGGGATAGCCACCCGCGGCTGAGGGATACTGGCTGCCTCGTCGCGGCCGTGGACCGGTGACCGGGAGGGGAGCCCAAGTGCCTGAACTGCGCTGTGAAGCGGTTCGGTGGGTGGATGACGAACCGTATCCCGGCATCGTCGAGGTGCAGTTCGTCGATGCGGCGGAACCTTCGCCGTAAGGGCAAGTCAGCTCATTCCGTGAGCGCGAGGGTGGAGTCGGGCGGCCCGCCCCACCCTCTCGGCCATGGCGTCAACCGTGACCCTCCCGGCCCTGAGGTCAACCGTGCTTGTGGGCCGTTGTGCCCGCGCGGTTTCCGATCACGGTGGCCTCTTCGCGCGTGACGTCGTCGGCCAGCCTGCTGCCCAGTTCACGCTGGAACTCCTGGAAGGCGGCGAGCTCGGGCAGGCCCTCGCCATCGACGACATGGACGAAGGTGACCTGGTCGGTGAGCCGGAAGACGGTGTAGCGCAGTCCGGGCGGCGCCGCCGTCGCCAGTTCGGCGAAGACTTTCTCGATCAGACGCTGGTTCTCGTCGGCCGACTCCGGCCGGGTGCGGTAGCGGATCATTGTGCTCATGAGGTCTCCTCCATGCGTGCGGTGCGGTGTCACTGATTGGGACAACGCGAACACCCCTGACTCATCGCGGCGATGAGTCGGAGCGCTCCGGGTTGTCGGTATCAGTGACGGCGACTTTCTGGAGGACCTCTCGTGGGCAGCAAGGACCGCACGACCGCCGGGCAGCGCTGGGTGCTGGGCCTGGCCTCGCTCGGTGCGGTGATGGTGGCGCTGGACGTGCTTGTGGTGGCGGCGGCGCTGGGCAGCATCAGGCAGGATCTCGGGGCCTCGATCGAACAGTTGGAGTGGACGGTCAATGCCTACACCCTGAGCTTCGCCATGCTGCTGATGATCGCGGCGGCGCTCGGCGACCGATGGGGCAGGCGGCGGATGTTCGCGGCCGGCCTCGGTCTGTTCTCCCTCGCCTCGGCGGCCTGCGCGCTGGCACCGTCCGTCGCATGGCTGATCGCCGCGCGGGCCGTGCAGGGTGTCGGCGCGGCCGCCGTGATGCCGCTGGCGATGAGCTTGATCGGCGCGGCCTTTCCGCCCGAACGGCGGGGCTGGGCAACGGGTGTCTTCAGCGGTCTGACGGGCCTCGGTGTGCTGGCCGGTCCGGTTGTCGGGGGTGCGGTGACCGAGGGACTTGCCTGGCAGTGGATTTTCTGGATCAACGTGCCGGTGGGCGTGGTGGCGGTCCCGCTCGTCCTGCTGCGGATCGGCGAAAGCAGGGGCGCGGTGCGCCGGCTGGACCTGCCCGGTGGCGCGCTGATCACCCTGGCCGTCCTCGGCATGGTCTGGGGCGTGGTCCGGGGCGCCCCGGCGGGCTGGGGCAGTCCCGAGGTGATCGGCTCGCTGTCGGCGGGCGTCGTACTGCTCGTGGCCTTCCTGCTCTGGGAGAGCCGTGCGCCGCAGCCGATGCTGCCCCTGGCCGGCTTCCGGTCGAGGGCGTTCTCGGCCGGCAACGCGGCGGGCTTCTTCCTCACCGCGGCGCTGTTCGGCGCGGTGTTCTTCATGGCCCAGTACATGCAGGCGGCCTTCGCCGACGACCCGTTCGAGGCGGGGCTGCGGCTGCTGCCGTGGACCGGCACGCTTTTCCTGGTGTCACCGCTGGCAGGCCGCCTTGTGGACAGGGTGGGCGAACGCCCGCTGGTCGCCGCGGGATTGGCGCTGCAGGCCGTCGGCATGTTCTGGATCAGCGTGGCGAGCACGAGTACGGGGCGGTACGGCGACCTGGTGGCGCCGCTGATCGTGGCCGGATGCGGCGTCTCCATGGCCCTGCCGGCGGCGCAGAGCGCGGCGCTGGGAGCACTGCCCCGCGAGGCCGTCGGGCTCGCTTCCGGCGTGTACGGCATGATGCGGCAGCTCGGCGGGGCTGCCGGAGTGGCCGTCCTCGCCGCGGTCTTCGCCGCCGCAGGTGGCTACGCGAGCTTCCCCAACGGATTCACCCGGGTCTTCGCCGCCGCCGGCGTACTGTCGCTGCTCGGCGCGGCGGCGGGACTCTGCATCGGCGTACGGCACAGCGCGCCGCCCGGCACCCCGATCACTCACCCCGAACCGGTGGAGGAGCTGCGATGAACCTGGAGGAGGAGTTCGCACAGGTCCGCGGTGAGCTGATCGCGCACTGCTACCGGATGCTCGGCTCGCTGCACGACGCGGAGGACGTGGTCCAGGACGTGTATGTGCGCGCCTGGAAGGGCTTCGGGGAGTTCGAGCAGCGCTCCTCGGTCCGGACCTGGCTGTACCGGATCGCCACACGACTGTGCCTGAACGCCCTGAAGCACAGCAGTCGCCGTCTGGTGCCCTCGGCACTCGGTGCGCCAGGAACCGATCCGGCCGACCTGGACGCGCCGATGCTGGAGGCGAGTTGGCTGGCACCCTTCCCCGATCATTCACTGAGCGCCGATCCGGCCCACGTCGTCGGGATACGGCAGAGCCTGCGGCTGGCGATGGTCGTCGCGCTGCAGCACCTGCCGCCGCGGCAGCGGGCCGTGCTCATCCTGCGGGACGTCCTTGCCTGGCCGGCCGCCGAGGTCGCCGCCGCCCTCGGTACGACGACCACGGCAGTCAACAGCTCGCTGCAGCGCGCGCGGGCCGAACTCGCCCGGGTGGCCCCCGCCGAGGACCAGCTGAGCGAACCCGATGAGCCCCGCCGCCGGGCCCTGCTCGATGAGTACGCAAGGGCCTTCGAGCTGGCGGACCTGGTCGCCCTCGAAGGGCTCCTGACCCAGGACGTCCGATGGGAGATGCCCCCGGTGCCGACCTGGTTCAGCGGCCGGGAGGACGTCCTGCGTCTGCTCGCCGCCAAGCTGCTGCCGGGCGCCGGGCGCCGGATCATGGTGGAGACGTCCGCCAACGGCCAGCCCGCCTTCGCCCTGTACACCCGCGGCCGTGACGGTCGCTTCCACGCGCGCTATCTGCAGGTGCTGACCGTGACCGAGGCGGGAGTCGCCTCAGTGCTCGCCTTCCACCGGGCCGACCTGTTCCCCGCCTTCGGCCTGCCGCTCGAGCGTCCCACCTGATCGCTGCCGAGCCGACACGGTGGGAAGGGCCCCCTATGGCCACGGCCAACGTAGCGCGCACCCCGGGGCTTGCGGCAAGGCCTCCGTCGTAGCGCAGAATCACCAGCCGAGGCAGGAAGCAACGGAAACGGGTGTCGCGAAGTGCGTGTGTTGTTGTCGACGTTCGGGTCACGCGGGGATGTCGAACCGCTGGTGGGACTCGCCCTGCGGCTGAGGGAACTCGGCGCGGAGGTACGGGTGTGCGCGCCGCCCGACGAGGACTTCGCGCGGCGGCTGGGCGGTGTGGGTGTGCCGCTGGTACCCGTCAGCCGGTCGGCGCGGGAGTGGACGACACAGTCCCCGCCCGCCTCCGGCCTGCCGCGGCGCGCCGCCGAGGTGATCGCGGGGCAGTTCGAGGTGCTCCCCGCGGCCGCCGAGGGATGCGACGTGCTGGTGGCGACCGGGATGATGCCGGCCGCGGCCGGTGCGCTGTCGGTGGCCGAGATGCTGGGCATCCGCTCCGTGTCCGTGACCTTCCAGCAGCTCACCCTGCCGGCCGTGCACCGCCGGCCGCTGGCGTACCAAGGGCGGCCGTTCCCGCCGGAGGTGACCGACCACCAGGTGCTGTGGGATCTGGACGCGCAGAGCATCGACGCGTTGTTCGGCGAGGCGCTCAACACGAACCGGGCGGCCGCCGGGATGCCTCCGGTGAAGCATGTCCGCGATTACGTGATCGGCGACCGGCCCTGGCTGGCGACGGACCCGGTTCTGGACCCGTGGCAGCGGACGCCGGACCTCGACGTCGTCCAGACCGGCACCTGGATCCTGCCGGACGAGCGCCCGCTCCCGGCCGAGTTGGTGGCCTTCCTGGACGCGGGCGCACCGCCGGTGTACGTCGGTTTCGGCAGCATGCCGATGCACAGCGCGGCCGACATCGCTCAGATCGCCGTCGAGGCGGTCCGCGCGCAGGGCCGCCGTATCGTCCTCGGGCGCGGCTGGGCTGACCTGGCGCCGGCCGACGACCGGGAGGACTGCTTCGCCGTCGGCGAGGTCAACCACCAGGCGCTGTTCGGCCGGGTGGCCGCCGTCGTCCACCACGGCGGCGCGGGCACCACGACGACGGCCGCGCGGGTCGGCGCGCCCCAGGTGGTCGTTCCCCAGATGGCGGACCAGCCGTACTGGGCGGGCCGGGTGGCGGAACTGGGCATCGGCGTGGCCCACGACGGTCCGACTCCGACCTTCCCGTCCTTGTCGGCCGCGCTGGAGGCGACTCTGAGACCCGAGACCGGCACACGAGCGGCCGCCGTGGCCGCCACGATCCGCACCGACGGGGCGACGGTGGCCGCGAAGCTGCTGGTCGACTCGGTCAGCTGACGTGGTCGGTCGGGATCGCCGGGGTTGACGCTCAACGGGCGCGCACGGTGGCTCCGTAGGCGTCGCGGCTGCGGAGCACCCTCGTGTCCTGAGCGGAGGCCGGCCAGGCCTGGATGAGGTACCACTCGGTGATCTCGTCGGGCGCCATGTCGACGGCGGAGTCCCGGCCGCGGGCGTGCACGCGGAGGCGGTAGTCGCCGGGGCCGTTGAACGACAGGACGGGAAGTTCCTCGTCCAAGTCGGCCATGATGCCGCGGACCAGGAGCTCACCGGACGCGGCGTGCGCGGAGAGCTCCACGATCTCCTGCCAGTCACCGCTGTCGGGGGAGGGCTCGCTGTGGCTGAGGGCGACGGTGACGCTGACCTCACCGGTGTGGATTCCGGTCATGACGGTGATGATGCCGTCGGCGACCCGCACGAGCCCGTTGTGTCCGCGGGCCAGATCCGGACCGGTGGCCCCGCCCTCGTCGCTGACGTCGAACTGGTGGTAGTGCACCGGAACGCTGCCTGCACCCCGTATGACGTCCCCGCTCAACTCGCCATCCCTTACTGGCCGGTGAGGAGCGATGAGACTTCGCCCCACGGTCGCCTCAGCCTTCCTCGGCCCGTTCCTTGCCGCTCCCGCGCCGACGGAGCACCTGCTCGGCGATCCCGCTGGAGAGGTTGCCGGTCACCGATCTGGCCCGGCCGAGGGTCTCGGTACCGATGCGTCTGGCGGCGTCGACGCCGTCCGCTCCCGCCTCCAGCACCCGACCCCGCGCCTCCGCGGCCGCGTCCACCCATCGTCTCGCGTCCGACGACTGCTGCCCGCGCTCGATCCCGAGCCGCCCGTGGAAGTCGTCGACGGTGACCGCGACATGGTTGCCCGACTGCACCACGGCCGGGGACGCGTTCGGGTGCAGCAGTACCTTCGCGTTGGCCGTGCCGACCGCCGCGTCCACGCGGGCCAACAGGCGCTCGGTGCTCTGGGAGATGAGTTCTATCCGCTTCTGCCGGGCCGTCCGAAGTCCGGCTCGGTGCCGGTCCAGTTCATCCGGAGACGCGTCCAGTACGCGGTCGAGTTCGAGGACGGCGACCGCGTCGTGCAACTGGAAGCACCGAGCCAGCACAGCGAGCCATTCCCGCACTGTGCCCTCTGCTTCCCTGGACGCCTTGGCGAGATCACCGATCTTGGTCTGGTCCTCCAACTTCTCCGCGAGCGCGTCCAGTTGCCGCAGGGCGTAGGCCTGCGTCCGCGCGATCGTCATCGGCGCGGCCTGCACCTTCGACCACGTGACCTCGGAGACCCGGCCCACCTCCTCGCGGACGGTGATGGCCTCGTCGATGACGATGCCCACCCCGATCATGTCCGCCAACACCGCGTCCTCCTGGGCCCGGAGCACGTCGTCGACCTTCGCGTCGATCGCGGCGAGGTAGTCGGTGATCTCGCTCATGGTCTGCTGCATCGCCAGCTGGGCCATGAGCCCCGCCGCACCAGCCATCAGCCCCGGGTTGGACAGGAGCGATCCGGGCGTCTTCACGACTTCGAGCAGGCCCTTGATCTTGCCGTTCTCCGTCACCACGGCACGGCTGACACCCGGGTGCGAACCCTTCATCAGCCGGTACTTCTTGAGAGCCTGCGCGGACTGCTCCGTCAACTTCACCCAGCGACCTGAGTTGGCCGCGATCTCGGATCCAGTCTGCGCGGCGCCGGCCACAGCGCTCAGGGCGGCTCCCAGCCGGGGCAGCCCAAGGTCCTTCGACGGCAATTTCTCGGAGACGAGGAAGCGTTCGACAGCCGTCGGACTTCCGATGACCGCCAGGCCGTCGCCGTCGCTGATCAGCTCAATGTCGTCGTCCATCATCGGCTCCTGGAGTGGCTCTTCGCGGTTGAAGGTGAGCGCCTGCGGCACATGCCCGACGCTATCTTCGCTTGCCGACCCCACCGGTTCGACGGCGTATGCGCGATTCGGTGGAGGAGCCGGTGGCCGCGTTGAGTGTTGATGGTGCAGGCCCGACCGGGCTGGGCGTCACGGACGAGCGGGACGCCAGAGGAAACCCGGCGATCCGTGTACGGATGCACCTGCCGAAGCGCGTGATCCGGATACCGCTGCTCGACATCGGGCTGACCTACACCGCCCACACCTTCCTGTCCTGCGGTTCCGCGCCCTGCCGGACGAGTGGCACGCCCCGCTGCTGCGGGGGGCGCCGGCGCCTGGTCGGCGTGCACGGACTCGGTCAGGACAGCCCGTGGCGTGGCGTCGCGCACGCACTCGTACGGTCTGACGGGTACTCGGATACGTGGCCCACGACGCCGAGCCGGACGGCCCGCGCGCCTACCTCGACCGACGGCTGCCCGCCCGCTGCACCTCCGCTGCGACAGCGTGCCCCAGCTCCGCGTCTGCGACCACAGGCGCGACCGGACGTGCGTCGGTCCGCGCCCCCGGCCCGTGACCCGTAATTCGTTTGACCCGGCCACGGCGCAACGCTGCAGTGTGGCCAGGCACCATGAGCCGTGGTGCCGGTATCCCGAGGAGGCAGCGGCAGCGATGGAGATTCGTCCTACGACCGACAAGGATCTCGACGTCTTCGTCGACACCGTGCATGCCGCGTTCGGGCGCTTCCCGGAGACCCCGGTCGAGGGTGGCGGGCTGTGGTGGTCGGCCCTCGAGATGGACCGCTGCCTGCTCGCCCTGACGGCGGACGGGCGGCCCGTCGGCACCGCCGGGGCGCACTCCTTCGAGCTCACCCTGCCCGGTGAGATCCCCGTGCCGGCCCCCGGGGTGACCGCTGTCGGCGTCCTGCCCTCGCACCGACGCCAGGGCGTGCTCAGCGCGATGATGCGCCATCAGCTCGCCGAGTTCCGGGCCCGCGGGGAGTTCCTCTCCGTGCTGCTGGCCTCCGAGGCCCCGATCTACGGCAGGTTCGGCTACGGACCGGCGACCTACACGCAGCGGCTGACCGTGGAGCGCCACCGGGCCGCCCTCGCTCGTCCCCGGGCGCGCGCAGCGGCCGACGCGCCGGCGCCCGGCCCGGACAACGGCTCGGTCGAGGTGCTCCGTCGTACCGAGTGCGGGGAGCTCCTGGAAGAGGTCTACGACCGCTATCGCCGCGCCCAGCCTGGCGCGCTGTCCCGGCCGCACCGCTGGTGGGCCCTGCGCGCGGGCCAGCCCCCGATCTCCCCGGCGCCGCGTTACATCGCCGTCCACCGGGACGCCGCCGGCGTCCCCGACGGGTACGCCAGCTACTTGGTCGAGGGCGACACGTTGACCGTCGACGAGACCATCGCCGGCGACGAGACCGTCTTCACAGCCCTGGCCCGGTTCGTACTCGCACACGACCTGGTCACCAAGGTCGTGTTCAAGCACGTCCCGCCCCAGCACCCGCTGCGCTGGCAGCTCGCGGACTTCCGCGCCGGCGAGGTGAGCGGCGACATGGACTGGCTCTACGTACGGCTGCTGGATGTCCCGCGTGCGCTGGGGGCGCGCGGCTGGTTCGCGGACGGCGAGCTCGTCCTCGACGTCGAGGACCCGTTCCTCGCCGAGCGCGGCCGCCACCTGCTGACCGTCAGGGACGGCAAGGCCGACTGCGTCCCGACGGACCGGGAGCCCGACCTGTCCCTGGACGTGCGCGACCTGGGCTCGATGTACCTCGGCGGCACCGCCCCGAGCACCCTCGTGCGGGCCGGACACGTCCGAGCGCACCGCCCGGAGGCGGCCACCCTCGCCGACGCCCTGTTCCGCGCCGACCGCGCCCCGCACTGCCTGCACTGGTTCTGACCGCGCGGGCCTCGCCCTCATCTACGGGGGGATCCGCGCCGTGCCCGCCCCTGCCTCCGCCCGAGGACCGGGTGACGCGTCCGCCTTCCGACGCGTCACCCGGCTGCCCCACCCCATGGCATCCCGCCTTGGGGTGCCCCATCGCCTCACCCCGTCGGCGCGCTGATCTCCCTCTTGAGGATCTTGCCGCTCGGCCCGGTGGGCAGCGCGTCCACCAGCCACACCTCGCGCGGATACTTGTACGCCGCCACCCGCTCCTTGACGAACTCCCGGAGTTCCTCGGGTGTGGCCTGTGCTGTCGGGCGCAGCACCACCGCGGCCGCGATCTCCTCACCCAGGTGCGCGTCGGCCACGCCCACCACCGCGGCCAGCGCCACGGCGGGGTGCTCGTGGAGGACCTCCTCGATCTCGCGCGGGTAGACGTTGTACCCGCCGCGGATGATCATGTCCTTCTTGCGGTCGACGATGTACAGGTAGCCGTCCTCGTCCTGGCGCGCGAGGTCACCGCTGCGCAGCCAGCCGTCGGGGATGGCGGCCGCCGTCTCCTCCGGGCGGTTCCAGTACCCCTTCATCACGTTCGGGCCGCGCACGCACAGTTCGCCGATCTCGCCGAGGGCCACGTCCTGGCCCTTGTCGTCCAGCAGGCGCACCTCCACGTCCCTGATCGGGGTGCCGATGGAGCCGGCCTTGCGCGGGCGGTCGGGGTGGTTGAACGTGACCACCGGACTGGTCTCGGACATGCCGAAGCCTTCCAGCACGACGCAGCCGAAGCGCTGCTCGAAGCCGTGCAGGATCTCCACCGGAAGCGAGGCTCCGCCGGAGACGCACATCCGCAGCGTGGACACATCGGCCTCGGACGGGTGCTGGAGCAGCGCCGCGTACATGGTCGGTACGCCCTCGAAGATCGTGGCCCGGTCGCGGGCGATGGCGTCCAGCACGGTCTGCGGGTCGAAGCGGGGGATCAGGGTGAGCGAGGCGCCGGCGCGGATGGTCACGCTCATCGTGCAGATCTGGCCGAAGATGTGGAACAGCGGCAGACAGCCCACGACCACGTCGTCGGCCGTCATCCGCTGGACCTCGGCCGCGTTGATCTCGGTGTTGTGCCGCAGCCCGGCGTGCGTGAGAGCGGCGCCCTTGGGGCGACCGGTGGTGCCGGAGGTGTAGAGCAGTACGGCCACGTCGTCGCCGTCCGGCTCACTCACTTCCGCCAGCGCCTCGTGACCGGCCAACAGCTCCGCGAAGGCGGCGGGTTCCACGGCCACGTGCCGCACTTCAGCGGCGGCCGCGCCCGGGGCACCCTCGCCCGGCGCCTGGTGCCACTCGAAGAGCAGCACCGCGCCGGAGTCGCGCAGGTGGTACTCGGTCTCGCGGGTCTTCAGCAGCGGGTTCATCGGTACGACGACCGCTCCGGCGCGCAGTACGCCGTAGTAGAGGGCGACGAACTCGGGAACGTTGGGCAGCATCAGCGCGACCCGGTCTCCCGGTCGTACCCCCTCGGCCCGCAGCAGCGCGGCGGCGCGGGCGCTGCGCTCGTCGAGCTCCGCGTAGCTGATGACCTGGCCTCCCAGCCGCAGCGCGGGGCGTCGCGGCTGCCGCCGGGCCGTCTCCACCAGGAACTGAGCCAGATTGGCCATGATCGCCTCCACGCATGTCACCGTCGAAATCCGCTGTTCACGCTGACGACATCGTGCAGATGTCCGTGGTGTCGGCCTATGTGCGGGATGACAGCGTCTGCCTCCTCGGATTGTTCCTGGGAACAAAACAGTGGCGTTACGCTGCGGTAATGAACCTCTCAGGAGTGGTGTCGGCGCTGCGGGCGAGGCTGCCGGAACTGGGCGAGCTGATGGCGCAGCGCATTCGCTCGGACGTCGATGCCTACAAGGACGAGTCGCTGATCCCCTTCGACTCGCTGCGCGGCTCCTGCACCGCCAACGCGGACCTGCTCCTGAACCAGCTCGGCAGCGCGGACGCCCGGGACCCGAGCCCGGCCCGCGAGACCGGCCGTATCCGCGCCGAGCAGGGTGTGCCGCTGGCCGACACCCTGCACGCGTACCGGATCGGCTTCGAGCTCGTGTGGAAGGAGATCCTCACCGAGGCACGCCACATTCCCGAGGTCACCGACGCCCAGCTGGTGTCCCAGTCGGCGGATATCTGGGCCCTGTTCGGCAGTTACGCCGAGGCGGTGGCGGCGGCCTACCGGGAGACGACCGCCGAGCTGACCTCGCGGCGTCAGGCGCGCCGGTCGGCGCTGGTGGAAGCACTGTTCACCGGCGCCATCGCCGACCGCACGCTGTGGGAGGCCGCCCGCGAGCTGGGGCTGCCCGACCGAGGGCCGTACGTGGTCGTCGCCGCTGCGACCGACGCTCCCGGCGAGGAGCCGCTGGGGGGAACGGAGTCGGCCCTGCGACGGGCCCAGGTCCACTTCGCCTGGCGGTTGCTGCCCGACCAGCAGATCGGCCTGGCCGCCCTGCCCACGGCGACGGCGGAGAGCACCTGCCTGCGCATCCTGCGCCGCGCGGGTGCCCGAGTCGGTGTCAGCCCGTCCTTCGACTCCCTACGGGACACCCCTCAGGCCCTGCGCTTCGCCCGGCTGGCACTGGCGGGCCTCCAGGGCACCGGCCCCGGCGTGGCACGGTTCGACGACGACCCGCTGGCGATGGTCGTCGCCGCGGCCCCGGCCGAGGCGACGCACCTGGTGGAGGTGGTTCTCCGGCCCCTGCTCGATCTCCCGGCCCCGGAGCGCGCCCGTCTCCTCCAGACCCTGGAGCACTGGTACGACTCCGGCGGCTCCGCCACGGACGCGGCAGGGAGCCTTTTCGTCCACCCCAACACCGTCCGCTACCGCCTGCGCCGCATCGAGGAACTCACGGCCCGCTCCCTGTCCGACCCACGAGCGGTGGCAGACATCCGCGCCGCACTCCTGGCGGCCCGGCGGCCAACCGCGCCTATCCGTGATGCCGCGGAGTGAGCCGCGCCTGCGCACCACTTCCGTCGACCGTGCTGATGCGCGCTGCCACGCGTCGACGACCAACTGCGCATCAGGGTCCGACGACCGGCCCACCGACCACGAGCACCCGGCCACGGTCACAGAACGGACGGAGCGACAAGAGGCGCTGCACGACCCGATCACTCAACAGAAGCTGCCGCCAACCACCGGGTCCTGGGTCGCCATTCGCCGGTGGTGGGGTGCGGCCGTGGTCCGGTCAGCGTGCGGTGAGGAGTTCCAGGGTGTCGATGACGCGGTTCGAGAAGCCCCACTCGTTGTCGTACCAGGCGACGACCTTGATGTGGCGGCCGTCGACGCGGGTCAGGGCCGAGTCGAAGATCGACGAGGCCGGGTTGCCCGTGATGTCGGAGGAGACGAGCGGGTCCTCGGAGTACTCCAGGACACCGGCGAGCGGGCCCTCCGCGGCGGTGCGGTACGCCGCCAGTACCTCGTCGCGGGTGACGTCGCGGGCGACGGTCGTGTTGAGTTCGACGATCGAGCCCACCGGCACGGGGACGCGGATGGAGTCGCCCGACAGCTTGCCGTCGAGGTTCGGCAGCACCAGGCCGATCGCCTTGGCGGCGCCGGTCGTGGTCGGCACGATGTTGACGCCGGCGGCGCGAGCGCGGCGGGGGTCGCGGTGGGGGCCGTCCTGGAGGTTCTGCTCCTGCGTGTAGGCGTGCACCGTCGTCATGAACCCGTGCTCGATGCCGGCGAGTTCGTCGAGCACCTTGGCCAGCGGGGCGAGGGCGTTGGTGGTGCAGGAGGCGTTGGAGACGATGGTGTGCAGGTCCGCGTCGTAGGCGTCGGTGTTGACGCCGAACGCGAGGGTGACGTCGGCGCCGTCGGAAGGGGCGCTCACGAGGACCTTGCGCGCACCCGCGTCGAGGTGGGCGCGCGCGGCCTTGGCGGAGGTGAAGCGGCCGGTGGCTTCCAGGACGATGTCGACCCCGAGTTCGGCCCACGGCAGCTGCGCCGGCTCACGCTCGGCGAGCACCTTGATCCGCTGTCCGTCGACGACGAGGGTGTCCCCGTCGACGGTCACCGGGCGGCCGAGGCGGCCGGCCGTGGAGTCGTAGGCGAGGAGGCGGGCGAGCGTGGCGGGCTCGGTGAGGTCGTTGACGGCCACGACCTCAAGGGTGGTGTCGCGCTCGAGGAGTGCGCGCAGCACGTTGCGTCCGATGCGGCCGAATCCGTTGATGGCGATGCGAGTCATGAATGGGGTCCCTTCCCTTTGCCACCAGGCTCGCTCGCCGCCCGCGCCGCGGACAGTGGCGAGATCGCCACGGTTCAAAAGGATCCCGCCACACAGCAGGCCGCACCGTGGCGGGCGGGGCTATTCACCTCGGGTGAAGGTGCGCCGGTACTCGCTGGGCGTCGTGCCCAGGATGCGCTGGAAGTGCAGGCGCAGATTCGCGCCGGTGCCGAGGCCCACGTCGGCGGCGATCTGCTCGACGCTGCGCTGCGACCGCTCCAAGAGCTCGCGGGCCAGGTCGATGCGGGCGCGCATCACCCACTGCATGGGCGTGTAGCCGGTCTCCTCGACGAAGCGCCGGGAGAACGTGCGCGCCGAGACCCCGGCCTGCCGTGCCAGCAGATCGAGGGTGAGGGGCTCGCCGAGGCGGTGCAGTGCCCACTCGCGGGTGGCGGCGAAGTGCTCGCCGAGCGGTTCGGGGACGCTGCGCGGCACGTACTGGGCCTGGCCGCCGCTGCGGTACGGGGCGGCGACCAGACGCCGGGCCGCGTGGTTGGACGCGGCGACCCCGAGATCGCCGCGCAGGATGTGCAGGCACAGGTCGATGCCGGAGGCGGCCCCGGCCGAGGTGAGCACGCTGCCCTCGTCGACGAACAGCACGTTCTCGTCGACCTTCACCAGCGGATGCCTGTCCGCCAGCGCACGCGTGTAGTGCCAGTGCGTCGTGGCCCGCTTGCCGTCGAGCAGGCCCGTGGCGGCGAGCGCGAAGGCGCCGGTGGAGATGGCGGCGAGCCGCGCGCCCCTGGTGTGAGCGGCGGTCAGCGCGTCGACCACCGGCTGCGGCGGATCCTCGCGGTCCGGGTGGCGGTAGCCGGGAACGAAGACGATATCGGCCCACTCCAGCGCCTCCAGGCCGTGCGCGACGGAGTAGGCGAGCCCGTCGCCGCCGGTCACGAGGCCCGGCGTCGCCCCGCACACCCGCACCTCGTACGGCATGCTCGCGCGGGTCGTGAACACCTGCGCGGGGATGCCGACGTCGAGCGGTTTCGCGCCCTCGAGCACGAGAACGGCGACGCGGTGCAGGCGGGAGGCTGGCATGGGTCAGAGGTTACGTGGCGCATGACTCCACATTCATCGCCGACGAGTCGGCTCGCAGCCGCGACGGAACTGCGCACAACGCACTCGGCGTCCCTCCCGGCATATAAGATCACGGATGGCGAGGAGACCCGGGACATGACAGACGCGGCCGCTCGATACCTCTACCTCGCTCGGCACGGTGAGGCGTCGGAGGATGAGACGACCCTGACGGAGAGGGGCCGGCGCCAAGCCGTTCTGCTCGGCGAGCGGCTCCGGAGCGCCCCACTCTCGGCGATCCACCACGGACCGCTGCCCCGGGCGCAGCAGACGGCCCGGCTGATCGGCGCACAGCTGGACACCGTACCCCTGCACGAGTCGGAACTGTCCGGCGACTACGTCCCCTACCTACCGACGAAGGACGAGCTGCCGCCGGATGCGGCCGACGCCATGCTCGCCTTCCTCGCCCAGGTTCCGGAGGAGGAGCGCAATCGCGGACCGGCACTGGCCCGGGAAGCACTCGCGACGTTCACCGGTCCGGTGGACGGCGATCAGCCCCGCCACGAACTGCTCGTCACCCACAACTTCCTCATCGGCTGGCTGGTCCGGGCCGCACTCGACGCCCCCAAGTGGCGCTGGATGGGCCTCAACCACGCCAACACGGCACTGACGGTCATCCGATACGCACCCGGCAGGCCGTCCTCCGTGCTGTTCTCCAACGACATGCGGCACCTGCCCGAAGAACTGCGCTGGACCGGTTTCCCGCCCGAACTCCATCTCTGACATCAAGCAGCCCAGGGAGCCGCCCCCTTCGGAAGCGTCCGAGACCGGCAGACGAGGTCAGTCTGTGCCGGAGCCGGAGCCGCCCGTGGGTGGTTCGGGCAGCCAGTCGCGGGTGGGGTCGTACTCCAGCCATCGGCTGCGTTTGGCCGGGATCACCGCACTGCGGCTGCTGCGGACGGCCGGTTCCCTGACCGGTCGCAGGGTGCTGCTGACCGGCGTCTCGGGCCGGGCTCGACCACACGTCACCGAGCTGGCCGTCGGGGCCGGAGCCGAGCCGACCGCGGTGACGGCGACGCCTGCGCGGGGCGAGCGGCTCGCGGAGATGGGCGCGCAGGTGGTGCACGAAGTCGCCGCGGCCCAGGGCCCCTTCGACGTCGTACTGGAGTCAACGGGCGGGCCGGATCTGCCCCTTGCGCTGCCACGGCAACGCGCGCCCCTCCACGCCGTACTACTCCGTGCCATCCGCCGGCAGCCGCTCCGGCAGCCCGAGCCGCGGGAACTGGTCGTCGTGGAACGTGACGATCTCGGCGATCGCCCCACCGGTGACGCGCAGGACGTCGATCGTCAGCGGCAGGTACGCGCCCGCCTGCTTCCGCCACTGGTAGAAGGCGATGGCGGGCTGCCGGTTCACGGCGGTGAGCACGGGGCGCAGGCCTTGCATGCCCTCGAAGCCGCTCTCGACCCAGTCGTTCACCACGGCGTCACGGCCGACGTACAGGCCCGGCGTGGGCGGCATCGAGCAGCGGACGTCGTCCCGCAGCATCGAGGCGAGCGCCGGAATGTCCGTGGCCACGCTGGCCTCCGTGAAGCGGCGCACCAACTCGCGCGTTCCGGCGTCCTGTTCGCCGCCGGTCCAGTCCTGCCGCTCGGACGGCAGGTGCTCCCGCATCCCGGCCCGGGCCCGCTGCAGCGCGCTGTTCACGGAGTTGACGGAGTCCCCGAGAGCCTCGGCGACCTCCTTCGCCGGCCAGCCGAGCACGTCCCGCAGGATCAGCACGGCCCGCGGTCGCGGGGCGAGATGCTGGACCGCGACCACGTACGCCAGCTCGATCGTCTCCCGCGCGACGGCGACGGCCTCCGGCTCGTCCGCGTCGTCCCCGGGCAGCTCGTCGAGCAGCCGGTCCGGGTAGGGCTGGAGCCACCGCACCTCGCCGCCGGTCGCGGGCTCCGGGCGGCTCTTGGCGAGCAGGTCCAGGCAGGCGTTGGTGGCGATCCGGTACAGCCAGGCCCGGAACGTCGACCGCCCCTCGAAGGTCTCCCGCCGCCGCCAGGCACGCAGGAAGGTCTCCTGGACGGCGTCCTCGGCGTCCTCGAACGACCCGAGCATCCGGTAGCAGTGCACATGCAGCTCCCGCCGGTGCCGCTCCGCCAGCCCCGAGAACGTCGGCTCGTCGACCTCGCCCAGACCGTCCACACTCAGTTCCTCCAGCCGCCCGATCGCACTCATCACGTCATCCTTCCGCCTCATCGTGCTCTGTCGTACGTGTGACGGGTGTGGACGCGAAAACTCATCACTCGGGTCGGCCCAACGGCTGAGCGTCGCCGCCTGGGCAGTCAGAAGCGGTCACCTTCTTGCTGCGGCGGCTACCGCCCCGGGGGACCTGCCGCCCAGCCCCGGTATCAGCACCGCCGCCACCGCCAGGTGCATCACAGCCAGGCAGACCCGGGTGCCGCCGTCCATGCCGTCGCCGATGAGCGGCAGGAAGGACGCGGCCAGTACGGCGCAGGCCACCCCGCTCCAGATGGCGCGGGCGTGCCGCACCCGGAACCGCTCCAGGACGGCCAGCAGTCCCCAGCCGCTCAGAGCCGCGAGAGTCGCGACGACGGCCACGGGCACGGCGCCGACGTCGAGCGTCCGCTCGCCGTCGGCGATCCGCAGCCGCTGTCCGAGGAGCGGGTCCGCGACCAGCCACACCACGACGGGGGCCAGGACAGCCAGAGCCGCAGCCCCCACGCGCCTTCGCCGGGCGCTCACTTGGCGCTTTCCGAGACCGCCCCGTGCAGAAAGATCTCCACCAGCTCCTGCGGGGTCAGTTCGGGCTCGTCGTCCGTACGCGGCTGGGTGAAGAGCAGTCCGAAGAAGAGCGCCGCGATCTGCTCCGGCGGCCGGCGTAGGGCGGCCTTGTCGGGCTCCAGCAGCTCCGCGAGGGCGGTGCGGATACGGGTCATCGACTCGTGGCGCCCCGCGCCGCGCACCGTGCCGGGGTGCTTGCCGCCGCCATGGCCCATTGCGCCGGCGATCGCGCCCATCCGTGCCGTATGGGCCTGCAGCGCGTCCGCCGCCTCGGCGAGCCGGTCGGCCAGCGGCTGGGACAGATCGATCGAGTCGAGCTCGCGCACCGCGTGGTCGGGGGAGAGCGCCACGGCCATGCAGGCTTGCATCAACTCGTCCTTGTCGGCGAAGACCCGGAAGATCGTGCCCTCGCCGATGCCTGCCGCGCGGGCGATTTTCGCGGTCGTCACCGTGGCGCCGTACTCGGCGATCAACGGGATCGCGGCCTGAATGATCATTTCGCGCCGCTGCTCCGGCGACATGCCGGGGGCGCGGCGGCGGGCGGCCTGGTTCTCCTTGGGTGCTGTCATGACTACGAGCGTACGGAGTGAGTCCTCACTCCGTCAATGAGTGAGGACTCACTCCGCACATCTTTGTGCGTCGGGATCGTGTCGACGTTCGCCGCTCAGGAACGCGGCAGATGCAGCGACGTCCGCGCGTCGTCGACCTCCACGTCATCGGTGAAGCCACCGCCCACCGTCGCGCCACCGAAGAGTGCGACCGCCACGGCGACGGCGAGGGCCCAACGCGGCCGCCAGAAAATCCTGTTCCGTGCCACGGGCGCGCTCTCGATGGTCGTTACGGCAGTCCGCCCGCCGCAAGCGATGGCCATCCGTGCGTCCAGCCATGCCTCCGCCTCGTCCGCCCGCACCCCACAGGCCGCCACAAACGCGGCGACCAACTCCGCACGGGGCAGCCGGTCCCGGCCGAGCATGGTCGCCGCCGTGGAGTAGGGCAGGCTGTGGCCGGCTTCCGCCGCGCGGCGTTCGAGCCTGCGGTAGCTGAGGCCCGACCACGCCTTGAGCCGGCGCAGCGCCGCCACGAAGGCGGCCGCGTCGGTCTCGACCGGTACGGGTGGTGGTGTGGTCATCGTGGTGGCTCCCCTGTTGACCTGGACGTACAGGTGCTCGCACAAGCTCGAACACCATCATGGCTTGAAGCATGGCGAAGCGGGGCTCAACCTCGGCTCGGAATACCGATGTTGGAGGCCACATGAAGTCGAATCAGTCCCGCCCTCGCCCCCGCCCCCGCCGCCGTACGGCCATGGCCGTTGCCGGTGCTGCTCTGCTGATGCTCGGCGGGTGCGCCGTAGGACCCGATGCCGCGGCGCCACCGGTACACGCCCCGAAGTCCCAGCCCCGCGACGGCGAATCCGTCGCCGACTTCCTGCGCCGCGCCCTGCCCGCCGGACCCAGCGGCACCGTGATCGCCGCCCACGGCGACAAACTCTCCTACTGCGGCGGATTCGGAGCGTCGGACCGGGCCGCCGGCACCCCGGCGAGCTGCCGTACCGTGTACGACGTCATGTCGATCACGAAGCAGTTCACCGCGGCCGCGATCGTCAAACTGGAGGCCATGGGTCGGCTCCGGGTGAGCGATCCGATCAGCCGGTTTCTCGGTCGCGAGCGGCCCGTGCCCGAGGACAAGCGAAGCATCACGATCGAGCACCTGCTCACGCACACGTCGGGCCTGGTCGAGGCCCTCGGCGATGACTACGACCCCGTATCGCGTGAGGAGTTGCTGCGTCAGGCCATGGAGTCGCGGCTGCAGGCGGCCCCGGGCAAGGAGTTCCACTACTCCAACACCGGCTACAGCCTGCTCGCCGCGATCGTCGAGGAGGCATCCGGACAGACGTACGAGCGGTTTCTGGCCCGGCACCTGTTCGCCCCGGCCGGGATGGAGCAGACCGGATATGTGCTGCCCCGCTGGCCGCGGCACCTGGTCGCGGTGGAGTACGACAGCAAGGGACGCAGCAAGGGCAGGCCCGTGGACCACCCCTGGGCCGCCGACGGCCCGTACTGGAACCTGCGCGGCAACGGCGGCATGCTCTCCACCGCCGAGGACATGTTCCGCTGGCACCGCGCGCTCCTGGGCGAGGAGATCCTGCCCGCGGCGGCGAGGGACAAGCTCTTCGAACCGCGCGTGGCGGAGCCGGGATCAGACACCTCCTACGGCTACGGCTGGACCATCGGCGACACCCCGGACGGCCCCCTCGCCTGGCACGACGGCGGCAACGACTGGTCCCTCGGCCTCCTGAGCCGGTCCCTGCGCGACGGCGTCCTCGTGTTCTGGGTCAGCAACCACGCCTACCGTGACGGCAAATGGAACCTCGAGGACAAGGCGGAGGCGCTGACCCTGGGTATCGCGGACCGTGTCCGCGCGGAGGAGGCCGGCTGAGCGAACCGGCTCCCCGGAATCCGCCGCAGTACGACTTCTACGAGAGCCTCCGCTCCGGATGGGGTGGCGGCCACAGCATGGCCCCTTGCGTCAGGGCCCTCAACAGCGCGCACGCGCAGTGCTCTTGACGCTAAGTCAGCCTTCACCGAACATTCAATTCGCATCGCCGCACCAGGCACAGGCATCACACAGCTCCAGCGTCCCGCTTCACCAACGCAGCGGGACGTTCGCACGTTCCGTAACCCATCCTCAGTTCGGAATCACGGAGCCCCCACATGAACCTCTCCGCTCGTCAGCGTGCCCTCGCAGTGGCCGGTGTAGCCCTCACCGCCCTGCTCGCCGGGGCCGTCCCGGCAGCCACCGCCCCGGGAACCGCCGCCGCGGCGCCCGACATCCCGGTCGCCAACGTCAAGCAGCACCTCGCCGATCTCCAGTCGATCGCCAGCGCCAACGGCGGCAACCGCGCCCACGGCAGACCCGGCTACAGGGCGTCGCTCGACTTCGTGAAGGCGAAACTGGATGCCGCCGGATACACCACGACCATCCAGCAGTTCACCACCAGCGGCTCCACCGGCTACAACCTGATCGCCGACTGGCCCGGCGGCGACGCCAACCAGGTGGTCATGGCCGGCGCACACCTGGACTCGGTGACGTCCGGCCCCGGCATCAACGACAACGGCTCAGGCTCGGCGGCGGTCCTGGAGACCGCACTGGCCGTCGCACGGTCCGGCTACCAGCCCACCAAACACCTCCGGTTCGCCTGGTGGGGTGCCGAGGAACTCGGACTCGTCGGCTCCCGGTACTACGTCAACAACCTGCCCTCCACCGACCGCGCGAAGATCAGCGGCTACCTGAACTTCGACATGATCGGCTCGCCCAACCCGGGCTACTTCGTCTACGACGACGACCCGGCGATCGAGAAGACCTTCAAGGACTACTTCGCCGGCCTCGGTGTCCCCACCGAGATCGAGACCGAGGGCGACGGCCGCTCCGACCACGCCTCCTTCAAGAACGTCGGCATACCCGTCGGCGGCCTGTTCACCGGCGCCAGCCGGACCAAGACCTCCGCGCAGGTGCAGAAGTGGGGCGGCACCGCCACCGCCTTCGACCGCTGCTACCACTCGTCGTGCGACACGACCGCCAACATCAACGACACGGCCCTGGACCGCAACAGCGACGCCATCGCCCACGCCGTCTGGACCCTCTCGTCCGGTACGACGAACCCGCCGGGCAAGGTCTTCGAGAACACCTCCGACGTCTCCATCCCGGACAACGGCTCCGCCGTGACCTCCTCCGTCAACGTCACCGGCATCACGGGCAACGCGCCCAGCAACCTCGCCGTCGGCGTGGACGTCATCCACACCTGGCGCGGCGACCTCGTCGTCGACCTCGTCGCTCCCGACGGCACCGTCTACAACCTGAAGCCGTTCTCGTCCTCCGACTCCGCGGACAACGTGCAGACCACGTACACGGTCAACGCCTCGGCGGAGGTCGCGAACGGATCCTGGAGCCTGCGCGTCCAGGACAGGGCGACGTACGACACCGGCTACATCAACAGCTTCAAGCTGACCTTTCCCTGACCTGCACGCACCGGCAGGATGACGTCGCCCGTCACGCAGTGACGGGTGGCCGGGACCGATGAGGGCGCGAGGCGTATCCGATGTCTGCCCCGCGTGCTCGTCGGTCCCGGCCCGTACCGCGGGAATGCCGGGGATGTCAGTGGGCTGTCGTATCCTTCCGGCCGCTGCACATCGACTGGGAGGACCAAGAGAGTTGACCGGCCTGTCTGCTTTCCCGCTGCCGTTTCATGCTTCCCGTTCCATATCGTTCGCGACGCCGCGGACGCTGCGGGAACTTCAGATGATGCAGTGCAGCGCACAGATCCGGGCGAAGCCGGGATGGATCGACAAGGCGAACGACGCCGACATCGTCGCCCGGTGGACGCAGGAAGCCCTCGCCCAGGGCCTGACCGAGGCGCAGGTGCGCTACGTGCTGGCGGAACTCGCGCACTACGCCGCACTGCGCGACGGACGAACCGGCGCCGAGGTGTCCGCCGTCGACGGTGTGTGGCACTCGGACACCCTGGTCGACGACGGCCTCAGAACCCGGCTGCGCGAGGCGGTGCGGGTTCTGGAAGAGGTCCCCGAAGCGGAACAGGACTGGCACCCCGGATCCGACAACCAGGTACTGGACCTGGTCCACCCCTCACTCTTCTGCCTGGTGCGCGAGGTGAGCGGCGCACCGGAGGGGGCGTGGCAGAACCCGACGGACCGCTATTCCCGGTACGAGTTCTCGGAGCAGTTCCAGTGGCTGCCCACGGACGTCGACGTCAGTGAGGACGGCGCGGTCGCCTTCCGCTCGTACGTGAACAACGTCCACCCGGAGAAGCACCGCGAACTCGCCGACGTCCTGCCGGAGTTGTTGGCTCGCTTTCGCCCGCTGCTGGAGAACGTGCTCACCGATCTGCGCCATCCGCGCCCGCTGCGGATCGAAGCCGATCCTTACGGCTGGTACGACTCCGAGCCGGAGCACCCGGACGAGTCCTCCTTCAACGATGACGCGGCCTACCAGGAAGCGGTCCGCGCATGGGAGCAGGCCCAGGACGACTGGTGGGAGAACCGTCGCCCAGTGGTCCCGGACGCCCCCGCCTTCACCCCGCCCGAGCTGCCCGACGACTTCGCCCGGGTCGACCTGCGAGGGCGCAGCCTCCAGGTCATCGTCAAGCTCGCCACCATTCATCTCACCCCGGACAAGCCCGAGTACGCCGGCGGTTCCTGGCACGTCGAGGGGATGATGAACGAGCGGATCGTCTCGACGGGCATCTACTACTGGGACAACGACAACATCACCGAGAGCCGTCTGAGCTTCCGGGCGGCCCTCGACGACCCCTCGTACGAGCAGAACGACGACAACGGTCTGCGCGAGGTCTACGGCCTGGAGGACGAAGACGCCCTGAACCAGGTGCTGGGCTCCGTATCGACCCCGGCGGGCCGCTGCCTCGCCTTCCCGAACGTCCTGCAGCACCGCGTCGGCTCCTTCCGCCTGGCCGACCCCACCCGCCCGGGACACCGCAAGATCCTCGCGTTCTTCCTGGTCGACCCGTCGCAAAGAATCGTCTCGACCTCCGACATACCCCCACAGCAGCCCTGGTCGGACACCTCGACCATGACCCTGGAACAGGCCAAGACCTACCGCGAGCAACTCATGCAGGAACGCAAGTTCTTCATCGACGAACACAACGAGCAGCTCTACGAACGAGAGTTCTCCCTCTGCGAGCACTAGAAGGGAGGGCGGCGTACGGCCTTGAGGCTGTGCACTGCCAGGTGCGGCGGGCAGGGTATCCGGCCCGCCGCATTCCACGGCGGCTAGCATCCGGGCATGACATGAGACATACCACCGGGACCATTCGCCGTCGGAGACGTCGTCACCGTGTACTCCGAGGCGCTCGGCGCCTGGACCGCCTCGCAGATCACCGGTATCGACGCCGCGGCGGAGAGCGCTGCGGTTGTCGAACTGGACTGGTCCGGGCCCAGGCCAGCCGCCGTGGCCGACCTGGGCGACGTGCGGCCGCTGCGACTCACGCACCACAGAGGGGGCGGCACTCTCTCGCACCAGAACTGCGGCTGGGTCCTTCCGAAGAGCTTCACGGTGATCGGCTCCCTGCCCCCGCTGGTGACCGCCCCCTCCAACGTCTACGCACCGGCGTGGGGGAGGGGTGAGCAACTGGCCTGGCAGCGGCACTGGGACAGCGGAAACCGCGAGGACTGGACGGCCCCGTATGCGCTGACGTGCACGGCCGAGGAACTAGCCGCGGAACCCGCCAGTGTCACCCCGAGGGCGAGCATCAAGCACCTCACCGTCCGCGAGACTACCCAGCTGGACTGCGCCCGACTCGTTTCCGCTTTCCCCGCCCTGACGCGCCTGACGCTGCTGGGCAACCTGGGCACGCTCACTTCCGCCGCGGCCCTGAACGATCTGCCGCTGCTGCAAGAGCTCACGATCGGGGAGCTGTTCGGGATGGATGCCTCCGACTGCCTGCTGCCGCGCCACGTCCCAGAGATGGAGGAGGTGTGTCTGGACGGCATTCCGGCCGACTACGCGTCCGCGATGCGCAAGGCCTGGCGTCCCCAGGTGCGGCACGGAGTGCGACTGGACATCCGTGGTGCTCGCAAGCCGGACTGGGTGGCCGCCAACGCCACCAACCCGCTGCGCAACTGGCACGGCCGCGAGCACATACCTCGCACTGATTACCGCAAGTCCCTCGCCCACTACGAGGCCACCCGGGAAGCCTTCCTCGCCGAGGTCACCGGCAGCGAGGACCATGCCAACATCGCGGAGATCGGGCACACCTTCGGAGCCGCCCTCAACGCGCTGGACAGCCGCTCGTACTTCATCGAGACCGTGGAACGCGAGGAACTCTTCGACGCTCTCGACCACC
The DNA here is from genome assembly GCF_056436565.1 of Streptomyces sp. NPDC043726. Taxonomy (NCBI): domain Bacteria; kingdom Bacillati; phylum Actinomycetota; class Actinomycetes; order Kitasatosporales; family Streptomycetaceae; genus Streptomyces; species Streptomyces sp. NPDC043726. The sequence goes on from NZ_JBWKCI010000015.1 coordinate 146,940, forward strand.
TCGTCGACGAAGCCCAGACAGCCACCGGCCGCGACCTCACCGCCGCGCGTGCGGCACTGGTCAAGAGCGTGAACTCCATCCGCGACTGGTGACCACTGTCCCTCCGCCCCGAGCGGTACCCCGCCGGCGCCGGTCTCGAAGCTCCGCCCGTGTCGTGAGGCAGCAGCAGGGATGGTTCACTTGCCGGGCAGTTCGAAGCCGCTGGGGAGGGTGAGTGGAAGAGCCAGGATTCCGTGTCCTGCTGACGGGGGCAGGCGACAGGAAGATGGAAGCGGTCCGTGCGATTCGGACGGTCACTGGCCTAAGCCTCTGGTACAGCAAGCTCCTGCTGGATCGCGCGCCGGTAGCAGTCACCGAACCCCGCTGGCTCGAGGCGGCCCAAGACGCGGCCGAGGTCCTTGAGGCGGCGGGTGTCCATGCGACAGTGCTGTGCGACTGGTGCGACCGTGCTGTCACGCGAGAGACCAGTCCGCTCGACCCAACCCCGTGCGACGGGCCATGGATTCCCGAGGCCTGCCGAGCGAGTTGCCCACCGGCAGCGGACGAGCGGGCCCACTTCTGACGAACTCGTACGTGACGTATTGCTTCAACGGGTCCAGAGCACCGCGACGAATCCGCTCAGCGCCGCCATCAGTCCAAGGGCGGCCAGAGCGCCTGCCGCCCGCGGTGCCCACTTCGTGAAGCGTTCCATCACCTGGTACACGGCGGTGATGCAGAGTACGGCCACCGTCACGTGCAACAGCACCGCCAGGCTGACCCCGACGATCGCGCCGGCCTTCCAGAAGCGCCCCCAGGTCACCGACCACCCCACCGAGAACACGATCGCAGCCGACAGGCCGCCGACGAGTTCCACCCAACACGGCCGGTTGCCCATCCACCACAGGTTCCCGAGCCAGGAGATCTCGCGGTCGAAGAGGTCGAGGGTCGCCCAGGCGCCGAGCACGAGGATGCCCAAGGCGGTCATGCCCACGATCAGGCGGTAGCGCCACTTCAACCGCGTCGGCCAGTTCGTTCCCGCGCCCTGCCACATCGTCGCCGTGGCTACCGCCGACCAGATCAGCCACCGCCGGATCAGCGCGGTGCCGGCATCCGCCAGGGCGTCGCGCAGGACACGGTCGGCTTCCGCCCGCCAGACGACCTTGCCCTCGGTCGAGGTGTACTCCGGCCAACCCTCGGGATGGCTGAGTCCGTCGTGCAGCAGCGTGGCCGGAAGGTGCTCACCGGTCTTGGGCACGAGCCAGGTGAGAAACGTGGGAACGGAGGTCAGGTCAGTGCAGAACGTACCGGTCTCCCGGGGCACCAGGAACTCCCCCAGGTGCCGGTCACGATAGGCGATACGGCGCTGCATCATGAACTGCTCGCGGTCGTCTTTGATGACCCGCTTGAGCTCGATGCGGGCATCGGCGTCGCGGTCGGGCCGAACTTCCTCACGTTCCGCCGTGGCGTCAAGGCCACCGTCGTAGAACCGAAGCGGTTGCTGGTCGATGGGGCCACTGCTGTGAGATGCAGCCATGTGGTGCTCCCTCTCGCGAGGTGGGTTCTACCCACCCTCTTCCGACAATGAGCTGCCCCTACTCGTACTTCTCATGGTCGGTCACCCAGATGCCGTCACACGGTGCAGCAGCGAACGGTTGCGGAGCGGCACCGTTGGCTCTCAGGTCACAGCTGTCCACACAGTCGTCAACTGCTGCATGCCGACAGCTCGGCCCACCGTTCGCATCGCCGACTGCGTAATGTCCATCAACGCATTGGAGGATGCCGTGCCTCCTCATGCCAGGTGGTCGTAGTAGTAAGGGAGCCATTCCTCGAGGAAGGCCGAGAAGGGCACGGCAGCGGGACACACCCGTCGGCTAAAGCCGGACAGAGCCACTTTGTCTGGAGGAAGCGTGTCCGCTCGGCTGAAGAGCGCGATCATTATCTCGTAGACACGGCGTCGCCTCGCTGCGATGACACCGGCACGGATGCAGTCGGCGTCGAGATCTGCGGCCTGAGCGCCTTTGTGGAGGAGTTCGCCCGCGATGGCGGGTACGACATTGTTGCAGAGAACCGTGATCAGCTTGGGGTTCGGGCACAGGTCGATTCGTGTCGACGAGGAGTAATTGAAGCCGTCGACGAAGGCTTCGGTGAAAGGCAGCAGGACTCGGGGCGTTCCGAAGCCCGCGATGAGCCTGGCCAGCGGCTCTGCGGAGGAGACTGTCAGCTGCAGTTGCACCGCCAGCAGTGCTGATTGCAATCGAGGCAGCGCCACCAGCTCCGCGGCCATGCGGTATTCCTGAGCCGTGAACGGGAGCCTGCCGAGCATGTACACCGTTGCCATTTCGCGGGCTTCGATATCCGTGAGCAGAACCGGACACCCACTGTCTGGCGAGCTGGTCGGAGCGTATTGGAGGCCGCTTGGAGGACTTTCCCTCGTTGTCAAGCGGTAAAACTCGCGCAGTACCCGGGACGCAGGCAGGGCGGAGCCCGGTGGTGCCTGACATGCCTGTACCAGGCGGGACCAGTCTCGTGCCAGATTGCGCATGGTCTTGCGGCACGACTGTGCAGGATCGGCGCAGGTCGTGGCCGTGAGTCGGTCAATGCTGCGCAGGAGGTAGTCCGCCGGCGTGGACGGGGCCACGTTCAGTCTTGTCCGGGCGAGGGCAGCTTCGCGATTTCGTCCTGCGTCGGCAGTGAAGTAATCGTGAAGCGAGGTGTGACCGCCCGCCCCGAAGTGGACAGCGACGTCTCGAGCTCGTGTGGCCTGAGCCCAATAAGCGCTACGGACTGTGCTGGGGCGATGCTGTGCATGCTGTGCTGCGGAGAGTGAGGGCGACGGCGCCGAAGCCAGCCCTTCGCTCATGAGTGCCCGCACGAATCGGTCGTTGGCGCGGATCTGATGCCCGGGCGGGCTCCGAAACCACAGCTCCGATGACATTTTCGTCGTTTGGATCTGTTCGTTGACCGACTGCAAGTAGACGTCGAGGCTGTGGCGTTCCGGTGTCATGGGCGTGCGTCCGCGGTGTCGTTCACCAGTGCCGCGTAGCCCTGAAGCAACCGTTCGGTGATGCGGCGACCGTCGTCTCCCAGGCTGAACCGTCTTGAGCTCAGTGCGGAGGCAAGAAGAGCAAACGCCATTGCTGTCGTCAGGGAGTCTTTGTCTTCTTCATCCAGCCAGTTCGCTGTGACGGTGAGGTCCCGAATGAACGGCGGCAAGGAACGAACGAACCATGCGTCCGCCGAACCTGGCACAGCACTGACTTCGGCTGCCGCAGGCGATTGCTCCAGCAGTCGGCCGAGGTCCAGCAGGAGGCTGCTCAGGGCGACGGTGGATCCGTTGGTGGCTCCCTGCGCGGTTGGGTTGATCGCCTCGGGGGACGCCCTGCACGCCGTATCGATGACCTCGCGGACCTCCTCGGGGGACATCTCGCGAAGCGAGATACGTGCGCGCTTGCGCCGCGTCTCCCTCATGTCGGCGAAGAAGGGCATGTTAAGAGGTCCTTGTAGATCGTACTGGAGCCTCTGTACGAGCTGACTTATAGGAGACGTACGGACAGCGGTGTTCCGAGCCATCTGCCGTGTGCGCAAGTTGTTGAGCGTGACGCCCGCGCATTGACGCGAGTACCACTGGGAGAAGGCTTCTCCGGAGAGCCTGTGACGCTGGGGGTCTACGAGGAGGTGCGGCCTTTCAGAGAGTTGGCTCAAGGCTGCTTCAATGGTGGTTTTCTCATGGTGCACGGCAGAAAGGAACTGCTCTTGTGATCCGCCGACGGCGAGGAAGTGCGTGAGGACAGGCCCGTGTGAGCCCAGTTGCTCCTCGCTGTCATCGGTGCGGTGGAAGGACGCCATGACAGCGCTTCTGGCCGCTCCGGTCGACGTGCGGTATCGGTGGTGGACCAGTCTGCTCGCCGCGAAGATCGTATGACATGGCGCGTCGAGGTCGGTCAAGTGCACGATGAGCGGGTCAGGGGACTCCAGGAAGTCGGCCTGCGCTGTGAGTAGTTCATCAACTCGGCCTCCTGAGGGAAAGATGCAGGCATCTTCGTCGCTCCAGACGCTCCCGTCCGCATCCACGAAGCACTGCCTGAAGAGCTGATTCGTTCGGGGTAGATAGGTCAGTCCCTGTCCTGAGGGGCCCTTCGTGCTGCCCAGGCTCCAGGTGACAACTACTTTGTACTCGTCGATGAAAGGACTGTTGTCCAGGTGCAGGGTGTTGTCGCGAGCGACGACGTCGAGGGGGTAAGTGTCCTTGGCCCGCATGTCGATGATCTTTACCGGGCCGCCCAGCGCATAGGCGATGAGGACGGTGAAAAGAGGGTGCGCGACAGCGTCCCACAAGCCGGGGTCTGCCATTAACGGTTTCGAAGAGGCGATGTTCAGGTAGCTGTGGAGCGTGCCACGGCTGCCGCCAGAGCGCATCTCCGTGTCGTAGCTCTGTCGGAAGGCATCGAACTGGCCGGCCGGGACCACTCCTTTCATGCTGACAGCTCCCTCGCGGGCCAGTGCTCGACTCAGGGAGCCAAGGGCTTGCGTCCCGATGAGGCTGTCGAGCCTGGCGCGGAAGCGAGCATCCTCTGCGCGGCGCGAGAGCTGGCGGTAGGAGGTCGGGCTGGCCAGCCGCTCGGCAGGGACGAGGGGCGTGTGACGCAGAGCCATGTGGTTGCCGTTTCACCTGGGCTCGTCTGCGCTGACGAAGCGATCGAGGTCTGTGAGTACGCGATGGACTTCGGCTACCGCGCTGCTGTTCCCAACTTGGGTGTAGGCATCTTCAAGTTGCTGCAGAATTGCTCGGACCGAGCGGGAGTTGCCGAGTGCCTCTTCGGCTCGCCATGCACGTTCCAACCAGGTGCAGCCTTTGTCGAGGTCCCCGGACTTTATGCCGGCTGTCCCCAGGACTCGCAGAGCCAGCGCGCGGCCGTATGCGTTCGCCTTTTCCTCGCACATCGCCAGGCTACGCAACCCCAAGTCTTCGGCCCACGTGTAGTGTCCCAGCTCGACGAGGGCGCGTGCTGCGTCGTACAAGCCGCGCGCTTCACGGACGGCATTGTTGTTGCGCCGGGATTCTCTGGCGGCACGCAGCCCCCAGCGGACGGCTTGGTGGTACGAGCCGGAGCGTAGTGAGAGTTCCGCCATGGCGTGTTGGGTGGACGCCGCCTGGCTGCTGTCTCCGCGTGCACTCTCAATCCTGAGGGCCGCCAGGAGCTGTTCCTTTGCAGCGTCGAGTTGCCCGGCGTCGGCGAGCGCCCTTCCGAGGCCGCGTCGGCAGTGTGCCTCCATGGGGTGGTCACCTGCCATGGCGGCTCGGAGGCCGCGCTCTTGGACCTCGAGGGTTTTGGGAACGTCCTGCCGCCAGTAGAGGTAGGTGTTGACACACCAGGCGAAGCGGGTGGCGAACTCGTAGTCATGGCTGACTGACGCTTCGTCCATCAGGCGGACCATGGTCGGCGTGATGGTGCTGAACCACGTGAGTGCCTCAGGAACGGTGAAGCGGACCTCGCCGGCGATCCGTTCCGCTGTGTTTCCCAGCGAGATGGGGGACCGATTGGGATCGATCGCCTGGTCGGCTGCGAAGCTGAGCGCGAGGTAGGTTGTGCGGATCCGGCGAGCGATGTCGATCTGTCGTTCGGCGTTCAGTACTTGAGCGCGTGTCTCTGACAGGTACGCCCGGATGATGTCGTGCATTCGGTAGTGCCCTCGACTGATCTCGTCGATCAGAGACGCGAGACTCAGTGTGCGCAAGGTTCGGTCGCACCTTGATTCGTCCTGGTCGAGGACGAGGCGCAACACGGCGCTGGAGAGCTCGGTATTGGGCAACATCGATGCTGCGTACAGGACGAACTTGGTTTCAGGGTCGAGGTCTTCGACGGACCAAGAGATGACCCTTCCGACCTCTATGCCGAGATCAGCGTCATCCAGGAATCGAAGCGGGGTATCTCCAGACTGGATTCCGTCCAGTGCGTCCCGAAGATCCCATGAGGTGTGGACGGCGAGTTTGGCGGCGACGATGGCAAGCGCCAGGGGATGTCCTTCCAACAGCTCGACGATGCGGGTCGCGCTCTGGTTGTCCCTGCCGACTCGGACGAAGCCCACTCGTTCCGCAAGCAGTTCGATGCCTTCTTCGATGCTGAGCAGAGGCAATTTGAGGACCTGAGCCTGGTGTCGAATGATCATTTCGGGGATGGCGCGTCGACTTGTGACAATCAGACTGGAACCCACGCCGGGTACAAGTTCTCGGATGTCTTCGTAAGTCGACACATTATCAATGATGACTAGGCATTTCTTGCCGGCTGTCGCTGCGAGAAATGCGCTTCCCCATCCTGTTTCGTCGGTCAAATCAGAGCGACTTACGCCAAGTGCGGCCAGGAAAGTGCGCAGTGCGTCGCGGGGTTCTACCCTCGGGGCATTCGAGTATGCCTGCATGTCGACGAAGAACTGTCCGTCGGGGTAATATTCCAGCTGCGATCCCGACCAAGCGAGTGCCAGAGTGGTCTTGCCTGATCCGGCTAGACCCCACAGTACACAGCACCGGGATCCTGAAGACCCCATGGCGTCGTCCATGGCCTTGAGGAGATGCGAGCGGCCGATGACTCGGCCCACACCGCCGGGAAGCATGTGGGGTACTTCTGTGCGGTTCACCGAAGGAGAGCGCTGGACATATATAGGGCCTGACGACCCCACCTGCAGCAGCTGATTGGCCGACAGGCGTTCGGCAATGTTATGCGGAGCGCCTTCTTGCTCGGGATTCACTGCGCCTTCCCTCCGATCTTTTCCGTGGGTGCGGTACAGACGCTTCCCTGGCGCTTCGTATCCCGGCTGAGTTCTGCGTTACATCGAGACGCTACCAATGTTCTGGGCTTGAATGAGTTTCTGCACATTGCTGGATGTGACGGAGTTGTTCACGCCAGCGGAGATGGAAAGCCTGTGTAGATGTTCCCGGAACGTCGGGTCCTGGCTCGCGTGCTTGAGCAGCAGGATCTGAAGTTCATGCCTGTCATCCGCAGAGAGTGCTCCGTGCTCCGCGCGAGTCAGTATCTCCAGCGCGTGTGAAGGACTCTGATCGCGGGCGAGGCGTCGACGGATGAGGTCGATGAGTGCAGCGCCGGATCCTTGAGAGATCTTGACGAGCGCGGCGGTCACAATAGCCTCGGTCACGCGTCACTCTCCTCAATTGAGTTGGCACATCCGGGCGGGTTGGCGTGCTGGGAGAACGCCAATCGAGTTTGCGGACGCAAGCAAAGGGATCTTTCGGCGGTGTCTGCAGGCGGAACACGGACACAGGTAACGGTACCCTCCGCATTGGTCGCCGGAAGCGCAATGCAGGTGAAGAAACGATTCAGCTAATGGTCACCTGCGTATCAACCAGAAGGTGATGATCTCCTGTCTGGGCTCCCCGGGCCGCGTTCCGCGCCACGCCCGCTGAGAAGAGCAGCCCAGGTAAGTCAGTCCCCGCCTCACGGGGCATCCCTTGGCCAGGGTACGGATGGTCTTGGTGGACTCTCTGTTGCATCTCGACCGCGCGCTCAACGGAATCGTCCCCTCCGGAGGTGGATGCCAGCGGCGGCTGACGCGATGCGTTTGACGCGTACCGTGCATGAATTGCGGTGTGTGCCGTGGGGCGAACTCGGTCCGGCGACCTGCGCACCGTCATCTCACAGCAGGTGGCCCCGCCTTACGTCTTTCCCCTCGCCGTGTGCTTGCTCATCGAGGAGCCGCTGATGACGCGTCGCGCGGACGCGGAGCTCAGTAGACGGCGGCAGTCACGAGAGGGCCGTAGTAGCGGCCGCGGATGGGGTGTTGGGGGTCGCCGTAGTAGCCGTGCTGGGGCTGTCGGCGCTGATAGCCGGTGGCGTCGTCGACGATGGTGCGGACGGTCCGGGCGGGATGGTCCGCCGGACAGTCCCGGCGGGCGACGCACAGCGCGGCCACTCCGGCGGCGATCCCGGTGGCCGGACCGGTGCCCGTGGCGAGGAAGGGCAAAGGTTCGTCGGCGGGCCCGGTGGTGGCGAGGCACACTCCGGGGGCGGCGACCAGGTGCCGTCGGTCGGCCTCGGCGCGGGCGAAGCTCGCGAGGGGAATGGCGACTTGGTCGTCGACGAAGCCGAAGCTGCCCATGTCGGTGCCGCGGCAGTGGGCACCGGGACCGCCGCCGGGGCGGCCGTTGAAGTCGGCCATGGCGGTGGCGGTGAGGACTTCGTCGTAGGCGGCCGGTACGGAGAGCGCGATGTCATAGCGGATGCTGCCCGCGGCCGCGACAAGGGTGACTCCGGCCCGGGTTGTCGCGCACACCGCCATGTGGAGTGCGTCGTGGTTGTCGGCGCCGCAGCGGCCGTCGTCGGCGGGCGTGAGGTCGGAGCGGCTGAACGCCATGGTGGCGACGTGGATGTCGTTGGCGGCGTCGGTGTCGGTGCGGGTCGCGGCGATGCGGTCCAGCGCGCACAACAGGGCCGCATCGGTGGCGTCGGCGCCGCCGTCGGGGAAGACCTTGTAGGACCACAGGGGGCTGCCCGGTGCGGTGCCGACGATCCCGAGGCGGTTGTCGCGGGCGCCGACGATCCCGGCCAGGGCCGTGCCGAAGCCGTCCGGGTCGGAGAGGCTGGCCCCGGGGACGAGGGGAGCGCCGGTCACGCAGTCGGTGCCGCCGCGGACGTTCAGTTCGGGGTGGCCCGCGGTGATGCCGGTGTCGATGACGGCCACGTTCACGCCGTGGACAGAGCCGCGGCCGTCACCGGAACGGGCGGACGACTTCTCGGCGTCGATCCGGTCGGCCCATTCGGGCAGGCACTGGCGGCGGGTGATGTCGAGTGCCCTGCGGCACGGTGAGGAGATCGGCGCGGCCGCGCTGCCGGACGTGGTCGTTCGCGGGTTCAGGGGAAGGGGGCGGACGCGTTGGGCAGCGGATCGGTAGCCGTGCTCGCGGGCGACGAACCGGACCCCTGGCGCGCGCCTCAATTCGGCGGCCTGTGCGGGCGTGAAGTCCGCCGCGTAGCCGCGCAGCGCGTGTCGGAACACAGCCCTTGGCACGGCAGCCGTATCCATGGCCTTGAGCTGGCGTGTGGCGAGTGCGGCTGGATCGGTGCCTGGAGGATCGTCGAGGACCACGATGTAGCCCTCCGGGCGCTCCGGCTCCGCGGCGCGTGCCGACGTGGGCACGGAGCCCTGCAGCGACAGGGCCGTGGCCAGGGCCAGCGTGGACAGCACGGTGGTGGGGCGGGGACGGTTCACGCCTGCTCCTGTCTCGCGGTACCTGACGGTCTAGTAGCTGCCGGCGTGGATGAGAGGGCCGTAGCGGCGGCCGGTGATGGGGGTACGGTCGTCGCCGTCGAAGCCGTAGCGGGGATGTCTGCGGTTGTAGCGGTCGGTGTCACCGGCGAGGACGCGCACGTTGTCCGCGGGCGTCGATGTGCCGCACCGACCGTGGGCGATGCACAGCACCGCCACCCCGGCCGCCGCGGGAGCCGCGAAGCTGGTGCCGTCCACGGCGGCGTACCGTGCTTCGGGGTCCGAGCTGGTGGTCAGGACACAGATGCCGGGCGCGGAGACCGTGTGCCGCCGGTCGTCCCTGCTGCGGGCGAAGTTGCTGAACTCCAGAACCGCTTGGTCGTCGGCCGCTCCGAAGAACCCGTAGTCCGTTCCGTAGCAGTCCGGCTCGGCCCGCGCGCCCGGGCGGCCGTCGAAGTCCGCCATGGCGGTGACCGCGAGCACTTCCTGATACGCGGCCGGGCTGTGCCGTGCCAGGTCGACGTTCTCGTTTCCGGCCGCGGCCACCGGCGTGACACCGGCGCGTACGGCGGCGCAGATCGCCATGTGCAGCGCATCGCCGGACACGGTCCCGCACGCCTCGTCGTCCGTGTCGTCCCGGCCGTCCTCGTCCGACCCGAAGCTCATGTTCGCCACGTGGATGTCGTTGTCAGGGTCTTCATCGCCGCGGGTCGACACGACCCAGTCCAGGCCGCAGAGCAGCATCTCGTCCGAGGCCAGCCCGCTGGCGTCGTCGGGGAACACCTTGACGGCCCACAGCGGTGCGCCTGGTGCCACACCGACGATCCCCGTGTCGTCGTCCTTCGCGGCCACGATTCCGGCGGCCTCTGTCCCGTGCGGGTCGCCCGGGATCAGGCTGGTGCCCGGGGCGACGGGGCTCCCGCTGAGGCAGTCGACGCCGCCCCGTACGTTCAGGTCGGGATGGGCACCGTCGATGCCACTGTCAATGACGGCCACGTTCACGCCGGTGACGCTGCCCTGCCCGTCCCCGGAACGCGCGGAGGACTCATCGGCCTCGATCCGGTCAGCCCATTCCGGGAGGCACTGTTGCGGCCCGGTGGCCGTCCGGCAGGCGATCGCCTCGTGCCGGGTGGGGGCCGGAAGCCGGTGCGTGCGCTGCGGACTGACGAACCGTACGGCGGGATCGGAACGGAGCTTTGTCGCCTCGGCTGACGTCAGCCGGGCCGCGTAGCCGCGGATCGCGTGCCGGAACACGGCCGTCGGCGCGGCGCCGTACCGCCGGGCGAGCGTCGATGACACCGCACCAGGGTCGCCCGCACTGTCCTTGAGGACCACTACGTAGGGGGCTCGTGACGCGGCTGTTCCGGCAGAGCTTCCGGCCGCGGACGGTGTTGCCGCCCCGGCGAGAGCGAGCAGCGCCAGGGCGCTGGAGAGCGCGGTCGCCGGACGTGACGGACGCTTCACCTGTGTGCTCCTTCGTCAACGGAACGCCGCGGTACTCGAGTGGTCACACCGGCACAGCGTCGTCGGACCGAACCCGGCCGGGCGGGAAGTGCGCACATCGCGGGGCCGTGTTCACCCGAGGGATGGCGGTCAAGCCGCCCTCTGGCGGTATGCGGTCCGGCCCTGATCACACGCCCTGATCACATGTGTGGAGCGGCAGCCGCCGCCGGCGCGTGCGGGTGCTCGCCAGGAAGGGGCTGAGCCACGCCGTACTCCCCGACGGTCGTAACTCTGCTGCTGGGTACGGAAGATCTGGTAGAACGACGAGCTCAGGGGCGTCGACTGCATGGGGGCGGCATGTTTATGGATCAGCTCGGCACCTTGCTGGCTGTGGCCGTGGGTGCCGCCGGCTCGTATGCCACCACGACGCTGACGGAGCGGACGCGGTGGCGCCGTACTCAGACCGAGCGCTGGCAGGAGAAGAAGTTCGAGGTCTACGCCCGGTACGGCAATGCGCTCAAGGAGCAGATAGGGATCACCCAGCGCATAGGCGCGGCTCTGGGGTACGCCCACGTCGTCGATCCACTGGATCCCGCCGAGGGGCTACCGCTGCTCGCCGAGGCGGAGGCACGCCGGGCCGTCATGTGGGAGTCCGTGCTGCTGATAGGCGACGCCGAGACCGTCGCGGCGGCGCGGTCATGGCACGAGGCGATCTGGACCCTGGAACTCCATGTACGAGAGCCGCGCCACGACGCGGAGGGGTGGACCCGCGATTCACAGCGGGTGAGCCAGAAGCGCGATGCGTTCTACACCTGCGCCCGAAGCGAACTGGGGGTCGCCGGGCCGCCGCCTCCGTCCGGGAACTGGCCCCGTGAGTGGCGGCAGCCGAGCGGGACCGGGAACTGAGCCGACCTGGCAGGATTGCTTCCTGTACGTCGCTGTTCGGCGCGGGGCTCCACGATCCGGTGCGTCCGTACGCCTCACAGGTGCTGCTTGGCCGCTCTGACCAGTCGGCTGATGTCGTCCCGGGTCCGTACCCTGGCATCGTCGAGTTCGGTTCTACTGTCTGTCTTGGACAGCGTCGTGACGTCCGCGAGCACGTCCTCCGCGGCTTGGCTCAGCGTCTCGTCATCGGTGAGCATCTGGGCCCGGAACAGTGCCTCTTGGGCGTTGGAGCGCAGGTCGTAGGCCCGGATCCGTACCGTGTCGGGGTCTTCCCGCGGTGGTTGTTCATGCTCGCAGAACCAGAGGTGAACCAGGCAGCGGCGGTAGTTGACCAAGGTGCCGGCGTAGGCGGAGAAGGCATCGAGTCGTTCCTGCCGCAGTCTCTCCTGCCGGGTGAATTGGTGGCTCCTGTCGGTCGTGCGCAGCTGGAACGCCAAGGTGATCCCCGACCCGAGCAGCGTTCCCAGGACGGCTATACCGCTGGCGATGATGGTCTCCACATCCCAAGCTGATCATGTATCGCCATCCCTCGTGGGTCGTAGGCCAACTTCGATGCAGCACGCTCTCCGACCGAGGTGGTGCGGTGGGGGACCGCATGCACGGGCCGAGCCTCCGCCCCGGAAGTGATGTCAGTCCCGGCGACAGGGCATGGTCGGCTGCTGTAGCGGGCCGTTCGTGGTCATGTTTCCCGCGTTGAGTGGAGTCCAGGCGTGAGGCGCGCTCGATGTCGCAGTTGGCCAGCCAAGCCCACGGCTGGGCCAGGAAGTGTGGTGACCAATCCCAACATCCCAGGGCGGCGCCGTCCCGAGCCGTCCTCGCGTCATGCGAGCGGTGTCCACACCAAGGGCCGTACCCGTGGGCGTGCGACACCGTCAGGACTCCGTCCGGGCGAAGCCCGGGGCCTGAACGGGCGAGCGTGACGACGTGTGACGGTTCCCTCGAACAGCCTGCCAGGGCGCGACAGGTGCCGGGAGAGGGATTCTCATGGAAGACATGTCCCGATTCGACCATGCTGGCCCCCGCCACCTTCGCTCCGCCGCGGCACTTGGCCTGGTAGCGGCGCTGGCCGTCGGTTGTACCGATGACGGTTCCGACGCCGATGCCGACACCACCGCCGCCGGCCGTGCGGCGGCGGCGACGTCTCCGCTGCCCACCGCCCCACCCGCCCAGCCGCCGTCGCAGATCTCCCGGGCCGAGGTCGAGACCGCGGTGGACCAGTTGGACGGCGTCGTGCAGGACTACATGCGCCGCACAGGTGTGCCCGGCGTCGCCGTGGGCGTGGTGCACGACGACGAGGTGGTGTATCTGAAGGGGTTCGGCGTGCGCAAGGCAGGCACCAAGGACCGAGTCGGGTCGGACACCGTCTTCCAGCTTGCGTCGGTCTCCAAGCCGGTAGCGTCCACCGTGGTCGCCGCGGCCGTGGGCGAGGAGACCGTCGCCTGGGACGACCCGGTCGTCGAGCACAGCCCCGGCTTTGCCCTGAAGGACCCCTGGGTCACCCGCCATGTCACGCTCGCCGACCTGTTCTCGCATCGCAGCGGGCTGCCTGACCATGCCGGAGACCTCCTGGAGGACCTCGGCTACGACCGCTCCTACATTCTCGACCACATGCGCTACCAGCCGCTCGCGCCCTTCCGTGCCGAATACGCGTACACGAATTTCGGGCTGACCGAAGCCGGGGTCGCCACCGCGCGAGCAGCTGGGACCAGTTGGGAAGAGCTTTCTGCCGACAAGCTGTACCAGCCACTGGGTATGAACTCCACCAGTTCCTCCTTCGCCGATTACGAGAAGGCGGAGGACAAGGCCACCCTGCATGTACAGAGCGGGGACACCTGGCGCGCCGAGTATGTGCGTGACGCGGACGCCCAGAGCCCGGCCGGCGGGGCCAGCTCCACGGTCCGGGACATGGCGAAGTGGATGCGCCTGCAACTGAACGAGGGCAAGTTCGAGGGGCGGCAGGTCGTCGACGCCGACGCGCTCGAGGAGACCCATCTGCCCCACATGCTCAACGCGCCGCCGCCGTCGCCCGCAGGCCGGTCCGGGTTCTACGGCCTCGGCTGGAACGTGAGCTATGACGACCAAGGCAGGCTGAAGCTCGGCCACTCCGGAGGCTTCGCGCTGGGAGCCGCCACCCACGTGGCATTGCTGCCCTCGGAGAAGCTCGGCATTATCGCGTTGACCAACGGCCAACCTATCGGCGTGCCCGAGGCGATCACCGCCACGTTCCTCGACACCGCGCAGACGGGCGGGCCCACCGTCGACTGGCTGACCTTCCTCGGGCCGATCATCAAGCAGACGTTGGCGGGGGAGCGCTCACCGGTCGACTACAGCAAGCCTCCGGCCTCACCCAAACCCGCCAAGGCGAACAGCGCCTACACCGGAACGTACGCCAATGACTACTACGGCCCGATGACCGTCAGCACCCAGGGCGACGAACTCACCATGCAACTCGGTCCCAAGAAGCAACGGTTCACCCTCACTCACTACGACGGTGACACCTTCAGCTACAGCACCACCGGCGAAAACGCCGTCGGCCTGTCCGGCGTGACCTTCACCGTCGGCTCCGGCGGCCGCGCCGACAAGGTGAAGGTCGAGAACCTCGACACGACTGGTCTCGGCACCTTCACGCGGGAGGACCAGTAGCACCTCGTCAGGCCCTGAGTACGCTCTTGGTGAGGCACAGGCTGGCCGGACAGCATGATCAGCTCGGTCGGACGGCGCCGGCGCAGTGGTCGTGGATCTGTCCGGAGCCGACGGCTCCTGCGGAAGGACTGACGTCGGCGTACGGCTGGCTGGCCTCCCCGTCTCGGATGGGCCGGTCGCATGCCAGGCACATCCGTACGCCGGTGAGGGCGTCGTAGTGGTCGCACAGCGCCATTAGCGATCGTGCGAGCTTGCGGGCGTAGACCATGGCGTCGTACGTCCGCGGTCCGCGCACGGCGCTGAGTTTCCTGCGGGCTTCGCCGGTGCAGACGAGTGCGCAGTAGCGGGGCACGTCGTCCTTGGGCAGCCGTACGGCGAGTTGTTCGATCTCCGGGATGACCAGCTCCATGTGGCCGCGCAGCAGCCCGGTCAGCGTCTCCAGGGAGTCGGTGTCGGTGGGGGTTACGTCGGGCGGGAGGATCAGGGCGATGTTTGCGCGCATTGTGGCGATGTCCGCGGGCAGCGCTGCGATCGTGGCTGGGCGGTTGGCCTGCTTCACGTCAGGTCCCCGTTTCACTGTCGGCCGGACCGCGGCCGGCCATGACGAGCTTCAGGACGTCGCTGACCCTGCACAGCCGGCCCGGCCGGGGCATGGGTACGGCCCAGTACGAAGCAGGGGAGGGCTCCCTGAGCTGGGTGAGATCGGCGCGGGGCACGCCCAGGTAGGTGCCTTCGCCGAGACACGCGGCGGCTGGTGCCAGCCAATTTTCGGCGGTGCCGGGCGGTACGAGGGCGTAGTAACGGCTGCCGCAGGGGTCATGGATGACCGGACCGCTGTTGAAGGTCCAGCCGAGCCAGTCGTTCACGGTGGGCAGGTCGCTGATCCCGGCCACACTGCGGACGAGGTCCTCAGAGAGACGGACCGCATCGAAGAGCCGCCCCAACGGGATCAGAGCGAGACCGGCCTTGCTGCTCCACTCGCCGTGCACGGCGCTGGGGGAGGGGTGGGCGGAGGCCAACCAGTCCTGAACCCTCGCGGTGGGCGGCGGACTCGCCGGTGGGAATGTCCCGTTCGGGGCCGTACTGTTCGTCATGTCGACGCTCCCTCAAGGCGTTGGCCACGCCCCGGGACCGTGTCAGCGGTCGCCGGGGTTTTCGTGGTTGTTGACCGTAGGAGAGTCGAGCGGTGGGTAGGGGCACAGTTTGTGCCCCTACGTTCATGCAGCCAACATTCCCAGCTTTACGGCGAGTTCGGAGGCGCGGTGCCGCCTCGCCGGCACCTTGGATTCCGTCTCCTCCAGAACGATCCGCTTCGCGTACCCGTTGTACTGAATCGTCTCGGGGGCAGCCTCGTGTGCCTTGTCGAGTGTTGCCAATGCGACATCGGGCTGCCCGTCCAACTGATAGCCGCGCGCTTCCTCAATACGGTGTCGTGCGCGGCGAGGGCGGGACGGGATCGTAACGGCGTCTGCGGCGGCAGCCTGCCGCACGGACTCGCCGCCTTGGTGCAACTCCACGGCGACCGTAACCGCGTGCGCGCCCATGATGGCCTGGGAGAACGACGTTACGGGATGGTAGTAGTCGGCGGGCAGCCGGTTGGCCATGGCGCGCGCTTGGTCCCAGTACCGCCACGCCGTTCCGGTCTCCCCACGTCGGGCAGCGGTGTACCCCGCCTCGAAGGTCAGCGCACCTGTGATGGCAAGGACCTTGTTCGGCGCATCGGGCAGCAGAGGCTCGAGGAAGGCGAGTGTCTCCAAGGTCACTGCGTCCGCGGCGTCGAAGTGGGCCGGCCCCGCGTCACGGTGAGCCTGCGCGGCCAGCCACGCGGCCACACCAAGGGCGTGCGGGTCCTCTGACTCGTGGGCGGCGACCAGGCCTCGCTCGGCCACGCGCCACAGTAGTGCGGGGTCCGGTTGGTAGGCCGCAAAGAACTGGCACAGGGAGTAGACCTCGGCGAGGACTGATTGCGCCGCGCGGCGGTCCGCAGCGTGCTCTGCCTGCCGTACGGCGAGGCGGGAATCGGCGATCAGGTCCGGCAGTAAGGCGCCGACCACGTCGCGGTGGTTGGGCGCGGAATGGCGAGCCTGCCAAGCGCGGGCGAGGCGGGCGGCAATGTGCGCCGCGGAGGACGCCTCGCGCTGCGTGGTCAGGGGGAACGCGTCGACGGCCGCCTTGACCGCCGCCAGCCGGGGATGCCCAGGGCCGGTGAACAGGGCGACGTGCATTGACTGGCTACCGGTCAGGTCGGACAGATCACTCACCCGGAGTACTTCGGCGATACGAAGGATTACCTCGAGCTTCGGCGTCTTGAGGCGCCCGGACTCGACGCCCTTGACCCACGACCCGGACTTGCCCACGAGTCCGCCCAACTGCTCACGGGTGAGTCCTTTGCGGGTGCGGAGGATCTGCATGCGCTGACCGAACACCAGCGTCTCGGCGTACGGGTCCGGGCTAGCGATTTCAGACATCACGGCCTTGCCCCTCCTAGCAGCTTCGTCACTGCCAGGGTAGGGGCAGGGCCGGTCCCATGTGACCTGGTTCCCCTTGGGCTGCCCGCTGTGGCGCAGCCTGCGCGCCTAGCAGCTGGCCGACAGTCTGATGCGCCTGGCGGCTTGTGCTCGCCATGTGATCCTGGCAGCGAAGGTCACCACCCATTGGCGACCGTATTGAGCGCGGTCAGGCCGGGGTATTCCTGCCCATGACCACCTCCCACCAGGGTCTGCTATTGGTCCCGGTGAATGACATATCGGGAGGCCTGGCTGCCTTCCATACACGCCGCTGTCGAAACCCACTGAAGGGATGGGATGGGTACGGCGCAAGCATCGCTGTGCGCCCCTGTCGTGCGCTGGGTCACGCATACGGGGTGCGAAGGAAGCTCGCGTACGGTGCCGGCGCGGATCGAACCCCGCTGGGTCACCTCAGCCCGGAGATCTGGGCGGGCATCGTCATGGGCGGCGAAGTCTGACGGCCAGGAAGTGGGGCTGTCGGTGGGTCTTGTCGTATCGGCGAGGATCAACCAGTCGGGCTTCTTCCACGGCGCGCGGTTCTCTCAGCTGTTCCAGCGCGAATCCGGCGCTGAGAAGCTCGCTGAGGAACTGCTCCAGCGTCATCCGCCAGTAGTTGATGGCGAATCCGTCGCCGAAGGGGAGCTCCACACGTTCGTCGGCGAAGTAGGAACCGCCGAAGTGTGTCCAGTCGCTGGTGGGGTGGGTGGTGGAGACAAGAAGGGCTCCGCCTGGTCGCAGAATGCGGCGGAGCTCCGCCAGCAACTGCCGGCGTGCGTCGATGTGGTGGTAGACGAGGGCCATCACGGCCAGATCGAAGGATCGGTCCTCCAGGAAGGCCAGCGGCTCCTCCAAGTTGTGGTGATGCAGGACCGCTCTGTCTTCGAGCCGCTCCTGCGCGGCCCGCAGCAGGGTCTCGCTCCCCTCGACGCCGACAACTTCTCCGGCCCCCAGCCTCAGCAGTTCGGCGGCGTAGTGACCGGCTCCACACCCGAGATCCAGGACCCGTAAGCCGTTTACGTCACCGGCGAGCTTGAGCATGGCCGGTCGGTCCGTATAGGCGTTGTAGGCGCTGTCTGTGGCCTGCAGGGCGAAACGCCTGCCCATCTCGCCGTGATACGCCGTCTCAGCTGTCATCGAGGCATCCTCGCAGGAGCCGCCACTTCCTGCGCACGGCCGTACCGCTTGCCTCCAGACCCCACTGTCGGTGGCTGATGAGACGGTCCGCCGACTGCCATGGGAGGAAAGAAATGGGCACCTGGGACATCGGCCCCTTCGACAATGACACCGCCGCCGACTTCGGAGGCGACCTGTAGTCACTGCTCAGCGTCAGGATGGCGAGCCGGCATGTGCGCACTACGGTCCGTCAGAGCCGCTGCCGGAGTTGCCCGCAGACCTTCGAGCGCTCGCCGTCGACGCTCTGGACCAGGTGGTGTCCGAGCGGCCTGAACTTGCCGAGCATTGGGACGACGCTGCCAACGGCTCGAAGAGGCGCCACGACGTCACCCGCCTTCGCGACGTGCTTGACCCTCCCGCGCCTCCACAGGAGGAAGCCCTCTTCGACATCTAAATGATCCCCCACGGTCACGGGTCGCGGAATCTGGACCGGGAGCCGAAACGGCCAGGTGTGTGCTGGTGTCGGTCCAGGACAGCCGGGGCTGTCAGTGGCTGGTGGCAAGATCGCTGATATGAGCTTTGTTCGTACCACTCCACCGCGGCCGCTCGACGTCGCCGCCGTCTTTCCCGAGTTGGCAACGCTGGCGAGGGAGGCGATTCGGCTGCATCCTCGTGCTGGGGCGCCCACGGCATACGAGAGTTCGGTGGGAGGCCCGTTGCTGTGGCCCGCCGAGGAGTCGTGGCCGCACTGCGAGGGCTCGCATCCGGGCAGCGGCAGGTCCACGTCACCTGCGGAAGTCAGACTGGAGCGGCGCAGACGGGCCAGACTGCACCGAGAACCTCACGGCCCTCACTACACGCCCGAGGAAGAGGCCATCAAGCACCGGAACGACGCGGCGTTCATGGAGCGCCTCGACGCCGGCCCCCCGTGGCCCGCGGAGAGCCCGGTCCCGATGCTGCCGGTGGCCCAGCTGTATCTGCGCGACATACCCCTGCTGCGGCCACCCGGCCAGGCCGATCTGCTCCAGGTTCTCTGGTGCCCCTACGACCACGAACCGAACTACAAGCCGGCGACCCTGCTGGTGTGGCGATCCGCCGCCGACGTCGTCGACATCCTCGCCACACCGCCGGAACCGTACGAGGTGGACCACGACGGCTACGTGCCGGAGCCCTGCCTGCTCGCACCGGAGCAGATCACCGAATACCCCAACAGCCTCGATCTGAGTGCGGAGCTTCGGAAGGTGGTGGGGGACTGGAGCAGATGGCAGGCGGCCGACGCCGGTCTGGACAGCTCGTACGCGGACTACCCGGCGGAGTTCTACGACGGCGAGCTGGCTGACGCTCCCGGCTGGAAGGTCGGCGGCTGGCCGCCGTGGGGCCGCACCGACCCGTATCCCCGCTTCTGCTCGGTCTGCGAGGTTCAGATGGTCCCGCTGTTGACCATCGCCTCCTTCGAGTGGGACGGCGGTACGCGCGGCTGGGCGCCGTACGAGGATCAGACCGACGCGTTTGCCGACAGTTACCGCGCCGGTCTCAACCCCGCTCAGCCGACCGCGGTCGAAGTGGGCAGCGCCGACAACATGCAGATCTATGTCTGTCCCGCGGCTCCGGAGCATCCGCACACCGACCTGATCCAGTGACCGTTCGTGCCCCTTGCCGCTCCACGGTGATGCGGGCGGCTGTCAGGGCGGGGGCGGTACCGCCAGGGAGGCCGAAGGCAAGGCCCGTACGACACCGGCACCGGGTACTTTCGCCCGCCCTCTGCGCCGCTGCTTCCGCCCGCCCCCTGCGCCGCTGCTTCGGTCCGCAGGCAGTGTCTGCTGCGTGCCCCACGCGCCGAGCGCCGTAGCGCTGCCGGAGGAGATTGTTGCAGACGCGTGGACGAATGATCGAATGAGGTGGCCCCGAGCGGGGTAGAACGGACGCCGGGAGCCTTGCCCCGCAGGGCACCCGCTATTCACCCCGGCCGGTACACCCGGCGCGAACTGAAGGATTGCAGTATGGCCAGTGGCACCGTGAAGTGGTTCAACGCCGAGAAGGGCTTCGGATTCATTGCCCAGGATGGCGGTGGTCCGGACGTCTTCGCCCACTACTCCAACATCGCCGGCAACGGCTACCGGGAGCTGGTTGAGGGTGAGACGGTCACCTTCGATGTGACGCAGGGGCAGAAGGGCCCCCAGGCGGAGAACATCGTTCGGGGCTGACCACGAGAAAATGCTCACCGCATCGCGTGCGGTCACTGCTGTAGAGTGGCATCACCGACGCGGGGTGGAGCAGCTCGGTAGCTCGCTGGGCTCATAACCCAGAGGTCGCAGGTTCAAATCCTGTCCCCGCTACCAAACACAGGGGCCCGGCACAGCCGGGCCCCTGTCGCGTTTCGCGGAACGGGCTCAGCCAGCTCATCGGGCGTGCGAGGTGGGGAGGTGCCCCTCGGCTAACCCCTCGGCTAGCCTCACGGCATGTCGCTCACCGTTGATCAACTGGCCGGGTATGTGGACCGCGACCTGGACGCCGACCTGTCCCGCTGGTTCGCCGACCGGCCACGTGCCGAGATACCGGAGTCGACCCGCCCGGTCGCACCGTTCCTCGCCAAGCTTCCACGCGCTGCCGCGACCGCCCTGGCCGGATTCGACCGCCGGGTCCGCTCGGGAACCGTGCCCCAAATCCTCGACATCCATGACTGGTCCTACGGTTTCGAGTTCGGGGCCAACGGCTGCCGGATCCTCGACTCCGACTACGAGACGGAGCTTTCCGACGAGGACGTGTGGTCCGTCGGCGCCGACGGCGGCGGCAACTACTACGTCGTGCTCGCCAGTGGCCGGGTCGGGCTGTGGTTCCACGAGGAGGAAGTCATCGAGCCTGACACCCAGTTCGACACCGTGGACGTCTTCCTGTGGTCGATCGTCCGGTACCAGGCCGTGCGTGCCGGCGTCCTGGACCTGGCAGCGGTGGAGGCAGACTTCCGCGCCCTCGGGCAACCCGGAGTCCTGGCGCCGGAGACAGGGCTCCTGTCTGCACTGACGTGAGCAGTGGCCGCGGACGCCCCAGCAGTACGACGACCGGCCCGGACTCGGCGAAGCCGGCCACGGGGACCAGCTGCCGGACCGGTCGTAGGGGTCGGTTGTCAGACCGTGGCTCTAGCATCCGGCTGTGAACCTCGCATCACACCTACCCCACGACATGACCCTGCCATCCGGCCGTCCGATCACCTCGGACGAGGGCGACGGCGACACGCAGCCCTTGTGGCTGAGCGATGGCCCGGCCTCGATCGAGCTGTGGTCCAGGCTGCGCGCAGAGCACCCCACATCGGGGCTGTGGCCGCTCCTGCTGGACGCCTTGGACCCGCTCGACGCGGACTTTCGCCCGTGGGCCTGCGGCGAACTGTGGCCCGAGCGCATGTCCTCTCCCGCCGAGCCCGACCCCCAGTGTCTCCTCACTCAGTGGTGGCGGGACTACACCACCATCGAGGAGGACGACGACGACAACCTCAGCCCGGAGGAACGCGTTGCCGTCACCGCCCCCTTCGGTCGGGCGTGGCCCGGCCCCGCCCCCGCTGCGGAGCTCGCGACGGACCCCGACGAGATGGCGGATCAGTACGCGCGAGTCTTCTTGTCCCGGAATCCACACGCGCGGCTCGGCCTCGTCCCGTCTGCTCGCGGCGCCGACGCCCTTGCTGAGGTCGGCTGGTCCGGGCCCGCGAACTACGACAACGACACCGCTTCGTTCTCAGCTGTCGTCCGTGACTGGGAGGACCGCTTCGGGGCTCGCGTCGTCGCTGTCGGTTTCGACACCCTTTACCTCAGCGTTGCCGCACCTCCGCGCACCCTGCAGAACGCCTTGCTCGTCGCCGCCGAGCACTTCGCCTTCTGTCCCGACACCATCTGGCAGGGCAGCCACCAGAGCCTGGAAGCCTACGCCGAAGACCTCATCGACCTGAACTGCTGGGGGTTCTGGTGGGACTGACGCGCCCGCCAGGCCGTCTCTCCCTTCAGCGCGTGGGCTGCCGCGCGGCCGCCGCGAGTTCCTTGAACCGCTCCCACTGCACCGGCGGCCGGGACAGCCCGCGCCGTTCGAGGTAGCGGTCGGTCGCCCGCCTGGTCCTGCGCAGTACCTTGACCGCGTCGCTGGGCCGTCCTGAGCCCATGGGTTCCACCACTTTCGCGGGGACCAGCAGCCAGCGGCCGTCGGTGTGGCGCAGTTCGCCCTGGACCAGTGCATTGTGCATGTGGTTGAGGAGTTCGTCATGCCGGTGTACCAGCAAGGACGCGGGGCCCGGTGTCGCGGTGCAGTCCGCGGGCACGTCGACGGCGAAGCCGCCGTCCGCCGCTGTCGGGCGCGTCCGGGCCAGCACCGGCGCTCCGTCGGGGGCACGGGCGGCCAGTACGGCGGAGGGGAACCGGGAGAGTTGGGCCGCGCCCGGCAAGTCGTCGGGGTTTTTGGTGGGGGCGGGTGGTGGTGCGGAATGCCCATGCGATGGCAGCCGTACGATCACCTGTTCGGGTGTAATGGTGATCAGCAGTCGCAAGTAGTACCAGCTCATCAGTCGGCGCAAGGGGAGGGAGAGGTAGGACCTGCTGTGCGGCTGGCGTTCGAAGAGCATGCGCCAGTAGTCCTCGGCGCCCTGCGGGCCCGTCATGATGTCGTCGGGGCAGGTGGCTCGGCCGCTGACGAAGATCTCCGGTGCGTCGGTGAGCCCGCTGCCGGTGGGGTCGGAGAAGAGCAGGGCGACGCGGCCGTCGCGGCGCACGTTCAGTGCCTTCTGGGCGAACGCCAGGGACGTGGTCACCAAGAGCGTGCCGTTCTCGTGGCACCGGGTGGCGGTCGGCCAGGCCAGGGGCGTGCCGTTCGGGCTGAGGGTGGCGAACTCGCAGGTGCGGTACGCGTCCAGGACATCGAGCGGGGCTGATTCGAGTACGGTCATCTCCCTACTCCCCGTCCAGCGGGCCACGGAGGGTGCGGCAGGCGGTGGCGTACTGGCGCCGCCCGAGCGTCTTCCACAGCACCCGGCCCAGCAGTGGCGTCCTGCTCAGGAAGTAGGCCCGCTCCTCGGGTGTGGCGTCCTCGAGGATGGCACCGAGCGGCACCAGCAGTTGACTCTTGGGGATGCCTTCCAGCCCGCGCCTGCCGAGCAGGTCCCATTCGGCGATGGTGAGGTGCTCGGCGACGAGGGGAAGCAGCAACTGCTCCTCGGCGTCGAGGTGTTCGATCAGCGCTGAGCGGTGCTCATCGAGCGTCAGAGCCAGTTCGGCCCGGGCGATGGAGTCCGCCGCGCCCTCCCATTCCGGCAGCCACTGCGTCGCGGCCGTCAGGCTCTCGTCGATGCGCTGGTGCTGCTGCTCCATCCGGTCGACCAGCGCTTTGTCGTGCGTGGCGCGGTCGCGCAGGAGCGGCCACAGCAACTCGTCCTCCAGGGTGTGATGGTGGTGAAGCCCGGCCACGTACTGCCGAAGGTGCGCGGCGATGAATCGGGCCCGCTCGGTAGCGCCGTCGGGCACGGCCCGTACCAGGCGGGGCAGGAGCGCCGACTCGCGGCGGAAGACACGGTGAACCACGACCATCTCATGGGTGTGGGGCTGCCCCGAGGGCGCGGGTTGTGCGGTGAAACGGCTTGCAGACACGCGGGCTTGCTCCAACTACGGCGACGAGGACAAGGGGAGATGCACACTCCCCGCCGCACACTCTGCCGTCGGCGCCTTGGAGTCGACTTGGAGAGCGGAGCCGCGGGCCGTGAGGGCGCCCGGCGTCGGCGTTTAGTGTCTGTTCACGGACCGTCACGGCCCAGGGGGTAGATTCCCTCGCCGTGCTGCGTATTCGAGTCCTGGGGGCGCTGAGTGCCGAGTTCGACGGCCACACCGTCGAGCTGGGGCCTCCACATCAGCGAGCCGTCCTGGCTCTTCTGGTCGTCGCCCGCCGCCGGGTCGTTCCCATCGACCGCTTGGTGGACGGCCTGTGGACCACGACACCTCCCGCGAAAGCGTCGGCATCGCTGTACGCCTACATCTCGAATCTGCGCCGGGCACTGGAACCGGGCCGACGGCCGCGCAGCCCCGCGAGCGTCCTGGTCACCGCGCCTCCGGGATACGCGCTGCGGCTGGACGACGACGCGGTGGACGCCTGGCGGTTCGAAACGCTGCTGGGCCGGGCCCGAGAGGCGGGTCCGGAAGAGGAACGTGGGCTGCTGATCGAGGCCCTGCGCTGCTGGCAGGGGCCGGCCTACGCGGAACACACGGACACCGACTGGGCCGGACCGGAAGCGGCCCGGCTGACGGAGCTGCACGCCCAGGCCCGCGAGCTGGCCGTCGCGGCTGACCTGCGCACCCAGCGTGCGGCACGGGCGGCCGCGGACGCCGAAGTCCTCACCGCTGAACACCCCTTGCGAGAAGAGGGATGGCGCCTGCTGGCCCTGGCCCAGTGGGCCTGCGGGCGACAGGCCCACGCCTTGGCCACTCTGCGCCGCGCCGCGCGACTGCTGCGCGACGAACTCGGCTGCGAACCGGGCCCGGCGCTGACGGCACTGGAGCACGCGGTGCTGTCACAGCGCCTCGAAGTACTGAACGCCGCCATGGCGATACCGGATCGTTCCGGGCGCGGTGACGAGCCGCCACCCGGAGCCGCGCGTACGGCCGATCGCCCTTGTCTGGCGGACCGGCCATATCCGGCTGACCGCCCTTCCCTGGCGGACTGGCCGTCCCCGGCTGACCGCCCTTCCCTGGCGGACTGGCCGTCCCCGGCTGACCGCCCTTCCCTGGCGGACTGGCCGTCCCCGGCTGACCGCCCTTCCCTGGCGGACTGGCCATCCCCGGCTGACGGCCCTTCCCTG
>NZ_JBWKCI010000015.1:171702-207351 GCF_056436565.1 Streptomyces sp. NPDC043726
CTGGCGGACTGGCCATCCCCGGCTGACGGCCCTTCCCTGGCCGCCCCACCATCACCGGCTGACCCATCCTCCTCAGCTGACCAACCTTCTCCAGCCGACCCGACCACGGTCACCGCCACCCACCGCGCCGCACTGCGCGCCCATGACCCGCTTGCCGTCACTGCCGACCCCGTTCAGGGCGCCCATGACCCGCTCGCCACCACCGCCCGGCCCGCACACCGCGACCTCTTCGTCGGCAGGACCGCCGAGCTGCACACCGCGGACACCGTCGCAGCCGCCGCCCGGGACACCGGCGGAACGCTCCTGGTGACCGGCGAACCGGGTGCGGGAAAGTCCGCGTTCATCGGCCGCCTCGCCGCCCGCCTGCGCTCCGCCGGATGGACCGTCCTCGTCGGCCGCTGCCCCGAGTTCGACGGCGCACCACCGGCCTGGGCCTGGACGCAGCTGCTCGGCGAGCTGGCTGTTGACCAGCCACCGGCCGCTCCCCAGGAACTCGCCGTCCTGCTCGACGAGCCCGACAACACCGCCGCCATCGCCCCCGACGACGCCACCACCGGACGCTTCCGTATGCACCGCGCCGCCGCCGCGTGGCTGCGCGCCTCGGCCACCACGGCACCGCTCGCAGTAGTGGTCGAGGATCTGCACCGCGCCGACAGCGAGACTCTGGCCCTCCTCGAGACGGCCGCCGCCGTCACCGGCGTACCGCTGCTCACCGTCGCCACTTACCGGCCCGCCGAAGTCGGCGAACACCTCGTCAAAACCCTCGCCAACCTCGCCCCACGAGTCCCGCACCGCATCAGCCTGGGAGGCCTGCCCCCGCGCGACGTGGCCACGGTCGTGAAGGCCGTCTGCGGCGAAACCGTGGACCCCGACACCCTGACGGCACTCGCCCGGCGTACCGGCGGCAACCCCTTCTACGTCCTCGAAAGCGCCCGCCTGCTGGCCGGCGAAGGCGCTCTGGTCGCCATCTCGGAGGTGCCCCACGGCGTACGGGACGTCCTGCGCCGACGGCTGGCCCTGCTCCCGGAAGCTGCCAGAACGGCGCTCCACGTCACGGCCGTCGCAGGCATCGAAGCCGACGTCGACGTTCTGACCGAGGCCGCCGAAACGGACGAGCGTGACGTACTGGACGGACTCGACGCCGCCCTGACGGCGAATCTCCTCACCGCGCCACGACCTGGCCGCGTCCGCTTCGAACACGCCCTGGTCCGCGACACCGTATACACCGATCTACCCGGCGTCCGACGCGCGCGCCTGCACGGCCGTATCGCCGACGTCCTGCGCCGACGCCACCCCGACGACCTGGCCGCCCTCGCCCATCACTTCGCCCGCTCGGGCGCTGCCGCCGACGCGCCCCTGGCCGTCGACTACGCCCTGCGCGCGGCCCAGGCAGCGGAGCGTCGATATGCGCACGAGGTGGCTATGGCCCTCGTCGAGCAGGCCATCGACGTGCACTCCGCCACGGCGGGACCCCAGGCAGCCGCCGACCGTCCGGAAGAGACTGTCCGTCTTCTGACACGCCTGCTCGGCGCGCAGGTACGCGCCGGATCGACGGACGCGGCCCGCCGCACCCGCCAGCGCGCCGTCGAACTGGCCGAACGCGCGGGTCGAGGCGACCTGGTCGCCGCCGTCTACGGCGCGTGGACCGAACCGAGCCCCTGGCCCAGCCGACTGGCGACCGCCGACGACCCTGCCGTCCTCAGACGCATCGAGGAACTGGCCGGCGATCCACACCTGGACGATGCCACGCGGGCCGGAGTGCTCCAGGCCCTCGCGAACGCCCTCGCCGCCACGGAACCGCCCCGCGCAGCCGAGGCAGCCCGCACCCAACTGCTGCTGGCCCGGGCGGGCGGCGACCCTCGTCTGCTGGCCGCAGCCCTGATGACCTCCGCGAAGCTCCTCCCGCACGAGCAGCACGCCCCGCAACGGCCCCCGCTCGTTGCCGAGTTGCGCGCACTCGCTCGCGCCCACGACCTCGCCGCCTACCGCTGGACCGCCGAACACCTTGACGCGCAGATCGCCGCCGCCCTGAACAACCCGGCCGCGGTGCGCCACCACACCGAGGAAGGGCAGACCCTCGCCGTCCGGTACCGCATGGTGTGGGCCCAAGGGCTCAGCACCGCGACCACGGCCATGCTGGCAGCTGTCCAAGGCCACTTCGACGAGGCGGAGACCCGCTACACCGAGGCCGACGTCCTGCTGCAACGCGTCGGCACCCACCAGGCCCAGGGCCTGCGCACACTCGCCCTGGCCACCATCAGGCTGACCCAGGAACGCACGGTGGAGATCGAGCCGCTCATGCGCCGGGTCTACGACCGTGTCGGCGCCCCCGTCGGAGTGCTGATGGCCCTCATCCTCGCCCTCCTCGGCCGGCACGACGAGGCACGGGCCGTCCAACTGCCACCCGAACCCGTGGCCGATCACCTCTACGGCGTCGAACTCGACTTCCGCTCCCGGCTCGCCGTCCTCCAGCGCGACACCGAGGCCGCCCTCGCGCTGATCGAGCATCTGCTCCCGCTGCGCGAGCAGTTCGCCGGAACGGCGGGCGCCGCCTACGCCACCCGCCCGCTCGCCCACGCCCTGGCCGACCTCTACCGCCTCCTCGGCGAACACCAGAAGGCCGCCGACCAATACGCCCTGGCCCAGCGCACCGCGTGTACCTGGTCCTCACCGCACTGCGCCGAAGCCGCGGTCCGGGCCGCCGCGGAACTCGCCGCGGAGCGCTCACGAAGGCGGACCGTCGTGTCCTAGGTGCCGCCGCACCGCGGATCGAGGGCGTGCAGGTGGAGCCGTAATGGCCTTGTCTGCGTGTCGGCAGGCGCGGCCGTTCACCATTCCCCGCCCCCCCGCCGGTCGTACCCGACTTTGAGGACCGTTGCGCACCAACGGCCGGGCGCCGAGCCGCTCTTCAGTGGTGGGGAGGTTTGTGCGAAATCCCCTTGCGCAATGGTCAAGACTCGTTGACCATTGCTCGCATGCCTACCGATGACCTTCCCGAGACGTTTCACGTCACCACGGACGAGCAACTGCGCGCCGTCTCCAATCTCACGCGCCACCGGATCATGGCCGTGCTCCGCTTCGAGCCGGCGACGATCACGCAGATCGCCGAACGGGTGGGCCTTGCGAAGGGGAGTTCCAGCTATCACGTGCGGCTGCTGGAGCGGGCCGGCCTGGTGAAGGTGGTGCGGACGCGGAAGGTGCGGGGTGTCACCGAGCGGTACTACGCCATGGCCGCGCGGTCGATCGTGCTGCCGGATCCGGGCGAGGGCGGGCCGGATGTGCTGATGCGACATGCGGTGGCGGACCTGGAGGCGTCGCCGGTGGACGGCGAACGGCATGTGCGGATGGCTCATCTGCGGCTCACCGACGAGCAGTTCGCGGAGCTGGGGGCACGGCTCGAGGCGCTGGCGGACGAATACCGCGAGCTGTCCGATCCTTCGCTGCCGGACGCGTCACTGGTCTTCGCGCTGTTCCACTCGGCCCCGCGCAACCAGCCCGAGGGGGACGCCAAGTGACCTCAGAGATACGGAAGTTGCCGACCGGGTTCGGACGGCTGTGGACCGCGCAGACGATCTCCTCGCTCGGCGACGGGGTGTCGCACGCCGCGATGCCGCTGCTCGCACTGACATTGACGCGCGATCCGATGGCGCTCGCCGTCGTCACGGCCGCCGGGACGCTGCCGTGGCTGCTCTTCGGCATACTCGGCGGTGCACTGGTGGACCGCTGGGACCGCCGGCGCACGATGTGGGTCGTGGACGCGGCACGTGCGATGCTGCTCGTGATACCGGCGGCAGCGGCCGCGCTCGACATGCTGAGCATTTCGCTCCTCGCGGCCGTCGCCTTCCTGCTCGGCCTCGGCGGACTCTTCTTCGACACAGCCGCCACGGCCTATCTGCCGGATCTGCTCGGCCGCGACCCCGCACTCCTGGAACGCGCCAACTCCCGCCTGCGCGGCGCCCAGACCGCCATGTCCGGCTTCGCGGGGCCGCCCGCGGGCAGCGCGCTGCTCGCGCTCGGACGGGCGATCCCGCTGCTCGCCGACGCGGTGTCGTTCACGGTGTCCGCACTGCTCGTACGGTCGCTTCCCGCCATGCCCCGTCCAGTGCCGGAGATCCGCGAGTCGCTGCTCTGTCAGGCGCGGGCCGGGGCCTCGTACGTCTTCCGGGACCGGCTGCTGCTCGGGCTCGCGCTCCGCCCGGCGGTCGGGAACATCGCCTTCCTCGCCGTGGAGACCGTCCTCGCCCTCTTCGCGCACGACCGCCTCGGCATAGACACCTACGGCTTCGGCCTGCTCCTCACGGCGGAGGCCACCGGCGGCCTGATCGGTGCAGCAATCGCCTCCTACCTCGGCCGGCGACTCGGCACCGGCACCGCGTTGACCTGCACGGCCGCCGTGGAAGGGCTCGCCATCCTGGGCCTTGCCGCCGCCCCGAACCCGTACGTCGCCGGCCTCGCGCTCGCCGTCTGCGGAGCCGGTATGGGCGCCACGATGGTGCTCGGCCCCTCTCTCCGGCAGGCGATCGTCCCGGCCCACCTCATTGGCCGAGTCGCCTCCACCTCGCGGATGCTGGCCATGTGTGCCGCACCCTTCGGCGCCTTCCTCGGCGGCTGGCTGGCCACCACGTACGACGTCCGGACCCCGCTCTACGCCGCCGCGGTCCTGCTCCTGACGATGACTGCGGTCACATCGTCCATGACCAACAACCGCCGGGTCGAAGCGGCACTGCGGGCCGTTGCGCCGACCGACGCTCCGGATCTCACGGCATCCAAGGATCCAGCCAAGGAGAGTGCACCTGACTTGTTGTGACCCGTGCCGCGCAGAGTCACAACGAGTCGGGGTGTTGGGCCCTGCGTGGCGCGACGAGCGTCAAGCAACTCGTGGAGGCGCCATGCTGTGTCTCGCACGGAAGGCCGCGACGCGGCAGGTTCGGCTAGCGTCGCTGCGGTCCAAAAGAGCAAGGCCGCGGCGGCAAAGGAGAATTGATGGCGGGAAGCAGGCAGACGGTGCTGGCCATCCTCGAGATGGTGGACAGCGCGGTGTGCCGCCATGGCTGGGTGCTGGAGACGGGCGTATCACGGGGCAGTCGGCAGGCCGTGGAGTTGCTCCTGGCCCAGGGTGTGGTGGAGCTGGCCAGCCGTGAGGACCGGGCAGAGCTGTCGGCGCTCGAGGGCAGGCCAGTGCGATGGGCGGTCCGTCTGACTTCGCACGGCCGCGACGCCCTCACCTACGGCCGCGCCCGGCCCGAGTCCGAGTTCGGCGATAGGGATCCGGGGGAGGGGCGGCGGCTGGTGGAACTGCTGCCGTCCCAGATGAAGGTGCTCCGGACGTTCGTCAGACTCGCCGACGACCTTCAGGTGCCGACGGCCGCCGGGCTTGCCGAG
The DNA here is from genome assembly GCF_056436565.1 of Streptomyces sp. NPDC043726. NCBI lineage: Bacteria > Bacillati > Actinomycetota > Actinomycetes > Kitasatosporales > Streptomycetaceae > Streptomyces > Streptomyces sp. NPDC043726. The sequence goes on from NZ_JBWKCI010000015.1 coordinate 177,085, forward strand.
CAGGTCCACAGCGCGTCGCGCGCCCAGGCCGGAAGCCGGTGGAGACTGGACCTGACGGACCCGCAGATGGAGTCTGTGGCCTACGCGTTCTGGCTGCACCGCATGGCGGGCTCCGTGGCCGAAGCGAACCGCTTCGCGCGCGAGTACGGCATCACCCACCCGGCCATCCGCACATGAGGGCGAGGAGCACCAGAGCAGTGCCCCCGTGCCCCCGTGCGACCGTCGCAAGGCACGCCTGCCGTCTTGGCATGCTCGCCAGCGGCCTGGCTGTGACACCCTCAGCAGGGCATGGGAGCCCACGGCAGTGCCTCACGCCACCCACCGCGATCGTGTGCCCAGTCGATCATCACTCTGACGATGGGCTCCGGGCCGATCACATCGCCTGGCCATGGGACATGGGCCTGGAAGTGCCTGTCCGCGCTGCCTTCGCGGTATTCCACCTGGTAGCTCAGGTCGTCGTTGAGATGCACCTGCATGTAGTGCTGATCCACAGGCTCTCTGTCGAGCCTCTCGAAGATCACGAAGGGGTGGCTGAGGTTCATATCAGCCAGCAGGTCGTGCAGGGCTTCCTCGGTCGGATCGTCCACCGTACGCCCGCCGGCTTCGATCGCCCGCAGCAATGGTCGCGTCATGCCCGCGACTGTACTGGCCACCCTCAGCGCTGCTCAGGCTGCGGAACCACGTTCGAGCCCGTCTCCTGAGTCATCGTCGCCACCGGCTCCCACCTGCCCGAACGGGTGGTGGGCAACTCCGATTTCGCGGCGATGGGTCTGGACGTCGACGACGCCTGGATCCGGTCGCGCACCGGGATCGGCACCCGCCGCTGGGTCAAGCCGGGCACCAGTACCGGCGACCTGGCCGTGGCCGCCGCCCGAGCCGCGTTGGAACGGGCCGGGCGTCCCCCGGTGGACCTGTTGGTGCTGGCCACCACGACCCCCGACCACCACTGCCCGGCCACCGCCCCGTGGGTGGCCGCCGAGTTGGGCCTGTCCGGGATTCCCCCCTTCGACGTGGCTGCGGTGTGCTCGGGGCTTCTTTACGCCCTAGCTCTACCGCCGACGCCTACATCCGTTCCGGGAGCGCCAAGACGGTCGTGGTGATCGACGCGGACACCATCTCGACCATCGTGGACAGCACCGACCGCGACACCTCGGTGATCTTCGCCGACGGGGCCGGGGCCTCGTACTGCGTGCGGGGCGTGCCGATGAGCCAGGCGCCGTGCGCTCGTGCCGACTGGGCAGCGACGGCAGCCGGTTCGACCTGATCATCACCCCCGAAGGGGGATCGCGTACGCCACAGGTCACCGAGCCCGGCCAGGCGTGGCCGCGGATGCGCGGACGGGAGGTGTTCGCCCACGCCGTACCCCGGATGGCCAAAGCCTCCCGCAGCGTCGCCGAGCAGGCCGGCTGGCCGCCGGATCCTGACCACTGTCGGCGAGCTGCTCGGCCTGCCCGAGGACCGGTGCCACGCCAACGTCGACCGGGTCGGCAACACGTCCGCGGCCTCCATTCCGCTGCTGATGGACGAACTGATCACCAACGGAGACATCGCCGCCGGCGCCCGCACGGTGCTGGCCGCCTGAACAGCTAGGAAAGGGAGCTTTCCATGACACCCACCGAACAGGACGTCTACGACGCCTCCGTGCAGATTCCGCTGCGCAAGCACGATCATCTGACGGCCGAGCAGATCACCCCCCAGGCCGGCTTCGCCGGTCTGGGCCTGGACTCACTGGCCCTCGTCGAGGTCCTGGTCGCCCTCGACGCGCAGTTCGGTGTGTCGCTGGAAGACGCCGTTGTCGACTCGCTGGACACGCTGGAAGCCACCGCCCGCATGGTTGCCACCGCGGTCGACGGCGGCGTCTTGCCCGCGCACGCGTGAGGGTGCCGGCCCTGACCTCATCGGTGCCAACTGTGCCGGCGGTGGCAGGCCCGTGGCATAGGAAGCGGCTGCCGTGACTGCGCCGCCCGACGGGCCGCGAACTTGTTGGGGCTGGCCGGTCCTCAGCCGGCGTGGCCGTGGCCGAGTTGGCTGAGGGCCAGGTCGAGCATGTCGGTGAAGAAGTCCGCGGCGGCGGGGTCGATGCACAACGGGGGCTTGATCTTGAGGATGTTGAGGTGGTCGCCGGTGGGCTGGACGATGACGCCTAGGTCGAGCATCCGGTCGCAGAGTTCGGCGGTCTCCTCGGTGGCGGGCTCCAAGGTGGTGTGGTCCCTGATGAGTTCGAGGCCGAGGTAGAGGCCCGAGCCGTGGACGGCGCCGATGATGCCGAAGCGGTCGGCCAGTGCCTCGAGGCGGCGTTTGAGATGACTGCCGACACGCGCCGCGTTGCCCTGGAGATCCTCGTCGCGCAGGGTGTCCAGAACGGTGAGGCCGACGATGCTGGAGACCGGGCTGCCGCCGGTGGAGGAGAAGAAGTAGCCCTGTTCGCGGTAGCGCTCGGCGACCTCTTTGGAGGTGATGACGGCACCGAGGGGGTGTCCGTTGCCCACGGCCTTGGCGACGCAGACGATGTCGGGCACGACCCCCTGCTGCTCGAAGCCCCAGAACCAGTGGCCCAGGCGGCCGTAGCCGACCTGCACCTCGTCGGCGACGGCGAGGCCACCGTGGCGGCGCACCGCCGCGTACACCTCGGCGAGGTAGCCGTCGGGAAGGGCGACGCCTCCGGCGTTGCCGTAGTAGGTCTCGCCGATGAATGCCCCCGCCGGGCGGCCGGAAGCGGCCAGTTCGTCGATCACCGCGACGGCCTCGGGCGCGTAGCGTACGGCGTCCGTGCCGCGGTGCCGGCCTCGGTAGGCGTTTGGGGAGTCCACGGTGTGCACCCAACTCGGGCGGGTTGCGAGGGCGTTGGGGTTGTCCTGCAGCGAGGTGGAGACCGCGTCGGAGGCGTACGTCCAACCGTGGTACGCCTCGCGCAGTGCGACGACATCGTGCTGCCCTGAGGCCCCGATCGCCAGCCGCAGACCCAGATCCACCGCCTCGGAACCGGAGTTGACGAGGAACACCGTGTCCAGGGGCTCGGGAAGCAGCCCGGCGAGGCGTTCGGTGAACTCCACCACCGAGGAGTAGTGGAACCGCGAGTTGGTGTTCAGCCGCCGCAACTGCCGGGAAACGGCCTGTTCCACCCGGGGGTGCGCGTGGCCCAGCGGTGTGACGTTGTTGACGATGTCCAGATACGCGCGGCCCTCGGTGGACAGCAGGTGATGGCGCCAACCCCGTTCGATGCGGGGAGGGTTGGCGTAGTAGTGCCCCTGCACGGTGGCGAACACGGCGTCGCGCCGATCGAGCAGGTCGCTGTCGCGCGTACGGTCGGAGTGGGCCGGAAGGCCGAGGAGGGGGCCGGGGTCCGCAGTGAGCGCGAGCCAGCCGGGGGCGTACTCGGGCCGGACCAGGCGCGGGATGTCGGGGCCGTCGGCAGCGCGCAGCGCGACGTGCACTGTGGTGCCGGAGCCGAGGTGGGCGATCTCCTCGCCAGCCTCCACCGTCGCACCCGTGCTGACCAGGGGCAGCCGGTCCTCGTGGGTGAGGGAAAGGGACAGTACCTGCGTGCCGTGGGTGAGTTCTATGTGACCCGGTGCCGCGGCGAGGACCCTGCCCGCGGCGGGTGCCTGGAGCACGGCATCCCGGCCGAGCCAGAGGTCGATTCCGGTGGGCACCGTGGCGGTCGACACCGTGGACAGCGCCTGGGACCGAGTGAGCCGGGTACGGCCGTAAGGGGTGGCGACGGCGGCCGCTCCGTCCGCGAGCGCGGAGGCCGCGAGCCGCTCCTCGGTGCCGGTGTCCATCCATGCTCCGAGGTCCATGCACTCGGCGTCGGGGGACAGGTCGAGGAGGGTGATGTCGTCGGCGGCGAGGCCTCGTAGGAGAGGCGGTACCGGCTCATCGACCTGTGTGGTGCGGGCGGGCGCGGCGGCCGTGCCGGTCGCGTCCCTGACGAGGCCGGTCATCACCGGCAGCGGGAGCGAGACGGTCTGTTCGAAGATGCGCCATTCACGGTCGAGGGCGGCCTTGGCGTAATCGTTGTCCTCGTCTACGGCAGCCTGCTGCCGCCCACTGGCCACCAGGACGGCGGCGCGCAGGATCACCAGCGGCCACAACGCCTCCGCCTCCTCTTCGGAGAGCGGCCGAACGGCGTGGAAGGCGCGGACGGCCGGCAGCAGGTGGTGGGGCTCGACACCGTCATGGTGGAGCAGGGAGGACAGTGCAATGGCCAGTTCGCCGACCGCCCAGCTCGTGGTGACGTCACCGAAGTCGATGACTCCGTCCGGCATGGGCAGACGGTTGCCGGGACTGCGGATCAGATTGTCGTCGGTCAGGTCCAGGTGCACGGCCTGGGACGGCAGTGCGGCGGCGAGCTTGTGGACGTGTGCCCAGGCCTCGGCGGTCGCCTGCTGTACGGCGGCACGCCGGTCGGGCTCGGAGATGTGCCCGGCGAGCCTGGCGACGACACGGTCGGCGTGCTGCGGGTCCCACTGGAGCACACGGTCCAGCCCCGGGTGCCGGAAGCCGCGCAGGGCAGTGCTCACCTTTCCGACGATCGTGCCCATGGCCGCCACCGTGGCCGGTGACAGGTGCCGAGGTCCCGAGAAGGTGCCGCCGGGCAGGTAGCGCAGCAGACGCGCGACGGCTGGACCGGTCTCGGTGTCCACCGTCGTGCGACGCGGGGAGCCGTCGGGGTGGCGCAGGACCGTGGCGACGCGCAGGTCCGGGTGGGTCGAGGCGATCAGGTCGGCTGCCGCGTCCTGGGCGTCGATCTCCGTGGCGCCGAAGGCAGGGTTGGCGATCTTCAGAACCGCCGCGGGCGTCGCATCGTCAATGCGCAGGAGGAAGTTGGCGTCCTGCTGGCTGCCCAGTGCCTGCGCGCGAGCGGTGATGCCGAGGTGCTCTGCCGCGATGCGCTCCGCCTCGGCCGGTGTCACGCGGGGTGCGGGAAGGGCGTCCTCGGTGAAGAAGTCGATCGTGCGGTGCTCTTCGGGCTTCATGCGGGGTTCCTCGGCTGGTGCGGGCGAACAGGGCTGCGATGCTCGGATGCCTCAGTCGACATGCCACAAGAAGCGGTGCGTGTGGATCCCGAAGTAGGGGAAGTTCTCCACGGATGCGACACCCTCGATGGGCCGTACGACGTCGTTGATGAAGTCCAGAAGATCCCGAGGGTGACGGCACACCACTTCCGCGAACAGGTCGAAGCCGCCGGCCGTCAGGACCGTGTACACCACTTCGTCGTGCCGGGACAGCTCATCGGCGACCGCCCGGGGATCGCCGCCAACACGCAGGCCCAGGAGCGCCATCGCCTGCTGGCCCATGGTCATCGGGTCGGTCACTCCCACGACCTGGACCGCCTTGGCGTCGATCAGCCGCTGCAGGCGGAGCCTTGCGGCCGAGGGCGACAGCCCCACCTTCGGCCCCAGATCGGCGTACGGGATCCGGCCGTCGACCTGCAGCTCCCGCAGGATGGCCCGGTCGATCTCGTCCATGCAGCACCTCTTCCGCCTACGCGAACCGCAGGCCTGACGCTTGATTCAAGCACCATGCCGGATGGATACGCTCGATTCAAGTGTGGAATCGACTGAATCGAGCGATGAACGTGGTGTACGAGGTCTCGCGGGCGACGGGCGACCGGGCTGATCTCCCGGCTAGGCATCCATCACGTACCAAATGTGTACGTCCATTGCCGGTTGCCGCCGCTGTCCCAGCGCACAAGGCCGGGGGCGCTGGTGGCGCCGGTCCGCCATCCGGAACTCGACTGCGCATCCCATCGTGAAGCTGCGGCGGGGGCGGCCGTCCGTCCCGTAGATCTGCGCGCCGCGGTCGCCGGTGGCGCTGTGTCCCTGCACGATGAGCCGGCCGGTGGGCAGCGCGTCGAGGTGGGTCACCCGCACGCTCAGGCCGCGCAGGGTCTGCTCGCGGACGGTGCCGGCGTCGTCGATCACGAGAAGTGCGTCGTACGGGCGGCGGCGGGGCTGGGGGTAGGGGCTGCCATACGACCTGGGGCTCAGTTCGGCATCAGGGCAGATCAACCAGAGCGTGCGGCCCCAGGCGTCCACGGTGGTCGCCGGAACCACCTTCTGATGGTCGTACTGACGAGGCAACAGTTTGACCCTGAAACCTTACAGGGGCCGGCGGGCTGCCTCGACTCACCTCCGGCTGACGGCTCCGGCAGGGCGCCGCCACGACGACCGGGCGCCGGGAGACCGTCACGGCGTCCGGGACTGTGGGGTCAGTGGACCGGCGCGGGTTTCTCGGCCGGCCGCCGGCCCCGGGTCATCGCCAGGCCCGCGAGGGCCGCGATGGGGTTCATGAGAACCCCGTAGACGGCAGCGGGTACCGCCAGGCTGACGCTGCCGAGCACGCTGATGGCCAGGGTCATGGCGATGGCGCTGTTGTGTACGCCGATCTCCATGGAGCAGGCGATCGACTGCCGTTTGTCCAGGCGGGCCATGCGCGGTATCGCGTATCCGATCGTGAGGCTCAGCGCGCAGAAGACCACCACCGTCGGCCCTACGTCCGAGAGGTAGTCGCCGATGTTGTTCCTCTCGGCCACCAGGGCACCGGCGATGATCGTGACGAGCACGACGACCGACAGAAGTCGCACCGGGCGGTCCATGCGCCGTGCGAAGTCCGGTGAGCGGCGGCGGATGGCGAGCCCGATCGCCACTGGCACGAGTACCAGGGCGAACACCTGAAGGGTCTTGCCGAACTGCAACCCCATGCCGTTCTCGCCGATGTCGGGTTCGAAGTACTGCAGGGAGAGGTTGGTGATGATCGGCAGCGTCACGATGGCCAACAGCGCGTTCACCGCCGTGAGCGTGATGTTCAGGGCCACGTCGCCGCCGAAGAGATGGCTGTAGAGGTTCGCCGTCGTCCCGCCGGGTGATGCGGCCAGCAGCATCATGCCGACGGCGAGGACGGGGGAGAGGCCGAAGGCGAGGACCAGGCCCAGGCATATGGCGGGGAGGAGAAGGAGCTGGCAGGACATGGCCACGACCACCGCCCGTGGGTGGCGTCGCACCCGCTGGAAGTCGTCCAGGGTGAGGGACAGACCCAGCCCGAACATGATGACGGCGAGGGCGAGCGGGAGGAACACGGTGGCGAGGGGAGTGTCCATGCGCGGCTCCGTCGTCAGGCGCGGGGATGGCGCGGTGCAGGGTCAAGGCCAGATGACACCCGTTGACCGTCCGGCGTGCACATGCCCAGGTGTTGTCCGCATCGCGCACAGTAGAGGGGGCCGTGAGCACGGTCAACATGAGCCGCGCGGCGCCGGTTGCTACGGCGCCGACTCGGCCGACGGCGTCGGGTTGTGCGGACAGGGGCCCGAGGTTCCGAGTTGGCCTTTACAGCGCTCACTTGGCGCGTCTGCCAGCCGAGGCTACAGACCACGCAGGGCCTCGAACAGATCGTCGTAGGCACTCCAGCAGTCGACACTGCCATCGTCGTTCAAGCTGCCCATGTACCAGGCGTCGTCGTTGACGGGCTTCACCAGACACAGCTGGTGGAATCCCAGGACGATCTCGGGACGGAGTTGTTCATCCGGTGCCGGCCATCCCAACCAGGTCACAACACGGTTGGTGTCGAGGGCAGTGGCTTCCCGATCGCCTGAGACGTTGCGGATTTCCTCCAGGGTCCATCCTGTCGGTAGTTGCATGTATGTCAGTCCACTCGCTGCATGGTTTTCATGGAGGCGAAGAGCTCAGCACACTCGTCGGCGAAGGAACGGAGCTGGTCTACGACTTGCCGGTCCACATAGGGATCCCGTACTGGGCCTGGCGTGGCCTCGGTCCACTGTTGCCACAGGCCGCCGGGAGCAAGGTATCGGGATGCCCGGTCGGTCCCCAGAGTGGCGTCGAGGTGAAGCAGCGTGCTCAGGGCGAAGGTCCGGTCGTAGCCGAGGTCCGGTCGAGGCAGGTAGCGATCAAGGTAGCCGCAGACCAGGTCGGCGTCCGCGCTGGTGCCGAACGTGGCCAGAGGGATGCAGAAGGCGCCGCCGTAGGGGCCTGCACTGGCCAGCAGGAGTTCGCCGATGCGGGCGCGGAACTCGGTTCTGCCGGCTACGGCGACCAGCCAGGAGGCAGTCCTGCACTCTCGCCACCCGCCTTCGAAAAGGATGCCGAGCTCAGCGGGGGTGATCTCCTCGGCGGCCTGGGCCAGCTCCCGCATGAAAAGTTCGCGCTCGGGCCCGGTCAACCGCAGCGAGCTTCCACCCAGCCGAAGGTGGCGGCGGCCGGGTGTGACGAATCGTCGGATCACGTCCGTCGGCTCGGGGTCGGTGCAGGCGTTGCGCATGGCTGCATCTTTGCCCGGGGAAGCCCCCGCTACCAGGGGTTTTCCAGGGCGCTGAGGAGTGGCCACGCGTTCTGGACGGCCTGCGGTGCCAGGGGGCGGCACGTGATGCGGGTGCGGAGCCGGCCTGCGGGGGGAAGGCTGTGGGGCAGGGAGGGCTCAGTGTGGTGGCGGTGCCGGGTTCAGGGCGTTGGCGGCGGTGCAGCCGCCCTCTCCGGGCATCCGTTGGATGCGGGGCGGCACCCACACGTCGGTGGCGCCGGGGGCCACGCGGGCGAGAAGGCAGTCCTGGGCGTCGTAGCTGTTGCCCTTAGTCGACAGCAGAACGCCGACCCGGCCGCCGTCCGCCCGCACCTCGGTGCGGATCGCCGGATCCAGGTCCAAGGCCGCTAGCGTACGGCGCACCTCCGCCTCCTCCGCCCGGCCGCCCTCCGGCACCCGGGGAAGGTTCGTGCGTAGTTCCTCGTACGGCAGTCGGGGTGGTTCGGGTGGCGGGGCGAACGTCAGCGCGGGGCCATCGGGGCAGTCCACGTCGTGTGGATCCGCACGCCACTCCGACTTGGGCGACACCCGTACGGCGAAACAGCGCGACACGGTGACCTGCTCGGAGGCGAACCACCCGTCGTACGCCGAGCCGGAGGTGCGGATGACCACGTCGATGCCGTCCCCGTCGTGGGTGGAGGTACCCGTCACCCGCAGTACCTCCACGCCGTCGATGTCCGAAGCCGAGCGCCCTACCTCCTCCGCCGTGCGCGGACGCTGCCCGTAGAGCTGTTCGCCGGCCTTCCTGGCCACATCCCGGGCCACGGCCGCCGCCTCGTCGTTGGAGGACTGCACCACCCCGCAGCCGGTGGTGAACAGCAACAGCGGGGTGAGCAGCAGGAGTCGGCGCATGCGGCCACCCTTCCGTCGCCAGGCGCGGCGGGCAACTGCATTGGTGCTCAGACCGGCTTGGGTCAACGTACTCAGGCGGTGCGGCGATCAGGTGCGGGCGCCCCCTGTGACGTTCCCGTGGCAGACGTACGCCTCGTTCAAGATCTCCTCGCGACCGACGCTCATACCGTGTGCAGGCGCAGGCCGTAGCGGTTCAGGATCTCGTTGACCGGCTGGTACCAGGTCTGGCCGCCGCTGGAGCAGTTGCCCCAGCCGCCGGAGGTGACGCCTTGGGCCTGGTCGCCGGAGATGAAGGAGCCTCCGGAGTCGCCCGGTTCGGCGCACACGCTGGTCTTGGTCATCTGATGGACGGCGCCCTGGCTGTAGTTCACCGTCTCGTTCTTCGCGAGGACCGTTCCGCAGTGCCAGCGCGTGGTGGAACCGGAGCGGCAGATCGACGCACCGACGGGAGCCTCGTTCGAGCCGCGCACCAACTGGTCGGGCACGGTGCCCCAGCCGAGCACCACGGGCACGGTCCACCAGCCGTTGCCCACACTCACCCAGGCGTAGTCGTCGCCCGGGAACGACGATCCCTGGAAGGTGCCGACGGCGGTGTTGTCCCAGCCTCTGACGGCGGCGCCGCTCCGACCGCAGTGGCCGGCGGTGACGAAGCCGCCATGGACCGAGAAGCCTATGGAACAACGGACGTTGCCCGTGTAGTACGGGTCGCCTCCGACGGTCCCGGCGGCGAACGGCTGGGGAGCCGCGTTCACTTCGCGGATCTCGACGGGGCCGGCCCTGAGCGCCCTGTCCACGAACGACCTGACATCGTTATCAGTGCGCTGCGATGTGACGACGTCCACGACCACCCGGTTGGCCTTGTGGTCCACCCGCCACGCGGCGACGCCCTCGGGCGCTGCTGTCTTGTCGAGCTGCTTCTTCGTGGCGTTCAGGTGGGCTGCTGAGTAGGCGGCTCGGCGGACGTCGGCTCCCGCGTCGCGGAGTTCTGCGGCCAGGGACGGATCGGTCGTGGCGACCGTCAGGCGGCCGGTGTCCGGGTTGAACCAGCTGCCCGCGTACGCGCTGCCGGCCAGGGTCTTGACGCGCCGTTCCACGGTGATCGCGTGCCGCTCGGCGGAGAGCCGGTTCTCGGCTTCGGACTTCGTCAGGTGCAGGTCCCGCTGCATCGCCTTGACGAGCCCCGGCGACATCTCGTCCGTGCCGGATGAGGCCTGGGCGGTGGGGGTGAGGGAGGCGCCTGCGGCTCCGAGGGCGAGCAGCAGAGCGGCGGCAGCGCGTGATCGCATGTGACGCATGGGGTGCTTTCCTTCCGTTCGCTGTGGGGGTACGCCGGCTGCTGGCAGCGGGCGTGCGGACGGTGAGAGCGCTCTCAACGCTAGCCGGGAGATTACGCCGACGTCGGCAACTGGTCCATACCTAAGTGCAGTTGAGTGTGGGGGAGGAGAGGAGGCAGGCGACAGAATCGGCCACTGTCCTGCGCGCGCTGGGCGAGTGGGCAGGGGCAGCTGGTCTGTTCCGACGGCAGAGCGGAACCCGAAGTGCCTGGTGGCTCGTTTAGTGCGACGAGCCGAGCGGATGGGACCCAGGTGGAGCGGGCGCGTAGCAGTGTGTCGTCGAGAGGGAGGGCAGCGGTGCCTTGGGGCGTCCTGTGCCGGGCGAGTCGGCGGGTTCCGGGCGAAGGGGGAGAGGGGTACGCAGGACGCCAATGGGCCTGGGTGCGGGGGAGGGCGCTCGCCGTGTGTGCGGTGCTGACGGCGGGGCTGCTCGTGTTTCACCGGGTCGCGCCCAACTCCGTGGGCCGCGTGGGCAGTTTGCTGGAGGTGTTCCTGCCCTGGCTCGGCCTGGTGGTCCTGCTGTTGCTCGGTCTGAGCCTGCTGCGCCGGTCCACCGCCGCTCTGGTTGCCCTGCTCCTGCCGGTGGCAGCCTGGACGGACCTCTTCGGCGGGCTGCTGCTGCCCGCGCCGAAGACCGGCCCGCACGAGTTGGTGGTCGTGCAGCACAACGTCAGTGACGAGAACACCGATCCCGGGGGCACGGCCCGCGCCCTGGTCGACGCCGGGCCCGATCTGATCGCGCTGCAGGAGCTGGTGCCCCCGGCGCTGGCGGTGTACGAGAAGAATTTCGCCGCGGATTACCCGTACCACGTTGTCCGGGGCACGGTCGGCCTGTGGTCGAAATATTCGCTCGCCGGTTCCCGGCCGCTGGACATCAAACCGCGGGGCGTCGAGGGGCCTTGGAGCCGCGGGCTGCGGACCGTGGTCCGCACGCCGCAGGGTGAGATCGCGGCATACGTCGCGCACCTGCCCTCGGTCCGCGTCCGGGCGACCGGCCTCGCATCCTCCTGGCGCGACGAGAGCGCCCGCCTGTTGGGCAAGGCCATAGCCGCCGAGCCGCTGGCAAGGGTGGTTTTGCTGGGCGACCTCAACGCAACGGTCGACGACCGCGGGTTGGTCCCGCTGACCTCACGGATGAACGTGGCGGAGCGCGGCTTCGCGTTCAGCTTCCCCGCCGCCTTCCCCCTGGCACGGATCGACCAGGTCATGGCCCGCTCGGCAACCGTCGCCCACATCAGAGTTCTTCCTGCCACCGGCAGCGACCATCTGCCGGTCGCCGCCCGGATCACACTGACCCCGGTGCGGTAGCCGGACTCGTCCGCCGTGAGCGCAGAGGGGCCACCTGATGAGTCGCGCCAGTGGCTCGGCAGTCACCGGCGCAACCGGGCGCGCAGTCTGGGCAGCCGCTTCGGCAGCCAATGCATGACGGCCACCGTCGCGGCCAAGCTGCCGACTGTCGCTAAGAACGCCCCCGGATAGAGGTGGTGGCCCCAGCATGGCTGCCACTCGCTGCCGCAGGACGCCGAGGCTCTTTCCCGGGATCGCACGCGCGGCGGCCAAGGCGCTCACCAGTGCCAAGGCTCCGTATCCGATGCCGGACGCCGGCCAGTACGCGGACAGGTTCCAGAACGCATCACCGAGCCACAGCGACAGCGGAAGAAAGCCACCGAGGGTTACGAAGGCGGCGGCGGGCTTGGTGTTCTGGTTCCGGCCCTTGCAGTCGCGTACCGGGGCTCCGCGGGCCCGTGCACGCAGCTAGATGCGTGAGTTGCGCAGCGACTGCCACACCGCGCCGGCCAGCGACCGGGTCGCCCGGGGGACCGACAGGTGCTCGTGTTCGCGGTACAGGTTCCAGTTGTACTGCACGAGCGACAGCTTGTTGGAGGACAGCGATCCCGCCTGGTGGGCCCTGTACACCGCGAGCGGCTCAGTCAAGCCCCGCGCATCAGCGCCGTCCCGCATGATCGACAGCCAGAGGGCGTAGTCCTGGCGCTTGCGCATCTCCGGCATAAGCCTCGTACCCAGGACATTACGGTCGTACATGGCGGTAAGGGCGCCGATGTAGTCCCGGACCAGCATCGCCTTGTAATCCACGTGCTCCCGAGCCCGGACCACTCGCCCGTTCGGGACCCAGTCGGTGCTCTCGCCGGCGTAGTCGGCGTCCATCTTGAAGTACGACGTGAACGTCAGCGGCGCGGTGGCCTCCGCGGCGAAGGCGAGCTGCTTCTCGGTCTTCTCCGGCAGCCACATGTCGTCGCTGTCGAGAAACGCGATGTAGTCCCCGCGTGCCCGCTGGATCGCCAGGTTGCGCGCCTTGCCCGCACCGCCCCTTTCGGGTGCCGCCTCAGGCAGGACGCGCTCGTCCTGCGCGGCGAACTCGCGGAGCAGCTCCATGGAGCCGTCGGAGGACTGATCGTCGGTGACCAGCAGCTCCACGTCGGTGTGAGTCTGCGTGAGTACCGATCGGACGGCTGCGCCGAGGGTGGCTGCCGAGTTGTAGACGGGCATCACGACAGAAACCAGGGGCACAGCACTTCTCCTTGCCAGACCAGGAACGACGGTCCATTCAAGCACCGTCATCGAGCAGGACCTGCCACGGAGGTGGTTTTCGCTGGTCAGAGGATACCCGTATGCCCAGGGGGTGGGCCGTGACCGGGAGCATGCGCTGGGTGACGGCCCTTCCGGGAAGGCGTACAGGCGGGTGAATGCCGACCGATGCCGCGGCAGGAGGCAGAGGCACGCGGTAGTGCATCCGTGGGTGCGGGTCCCCGCGAAGTCGCTGGGGGCAGTCGACAGTCGTGAGAGGTGATCGTGTGTCCGAAGCACAGGACATGACGGACGTGCTGGTGGTCGGGGCGGGTGTCGCGGGTCTGGCCTGTGCCCGGGACCTGCTGGACGCGGGAATCGGCGTCCGGGTGCTGGAGGCCGCCGACGAGGTCGGCGGGCGCATGCGCAGCGATCTCGTCGACGGGTTCGTGGTGGACCGCGGGTTCCAGGTCTTCAACACCTCCTACCCCCAGGTACGGCGGCGCCTCGCGCTGAAAGACCTTCGGCTCCGGCCCTTCACCCCCGGCGTCCTGGTGCGCACCCCGACCGGCAAAGTGCGCTTCAGCGATCCCAGCCGACGCCCCCGCACCCTGCCCGACCTGCTGCCGGGCCGGTTCGCGGGCGCCCGCGACCTGGCCGCACTCGGCCTGCTGTCCGCCCAGGACATGCTGCTGCCGCCCCGCGCGCTCAAGAGGCGCGCGGACACCACCACGCGGACCGCACTCGCCCAGGCCGGCGTCTCCGACGCTCTGGTGGAGCGGTTCTTCCGCCCGTTCCTGTCGGGGGTGTTCCTGGAGGACGAGTTGGTCACGTCCGGCCGGGTGTTCCACCTGGTGTGGCGGAGCATGCTGCGCGGGACGCTCTGCCTGCCCACAGAGGGCATCGGAGCCGTACCGCGTGCTCTGGCCGCCGCACTGCCGCCGGGAACCGTGCGGCTCGAGACTCCCGTGGAACGGCTCACGGACGCGGGCGCGGTCACGGCCTCCGGGAAGGAGGTCGCCGCCCGCGCCGTGGTGGTGGCTACCGGACCCGGCCCACTCGCCACCCTGCTTCCGGACGTCGACCTCCCGCCCTACCGGGTCGTGACGACCTACTTCCACGTCGCCCCTCGGTCCCCGTTGGGCGAGCCGACGCTGCTCGTGGACACCCGGCGCCGCTTCCTCAACACCTGCGTCCTCACCGACGTCGTACCCGCCTACGGTCCCGACGGGCACGCGCTGATCGCCACCTCGGTCCTGGGCGACGACAGCGAGGGCCGGGAGAAGGGGGTGCGCGAGGCGCTGGGCGAGGCCTATGAGACGGCCACGGAGGACTGGGACGTGCTGGCGGTCCGTACGGTCAAGGACGCGTTGCCCGCGATGCCGCCTCCGCAGCCGCTGAGCCGGACCACTCGGGTCGGGCCCGGCCGTTACGTGTGCGGCGATCATCGGGCCACCGGGTCGGTGCAGGGCGCGATGGCTTCGGGAGCACGGGCCGCACGCGAGGTGCTGCGCGATCTGCGGCGGTAGCGGAGGAGTGAAACGCCAGGTCAGCAGCTTGATCGTGTTCCGCTGAAATTCTGTCGGCCAGGTGCATCCGCAGGCGGCCCGGGAGGCGAAGACTCTGACGCAGGAGGACAGGGCTCTCGCCCCGAGACCCCCCGAGCCGGGGCGAGGGCCCGCTTCCGCTATCCGCCGCCGTCGGCGAGCGGATCGTGCCCCCAGTTCATGAGCGAGTACCGCCACGGCGTATCGCGTACGTCGCCGGACGGCCGCTGGGAGAGGTGACGGCGCACGTATCCGACGACCTTGCGCATGTGCCCCCAGTCCGCGTCCGACAGGTCGTCCTGGTCGGTCCGCAGGATGGCGACGATGCGTCGGCCCGAGGCGTGTCCGGTGGACTCGCCACCGTCCTTGCTGTCCCCGACGCCCTGGGACTCCTCGGTCTTGAGCCAGTCCTCCAGTTCCGCCGGCCGCATGTTCACGACGTCACGGAACTCCTGCCACGTCTCACGCTGGGATTCGTCCATCAGCGTCGGCTCACTTCTTGCGCTTCTTCAGAGCGGACGGCTTGTGGACGGCGGACCGTCCGGAACGGTCGCTGCGCACTTCGTACTGCGGATCCTCGGGTGAGGCGTCGACGGTGCGGCCGGCGGCCTCGGTCCGCTCGGTGATCTTCTTCTCGACCTCACCCGTCGTCTCGTTGCCGTGGCTGCTCCAGGCGACCTTGTCGCCCCGGCGCAGCTTCTTGTCCCGGCCGTGGTCCTTGGCCATGTGGTGGGCCTCCCGTTCTCGCGACCCGTTCCGGCCGTTTCCGGGACGGCGCCGCTCTACGCACCCTGGGCGGCACGGGGACCGTCCGCATCTTGGCCGCCCGCGTGGTCCTGGGGGCAGTCAGGGGCCGTTCTCATCGGCGCGCTCCGCTTCGGGAGTGCGGTGGATGCGCCACAGGCCCAGAGCGGCTCCCAGGATCCCGCCCACGCAGGCTGCGAGAATGCCCACGACGTCACTGGTCGCGAACGCGGCGGCCAGGAAACCGGCCAGCAGGGCCCCCACGAGCAGGTACATGAAGACGATGAAGCCTGCGGCAAGATGTCGATCCCGGAACGGCGCCATGCCCCCGCTCACCGGATCGCTCCCACGATGAGTCGGGCCGTGTTGGGCGTGTTTGGGCAGAGCCGTGCAGCGGCACGACAGGCTCGCGGGTTCATCTGGAGGGTGGTGTATCTGCAGCGCTGCATGAGGCCTCGATCCGTCCAGTCTGCTCGTCGACCTGTCGTGTGCCCCTGAACGCCCGCGACAACCCGGTCGCGAGCCGTTGCTGCCGTGGGGTCAGCGGTGTTCGGGGTTGTCCGCGCCAGGCCGGCATCCGGCGTCCCACTGTGTCCGTTGGTTGCCGTGGGCGGGCACGCCGCCTGAGCGTTTGAGCAGGGCGGCGAGGTGCATCAAGTTCCAGGCCATGAACGAGGTGTTGCGGTTGGTGAAGTCGTTCTCCGGGCCGCCCGAGCCGGGGTCGAGGTAGGAGGGTCCGGGACCGGCCGCGCCGATCCAGCCGGCGTCGGCCTGCGGCGGGACGGTGTAGCCGAGGTGCTGGAGGCTGTAGAGCACGTTCATCGCGCAGTGCTTGACGCCGTCCTCGTTGCCGGTGATCAGGCAGCCGCCGACGCGGCCGTAGTAGGCGTACTGGCCTTGCGGGTTGAGGAGGCTGGAGCAGGCGTAGAGGCGCTCGATCACCTTCTTCGTCACCGAGCTGTTGTCGCCGAGCCAGATGGGTCCGGCGATGACCAGGATGTCCGCCGCCATCACCTGTTCGTACAGCGCGGGCCACTCGTCGGTGGCGAAGCCGTGCTCGGTCATGTCCGGGTAGACGCCGGGGGCGATGTCGTGGTCGACGGCGCGAATCTCGGAGGTGGTGACCCCGCACGACATCATGATCGCCGAGCTCTTGTCGATCAGGCCCTGGGTGTGGCTGAGCTGCGGGGAGGGTTTGAGGGTGCAGTTGATGTAGAGGGCGGTGAGGTTGTCGTAGCGGTAGTCGCTGTCGGGTGAAGGCGCGGCTGTCATGGGGCCAGCGTCTCGCGGGAGGGCTGGTTTGCCCGGATTCGACACAGTGTCGGTCGCGCACTCGGGCTGCTCTGCCGCACCCGTGGTCTTGCCGGGGGAAGGCGATTGCCGGTGAGGTCTTCGGACAGGTCGCAGAGGCGCTGCTGCGTGGCCGAGGCAAGCACGGCAGCGTGACCATCTGCCGCCGGGACGGACGCACGGTACCCACCCCCGTCGGTGCCCTCGTCCACGACCGTGTCCTCTACGCCCTGACAGCCCCCGACACCGGCAAGGTCAGCGCGTCCGCAACAACCCTCACGTCGCCATCGCCCCCTGCGCCATGCACGGCACCGTCCCGCCCAGCGCGCCGACCGCCGCGCTCCCGAGCCAATGAGCCACTTCCGGTCTGCGTTCCGATGCCGCACAGGCTGCCTGGCAGCGGGGTGAACTGCCGGCAGCGCTCGTGCAGTTCGCGATGACTGCGGTCGGCGTCTCGCCGACGTGGACGAAGCCGCCCTCTCCTCACGCGTGGTTGCGCTGCTGGGCCAGGCGGGGCAGATCCGGCCTGGAGCAACCCGCCTTCCGTCGCGGGCGCTGCCGATGCGGGCTCGCCCGAGCGGGGGCAGACTGGGACGGTGAGTGACACGCACCCTGGGCGTGGTGACACCACGCCCGCGCTTCGCTCGGGGCACCAGCAGACGCTGGCACTCGCGGCCATGATGTGTGCGGTCGCGATGACGTTCATCGATCAGACCATCGTCTCCATCGCCGCCCCGGACATCGTCCGGGAACTGGATCTGTCGGCGTCCGGCATGCAGTGGGTGATCAACGCCTATCTGCTCGCCCTGGCCGCCTTCTTCGCCGTCGGAGGCCGCCTCGCGGACCTGTACGGACCGCGCCGGATCGTCGTCATCGGCACCCTCGTGTTCGTCATCTCCTCGGTGATGTGCGGCTGCGTCCCCAAGGGAGACGCAGCGCAGGGCTGGCTCATCGGCTTCCGGGCCGTCCAGGGCGTGGGGGCGGCACTGCTGTTCCCCGCCGCGCTCGCGGTGGTCGTCGCGGTGTTCCCGCCCGAGCGGCGCGGCCGCGCCCTCGCCCTGTTCTTCGGGCTGTCGGGCGCCTTGACCGCCGTAGGACCGCTGCTGGGCGGCTGGCTCACCGGGGCATGGACCTGGCGCGCGGTGTTCTGGGTCAACGTGCCCGTGGCCGTGGTGGCGCTGGCACTGACCGCGATGGCCCACATCACCGACCGCAGACGGACCGGCACCCTCGACGTCGTCGGCGCCGCCCTGATGGCTTTCGGCATGGGTTTGAGCGTCCTCGGCTTCCAACAGGCCTACACCTGGGGCTGGGACAGCCCCGCCACCTGGCTCTGCCTCGCGGGTGGGCTGGCGATCCTCGCCGTCTTCGTCCGCTACGAGCGGGGCGTGCGCCATCCCCTCATCGATCTGCGCGTCTTCCGCGACAAGGGCTTCACCATGGACGCGGCGGTGCTGTTCTTCGCCATGCTCGCCTTCGTCCCGCTGTTCTTCTTCGCGTCCGTGTACGCCCAGGTCTCCCTCAGCGCCTCGCCCAACCAGGCCGCGCTGTTCCTGCTGTACGTCTTCGCAGGCTTCGCCATCGCCTCGCAGTGGGGCGGCCGGATCCTCGACAAGCAGGGTGCGCGTCCGGCGCTGAAACTGGGCGGCGTCGTGGGCTGCGTCGGGTTCGCCCTGTGGGCGGGCAAACTGACCGACCTGTCCATGCACGACCAGTGGCCCTACGCGGCCCTGGCCGGCGCGGGCATCGGCTTCATCCTGGCGCCCGCCTCCACGGACGCCGTCAACCGCGCCATCGGTCCCTCGTACGGCGAGGTCACGGGCATCACCCAGACCGTGCGCAACTACGCCGCCAGCGTGGGCATGGCCGTCTTCGGCACCATCCTCACCCACGTCACCCGCTCGAACGTGACGAGCACCCTGGAGTCGCAGGGCATGTCGGCCGAACAGGCCCGGGACACGGCCCACAGCCTCAGCAGTTCCCTCACGGGCAGCGGCGACGCGAGCCCGCCCTCAGGCACAGGGCCGACCGCGGAGCAGATGCGGGAGGTCGTCAGCGCGGTGCGCGTGGACTTCGCCGAGGCGAACCAGTGGGTGTTCTACGGCATGGCCATCGCCCTGGGCATCGCCTTCCTGCTCGCCTTGCGCCACCCGGGCGGCACCGCGGCCGCTGCGGCGGACTCCTCCGCCGAGGCGCAGCCGGAGCACATCTCCGCGAAGAGCGGCTGACCCTTGTCGCGCGCCTGCCTCAGGCGGGCCGGCGGGAGTCGCTCCGACCGTGGCCGACGTCGGCCTGCGCTGCCGCCCCGCCGCGAGAGATCCGCGTCAGATCGGCCGCCAAGGACTCCAGCCACTCGACCACGGCGTAGTACCGCCGCGGCGCGCCCACCGGCTCGGCGCTGAACTCGGTGGACACCGGGTCGATCCGCGGGACGGGCGTGGAGGGTGTGTCCGCGCCGGGGTCCAGAGCCGCGGAGACCAGCAGCATCCGCCCGGCCATCCGTTCACCGAGCGCCTCCACCGCCCGGGCGGTCGCCGGGGGCAGCACAGTGACGGGCGGAGCCAGCAGCCGCTCCGAGCCCCACAGCGTGTGGTGGCCGGCGATGAGCGTCGCCTGCCAGTCCACCGACGCCCGCCCACCCCGCCGGGCGCCCGTGAAGGGTGTGGGTTCGCTCTGGAACTGCGCGTAGGCCGACTCGGCGAGGACGACCGCGTGGTGCAGGGACCGGTGCCCAGGCGCGGCCGCCGGCACGATCGTGGCCGCGCCGCCCGCCACCGACGAGGTCGTCGCCACCACGACTTCCGCGGCCGTGCGCAGGAGTTCGGCGGCAGCGCGGCGCAACTCGTCGTGCGCCCCTCGCGGCCAGGCCAGCAGCCCGAACACCATGCCGATCGTGCTGCCGATCAGCACGTCGAGCATGCGCACCTCCGCCAGCTGCCAGGTGGACGGCGCCAGCTGCGCGAACACCAGGGCGACCAGCACCGTGAACAGGCCCTGCGCCCAGCCGACTCCTCGGACCGGCCCGACGGTGAAGGCGAACAGCATCCACACGGGCAGCAGCACGGCGTAGACGTCCGTGTGTGTGCCCACCAGGGTCAGCGTCGCGGCGGTCAGCAGCGCCCCGGCGAGCGTGCCCGTGAGGGCGAGCCGGACGGTGTGCCGGGTCGCCTCCAGGGTGGTTCTGGTGAGGCTGAGTGTGGCGAGCATGGCCCAGAACCCGTGCGGCAGCGTGTCGATCCCCGCGACGAGCCGCGCCGCCGTGAGAGCCAGCGCGATCCGCACCGCGTTCTGGAAGAACACCGAGCGATGCCCCGCGTGGCCGCGCAGCCGGTGCCACCACAGCACCGGGGACGGCACGGTGGAGTACCAGAAGCGCTCCGGCGCCACCTCCACTTCGGCATGCCGACCGCGTACGGCACGGTCGGCCGCCGCCCCCAGAGCCAGGGCCGCATCCGCGATCTCCAGCACGGCCGCGTGTCCGCGCAGCACCGCCGGCGGAAACCCGGGCCGCCGCGCGGGCGTCCCCGCGGACAGGTCCGACAGCGCGGCACGCGCCGCGGACAGTTCCCTGTACGGCCCCACTGGCGAGGGCCCGTCGCGCAGACAGGCCGCCGTCGCCGTGGAGAGGTCCGCCACCGCACGCAGCACGGCGGTCACCTCACGCTCCGGCGCCCGGGGCGGGGAAGGCAGCCACGCCAGACGGTTCAGCAGCGTACGCACGGCGAGCCCGGTGTGCGCGAGGGCCCGCTCCCGCACCCCGGGACCGGCCGGACGCTCCGCCTCGGGCACCATCAGCGACCGCAGCCCCCGGCCGGTCTCCTCCGCCGCATCACGGTCCGCGGTGCCGAGGACATACGGCGGTACGGCCAGGGCTCGCGCACAGTGCGCCGCGGTCTGCGCGGCGTGGGCCGTCCGTTCTCGGTACGGTGTCGGGGCGGCCTCGGGGAAGAGCAACGCCTCGGCGGCGATCAGCAGCACCAGCCCGGTCGTCGTACCGACCAGCCGGTCATCGAGCGAGCCGGGGTCGTACGGCGGGAACGACGGCAGGATGTACAGCAGCTGCAGCCCCGGCGCCACCCCCGCCGGACGGGGACCGCCCACAGCGGAGAAGGCCAGCGCGAAGCCGACCGCCAGCATCCCGACGACGGCACTCCAGGTACGCACCGACAGATACGTGCCGACGACCACCAGCACCCAGCACACCGGCAGCACCCGCAACATGATCGCGGCGCGCTGCCGTCCGGTCCCGGGAATCCGCGACAGCCCGCCGAGGGCTATCGCTCCGAACAGGGCGTAGGTCGCCGCTACGGGACTGTCGAGCCCGTAGCGGAAGAGGTAGAAGGCGAACGCGGCGGCCAGGGTCACGCGCACGGCCCGGCGGCCGGAAGCGGTGTAGGCCGCCGGGAGCCAATCGGCTGGGGCACCCCTCACCTCTTCAGGATCACCCAGCCCTCCCGGGAACGCCCCTCGGCGCTGATGGTGGGGTTCACCAGTCCCGCCACTGGTCCGTGAGCTCGTACCGGCCGAGCCCGCGGCGGACGGTCAGCGCTGCGACGTCGACCCCGTGCTCCGTGAGGGCGTCGTCGATGTAGAGGCAGAGCTGCTCGCGCTCATCGGTGTCGAAGGCGCAGGCGTCGTGAGCCGCATTCACCGCGTTCAGGGCCAGGACGACGCGCTTGACGACGGCGACGACCTGCTCGTCGCCGCCGCCGTCGGCGAGAGTGGTCAGCTCGGCCTCGAAGGCGTCCAGGACGGTATCGGTGGCCGACAGGAGCTCGTCCGGGAAGAGGGCGACCATGCATGCGCAGTCAGGATCCAAGGTGCCGGCGGCAAGCTCCGCTGCTTCCTCGGCCATGCATCGGCGCCAGTTCGTCGTCGGTGGTTCAGCCATGAGGCTGGACCGTACAGAGCGGGTCTGACAACGAGGCCGCTGGCACGCTCATTGAGCGGCCCAAGCGGGAGCGTCAAGTCCGGTTCGGATATTCGGTGTTCTGCCCGCCCTGCGCGGACGCAGGATGGTGCGCATGACTTTGGCCACCCCCGTCCTGCGCACCGCTCGCCTGCGCCTGCGTCCCTTCTCCGACACGGACGCGGATCCTCTCTTCGCGCTGCACAGCAGTGCCCACGTGCTGCGCTACTGGGACTCCCCGCCGTGGACCGAGCGGGCTCGGGCCGACCGCTTCATCGCGACGTGCCGGAAGATGGCGGACGAAGGCACCGGAGCCCGGGTGGCCATCGACCGCGCTTCTGATGGGGCCTTCGTCGGGTGGTGCGGTCTGAGCGGATGGAACCCGGACTACCGCAGTGCGTCGCTGGGCTACGTCCTCGGCGATGAGATGTGGAGTCGCGGATACGCCACGGAAGCCGCGCAGGCCGTGCTGGAGTGGGCATTCGACACACTGGACCTGAACCGGGTTCAGGCGGAGACCGATACACGCAACCTGGCATCCGCCCGGGTTCTGGAGAAGCTCGGATTCGTGCGGGAGGGGACACTGCGGGAAGACTGCGTCGTGAACGGCGAGGTGTCCGACTCGTGGGTGTTCGGGTTGATCAGGCGAGAGTGGCAGCCGTCGACAGTGCCGACCCCGGCGCGCTGAGCAAGCCGCTCCCGAGGCGGACACCTCGCGACGATTTCCGCAAGTGCTCAATGGACCCTGGCTATGTGGGGATGGTCCGGGGACGCCGGGCAGACGTGAAGCTGGAGGCTGTTGCCGCCCGCGATATGCGACTCCTCGCAGTACGGCCACGGCTCGTCCCCCGGTAGTCGTGCGTGCCAGCGGGGCCAGTTGAGGAATGAGTTGCGTATTCGCTGTAGCCCTCGGCCGATCGTCACCCTGTGTCAGTGCTCTGCGGCATGATGACCGGCGTGAACACCGAGATTCTGATAGACGTCTGGCAGCGGCTTCTTGCCGACCCCCGTAAGTCGTGGGTGCTGTTCGAGCACGGCACGTGTGTCGTGCTGACCGCCCCGGAAGGGGAGCTGGCTGAACAGGCCACCGACCTCCTCGAGAAGTTCGGCCCGGCGCACGCCGGGTCCTCGGCGGGAGACTTTGGGGTCGTCGACCTCGAGGACGTCGAGGGATGGGTCGTCACCGGGCATCACAACGACGTCCTCACCTATGTCGGCCCCGACGAGCCTCAGGATCAGTCGCAGATCGCTGTCGGGTTGCTCGGACGTTCCAAGCGTCACCGGGACGGCACCGAGCTCCACGTCATCCACGTCGAGGACAAGCGAGGCTCAGCGGACCCGGCGTGAGTTCCGTGCTTCGGATCTGCGAGGGTGACCTCCGTGTTCAGCGATGACACGAGCTTCTGGCTCAGCGGGCGCAAGGCAAACACATCGCACACCGCTTCCAGGTCCACGGCAACCTCGTAGTAGTCCTCGGCGAAGCGCTGGAACGCCTCCGGTGACCGGTCGCCCAGGAGCTCGAACAGGCCCAGCGCCCCGTCGGGGTCGGAACTCCCGGCGGGGAAGTCGATCACGCCGTGCCACCACCGATCGTCCGTCGCCTCCCGCCCCAGGCAGGCCGTCACGACGGGGACGCCGTCCCCGGCCGCAGCGAACACGATGGAGTACTCGTCCCCGACCTGCGCATCGACGCCATCTCCTCGCCGTCGGCCCAGCCGGCATCGAAGGAGTGGTACCGGCCTTCCCAGTCCGGGCTCAAGACCGCTTCGAGGATCGCCAGTGAGCGGCACAGGTTCCGCAGGTCAGCGATGGAGGGGAGCCGGCGAGCTACGTCGTAGGCAGTCACGCGCCCATCCCACCGCATGCTCATGACACCCACAACCTCGCCGCGGGCTGGCATGCCCGAGACTTTGTCCTGAGTGTGGAAAAAGAAGCGTCGTACTCATGCGTAAGTACTTCCCACTCTGGAAAATCGTTGTTACGTTCCTCCTCAACAGCCCGATGGCACAGTCAGTGGAGACAGGTGCCGGTGTCCTCAGCCGTGGGTGAGGGGAGAGGAGGGATCGTGCGACGGATGACTGCTCGACCTGAGAACACGCATCAGGCGCGGCTGCTTCGGCTACTGCGTGACCATGGGTCCAACTCCCGCGCCCAGATGGGTGACCTGGTGGACCTGTCCCGTTCGAAGCTCGCCGTGGAGGTGGACCGGCTGCTGGAGACAGGGCTGGTTGTCGCGGACGGGCTCGCCCCCAGCCGGGGCGGCAGGCGGTCGCACAACATCCGGCTCAACCCGGGGCTCCGCTTCCTCGGCGTCGACATCGGCGCCACATCCATCGATGTCGCCGTCACCAACGCGGAGTTGGAGGTTCTCGGGCATCTGAACCAGCCGATGGACGTGCGCGAGGGGCCGGTCGCGGTCTTCGAGCAGGTCCTCGCCATGGCCGCCAAGCTGAAGGCCTCCGGACTCGCGGAGGGCTTCGACGGCGCCGGGATCGGCGTCCCGGGGCCGGTCCGCTTCCCCGAGGGCGTGCCGGTCGCGCCGCCGATCATGCCGGGCTGGGACGGCTTCCCCGTGCGGGAGGCGCTCAGCCAGGAACTCGGCTGCCCGGTCATGGTCGACAACGACGTGAACCTGATGGCGATGGGGGAGGAGCACGCGGGCGTCGCACGTTCCGTGGGCGACTTCCTGTGCGTCAAGATCGGGACCGGTATCGGCTGCGGGATCGTCGTGGGCGGCCAGGTCTACCGGGGGACGACCGGCAGCGCCGGCGACATCGGTCATATCCAGGTGGAACCGGCGGGCCGTGCGTGTGCGTGCGGCAACCGGGGTTGCCTTGAGGCGCACTTCAGCGGTGCCGCGCTGGCCGGTGACGCCGAGCAGGCCGCCCGTGAGGGCCGGTCGGCTGAGCTTGCCGCCCGACTGGAGGCCGCCGGGCGTCTGACGGCCGAGGATGTCTCGGCCGCCGCGGCGGCGGGGGACGCGGTGGCACTGGAGATGATCCGGGAGGGTGGGAAGCGTCTGGGTCAGGTCATCGCCGGGCTGGTGAGCTTCTTCAATCCGGGACTGGTGGTGATCGGCGGCGGTGTGACCGGCCTCGGGCACACCCTGCTGGCCAGTGTCCGGACCCAGGTGTACCGGCAGTCATTGCCGCTGGCCACGGGTAACCTGCCCATCGTTCTTGGGGAGTTGGGACCGGTCGCCGGAGCCATCGGCGCGGCCCGGCTCATCACCGATCACGTCTTCTCGCCGGCCTGATCGCGGTCGGCTTGATGCTCCACACGTTGACCCCGGCCGACCACGTCCTCTCCATGCCGTGATCGCTGCCGGTCACTCGCCGCCGCGCCAAGGCGGCAGTCCTGCAGCGCTTGCACAACAGGCGTAAGCGCTACTTGACCTGTGTCCCGGCACGCTCATGACGCCTCGGCAACCCCGACCGGCGTCCCGGCAAGCGCATGACGCCTTGGCCCGCACAACCGCTTCACCCCAACTCCCTTACAGAGCAAGCAACTTCGCCGCCCCAGCCGTAGCCCTCGTAGGACGGCCGACCCACCCCCGCCCGCCTCGGCGCACGCCACGCGCGCCATGGGTTTCTCAGTCCTGCCCGCAGTCCCGAACCACCCTGTCCAGCTCTGCCCGCTCACGGTCCGCACCTGCCGAGGGGATTCCTCATGGCACCACAACCACCCCTGCTCACCATGTCCGGTATCACCAAGTCGTTCCCGGGTGTCCGCGCCCTGGACGGTGTGGATCTCGAAGTCCAAGCAGGCGAAGTCCACTGCCTCCTCGGCCAGAACGGCGCCGGCAAGTCCACGTTGATCAAAGTGCTCGCCGGAGCCCACCAGCCCGACGGCGGGGAGATCACCTGGCAGGGCGAGCCGGTCTCCCTGGGATCGCCGATCGCCGCCATGCGCCTGGGCATCGCCACCATCTACCAGGAACTCGACCTGATAGAGGGGCTGTCCGTCGCGGAGAACGTCTTCCTCGGGCATGAACCGACGTCCGCCGGGTTCGTGGTGCGCGGCTCCGCCGCGCGGACGGCGACCGCCGAGCTGCTGCGGCGGCTCGGGCACGCGGAGATCGATCCCGGGCGGCTCGTCGGGGACCTCTCCGCGGCGCAGCAGCAGATCGTCTCCATGGCCCGCGCGCTGTCCCACGAGGTCCGGCTGATCGTGATGGACGAGCCGTCCGCGGCGCTGGACCCCGAAGAGGTCGACAACCTCTTCAGGATCGTGGGCGATCTGACGGCCGACGGTGTCGCCGTCGTCTACATCTCCCACCGGCTCGAGGAGATCCGGCGCATCGGCGACCGGGTCACGGTC
Organism: Streptomyces sp. NPDC043726; assembly: GCF_056436565.1. Taxonomy (NCBI): domain Bacteria; kingdom Bacillati; phylum Actinomycetota; class Actinomycetes; order Kitasatosporales; family Streptomycetaceae; genus Streptomyces; species Streptomyces sp. NPDC043726. The sequence continues at coordinate 202,923 of NZ_JBWKCI010000015.1, forward strand.
CTGAAGGAGGGCCGCTCGGTCGCCGGCGGTGTGCCCGCCAAGTCGACGCCGACCCATGAGGTCGTCGCCCTGATGACCGGGAGGAACGTCGAGTACGTCTTCCCCGAGCGGCCCAAGGCGGGCTTCGCGGCGGGACGGGAGCCCGTCCTGAAGGTCGAAGGGCTCACCCGGCGAGGGGAGTTCGCGCCCGTCGATCTGGAGCTGCGGCCCGGTGAGATCGTCGGTCTGGCCGGGCTCGTCGGGTCCGGGCGCAGCGAGATACTGGAGACGATCTACGGCGCCCGCAGGCCGGACGGCGGCCGGGTCCTCGTCGACGGAGCCCTCTTGCGCCCGGGCAGCGTCCGCGCCGCCGTCGGCGCCGGGATCGGTCTGGCGCCCGAGGAACGCAAGGCGCAGGGCCTGCTGATGCTCGAGTCGGTCACCAGCAACGTCTCGGTCTCGACGCTGTCCCGGTTCGCCCGTGCGGGCTGGCTCGACCGGCGCGCCGAGCGGGCCGCGGCGCACCAGGCGGTCCGGGAACTGTCGCTGCGGCCGGACAATCCCGATGCCGCGATCAGGACCCTGTCCGGTGGCAACCAGCAGAAGGCGGTGCTCGCCCGCTGGCTGTTGCGCGGCTGCAAGGTGCTGCTGCTGGACGAGCCGACCCGAGGCGTCGACATCGGTGCCCGGGCGGAGCTCTACGCCGTGATTCGCCGCCTGGCCGACGAGGGCCTGGCCGTACTGCTCGTCTCCAGTGAGGTGCCCGAAGTCCTGGGCCTCGCCGACCGGGTGCTGGTGCTGCGGGAAGGCAGCGTCGTGCACACGGCGGACGCTCGGGAGCTCGACGAGCACCGAGTACTCGATCTTGTGATGGAAGGAAGCCTGACGCCATGACGCAGCCGGCCACCACGGCGCAGCAGGACGCGCCGACGTCCGCCGCCACGTCCGAGACGGACAAGGAGAACGCGCGCCGACCGCTCGGACTGAAGTGGGACGTGCGCAGCCTGTCGCTGCTCGGAGTCCTCGCCGCCCTTGTCGTCGTCGGTGGGATCACCGCCCCGGACGAGTTCCTGGCGACGAGCAATCTGCAACTCGTCCTCACCCAGGCGTCCGTGATCGGTGTCGTCACCGTCGGCATGACGTTCGTCATCACCAGCGGCGGTATCGACCTGTCGGTCGGCGCGATGGTGGCGCTGGCCTCGGTATGGGCGACAACCGTGGCAACCCAGGAGTTCGGCTTCGCCGGCATCCTCTTCACGGCTGTCGTCGTCGGCGTGGGATGCGGCCTCGTCAACGGCGTGCTCATCGCCTACGGCAGGATGGTGCCGTTCATCGCGACGCTGGCCATGCTGGCCTCCGCCCGCGGTCTGGCGCTGCAGATCACGGACGGCAGCACCCAGATCGTCACCGTCGAGTCGGTGCTGGACCTCGGTTCCCGGGACGCCTACGTCCTCGGCATACCGCCCCTGGTGCTGATCTTCGCCGCGGTCACCGTGCTCGGCTGGCTGATCCTGAACCGCACCACCTTCGGCCGCCGTACCGTCGCCGTCGGCGGCAACGCGGAAGCGGCCCGCCTCGCCGGCATCGATGTCCGCCGCCAGCGTCTGTACCTGTACCTGCTGTCCGGACTGTGCTGCGGTATCGCCGCGTTCATGCTGATCGTGCTCGCCGGCTCGGGCCAGAACACCAACGGCAACCTCTACGAGCTGGACGCCATCGCCGCCGCGATCATCGGCGGCACCCTGCTCAGCGGCGGCCGCGGCACCATCATCGGCTCCGTCCTCGGCGTCCTGATCTTCACCACGATCACCAACATCTTCGCCCTGAACAACCTGGAGACCGCCGTCCAGCAGATCGCCAAGGGCGCCATCATCGTCGCCGCCGTCCTGGTCCAGCGCCGCTCACTGCACGGCGACACCTGACGCCGTACGGCACACCGCGCCGTGGCGCGGAACGCCGTGCCGACACAGGCCGGGACGCGCACTCCGCCGTACAGGACACGCCGCCGCACCTCATACGCCGGACGGCGGGCACCGCCGTCCGGCCCCACCCCGCCAACCTCCTCCACTCCCAGCACAACGCCCAGTCGAAGGGTCGATCCGCCATGGCAAGAATCCCCGCCACCAGCCGCAGAGCACTCCTGTTCGGCACCGCCGCCGCTTCCGCCGGCGCGCTGCTGACGGCCTGCACCAGCAATGAGCCCGCGAACCAGGACGAGGTCGCCGACAAGGCCCCGGTCGCCGACGACAAGCCCGGCAAGCCCGTCACCATCGGCTTCGCAGGACCGCAGGCCGACCACGGCTGGCTGAACGCCATCAACGACAACGCCAAGTCGCGGGCGAAGAAGTACTCCGACGTCACTCTGGAGATCACCGAGGGCTCCAACGACACCGCCCAGCAGATCGGCCAGATCCAGACGCTGATCAACAAGAAGGTCGACGTGCTGGTGATCCTCCCGGCCGACGGCAAGGCGCTCACCCAGGTCGGCCTGGAGGCCATGAGGGCGGGCATCCCGGTCATCAACCTCGACCGCATCTTCAACTCCCCGCAGGCGTACCGCTGCTGGATCGGCGGCGACAACTACGGCATGGGCCTGAACGCCGGGCACTACATCGGCGAGCAGCTCAAGGACAAGAAGAACGCCAAGGTCGTCGAACTCGCCGGGCTGGACAACCTGGAGCTGACCCAGCAGCGCACGCAGGGCTTCGACGACGCCCTGAAGAACTACCCCAACATCAAGAAGGTGGCCCGCCAGGCGGCCGACTTCACGGTGGAGTCCGGGCAGGCCAAGATGGCGCAACTGCTGCAGGCCCAGTCCAAGTTCGACGCGCTGTGGAACCACGACGACGACCAGGGCGTCGGCGCGCTGCGCGCCATCGAGCAGGCCGGCCGCGACGACTTCCTCATGGTCGGCGGCGCGGGCGCCAAGTCCGCGATGGACGCCATCAAGTCCGGTAACAGCGTGCTCAAGGCGACCGTCCTGTACCCGCCGACGATGGCCGCCTCCGCCATCGATCTCGCCCGCGCGCTCGGCCAGAGCAAGGGCGTCGGCGGCCTCGCCGAGTTCGAGATCCCGTCCTCGCTGACCCTCTACTCGGCCGTGGTCACCAAGGACAACGTCGACCAGTACCTGCCGACCGGCTTCATCTAGCCGGTCCGGGCCGAGCGGCCCACCAACGAACGTTGAGTCAGTGACACTCCGACAAGGAGGATTCCGTATGGAACACAGGGGCAGTGGGACCGCACCGCCGACCCTCGGCGTGGGCATGGTCGGATACGCGTTCATGGGCGCCGCGCACTCACAGGGGTGGCGCACCGTGGGCCACGTCTTCGACCTGCCGCTGCGGCCGGTCCTGGCCGCGATCGCCGGCCGCGACGCGCACGCCGTGCGGGCGGCGGCCGACAAGCACGGCTGGGCCGCCGCGGAGACCGACTGGCGCGCCCTGCTGGCCCGCGACGACGTGCAGCTCGTCGACATCTGCACCCCGGGCGACAGCCATGCGGAGATCGCGATCGCGGCGCTGGAGGCGGGCAAGCACGTGCTGTGCGAGAAGCCCCTGGCCAATTCGGTCGCCGAGGCGGAGGCCATGCTCACGGCGGCCGAAGCGGCCCGTGAGCGGGGGCAGTTGGCGATGGTGGGCTTCAACTACCGGCGGGTGCCCGCGCTCACCTTCGCCCGCTGGCTCATCGCCGAGGGCAGGCTCGGCGCACTGCGCCACGTACGGGTCAGCTACCTCCAGGACTGGCTGGTCGACCCCGACTTCCCGCTGACGTGGCGGCTGCAGCGGGAGCACGCGGGCTCGGGGGCGCTGGGCGACCTCGGCGCGCACATCGTCGACCTCGCCCAGTACCTGGCGGGGGAGGAGCTGGTCGGGGTCTCCGCCCAGATGGAGACCTTCGTCAAGGAACGGCCCCGCCTCGACGGCGCCTCCGCGGGCCTGACCGCCTCCGCCGGCACCCGGCGCGGGCCGGTCACGGTCGACGACGCGGCAGTCTTCACCGGCCGTCTCGCCTCGGGGGCGCTCGCCACGTTCGAGGCCACCCGGATGGCGTCGGGACGCAAGAACGCCCTGCGCCTGGAGATCAACGGCGAGTCCGGGTCGCTCGCCTTCGACCTGGAGCGGCTCAACGAGCTGTCCTTCCATGACCACCGCGAGCCGGCCGCCACGGCGGGGTTCCGCAGGATCGTCGTCACCGAGCCCGACCACCCCTACCTGGAGGGCTGGTGGCCGCCGGGCCACGGTCTCGGTTACGAGCACACCTTCGTCCACCAGGCCCGCGACCTGGTCGAGGCCATCGCCTCCGGCACCGATCCGATGCCGTCGTTCGCCGATGGTCTGCAGGTGCAGCGGGTGCTCGCGGCGGTGGAGGAGAGCGCCGAGAAGAACTCCGTCTACACGCCCATAGCGGTCTGAGGAGGCCTCTGATCATGCCGCGCACCTTCACGCTC
>NZ_JBWKCI010000016.1:0-173230 GCF_056436565.1 Streptomyces sp. NPDC043726
GCCGGATCACCAGCGGCCTCCGCCAGCCGCCCCGCCTGCGCGGCCAAGGCCCCAGCCGTACGCCCCGACACCAACCACGGCACCACCGGCGACCCGGACAAGCCCCCGGAACCGGAGACCACCACAGGCCCCGACTCCGTCTCGGGCGGCGCCTCCTCCAGAACCACGTGCGCGTTCGTCCCGGAGATCCCGAAGGACGAAACAGCGGCCCTGCGCAGCCGATCGCCGCCCTCGCCCCACTCCCGCTCCCCCGTGAGGAGCCGGACGTCCCCGGCGGTCCAGTCGACGTGGGGAGTCGGCTCATCGACGTGGAGGGTGCGCGGCAGCACCCCCGCCCGCATCGCCATCACTATCTTGATGACACCCGCGACACCGGCCGCGGCCTGGGTGTGCCCGATGTTCGACTTCACCGAGCCCAGCCACAACGGCCGTTCCGCGTCACGCCCTTGGCCGTACGTCGCCACCAGCGCCTGCGCCTCGATCGGGTCACCCAGCGTCGTGCCCGTGCCGTGCGCCTCCACCGCGTCCACCTCGGAGGCAGCGACCCCCGCGTTCGCCAACGCAGCACGGATCACCCGCTGCTGGGAGGGGCCGTTCGGCGCGGCAAGGCCGTTGGAGGCCCCGTCCTGGTTGATCGCCGACCCGCGTACGACCGCGAGCACCTGGTGACCGTTGCGCCGGGCGTCGGACAACCGCTCCACGACCAGGACGCCGACACCCTCGGCCCACCCCGTTCCGTCCGCCGCCGAGGCGAACGGCTTGCACCGACCATCCGCAGCCAACCCCCGCTGGCGGCTGAACTCCACGAACATGCCCGGGGTGGGCATGACGGTGACCCCGCCCGCCAGGGCGAGGTCGCATTCACCGTTGCGCAGCGACTGCACCGCCAGATGCAGGGCGACCAGCGACGACGAGCAGGCCGTGTCGACCGTGACCGCCGGGCCCTCCAGGCCGAAGGTGTACGACAGCCGACCGGAGACGACGCTCGCCGCGTTGCCGGTGAGGGTGAAGCCCTCGACGGGTTCGGTGGCCTCGTGCAGCCGGTCGCCGTAGTCCTGGGACATCGCCCCGGCGAACACACCGGTCAGGCTGGAGCGCAGGGAGCCGGGGGCGATGCCGGCCCGTTCGATCGCCTCCCAGCTGGTCTCCAGCAGCAGTCGTTGCTGCGGATCCATGGCCAGCGCCTCGCGCGGGGAGATGCCGAAGAACTCGGCGTCGAACGCGGCGGCGTCGTGCAGGAAGCCGCCTTCGCGGACGTAGCTGGTGCCGTGGTGGGCGGGGTCGGAGTGGTAGAGGGCGTCGAGGTCCCAGCCGCGGTCGTCAGGGAAGGGTGAGACGACGTCGAGGCCCTCGCGGACGATCCGCCACAGGTCTTCCGGGGAGGCCACGCCGCCGGGGTAGCGGCAGGCCATGCCGACGATGGCGATCGGTTCGCCGGTGTGGAGGGTGGTGGTGCGCGTCGTGCGGGACTCGGTCGTGTCGCCGAGGAGTTCGGCGCGGAGACGGTCGGCGAGGACGGTGGGGGTGGGGTAGTCGTAGAGGAGGCCGGCTGGCAGGCGCAGGCCGGTCGCGGCGGCGAGTTGGTCGCGGAGTTCGACCGAGGACAGGGAGTCGAAGCCCAGGTCCTTGAACGACCAGGTGACATCGAGGGCGTCGGGGTCGTCGTCCGTGTGGCCGAGGACGATCGCGATGTGCTCTCGGATCCGGTCGAGGACGGCCCGGGTCTGCTCGGCGGTGCCGGTGAGACCGGAGAGGCGCTCCCGCCAGTCGGCGGCGGCACCGTCCAGGACAGCGGGCTCGTCATCGGCCACTGCCCCGTCCAGGACAGCAGGCCCGTCATCGGCCGCAGCCCCGTCATCCGTCGCTGCCTCGTCCGCAGCGGCTGGGATGTCCTCCGCGTTCCGCTCGCCGGGCGCGACGGGTGGCTCGGTGGCACCGCTCAGCCAGTACCGCTTGCGCTGGAAGGCGTACGTCGGCAACGGGACCCGGCGTGCGGCGGGTCCCGCGGCGAAGGCGGGCAGGGCGGGGGCGGCGCCCCGGACGTGCAGTCCCGCCACGGCGGTCAGCAGGGTCTGTGTCTCGGCGCGGTCGCGGCGCAGCGCCGTGAGGAAGGCGACGTCGGTGGGGCGGGCGTCGTCGGGGCGGGCGGCGAGGCATTCGCGGGCCAGAGCAGCGAGGGCGCCGTCGGGGCCGAGTTCCAGGAAGGTGGTGACGCCCTGGTCCAGCAGCCAGTCGACGCCGTCGGCGAAGCGCACGGCCTGGCGGACGTGCCGTACCCAGTACTCGGGGTCGCACAGTTCCTCGGCGGGGGCCGGGCGGCCGGTCAGGTTGGAGACGACGGGGATCGTGGGCGGGTGGAAGGTGAGTCCCCGTGCGACGGCCCTGAACTCGTCCAGCATGCCGTCCATGTGGGCGGAGTGGAAAGCGTGGCTGACCCGGAGAGTATGGGTTCTACGGCCGCGTCCGGCCCAGGTGGCGGCGTAGGCGGTGACGGCCTCGGCGTCGCCGGACACGACACAGGAGCCGGGGCCGTTGACGGCAGCGACGGTGATATGCCCCTCGACTGCCGCGAGTTCGGCGGTGACCTCGTCCTCCGAGGCCTCCAGGGCGGCCATCGCCCCGCCCTCGGGCTGGGCCTGCATCAGCCGGCCGCGCGCGGTGACGAGGGCGCAGGCGTCGGCGAGGGAGAGGACTCCGGCGACGTGGGCGGCGGCCAGTTCGCCCACGGAGTGGCCGAGGAGGTGCCCGGCGACGACGCCGAGGGATTCGGCGAGGCGGTACAGGGCGACCTCGACGGCGAACAGGGCGGGTTGTGTGACGGCGGTGCGGTCCAGGCGGGCCGCGTTGGAGGGTGTCGGTTCGGCGGTCAGGAGCAGTTCGCGGACCTCGGGGTCGAGGTGGTCGCAGACGGCGTCCAGGGCGCGGGCGAAGGCGGGCTGAATGGCGTGCAACTCCCGGCCCATGCCGAGGCGTTGGCTGCCCTGTCCGGAGAAGAGGACAGCTGTGCCGCCGTCGGTGATGGTTCCGCGTACGACATCCGGTGAGGACCGCCCGGCCGCCAGAGCGGCGAGCGCCTTGGCCCCGCGCTCACGGTCGGCGGCGAGGACGACGGCACGGTGGGCGAAGGACGTCCGAGTGGTGGCCAGGGAGTGGCCCAGGTCCGCGGCCGTCTGTTCGGCGTACGCGTCGAGGTGTTCGCACAGCTTGCGGGCCTGGGCGCGCAGGGCGGTCGCGGTACGGGCGGACAGCGGCCAGCCGCGCGGCACGGCATGGGCGTCCTCCGCTACGGCATCAGCGTCCCCTGCGCCCGAGTCCGCCCCGGCCAGGACGGCACCGGCGTCCTCCGCTACGGCATCAGCGTCCCCCACAGCCGAGTCCGCCCCGGCGAGGACGGCCTCCGGGGCCTCCGCCAGCACCACATGGCAGTTCGTGCCGCCCATGCCGAAGGAGCTGACCCCGGCGAGGAGTCGTTCGTCGGGGCGCGGCCAGTCGCTGAGCGCCGTGTGGACCCGCAGTCCCAGCTCGTCCAGGGGGATGTCGGGGTGCGGCTGCTCGAAGTTGAGGCTGGGCGGCAGCTGCCGGTGGCGCAGGGCCAGGACCGTCTTCAGCAGCCCGGCGATGCCCGCCGCGCCCTCCAGGTGCCCGATGTTGGTCTTGACGGAGCCGACGGCGACCACGTGCCCGGCGGCGCGGGCGGCCGATCCCGCCGCTGCGCCCAGCGCGGTGGCCTCGACGGGGTCGCCGCGCCGGGTGCCGGTGCCGTGCAGTTCCACGTACTGCAGGCGGGCGGGGTCGATCCCGGCGCGCCGGTGGGCCTGGGCGAGGACGCGGCGCTGGCCCTCGGGGGTGGGGACGGTCAGGCCCTCGCCGCCGCCGTCGTTTCCGGTGGCGCTGCCCGCGATGACGCAGTGGACGTGGTCGCCGTCGGCGAGCGCGCGGGAGAGCGGCTTGAGGACGACGAGTCCTGCGCCCTCGCCGCGGACGTAGCCGTTGGCGCGGGCGTCGAAGGTGTAGCAGCGGCCGTCGGGTGAGAGGGCGCCGAACTTGGCGGCGCTGATGGTGCTTTCGGGGACCAGGTTGAGGTTGACGCCGCCGGCGAGGGCGATCTCGCTCTCACCGGTGCGCAGGCTCTCGCAGGCGAGGTGGACGGCGACGAGCGAGGAGGACTGGCCGGTGTCGACGGTCATGCTCGGGCCGCTGAGCCGGAGTGTGTAGGAGAGGCGGTTGGCGATGATGCTGCGGTGCAGGCCGGTGACGCTGTGCGCGCCGATCGCCGTGGCGCCCTGGCGGTGCAGCAGGGAGGCGTAGTCGTCCCAGATGGCGCCGACGAAGACGCCGGTGGTGTGGTCGCCGAGGGTGTCCGGGAGGATCCCGGCGTCCTCCAGGCTCTCCCAGCCGAGTTCCAGCATCAGGCGTTGCTGGGGGTCCATGGCGCCGGCTTCGCGGGGGGAGATGCCGAAGAAGGCGGCGTCGAAACGGTCGACCTGCTCGAGGTAGCCGCCCCGCCGGGTGTTGATCTTTCCCCGGGCGGTGGTGTCGGCGTCGAAGTGGGCGTCGGCGTCCCAGCGTTCGGGCGGGGTGGTGGTCACCGCCTCGCGACCCTCGCGCAGCAGTTTCCAGAAGGCCGTCGGGTCCGGGGCACCGGGCAGTCGGCAGGCGAGTCCGATCACGGCGATCTGCTCGGGGGGTGCCGTGTGTGCCGACCGCGCGTCCGCGGAGTCCGTACGTCCGACCGAGCTTCCCGTATTCGCCACCAGTTCTCCCATTGACGCTCGGATCCCGAGAAGCGGAACCGAGTACCGGTTCGGACCGGGGAGTGAGGTGAGGTGTCCGGGCGGCGAGGATTCCGCGTTTTCCCCGCCTCGCCGCGTCGCCGATGGCGGTCTGTGGTCCGTGTTTTCGTCACCCCGTGCTCCGGCCAGGATGCAACCAACCCTAAGAACCCCGAGGGGGCGGCCCAACCCCTGATGTGGATTTGCCGCTGGGGTTTTACGGGCGCCGCGCGTAGGGGTGGGGGCCGGGTAGGGGTATCGCCTCTCCGGGGGTGGCTGTGACACTTCTCCAGATCCGTGTGCCGTCGAGGGGAGACGAGGGCCGTGCCCGACGAAGCGACGCGCAAGGCTCTGGCGGTGGCGCACTGCGAGCGCATCAACGCGGGTGATGTCGAGGGCCTGTTGGCCCTGTATTCCCCGGCCGTACGCTTTGAAGACCCGGTGGGTTCCGGTCCGCGGGTCGGCCACGGGGCGCTGCGTTCGCATATCGCGGGCGCGGTGGCCGCGGGGGTCCATGACGCCTACGGGGAGCCCGTGGCGGCGCCCGACGGACGGCACGCGGCCGTTCCCGTGGTCTCCACGATGAATTTCCTGCCGAACGGTCCGCTGCTGGTGCGTCGTGGAATTCTCGACGCTCCGCGGGAGCCGGAAAAGGCGCGTCTGGAGTTCACCTGCATGCTGGTCGTCGAAGTCGGCGCGAGCGGACTGATCGAGGAGATGCGCGCTTTCTGGGGCAGCTCCGACGTCCGTTTACTGAACTGATTCCATGGATTTCCGACCGGTTTTCCACGGTCGGCCGAGAGATACTCGAGGAAGGTGCGCGGGGGCCATGGACGAGGCGAAGCGCAAAGCGGTCGTGCTGGAATACTGCCGGCTGATGAACGTCGGCGATCTGGACGGTGTCCTCGCCCTGTTCACGCCCGACGCGCGGTTCCAGGACCCGGTGGGCACGGAGGCGCTGGTGGGCCGGGAGGCGCTGCGCCGACATCTGGGGGCGGCCCTCGCCGCGGGCATCGAGGAGATCCCGGGCACGCTGACGGCGGCCCTGGACGGGAACAGTGTCACGGTGGCGGTCTCCGGGACGATGGCCGTGCCGGACGCCACCGACGGGGGACGGGTGGCCTTCCGGCTGGTGAGTCTGATGCGGGTGGACGAGTCCGGTCTGATCTCCGAGGCCCGGATCATCGCGGGCCACTCGGATCTCACACCGGTCCCCTGACCGCCGGCCGCCTCCGGCCGCCCCGGGTCAGTTCAGCAGTGCCCATTCCCCGGCGGTGAGCGGGGGTTCGGTGAGCGGCGGCTGTGCGGGGCCCGTGCGCAGCGCGTTGAGGACCGCGGGTGACTGGAGGCTGGTGACCGGGGCGGCGAGGGTGGTGACGCCCGCGGAGGCGGCGCTGACCACCGGGTCGGACAGGCCGACCGTGCCGACGCGTTCGGAGAAGTCCTGGCGGCTGTGGAGTTCCTCGGACAGCCGCGGGTCCTTGGCCTCGACCCGGCAGCCGGGGTAGAAGACGTCCTGCGAGGCGGCGAGGATCCAGGGGTCGTCGACGGCCGTGGCGACGGCACGCATCACCGTGGCCGCGAGGTCGGGCTTGCCCCGGTGGCGGCGCAGGGTGCGGTCGAGGACGGCGACCGCCCGGGCGGCGGAGCTCATGCCGTGGCCGTAGACGGGGTTGAAGGCGGCGAAGGCGTCGCCGAGCACCACCAGGTTGTCCGGCCAGCGCTCCAGCCGGTCGTAGTGGATACGGCGGTTGGCGGTGCTGCGGGAGCCGCGGACGGGGCCCGCCGGTTCGGCGGTGGCGAGGACCTGGCCCACCAGCGGGTGCCGCAGGCCCTCGGCGAAGGCCGTGAACCCCGCCTCGTCGGTGGGGGGTTCGGCGCCCCGGGTGCCGGAGAGGGTGACGATCCACTGCCCGTCCTCGATGGGCAGGATCAGCCCGCTGCGGCCCGGCTCTCCGGCGCGGTGGTCGGCGTACACGCTGACCATGGGGAACCGGGCGGCGGCCCGCTCGGGCGCGCGGTAGATCCGGGTGGAGTAGGTGATCCCGGAGTCGACGACGTCCTCCTCCGGTTCGGGTACGCCGAGCGGGGCGAGCCACTGGCGCATCCGGGAGCCGCGCCCGCTCGCGTCCACGACGATCTCGGCGTGCAGTGTCGTGAGGTCGCCGCTGTCGAGGTCGCGGACGGTGATGCCGTCCAAGTGGCCGCTGGTGCCGCGCAGTTCGTGGACTTCGGTGCGGGTGCGTACGGTGATGGCCTCGTCGGACAGGACCTGGTCCCGGACGGTCCAGTCGAGCAGGGACCGGCCGGCCGCGAGGAGGAACTGCGTCTCGGGGAAGCGCTGTTGCCAGCCGTACGGGGACATGTTGACCATGTCGGACTGGACGCCGATGCGGTGGGCGCCCGCGGCGCGCAGCCGTTCGACGGTGCCGGGCAGCAGTGACTCGACGATCCGGGCGCCGCCCGACCACAGCAGATGGGCGTGCCGGGCCTGGGGGACGCCCTTGCGCGGTTCCGGGCCGGGCGGGAGGTCGTCGCGGTCGATGACGGTGACCCGGTCGAGGTGTCTGCGCAGGGCCCGCGCCGTGAGCATCCCGGCGAGTCCGCCGCCGATCACGGCACCGTGGGTGGGCTTCGTCGACACTGGGTTTCCCTTTCGCCGGCACCCGGACCAGGTTTCGAAATGTAGGGAGCCGGGGCCCGGCCGACCAACCCCTAACCCACCGCCTCCGGTGTGTGGGGCGTCAACCCCTATACGGGGCAACAGGGGTGGGTGGTTCGCTCGACGATTCCGGAATGTGTCCTACCGGTAGCACAAAAGGCCTCGGAATGGCTTGAGAAGCCATCGGTCGGCAAAGATGCGGCAAGAATTCGGTCCTGTATCTGACGTAAGCTGTCGGCTCGGGCGGCAGGCGAGGCCCCGCCCCACTCGACCCGGACTCCACCACGCGAGGACTACCGTTCAGCCACCCGGGGAGCCACGACACCATGCAGTTGGACAGCGCCGGTTGATTCCATGACATCGCGTTCAGGGAGGACCGAGTCGAGTGCTACTGATACAGCGGGAATCACAACTCGATCAGCTCCGCGCGGCATTCGACGACTGCGACGACCAGCACGACGGACAGGTCTGTCTGATCACCGGCGGCGTCGGCAGCGGCAAGACCGCGTTGCTGGAGGCCTTCGCCGCCTCGGTGACCGCGCGCTCGGCCCGTGTACTCCGCGCCGTCGGCTCTCCCGCCGAGCGCAACCTCCAGTTCGCCGTCATGGACCAGCTCATCGACAGCTCCGGACTCGGGCGCGCCTCGATGCGCCGGGTCGCCACCGCCGTACGGCATCTCGCCCGCACCGCGCCCCCGCCGCTGACCGCTGACGACCTCGCGGAGCTGACCACCCCGCCGGCCGCTCCCCCGGAGGCCGCCGAACAGCCGCTGCCCACCACCGTGCACGGTGTGCTCGCCTCGCTGCTCGATCTGGCCCGCCCGGCACCCCTCGTGCTCACCGTCGACGACGTGCACCACGCCGACCAGGCGTCCCTGCAGTGCCTGCTGTACGCCGTCCGCAGGCTGCGGCACAAGCGGATCATGGTCGTGCTCACCGAGTCCTCGACGCTGCGCGCCCCGCATCCGCACTTCCGGGCGGAGCTGATGAGCCGGCCCTCCTTCTCCCGGATCGAGCTGACCCCGCTCACCGACGAGGCGCTGGGCCGGCTCGCCGGGGCCCACCCCGTCCCCTCGGCCCGGGCCCGGCTCGCCCGCCGCGCGCCCGCCCTGACCGGCGGAAGCCCGCTGCTGATGAGCGCCCTGCTGGAGGACCCGGACGCGGCCGGCACGGCCGAGGCCACCCCCGCGGCGGGCGGCGACGGACCGCTGGCCGAGGCCGTGCTGCGCTCGCTGTACCGGCACGAGCCCGAGGTACGCGCCACCGCGCAGACCCTCGCCGTGCTCGGCCGCCCCACGCCGCTGCCGGTCCTGGCCCGGCTGGTCGCCCTCACCCCCGATCTGACCGCCCAGGCACTCCAGTTGCTGGGCCAGTCCGGACTGGTGGACGGCGACCGGATCAGGCCGCCGCTCGTGGCCGCCGTCCTGGCCGGACTGCCCGCCGAGGAGCGGCGCCGACTGCACCGGATGGCGGCCGAGGTACTGCACGAGTTCGGCGCCGAGCCGGAGGCGATCGCCCGTCATCTCATCGGCGCCGACTGGGCGGAGCCGGACTGGACGGAGCCCGCCCTGTACCGGGCAGCGGCCCAGGCGCTGGCCTCCGGCCGCCCCGATCTCACCTGCGCCTGCCTGCGCCTGACCCGGCGTCAGCCCTCGGCCGGCCCGCTGTGGACGGCGTACGACAGCCTGCTGCTGCGCTCCCGCTGGCAGCTCAACCCGCTGTCCGCCGCCACCGATCTGAGCACGCTCACCGCGGCCGAGGGGGCGGACGGCTACCCGCCGAACGCGCTCACCGGCGTGCCCGCGCTGCTGTGGCAGGGCCGCGGCGACGCCGCCTGCTCGATCGTCACCGCCGTCGCCGGGCTGCCCGACCCCTCCCCCGAGACCCGCGCCCGGCTCGCCGCCGCACGGCTGCTGATCTCGCTCGTCCGGCCCGACCACTACCCGGGGGCACAGGCCAAGGCCCGGTCCATCACCGACTCCGGCATCGCCACCTCCGTCACCGGCCGCTATCTGGACGCGCTGACCCTGCTCGCCGACTCGATCGCCCCGGAGCGCAGGACGGCGGACCCCTCGGCCGACGCCGAGCTGATGATCCAGCGCTATCTCGACGACGACGGCGCGCTCGGACTGCTGGCGGCCCTGCTCGTGGCGATGCTCTGCACCGGGCGGCCGGGGCCGGTCCGCGACTGGACGAGGGCACTTCTGGCGCGGCCATCGGTGGGGAACGTGCCGAGCTGGCAGGCGGTGCTGCACGCGATCCGGGCCGAGGCGGCGCTCCGGCTGGGCGCGCCGCAGGAGGCCGAGGAGCAGGGGCGGGCCGCGCTGTCCGTGATCACCCCGCAGGCGTGGGCGGTCGCGGTGGCGGCGCCGCTCGGCACGCTGGTGGCCGCGGCCACGGAGGCGGGGCGGTTCGAGGACGCGGACCGCTGGCTCGCCCAGCCCGTCCCGGCGGAGTCCTTCCGCACCCCGTTCGGACTGCACTATCTGGCGGCGCGGGCCCGCTACCAGCTCGCCATCGGGTGGCGCCGGGCGGCCGCCGACGATCTGCGCTGGATCCACCGGGAGATGGCGGCCTGGCGCATGGACGTCTCCACCCTGGTGCCGTGGCGGCTGGACCTGGCCCGCGTGCAACTGGCCCTCGGACGCAAACCGGAGGCCTTACGCCTGCTGGAGGAACAGCTCGACGCCGCCCGTACGGTGGACGACCGCACCCGGGGATCCGCGCTACGGCTGCTCGCCGGCCTGGTCCCGGCGGAGCAGGCCCGCCAGTTGCTGGCCCGGGCGGTGAAACTCCTGGAGATCAGCGGCGACCGCCGCGAACTGGACCGCGCCCTGGCCGACAAGGCCGTCTTACTGGGCCGCCCCACCAGGCCCGGGAGCTCCCCCGAGACGGCGCCGCGCACGCACTCCCGCCTACCCGCCGTACAGGCACGCTGCCTGGACGAGCCACGGCCGCAAGGGCGGGAGAGCCGGGAAGGTCGGGCAGAACAAGCAGGACAGGCAGGACAGGCAGGACAGGCAGGACGGGCAGGACGGGCAGGACAAGGGGAACCGGAGGGTGAACAGCGCTCCGCCCGCGCGGAACGCGCCGAGCCGCTGGGCGGGTTGAGCGAGGCCGAGACCAGGGTCGCCGCGCTGGCCGCGCAGGGGCACACCAACCGGCAGATCTCCAGCAAGCTGTTCATCACGGTGAGCACCGTCGAACAGCATCTGACCCGGGTCTACCGGAAGTTGGACGTCAAGCAGCGCACCGATCTCGCCACCCGGCTGGCCGCCGTGGGCGCACTCGGCGACTGAGCGCCGCCGCTCAGGGTGACGCGGGCGTGGCGGAGCGGAAGGCGTCGATGTTCTCCCGGATCACCTCCGTCACCTCCGCCGGGCGGCCGTTGAGATAGAAGTGGCCGCCGGGGAAGGACCGGAAGCGGAAGGTTCCGGTCGTCAGCTCCTCCCAGGCGCGGGCGTCGGCCAGGGGCACCCGGGAGTCGCTCTCGCCGGTCAGCACGGTCACGGGCGCGCTCAGCGGGGCCTCGCCGGGCGTGACCCGGTAGGTCTCCACGGCCCGGTAGTCGGCGCGCAGCGCGGGCAGCACCATGCGCACCAGTTCCTCGTCGTCGAGGATGCCCGGCTCGGTGCCGCTCAGCTCGCGGATCTCGGCGATGATGCCGTCGTCGTCCCGGAGGTGGACGGTCTCCTCGCGGAACCGGTGCGGGGCGCGCCGCCCGGAGGCGATGAGGCCCAGCAGCTCGCCCCCGCCGGACTCCTCGAGCCGACGGGCGATCTCGTAGGCGAGCACGGCGCCCATGCTGTGCCCGAAGAGCACCACGGGACCGGCCGGCTCGGAGACCAGTGCCTTGTACACCTGGTCCGCCAGCTCCCGCAGATCCGTACGGGCGGGCTCCCGGTGCCGGTCGAGCCGCCCCGGGTACTGGACGCAGAGCACGTCCAGCTCCGGCGCGAGCGCGCGGGCCAGCGGCAGGAAGTAGGGGGCGGAACCGCCGGCGTGCGGCAGCGCGAGAAGCTTGACGGCGCCGGGCCGGGCAGGCTCGTACCGGCGGAACCAGGTGTCGTACTGACCGGATGCTGCCGACATGACGGGCCGTACCTCCAGCGATCGGGTGCGCCGGGACGAACCGTCCACGGACACCCCAATCTACGAGCCCCGCCCGACGCGGCAGAAGCCCCTACGACCCCTGTCCGCCCCCGGCCTGGCCCAGGGGCGCTCGGGGTCCCCGCGGCAAGGCGGTCCCGAGCGCCCCGTGAGGTCAGTCGTCCAGGGCGTCCATGACGTCCGCGAGGTCGACGAACTTGAAGCCCGTCGCGGGCCGGTCGTCGTTCTGCGGGGTCTCGTCGCCGTCCTGGACGACCAGGAGGCCGTTCGGGTAGCGGCGGCCCAGGGGCGCGTTGAGGACCGCGGCGCCGTCGCACTCCTCGGAGCCGTCGAGGGTGGCGGAGGCGGCCGTGACGCGGAAGCCGCCCTCGTACTCGTTGTCGTCCTCGACCTCGCGGTCGTAGGCGGCGAAGGTGTTGTCGCCCTGGCTGGAGGCGAGGAGATAGCCGTCGCCGTCGGACTCGGGCAGCAGGGTCAGGCCCTCGACGTCGGCGGAGACACGGGTGCCGCCGAAGCCGGGGTCGGCGCCCGGCGTGCACTCCTCGGTGGCCTCGTCGTAGGTGCCGGGGACGCCGTACTCGCGGACCTTGTCGATGAGAGTGGGCGTGCCGGTGAGGTCGGCGCGCAGCCGCCAGATGCCGACGTCCTCCTGACCGGCGTAGGGCGTGCCGTTGGCGGGGTCGACCACCATGCCCTCCACCTGGGGCAGTTCGCCGGGCTCCAGGCACGGCGTCCACGAGGTGCCGTCGGGCAGCCGGAAGGCGGAGGGCAGGTCGATGGTGCGGAGCTTGCGGTAGCCGACCGTGCCGGAGCGGGTGGGGAGCAGCTCCAGGAGCGCGACGCTCGTCGTCTCGCGCCGGCTGACCAGGGCGTAGGAGCGGCCCGTAGCGCGGTCGGTCCAGGTGGCCAGGCCGTAGGCGGTGCGCTGGTCGTTGATCTCCTCCTGGTCGGCGGAGAACACCGGCGGTGCGGCGGGGTCGGTGACGTCGGTGAGCGGGCCGCCGGCGCGGTCGCGGTCGATGCGGTAGAAGCGCAGCCGGTCGTTGCCGCGGTCGCTGGTGACGGCGAGGTCGGCGCGGCCGGTGGACAGCTTCAGGCCGTGCACCAGGTCGACGTTGTTGAAGCGGCCGGGGGCGTCCTCGGGGGTCGGTCCGGCCGGCGCGGGCACGGACTGGACCTGGCGCGCGTCGAGGTCGTAGACCCGCAGTCCGCCCTCCTTCGCGGTGGCGACGACCAGGCTGCGGCCCGGCTCGGCGGCGTTGCGCCAGATCGCCGGGTCGTCCGCGTCGGAGTTGCCGCCCGCCTCGTCGTCGTAGAGTGCCGCCGTCTCGGACCTGGGGGTGATCCCGGGCAGTTCGGACGATGCCTGCGCCTGGGCGGGCAGCGTCACGGCGAGTGCCACCAGGGTGGCCGTCATCAGGAAGACGTGCGATCTACGGGGCTCGGGCACGGACGCGCTCCTTCGTCTCTTGATCGGATGCGTCTGGCAGCCTTTCCGGCGTGTGTGAAGGGTGAGCGTTCGTCACTTACGGCGAGATAGACTCGGCATGAACACTACATACCGCGTCGAACGGTGACCGGGAAGTCGACGTGCCGGAACGGGTTCGGCAGCCCGTGCTCGGCGGCGCGCCGCGGATCGTCGACCCGGGCGAAGGTCCGGATCAGGCTCGCCTTCACGCCGAAGACCGCGTCGGAGTCCAAGTAGGGCGAGTCGTCGGCGAACAGATGGGTCGTCAGGGTCCGGACGCCGGGCGCCGACACCTGGACGTGGATGTGCGCGGCCCGGTTGGCGTGCCGGCCGGTCGACCTCAGCAGGGCGCCGACCGGGCCGTCGGTGGGGATCGGGTAGTGCCGCGGCACGACGGTACGGAACCAGAACCGGCCGTCACCGTCGGCCGTGAACAGCCCGCGCAGATTGCGCTCCGGCACCTCGCCGGGCCGCTGCACGTCGTAGAACCCGTCCGCGTCGGCCTGCCACACGTCCACCCGCGCCCCGGCCACCGGCGCTCCGGAGGTGTCCGTGACCCGGCCGGTGACCAGGCACGGCTCACCTCCCTCGCCGATGCTGTCGCCGAGTTCCCGCGCGGGTGACGCGACCAGGTGGAAGGGGCCCTCGACGGTGGCCTCGGTGCACTCCCCGTCCGCCGGGTTGTTCAGGGACTCGACCAGCATCGACACCCCGAGGACGTCGGAGAGCAGGATGAACTCCTGCCGGGTGGCGTCGCACTTCCGGCCGGTCTCGGTCAGGAAGCGGATGCCCTCGGCCCACTCCTCCGCGGTCAGACCCACCTCCTTGACGAAGGCGTGGGCATGGCCGACCAGGGAGGTCAGGATCTCGCGCAGGCGCTCGTCGGGGGCGCCGGCGAAGGAGGCGGCGACGATCTCCGCGGACCGGTCCGCGTCGAAGACACCGGGCACTGCGCGGGGTTGGCCGTGGTCGGGGACTCCGGACGCCTCGCCTGGTTGCCCGCTGCCGCAGACCTCGGCACCCTCGCGGGACTGCCCGCTGTCGAAGACTCCGGACGCCTCGCGGGGTTCCTCGGTCATCTGCCGCCTCCTTCACCGCACGGTCAGTTCACGGCCGCGCCGGGTACCTCTTCGGTCACGCCGTTCAGCTCCGAGGCCGGATCGGTGCCGTACGGCCGGGTCAGGGCCTCCATGCCGTGACCGGACGGATCCCGGAAGTACACGCCCCGGCCGCCGTCGTTGCGGTTGATCCGGCCCGGGTGCCTGCCGTGCGGATCGGCCTGGATGGGCACGCGCGCCGCGACCAGCCGGGCGAGGATCTGGTCGAACTCCTCCTCCGAGACGAGGAAGGCGTAGTGCTGCATGGGGATGTCGGCGTCGGGGCCGAGGGTGGCGAAGTCCAGCGTGACGCCGTTCGCGGTCTCGACGGGCAGGAACGGCTCGGCCGGTTCGCCGACTTCGAGGCCGAAGATGTCGGCGAGGAACCGGGCGGACTTCTCCCGGTCGCGACTGGCGATGACGGTGTGATTGAACTCGACGGACAAGGTGAATGCCTCCGTGGGCATCTCCGCGGCGCCTCCATGCCTCACCCAGCCGGTGACCGGCACGCGATGCCGCGACGATCACCCTAGGCACAGGGCCGCCGACGCGTCGAGCCGTTTTGCGCCGGAAGGCTTGCCTCCAGGTCGTCCAGGGCGCTGCGGGCCACGGCGATCCGCTTCCGCAGCTCCTTGTCGGCGGGCGGAGTGTCGTCCGACCGCTCCCGCCCCCGCTCCCGCTCCAGCTCCCGCGCCTCCTCCAGGGAGCTGATCACCACCCCGATGAGCACGTTGACCAGCACGAACGAGGTGATCAGGACGTACGACGCGTAGTAGACGACGCTCCAGGGCGTGGCCTCCAGACCGGCGTGCACCGCCTCGCCCAGGCCGTCCAGGGTCATCAGCAGGAACAGGGTGAGCACCGCGCGGCCGATCGAGCCGTACTGCTCGGGGTCGTGCCGGCCGAAGAGGAGCCAGCCGACCATGGCGTAGACGTAGAGCAGCAACGCGCCCACGAGGAGGAAGCTGACCGTGCCGGGCAGGCTGCGGGCCACCGCGACCATCACGATGCGCAGTTGGGGCAGGAACCGGGCGGTGCGCAGGACACGGGCCAGGCGCAGCAGCCGCAGGACGGTGGTGTTCTCGCGGACGACCGGGAGGAACGCGAAGCCCACGACGGCCAGGTCGAACAGGTTCCACGGATCGCGGAAGAACGCGCGGGGGCGGTCGGCGTGGGCGCAGGCGCGCAGCGCGATCTCGACCGTGAAGGCCGCGAGGCACAGGTGCTCGGCGAGCCCGAGCCACCGGGACCACTCCGCCGCGAGTCCGCGGTACGTCTCCATACCCAGCAGGGCGGCGTTGACGAGGATCAGGGCGAGGACGGTGAGCGCGAACCAACGGGCCTCCGTGACGTTGCGGGCCCACTGCGCGAGCGCCCGGCGGGCGGGCCAGGACGCGCGCTCCGGAAGAAACTGGTGGTCGGTCATCCTGCTGTATCTGCTCCGGCGCGCGGCGCGGTATGCCGGGGGCTCAGATGTGCGAAGGGGACACGGCCCGCACGGACCGACCCCCGCCCGCACGGCCCGTGCCCCCCCTTCACATCACCGGGAGCGCCGCAGCCCGGCCGCCGCCACGGCCGCCCCCACCAGACACAGCACCCCGGTCAGGACCACGGCGGAATGGACGCCGTTGAGGAACGCCTGCCCGCTGCCCTCCACCACGGCCGCCCGGACCCCCGTCGGCATGTCCGTGGAGACCGGCGACATGCCCATCGCCACCGCGTCCTTGGAGTCCTGGAGCCGCTCCGCAAGGGCGGCCGGCACACCCGCCGCCGTCAGCTCGCCGGTGAGCGTGGCACCGACCTTCGCGCTGATCAGGGACACCAGCACCGACGTCCCGAGGGCGCCGCCGATCTGGAGGGTGGTGGCCTGGAGGCCGCCCGCGACTCCGCCGTCCTGGACGGGGGCGTTGCCGACGATGGCGTCGGAGGAGGCGGACAGCACCATGCCGACGCCGAGGCCGAGTGCGACGAAGGGCGGCCACATCGTGGCGTAGGAGGAATCGGTCTGCCAGGTGAGCATGCCGAAGCAGGAGGCGGCCTGGAGGAGCATGCCGAGGGGCATGGTGAACCGGGCGCCGAGCCGCTGGGTGAGGGCCGCGCCGAGCGGCGAGGCGACCAGGGAGGCCAGGCTCAGCGGCAGGGTGCGCACACCGGCTTCGACGGGCGTGAATCCGCGGACGTTCTGGAGGTAGAGCATCACGAAGAAGATCACGCCGAGCATGACGAAGAAGTTGAGCGCGGTGATGATCGCCCCGATGGTCAGGGACCGGTTGCGGAAGAGCCGCATCGGCAGCAGCGGGTGCTCCACGCGGGTCTCGTGCCGGCCGAAGAGGACCAGGACGAGCACTCCGGCGAGTACGGCCGCCCAGGTGCCGGCCGAGGTCCAGCCCCACGTCTCGCCCTTGACGACGCCGAAGACCACACAGAGCAGGCCGGCCGCGAGCAGCAGGACACCGGGGACGTCGAAGCGGTGCTGCCCGGTGGAGTTCCTGCTCTGCGGCAGCACGAACGCGCTGAACAGGAAGGCAGCGACGCCGATGGGGGCGTTGATGTAGAAGACGGACTCCCAGTTCACCCGCTCCACGAGCAGTCCGCCGACGATCGGGCCGAGGGCGGTGGAGACGGCGGAGACCATGGCCCAGATCCCCACGGCCATGCCGAACCTGCGGGGCGGGAAGACCGCCCGCAGCAGACCGAGGGTGTTGGGCATCAGCAGTCCGCCGAAGACGCCCTGGAGCGCGCGGAAGACGATGACGCCGGTGATGGATCCGGACAGTCCGATGGCGACCGAGGCGAGGGTGAACCCGGCGACTCCGACGAGGTAGTAGGTACGCCGCCCGAACCGGTCGCCGAGCTTGCCGCCGAGGATGAGGGTGGCGGCGAGGGCGAGCAGATAGGCGTTGGTGACCCACTGCAGTTGGGCCGTACTGGCATCGAGGTCCTGCCCGATCGCCGGGTTGGCGATGGCGACGACGGAGCCGTCGAGCTGGACCATGAACAGTCCGAACGCGACCGCGCAGAGGGTCAGCCAGGGGTTGGAACGGCGGGACGGTGCCGCTTCCCGCGCGGGCAGGACGGGGTGATCCACGGACGTGGACGACATGGATGAGCCTTCTCTTCGCAAGAACAAAAAGGGGAAAGGAGGCCCACGGAAGGGGTGAACCGGAGAACGTCACACCCCTCCGGGGGCGCGCCGCCCGCTCAGCTCAGCGGACGGCGGAGTGCAGCCGGTTGGTGAGCGCGTTCAGAGCGCCCAGCGCGGAGCCCAGCGCGTCCTTCTCGCCCTCGGTGAGGGAGAGCAGCGCCTGCCGGAGGTAGGTGGCCTCCAGCTCCCGCACCTCGGCGAGCCGCTGCCGGGAGGTGGCGGTGAGGTGGAGATGGGCGACCCGCTTGTCGGTGTCGTCCGGGCGGCGCTCCAGCAGCCCGCGGTCGGTCATCTGGGAGACGAGGGCGCTGACGTTGTTGGGCTTCATCAGCAGCGCCTCGGCCGCCTCACGCACGGTGGCGCCCTCGCGCCGCGCCACGAACCGCAGCAGCGCGAGCTGCCCCTCGGGCGGCTTGGGGTGCGGGTACTCCGCCGCGATCCGCCGCTCCAGCGCACGGTGCAGCGCGGGCACCTGCTCCGCGAGCCCGGTGGCCACGCGGTCGAGGTCCCGGCTGGGAGTGCTGGAGGGGGTCACGCTCGCAATATAGGTATGAGATCATAGCTATGTCAAAAGACCCACTGTCCGCTGATCAGCAATCCCTGTTCAGGCACCTACGGAAGCCGGAGCCCGATGGACCGCGTCTCCTCCCGCCCCCGCACTCCCCGCCCGCCCGTCCCCCAGACGGCCCTCGGTGTCGGCGCGATCCTGCACGGCCCCCAGGGTCTGCTGCTCGGCCGCCACAAGTACGGCACCTGGGAACTGCCCGGCGGCATGGTGGAACCCGGCGAGTCGCTCCAGGAGACGGTCGTGCGCGAGCTGGCCGAGGAGACCGGGCTGACGGCGCGCCCGGCGGACGTACGACTCCTCGGCACCCTCCTGGACCGGGTCGACGGGGTCGTACGGCTCACCGTCGCCGCCCAGGTCACCGCCTGGCAGGGCGAGCCGGGCGACCAGCCCGGGGAGAAGGTCGGCGACTGGCGCTGGTACGCCCTGGACGGGCTGCCGCGGGAGCTGTTCGTGTGCAGCGCCCAGGCCTTGACCGCCTGGCGCCCCGGCCTGCCGATCGACCACACCCCGGCCCACTTCACGCCGTACGCGTAAGGAGCCGGCACCCTGCACTCGCAGGGTGCGTGCAACCCTCTCGCAACCTCCCCCGTGCTCCCCTGGTCCGTCCGGATCCGGTTCCCCTGGGGATGGTTGGCATGTACGAGGAGATCCCGCGCGTAGAGCTGACGCCCGCCGCCGCCGAACTGGTGCGGCGGCTGCACACGGCGCACGGCCCGCTGATGTTCCATCAGTCCGGCGGCTGCTGCGACGGCAGTGCGCCGATGTGCTACCCGGCGGGCGAGTTCCGCACCGGCAACTCGGACATGCTGCTCGCCGAGCTGTACGTGGCCGGCGTCGAGGAGCCGGTGGGCTTCTGGATGTCCCGCAGCCAGTACGAGGCCTGGGCCCACACGCGGCTGATCGTCGACGTGGTCGAGGGCCGGGGCAGCGGCTTCTCCCTGGAGGCACCCGAGGGGGTGCGTTTCCTCATCCGTTCTCGCGTTGTCGGCGCATAGCAACCGCGTCGACCGCCCGGATCTGATGCACTTCTCCCCTGAGTCGCGGGACAGTTGACGAACCCTCAGGGGGGACTGTGACACGTCGTCCGAAACGACGCACGGCACGCAGAACGACACTGACCTTTCTCACCGTACTCGGCTCGCTGGCCGGTACCGCCCTGGTGGGGGCGGCACCGGCCAGCGGCGCTCCCGGCGCCACCCGGCTCGCCCCCGGCGTCGTGTACGAGCAGTTCGACATCCAGGGCGCCCAAGGCACCGCCCACGGCCATCTGCTGCGGGTGGACCTGACCGACCCGCACATCACGCTGGACCTGCTGTACCCGGGGAAGGTGGCCGCCCGGGCGCCCGTGTCCCGGCTGGCCGACGCCCAAGGCGCCGTCGCCGGGGTGAACGGCGACTTCTTCAACATCACCGAGACCCAGCACCCGGGCGTCGAGGTGACCGGCGCGAGCGTGGGACCGGCCGTCGCGAGCGGCCGTACGCTCAAGGCGGCCGTGCCGAACGGTCAGCGTTTCGGTCCGTCCCTGCCGGCCGGCACCTCCACCGAGGACGTCATCGGCATGGGCGTGGACCGCCGGGCCCGCCTCGACGACATGACGCTGTCCGGATCGGTCCGCACGGCCACCAAGAACCTGAAGCTCGGCGGCCTCAACCAGTACGCGCTGCCCGTGGACTCCGTCGGGGCGTTCACCTCCGACTGGGGCAGCGTCTCCCGGGTCCGCGCGACCTGCGGCACCGACACCGACCGGGCAGCGCCGTGCAGCACGGACACCCACGAGGTGACGATCAGGAACGGCCGGGTGGTGGCCACCGCCGACAGCCCGGGCGGCGGCGCCATCGAACCCGGGACCACCGTCCTGGTGGGCCGGGAGGCGGGGGCGCGGGAGCTGCGGAAGTTCGTCCCCGGTCAGCCGGTGAAGGTACGGCACCGGCTGGTGGCCGCCGCCTCGCGGGTGGCGTACCGGTTCGCGGTCGGCGGCTACCCGGTGCTCACCGGCGGACAGCCGCTGCCGGGCCTGGACGACAGCACCGCCGCCGTGCGCAGCGCCGTGGGCCTCGGGGGCGGCGGGAAGCAGGTGCTGCTGTTCTCACTGGACGGCGGCACCGCGTACAAGGGGCTGACCATCGCCGAAGTGGCCGACACCATGCGGAGGTTGGGCTCCACCGACGCCTTCAGCCTGGACGGCGGCGGGTCCTCGACCCTGGTCGCCCGCGCCCCGGGGGCCTCCGCGGTCAGTGTGCGCAACCATCCCTCGGGCGGCGCGGAACGCCCCGTCCCGAACGGCATCGGGGTCTTCACCCGGTGACGGGCCGGTGACGCGGCGGCCTCACGGTTTCAGACTGCTGACGATGTCGGCGGTGGCCGTGAGGCCGCTGCTGATGGTGGGCGCGATGCTGGTGCTGGCCATGTAGAAGCCGAGCAGCGCGCACACCAGCGCGTGGGAGACCTTGAGCCCGCCGTTGCGCAGGAAGATCACCGCAAGGACCAACAGCAGCAGCACCACGGAAATGGACACGGCCATCGTCAACCTCCTCCGCCACGCCGCACACGTCCGGTTCACGGCGTTCGGCCGTAAGTGTGGCGTAGCGGAGGGTTCGTCCGTGCGGCTGACCTGTCCGCCGAACGTGTGGTGTCACGCGCGGTCGTGCGCCTCCAGGAAGGCCCGCAGGCCGGGGAGGTCGTCGGTGTTGAGGAAATCGACATCGGCGGCGACGAGTTCGGTCCACAGCGCGTCGCGCTCGGGGCCCGCGAGGTCCGGGGTGGCCCAGAACCGCACCTTCTGGCCGCGCGAGTGGGCGGCCCGCATGATCGTGTTCAGCTTCTGCCGCTCGGCTTCGGGGAAGGCGCCGGCGCCTCGCCAGGTGAAGTTGTTGCCCCAGTTGTCGCTGATCAGCGGGATGAAGGAGGCGGGTGCCGGGCTGCCGAGGTCGGCGAGCCGGCCGTCGTAGAAGGCGCGGCGCACGGTCTGCGCCGCCATCGGCACCCGGGCGGCGCGGTCGCCGGAGATGACGGCGGTGACCGGGCCGGGGAACACCCGGCCGTGGGCGTACGTCGTGAACAGGTGCTTGTAGCGCTTGAGATGCCGGTCGAGTTCGAGGTACGTCGAGGAGCCCTCGGTCTTGATGTCGATGAGCAGCTGGAGGGACGTGCGGTAACCGCGGTACACGGAACCGTGGTTGGCCTTGACGCGGGCGGCGAGCGGGTCGAGGTAGAGGGACTCCAGGGTGCGGGCGGGGTCGAGGTCCTCCGGGTCGTGGGCGACGAGGAGCTGGTCGCCCACGAGGAAGATGTCGGCCTCCAGGCTGCCGAACCGGTGGTCCAGGGCGTCGAGGAGGGGGCGCGGGTGCTCGTAGTCGTTGTGGGCGTGGGCGCGCCACAGCGGGCGGGGGCGGTGCTTCTTGTCGACGGCGAACGCACTGCCGACCGGCGGGGCCAGCACGCCCGCGAGTGCGGCGCCGACCGTGGTGACTGCTCTGCGACGAGTGATGAGCGCCATGTTCTGCCTCCCTGTGGGCCGATCCGAACCACAGGGAGTATGAAGCGGTCAGGCCCTGAACGAACCTGTACATGCCAGGAGTTGGCCGGACTGCCGCCGCCCGTTCACTCCGTCCGCCCGGCGGCACGGGAAAGCCCGCCCCAGGCGGGGCGGGCTTTCCCGGGTGAACTCCGGTGTGACGTCAGGGGGCCTGGAGGTCGACCAGTTCGGCCAACGCGGCCCGGTGCGCGCCCGCGGTGCCGTAGGCGATCGAGTCCGCCTTGGCCCGCTTCAGGTACAGATGCACCGGGTGCTCCCAGGTCATTCCGATTCCGCCGTGCAGTTGCAGCGCCTCCTCGGCGGCGCGGACCGCGACGGGCGCCGCGTACGCCTGGGCGACGGCGACCGCCACGTCGGGGTCCTCGTCGCGCGCGAGGGCGTCGGCCGCGTTACGGGCGGCGGCACGCAGGTTGACGACCTCCAGCCACGACTGGGCGAGCCGGTGCTTGAGCGCCTGGAAGCCACCGACGGGCCGGTTGAACTGCTTGCGCTCCTTCAGGTAGCGCACGGTCTCGGTCAACGTCCAGTCGGCGAGCCCGAGTTGCTCGGCGGCGAGCAGCCCGGCACCGGCGCGCAGGGCACGCCGTACGGCGGGTTCGGCGTCGCCGAGCAGGCGCCCGGACGCTCCGTCCAGGGTCACCGTCGCCACCGGCCGGGTCAGGTCCAGGGACGCCTGTGGGGTGATCGTGGCGGCGGAGGCGTCGACGGCGTACAGCCCGCCGTCGTCGGCGGGCACGAGCAGCACATCGGCGACGGCGGCGTCCGCGACGGCGGTCAACTCGCCGTGCAGGGCGCCCTCTTCATGTCGTACGGCCTTGTAGGCGCCGCCCGGAGCGACGCTCAGGGCGACGGCGAGAGCACCGATGCGGCGGCCGGACGCCAGGTCGGCCAGCAGGTCGGAGGCGTCGCAGGCCAGCAGGGCCTCGGTGGCGACGACGGCACTGGTGAGGTACGGCACCGGGGCGACCGCGCGGCCCAGCTCCTCCAGGACGACGGCGGCCTCGCGGTGCGAGGCGCCCTGGCCGCCGTGCTCCTCGGGGACCAGGAGGCCCGCGAGGCCCATGCCGTCGGCGAGCGCCTTCCAGGCCTCCAGGTCGTGCGGGGCGTCCGACTCGGTGCGGGCGATGACGCCGGGCGCGTCGCAGTGGTCGGCGAGCAGGTCCCGGACGGCGGACCGCAGCGCCTCTTCCTCCTCGGAGTAGAGAAGATCCGGCTGTGCGCTCATCGGGACAGGTCCTTCCATGCGACGTCCTTGTCGGTGCGCGGCTCGGCGGGCAGGCCGAGGACGCGCTCGGCGACGATGTTCAGCAGGACCTCGCTGGTCCCGCCCTCGATGCTGTTGCCCTTGGAGCGGAGGTAGCGGTAGCCGGCCTCGCGGCCGGTGAAGTCCACGTGTTCCGGGCGGCGCATGGTCCAGTCGTCGTACAACAGGCCCTCCTCGCCGAGGAGTTCGACTTCCAGGCCGCTGATCTCCTGGTTGAGGCGGGCGAAGCCGAGCTTCATGCCGGCGCCCTCGGGTCCGGGCTGGCCCGCGACGAGCTGCTGGCGCAGCCGTTCTCCGGTGAGCCGGGCGACCTCGGCGTCCGTCCACAGCTTCAGCAGCCGCTGGTGGAGTTCGTGGGTGCGGAGTTCGGGGCGTTCGCGCCAGGCCTTCGAGACCGGGCCGATCATGCCGCCCTCGCGGGGCAGCCGCATGCCGCCGATGGCGACGCGTTCGTTGTTCAGCGTGGTCTGCGCGACCTTCCAGCCGTCGCCGACCGCGCCGAGGCGGTGGGCGTCGGGGATGCGGACGCCGGTGAGGAAGACCTCGTTGAACTCGGCCTCGCCGGTGATCTGGCGCAGTGGCCGCACCTCGACGCCGGGGTCGGTCATGTCGCAGAGGAAGTAGGTGATGCCCGCGTGCTTGGGCACGTCCGGGTCGGTCCGCGCGATGAGGATGGCCCAGCGGGCGAGATGGGCGCTGGACGTCCACACCTTCTGCCCGTTGACGACCCAGTCGTCGCCCTCCCGTACCGCCCGGGTGCCGAGGGCGGCGAGGTCGGAGCCGGCGCCGGGCTCGCTGAAGAGCTGGCACCACACCTCCTCGCCGGTCCACAGCGGCCGCAGGAAGCGGCGCTTCTGCTCCTCGGTGCCGTAGTGGAGGATCGTCGGGGCGGCCATGCCGAGGCCGATGCCGATCCGCCGGGGGTCGTTGTCGGGGGCGCCGGCGGCCTCCAGCTCGGCGTCCACGACGGCCTGGAGCGAGCGGGGGGCACCGAGGCCGCCGAGGCCCTCGGGGTAGTGCACCCAGGCCAGTCCGGCGTCGAAGCGGGCCCGCAGGAAGTCCTGCCGTTCGGTGGCGGCGGGCGGGTGCGCGGCCAGGAACTCCTGGGTGAGGCGGCGCAGTTCGGCGGCGTCGGTCATGCTGCTCCCTCCGTAAGGACCGCGATCCGGCCGGTGGTGACCCCGTCCCCGACGCGCTGCACGGCCGCCGCGGCCTCGGCGAGCGGGACGCGCTCGCTGATCAGCGGCTTGATCGCGCCGCGCGCCGCCAGCTCGGTGAGCTGCTCGTGGCAGTGCTGGACCAGCTTGGGGTTCTTGGTGTTGTACAGGCCCCAGTGCAGGCCGAGGATCGAGTAGTTCTTGACCAGCGCGTGGTTGAGGCCCGGGCTGGGGATCGAGCCGCTGGCGAAGCCGACGACCACGATCCGGCCCTCGAAGGCGACGACCTTGGTGGACTGGGTGTAGGCGTCCCCGCCGACGGGGTCGTAGATCACATCGGCGCCCCGGCCGCCGGTGGCCTCCTTCACGGCGGCGACGACGTCCTCGCTCCGCCGGTCGATCACCACGTCACAGCCCAGCTCCCGGGCGACGGCGGCCTTCTCGGCGCCGCCCACGACACCGATGACGGTGGCGCCGGCGGCCTTGCCGAGCTGGACGGCGGCGCTGCCGACCCCGCCCGCGGCGGCGTGCACGAGGAGGGTCTCCCCGGCCTCGAGCCCGGCCCGGCGGTGCAGTCCGAACCAGCCCGTCTGGTAGCCGATGTGCAGGGCGGCGGCCTCGGCGTCGTCCAGCGAGTCGGGCGCGGGCAGCAGGGCCGCGGCGTCGGCGACGGCGTACTCGGCGAAACCGCCGTGGGGCAGTGCGGGGTTGGCGAGGACGCGGCGGCCGTCCTCGGTCTCGCCGCAGATCTCCACGCCCGGGGTGAACGGCAGCGGGGGCCGGACCTGGTAGTGGCCCCGGCACATCAGCACGTCCGGGAAGTTGATGTTGGCGGCGCGCACCTTCAGCAGGACCTGGCCGTCACCGGGGGTGGGCCGCTCGACGTCCGCGAGCCGCATCACCTCACTCGGCTCGCCGTTCTCGTGCACTTGCCATGCCTGCATGCGGTGCCTCCACGGGACTGCTTCGTCTGACCGGGGTCGGTTCGCATACTAAGCGGTCGCTTGCCGATCAGGGAACAGTCACGCGGGTCACGCCTTCCTGGGCCGCGCCCGGACGTGCATCCGCTCGCCCTGCGGTCCGAACAGGCTCAGGAACTCCACGGGCCCCTCCCCCGTCGACCCGAACCAGTGCGGCACCCGGGTGTCGAACTCCGCCGCCTCCCCCGCCGTGAGCACCACGTCGTGCTCGCCGAGCACCAGACGCAGCCTGCCGGAGAGGACGTACAGCCACTCGTAGCCCTCGTGGGTGCGCGGCTCGGGCTCCAGACGGCGCTGCGGTTCGAGCACCTTGAAGGCCTGGAGGCCGCCGGGCTGGCGGGTGAGGGGCCAGTGGGTACGGCCGTAGCGCTCGATCGGCTTCACCCCGCGCACCCGGGGATCGCCGACGGCGGGGGCGCCGACGAGTTCGTCGAGCGGCACCTGATGGGCCTGCGCGATCGGCAGCAGCAGCTCCAGGCTGGGCTTGCGCAGCCCGGACTCCAGCCGGGAGAGCGTGCTCACCGAGATCCCGGTGGCCTCGGACAGCGCGGCGAGGGTGACCTCCCGCTCCTTGCGCATCTGCTTCAGCCTGGGGCCGACGCCCGCGAGAACTTCCTCGGTACTCATGTCGGTATTGCAGAATCGGCAAAGACGTTTGTCAATCCCGCGTCGGCGGAGCGACCGTGGCGGCATGACCGATACCTACGAAGTGATCGTGATCGGCGGTGGCGCGGCGGGCCTGTCCGCGGCCCTGGTGCTGGGCCGCGCCCGGCGCCGCACCCTGGTGGTCGACGCGGGCGAGCCCCGCAACGCGCCCTCCGCCCATATGCAGGGCTACCTGTCCCGGGACGGGATGTCGCCGGCCGAGTTCCTGGCGATCGGGCGCGAGGAGATCGCCCGCTACGGCGTGGAGCTGGTCCGGGACCGGGCGGTGGACGTCGCCGAGGGCTTCACCGTGACGCTGGAGAGCGGGCGTACCGTCCGTGCCCGCCGCCTGGTGATCGCCACCGGCCTCAAGGACGAGCTGCCGGACGTGCCCGGGCTCGCCGAGCGGTTCGGGCGGGACGCGCTGCACTGTCCGTACTGCCATGGCTGGGAGGTGCGCGACCGGGCCTTCGGCGTCCTCGCGACGAGCCCGCTGAGCGTGCACCAGGCGCTGATGGTCTCGCAGTGGTCGAAGGACGTGACGCTGTTCCTGCAGGAGGTCGACGAGAGCGAGCTGTCCGCCGACGATGTGCGGAGGCTGGCCGCGGCGGGGGTGAACGTGGTGCCGGGACCGGTCGCCGAGGTACTGGTCGAGGAGGACCGGCTCACCGGGGTCCGCCTCTCGGACGGCTCCACCCATGCCCGTGAAATCCTGTTCGTCGCGCCCCGCGCCGTGCCGCGGACCGATCTGCTCCAGCGGCTCGGCGCGGAGCTGACCGAGACCCCCTTCGGCTCGTACCCGGTGGTCGATCCCACCGGGCTCACCTCCGTTCCCGGCGTGTGGGCGGCCGGCAACGCGATGGGCTTCGCCGAGCAGGTCGTCAACGCGGCGGCCGGTGGCTACCGGGCCGGGGCCACGATCAACGGGGAACTGCTCATGACGGACCTGGACACCGCCGCCCAGGTGTAGACCGGCCACCCCGGGTGCACCATGGTCAGCATGCTGTTGAGCCGACTGGCCCAAGTGTCCCAAGAGGTCGCCGCCACCTCGGCCCGGTCCCGGAAGGTCGCTCTGCTCGCGGAGCTGTTCCGGGACGCCGAGGCCGCGGACGTGCCGATCGTCATCCCGTATCTCGCGGGACGGTTGCCGCAGGGGCGGCTCGGGGTCGGCTGGAAGGTGCTCGGCCGACCCGTCGCCCCGGCCGCCGAGGCGACCCTGACCGTGGCCGGGGTCGACGCCCTGCTCACCGGTCTCGGCAAGGTGTCGGGCGCTGGTTCGCAGGCCGAACGGGCGCGGCTCGTCGGCGAGTTGATGGGCGCGGCCACCGCCGACGAGCAGCGGTTCCTGCTCGGGCTGATCACCGGCGAGGTCCGGCAGGGCGCCCTGGACGCGGTGGCCGTGGAGGGCCTGGCACAGGCGGTCGGTGCGGCCCCGGCGGACGTACGGCGGGCCGTGATGCTCGCGGGCTCGCTGCAGACGGTGGCCGCGGCCCTGCTCACCGAGGGCCCCGCCGCGCTCGGCCGCTTCCGGCTCACCGTCGGCCGCCCGGTCCTGCCGATGCTGGCGCACAGCGCGTCCTCGGTGTCCGAGGCGGTCGAGAAGCTCGGCGCGTGCGCGGTGGAGGAGAAACTGGACGGCATCCGCGTCCAGCTGCACCGGGACGGCGACACGGTACGGGTCTACACCCGCACCCTCGACGACATCACCGACCGGCTGCCCGAACTGACCTCCGCCGCGATGGAGTTGAGAGGCGAGCGGTTCATCCTGGACGGCGAGGTCATCGCCTTCGACGCGGACGGCCGGCCCCGCTCCTTCCAGGAGACCGCCGGACGCGTCGGCTCACGGGTGGACGTGGCGACGGCGGCGCGCGCGGTGCCGGTCTCCCCCGTCTTCTTCGACGCGCTCTCCGTCGACGGCCACGACCTGCTCGACCTGCCCTTCACCGACCGCCACGCGGAACTGACCCGGCTGGTCCCGGAGCCGATGCGGGTCCGGCGCACCCTCGCCGACGGCCCCGGGGACAGTGGGCGGGCCGAGGCCTTCCTCGCCGAGACCCTGGAGCGCGGCCACGAGGGCGTCGTCGTGAAGTCCCTGGACGCCCCTTACAGCGCGGGCCGGCGCGGCGCGTCCTGGCTGAAGGTCAAGCCGGTGCACACCCTCGACCTGGTCGTCCTCGCCGCCGAGTGGGGCCACGGCCGGCGCACCGGCAAGCTCTCCAACCTCCACCTCGGCGCCCGCACCGCCGACGGCTCGTTCGCCATGCTCGGCAAGACCTTCAAAGGCATGACCGACGCGATGCTCACCTGGCAGACTCGGCGCCTGAAGGAGCTGGCGGTCGAGGAGAGCGGCTACGTCGTCACCGTACGGCCCGAACTCGTCGTCGAGATCGCCTACGACGGCCTGCAGAAGTCCACCCGCTACCCGGCCGGCGTCACCCTGCGCTTCGCCCGGGTGGTCCGCTACCGGGAGGACAAGCGCCCCGAGGAGGCGGACACCGTGGAGACCCTGCTCGCGGCCCACCCCGAGGTGCGGCCGTGAAGTACAGCGCGGGCCTGCTGCTGTACCGCCGCACCGAGGACGGACTGGAAGTGCTCCTCGGCCACATGGGCGGCCCCTTCTGGGCCACGCGGGACGCTGGGGCGTGGGGCGTGCCGAAGGGCGAGTACGAGCCGGAGACGGAGACCGCCTGGGACGCGGCCCGGCGGGAGTTCCAGGAGGAGCTGGGCCTGGCGCCGCCGGACGGGGACGCCGTACCGCTCGGTGAGGTGCGTCAGTCGAACGGCAAGCTGGTCACGGTGTGGGCGGTCGAGGCCGACCTCGACCCGGCGACCGTCGTGCCGGGCACCTTCCGGATGGAGTGGCCCCCGAAATCCGGGCTGACCGGGGAATTCCCCGAGCTGGACCGGGTGGCGTGGTTCTCCCTGGACAGCGCCCGCGCGGTGATCGTCAAGGCCCAGGGGGCGTTTCTCGACCGGCTCGCGGAGCACTCGGGCTGAACCGCCGCGTTGCGGCCACCGGCGACGCGCGGGAAGGTCGAAGCACATCAGCACATCCCGGGAGGTCGGTCATGCCCATCGCAACGGTGAACCCGGCGAACGGCGAGACACTCAAGACGTACGAGGCCATGGGCGCCGAGGAGATCGAGCGCCGCCTCCAGCTCGCCGAAGCCACGTTCCGCACGTACCGGACGACGCCGTTCGCCGAACGCGCCCGGCTGCTGAACCGGGCCGCGGACCTCCTGGACGAGGACGCGGGGGACATCGCCCGGGTGATGACCACCGAGATGGGCAAGCCCGTCGCGCAGGCCCGCGCCGAGGCCGGCAAGTGCGCCAAGGCCATGCGCTGGTACGCCGCCCACGCCGAGGAACTCCTCGCCGACGAGGAGCCCGCCGAGGCCGACGTAAGGGACTCCGGGGCCTCCCGGGTCCGGGTGCGCTACCGGCCGCTCGGCCCGGTGCTCGCGGTGATGCCGTGGAACTTCCCGCTCTGGCAGGTGGTGCGGTTCGCCGCGCCCGCGCTGATGGCGGGCAACGTCGGCCTGCTCAAGCACGCCTCCAACGTGCCCCAGACCGCCCTGTACCTGGAGGACCTGTTCCACCGGGCGGGCTTCACGGAGGGCGTGTTCCAGACGCTGCTGATCGGCTCCGGGCAGGTGGAGGAGGTGCTGCGCGACGAGCGCGTCAAGGCGGCCACCCTCACCGGCAGCGAGCCCGCGGGCCGCGCGGTCGCCTCGGTCGCCGGGGACATGGTGAAGAAGACGGTGCTGGAGCTGGGCGGCAGCGACCCCTTCGTCGTCATGCCCTCCGCCGACGTCGGCCGGGCCGCCGAGGTGGCGGTGACCGCGCGCGTGCAGAACAACGGGCAGTCGTGCATCGCCGCCAAGCGGTTCATCGTGCACACCGACGTCTACGACGCCTTCGCCGAGCGCTTCGTGGCGGGCATGAAGGCGCTGAAGGTCGGCGACCCGATGGCGGAGGAGACCCAGGTCGGGCCGCTGGCGACCGAGCAGGGGCGGACCGACCTGGAGGAGCTGGTCGACGACGCCACCCGGAGCGGCGCCGAGGCCCTGTGCGGCGGCCACCGGCTGCGCCGTCCCGAGCTGCCCGGCTGGTACTACCCGCCGACGGTGCTGGCCGGCGTCACCCGGGAGATGCGGATCCACCGCGAGGAGGCCTTCGGCCCGGTCGCCACGCTGTACCGGGCGGGTGACCTGGACGAGGCGGTCCTCATCGCCAACGACTCGCCGTTCGGGCTGAGTTCCAACGTGTGGACGCGCGACGAGGCCGAGGTCGACCGCTTCGTCCGGGATCTGGAGGCCGGCGGCGTGTTCGTCAACGGCATGACCGCCTCCCACCCGGCGTTCCCGTTCGGCGGGGCCAAGCGCTCGGGGTACGGCCGTGAGCTGTCCGGGCACGGAATCCGCGAGTTCTGCAACATCACCACCGTTTGGCAGGGTGCGTAGGCGCTGCGCGGCTACGATCCCGTTTTGTGAACCGCGAAGTGACTCTGCCTCTGATCGTCGATGACCGCGGGACCTTGCAGGTGGCCGCCGCCGATGTGAGCAAGCTGTTGCGGACCGTGGGCGGGCGGTGGCTGCATCTTGTGGAGGCCGGGGAGGACCTTGATGAGGACACGGTGGCGGCGCTGACGATCGAGCTGGCGAAGCTGGCGGATCGTATCGATGTCGCGTGTATCGCGCACAGCAGTGGCAGCGCGCCGTAGGGGCGCAGGGACAGTCGTCCCGCGTTCGGACTAGCTCCGCGCGAAGTCGCCGCCGCCTCGGGTGAAGGTGGACTGGACCACCCTCTGAGGCGAAGGCAGGCACGGTTCATGGCGACGTTGTGCAGACCCTCGGTGTCCGTTCCAGAGCATGTGATCACGATGGAGGAGACGCTCGAGCTGGCGCGCTCCCGCCACGCCGATCATCCCCAACTGCCTCTGGCGCTTCGGCTGATCGAGAACACGGGCGTGCGGACCCGGCACATCGTGCAGCCCATCGAGGAGACGCTGAAGCACCCGGGGTTCGAGGAACGCAACAAGGTCTACGTGGCGGAGGCGAAGGCCCGGGTGCCCGCCGTCGTCCAGCGGGCGCTCGACGACGCCGAGCTCCTCACCAGCGACATCGACGTGATCATCTACGTGTCGTGCACGGGCTTCATGATGCCCTCGCTCACGGCCTGGCTGATCAACGAACTGGACTTCGAGCCCACCACGCGGCAGATACCCATCGCTCAGCTGGGCTGCGCGGCCGGCGGCGCGGCGATCAACCGGGCGCACGACTTCTGCACGGCCTACCCGGAGGCCAACGCGCTCATCGTGGCCTGCGAGTTCTGCTCGCTGTGCTACCAGCCCACCGACATCGGTGTCGGCTCGCTCCTCTCCAACGGCCTCTTCGGCGACGGCATCGCGGCCGCCGTGATGCGCGGCCGGGGCGGCGAGGGCATCCGACTGGAGCGCAACGGCTCGTACCTGATCCCCAAGACCGAAGAGTGGATCATGTACGACGTCCGGGCCACCGGCTTCCACTTCCTGCTGGACAAGCGGGTGCCGGCCACCATGGAGCCGCTCGCCCCGGCGCTCCAGGACCTCGCGGGGCTGCACGGCTGGGACGCCGCCGACCTGGACTTCTACATCGTCCACGCCGGAGGTCCCCGCATTCTCGACGACCTGAGCAAGTTCCTCCAGGTCGACCCGCACGCCTTCCGCTTCAGCCGGGCCACGCTCACCGAGTACGGCAACATCGCCAGCGCCGTCGTACTCGACGCGCTGCGCCGGCTGTTCGACGAGGGCGGCGCCCCGGAGCGGGCGCGCGGGCTGCTCGCCGGGTTCGGTCCCGGCATCACCGCCGAGATGGCACTCGGCCGCTGGCACCGCATGGACGAAGAGGCGGAATGACCGAGAAGACCCTCACCGAGATCCTCCCCCCGATCCGGCACTGGCCGGCCCTCGATCTGACCGGCGTCGACTTCGACCCGGTGCTGAGCGAGCTGATGCGGGAGGGCCCGATCACCCGCATCCAGCTGCCCAACGGCGAGGGCTGGGCCTGGCTGGTCACCCGGTACGAGGACGTACGCATGGTGACCAACGACCCCCGGTTCAGCCGCGAGGCCGTCATGGACCGGCCGGTCACCCGGCTCGCCCCGCACTTCATCCCGGCCCGCGGCGCGGTCGGCTTCCTCGACCCGCCGGACCACACCCGGCTGCGCCGCTCGGTGGCCGCCGCGTTCACGGCCAAGGGCGTGGAGCGCATCCGGGAGAAGTCCCGCCGGATGCTGGACGAGCTGGTCGACGAGCTGCTCCAGGACGGGCCGCCCGCCGACCTCACCGCGACGGTTCTCACCCCGTTCCCCATCGCGGTGATCTGCGAGCTGATGGGCGTGCCCTCCGCGGACCACCACGTCATGCACACCTGGACCCAGCTGATCCTGTCCTCGGCGCACGGCGCCGACGTCAGCGAGAAGGCCAAGAACGAGATGGGCGCCTACTTCGCCGATCTCATCGGGCTCCGGGACGGCAGCGGCGCCGAGGACGTCACCTCGCTGCTCGGTGCCGCCGTGGGCCGGGAAGAGGTGACGCTGGAGGAGGCCGTGGGGCTCGCGGTGCTGCTCCAGATCGGCGGCGAGGCGGTCACCAACAACAGCGGGCAGCTCTTCTACATCCTGCTGACCCGCCCGGACCTGGCCAATCGGCTGCGCGCCGAGCCGGAGATCCGCCCCCAGGCCATCGACGAACTGATCCGCTACATCCCGCACCGCAACGCGGTCGGGCTCTCCCGGATCGCCACCGAGGACGTGGGCATCCAGGGCGTACGGATCCGGGCCGGGGACGCGATCTACGTGTCGTACCTGGCCGCCAACCGGGATCCGGGCGTCTTCCCGTTCCCGGAGACCATCGACTTCTCGCGCAGCCCGAACCCGCATCTGTCCTTCGGTTTCGGACCGCACTACTGCCCCGGCGGCATGCTCGCCCGCATGGAGTCACAGCTCCTGGTGGACGCGCTCATGGACCGGCTGCCGGGGCTGAGACTGGCCGTTTCGCCGGAGAAGGTGCCCTTCAAGAAGGGCGCGCTGATCCGCGGGCCCGAGGCCCTGCCCGTCACGTGGTGAGCGGTCGATGACGGCGACGGAAGGCCTTCTGGTCCCGCCGGGTCACGGCCGGGTCGTCCAGACCCCGGCCCAGCACGTGACCTTCAAGGTCACGGGCTCCCACTCCCGCATGGCGTCCACGTTCGAGGTGATCGTCCCCCCGGGCTTCGACGTGGGCGCCCATGTGCACACCCGCAGCGAGGAGTTGTTCTACGTCCTGGAGGGCGAACTGGACGTCCTCGCCTTCGAGCCCCGGGTCCGGACCCCCGACAACTGGCAGCGCTGGGAGTCCGGTTCGGGCAACCGGGTGGTACGCGCGACACCGGGCACGGTGATCGTCGTACCGCCCGGCTGTCCGCACGCCTTCGCCAACCCGACGGACGAGCCCGCGAAGATGTTCTTCCAGGCGAGCCCGCCGCCGGACCACGAGCGGTACTTCGAGGAGTTACTGGAGATCCTGGGCAACGGGGGCCCGCCGGACCATGCGGCGATCGAGGAGTTGCGAAGCCGCTACGACATCGAGCAGCTGACTCCGTTGAGACACCGCTAGCGGATGGGCATCCCCGAGAGGGTCCGGGCGATCACCAGTCGCTGGATCTCGCTCGTGCCCTCGAAGATGGTGTAGATCGCGGCGTCCCGGTGCATCCGCTCCACCGGATACTCCCGCGTGTAGCCGTTGCCGCCGAGGATCTGGATCGCCTGGGCGGTGACCTTCTTGGCGGTCTCGCTGGCGAACAGCTTGGACATCGAGCCCTCGGCCGCCGTGAACGGCTTGCCGTTGACCGCCATCCAGGACGCCCGCCACACCAGCAGCCGCGCCGCGTCGATGGACGTACGCATGTCGGCGAGCTGGAAGGCGACACCCTGGTTGTCGATGATCGGGCGGCCGAACTGCTCCCGCGTCGTGGCGTAGTCCAGCGCCACCTCGTACGCGGCCCGGGCCGTGCCGACGGCCATCGCGCCCACGGCCGGCCGGGACGCCTCGAACGTGGCCATCGCCGCGTTCTTCACCCGCTCGCCACCGGCCTTCGCCCGCTCGCGGGCCCGCGCCAGGCGCTCGTCCAGCTTCTCCTTGCCGCCGAGGAGGCAGGAGCCGGGAACGCGGACGTTCTCCAGCACGACCTCGGCGGTGTGCGAGGCGCGGATGCCGTGCTTCTTGAACTTCTGGCCCTGGGAGAGACCCGGCGTGTTCGGCGGGATGATGAAGGACGCGTGGCCCTTGGAACCCAGCTCGGCATCGACGACCGCGACGACGACGTGGACGTTGGCGATGCCGCCGTTGGTCGCCCAGGTCTTCGTGCCGTTGAGCACCCACTCGTCCTTGGCCTCGTCGTACACGGCACGCGTCCGCATCGACGCCACGTCGGACCCGGCGTCCGGCTCGGAGGAGCAGAACGCGGCGACCTTGACATCGTTGGCGTCGCCGTACATCTGGGGGATCCAGGTGCCGATCTGCTCCTCGGTGCCGTTGGCGAGGACGCCGACGGCGGCGAGGCCGGTGCCGACGATGGACAGCGCGATGCCCGCGTCGCCCCAGAACAGCTCCTCCATGGCCATCGGGATGCCGAGGCCCGTGGGGTCGAAGTACTGCTGGGCGTAGAAGTCGAGGGAGTAGATGCCGACCTTCGCGGCCTCCTGGATGACCGGCCAGGGAGTCTCCTCACGCTCGTCCCATTCGGCGGCCGCGGGGCGGATGACGTCGGCGGCGAAGCCGTGCAGCCAGTCCCGGACCTCCTTCTGTTCGTCGTTGAGCTCCATGGTGAACTCGGCCATGACTCCTCCAGCGGCGGCGCACGTGCATGTTACTTGCGGTAACCGAAGTCTGTTACCGGTGGGTAGGAAAAGTCAACTCCCGAGGACCGGTCGGCAGCCCGTTCGATGTCAGGACCGTGTTGAGTGTTAGTTTGCGCAGGCGTCACCGAAACAGCACGGGTGGGGAGAGCACATGGACACCACACAGCGGACCGAGCAGCAGCGGTCGGCGGATCGCCGTCGGCGCGAGCTGCTGGAGGCCGCCGACCGGGTGGTGCTGCGCGACGGCCCGCAGGCCTCGATGAACGCGATCGCGGCCGAGGCGGGCATCACGAAGCCGATCCTCTACCGGCACTTCGGCGACAAGGGCGGACTTTACGCGGCCTTGGCCAAGCGGCACACGGACGCACTCCTGGACTCGCTGCGCGCCGCGCTCGATGCGCCGGCGGAGCGACGCGAGCGGGTGGAGGCGACGCTCGACACCTACCTCGCCGCGATCGAGGCCCGGCCCCAGGTGTACCGGTTCCTGATGCACCCCGCCGAGGGCGGCCAGTCGGGGGACCAGGGCTTCGACGTCGGCAAGCACTCGGCGCCCCTGCTGCGGCGGATGGGCGAGGAGTTGGCGCAGGTCATCGAGGAGCGCCTCGACCTCGGACCCGGGAGCCAGCAGCTGGCCCGGGTGTGGGGGCACGGGATCGTCGGGATGATGCATGCGGCCGGGGACTGGTGGCTGGGTGAACGGCCTTGCTCGCGGCAGGAATTGGTGCGGAGTCTGGCGGATCTGCTGTGGGGTCGTCTTGCGGCCGCGGGAGACAAGATGGGCGGTCCGGGCTTCTGATGGCCGCGGGCCGGTGGGGGCTGGTCGCGCAGTTCCCCGCGCCCCTAGGCAACTCCACCTGGCCTGCGCCACGAAGCTCGGTTCACCTGGCGCATCAGCCTCGTGCGGCGCCAACCCGTCACGCGGTCCGCGTACACCATCCCCTCCACGTGGTCACACTCATGCTGCAAACACCGCGCGAAAAACCCCGTCCCGTGCACCGTCACCGGCTCCCCCGCCACCGTGAACCCCTCGACCACGGCATGGTCGTAACGTTCCGTCCCGGCTTCCAGACCCGGCAGGGACAGGCAGCCCTCCGGACCGCGGATCACCACACCGTCCGCCTCGACCAGCCGAGGGTTCACCACATGGCCCAGATGCCGCACGTCCTCGTCGTCCGGACAGTCGTAGACGAACACCCGCAGCGACACGCCCACTTGGTTCGCCGCGAGGCCCACGCCCTGGGCCGCGTACATCGTCGCGAACATGTCCTCGACGAGCGTCGCCAGTTCGGGGCCGAAGTCCGTGACGTCCTCGGCGGGGGCGTGCAACACCGGGTCGCCGTGCAGGGTGAGGGGCCGGACACGTCCGCGGACGCCCGGAATGGAGCCATGTCGCATGGCGGCAAGGTTAGCCCCAGGCTCTGAGGCCGATTCGGGAGTGCGAATGGATCTCGATAGGCTGACCACCTACGACGTTGGGAGGATCGAGGACTGATGGCAGGCAACTCGGACCCGCTCACTCCGCGGGCCAAGATCGCCGTGACCGCGGGCAAGGCGGTCGCGGCGGCATCGCGCGCGGCGGGGCGCGGCAGCGGATCGGTGATCGGCGGCCGGGTGGCGCTCAAGCTCGACCCCGACCTCCTCGCCCGGCTCGCGCAGAACCTGGACGTGGTCCTGGTGTCGGCGACCAATGGCAAGACCACGACCACCCGGCTCATCGCTGAGGCGCTGCGCGCCGCGGGCCCGGTCGTCTCCAACGCGCTCGGCGCCAACATGCCCGCGGGCATCACCTCCGCGCTCGCCGGTGGCTCGGAGGCCCGGTACGGCGTCATCGAGGTCGATGAGAAGTACCTCGCCGGCGTCGCCCGGGACACCGACCCGAAGTGCATCGCGCTGCTGAACCTCTCCCGCGACCAGCTCGACCGCGCCGCCGAGACCCGGATGCTCGCGGAGAACTGGCGCGAGGGCCTCGCCGGCTCCAAGGCCGTGATCGTCGCCAACGCCGACGACCCGCTGGTGGTGTGGGCCGCGTCCTCCTCCCCCAATGTGATCTGGGTCGCCGCCGGGCAGATGTGGAAGGACGACGCCTGGTCCTGCCCGTCCTGCGGTGGTGTGATGCAGCGGCCCGGCGACGACTGGTTCTGCGGTGAGTGCGGCTTCCGCCGGCCCACGCCGAGCTGGGCGCTCTCCGGTGACCACGTGCTCGACCCGCACGGCTCCGCCTGGCCCATCCACCTGCAGCTGCCGGGCCGGGCCAACAGGGCCAACGCCGCCTCCTCGGCCGCCGTCGCCGCCGTCTTCGGGGTGCCGCCGCAGGTCGCCCTGGAGCGCATGTACCAGGTGCAGGCCGTCGCCGGACGGTACGACGTCGTGCAGTTCCAGGGGCGCGACCTGCGCCTGCTGCTGGCGAAGAACCCGGCCGGCTGGCTGGAGACCTTCTCCCTGATCGACCCGCCGCCCACCCCGGTGATCCTCTCGGTGAACGCGCGCGGCGCCGACGGCACCGACACCTCCTGGCTGTGGGACGTGGACTACACGCGTCTGACCGGGCACCCGATCTGTGTCATCGGTGACCGCAAGCTGGACCTCGCGGTGCGTCTGGAGGTCGCGAACCAGCAGTTCCAGGTGTGCGAGAACCTCGACCAGGCGGTGCAGCAGTGCCCGCCGGGCCGGATCGAGGTCATCGCCAACTACACCGCGTTCCAGGATCTGCGCCGCCGCGTCGGCAACTGACGAACTCAGGGGACTTTTGTGAGCGACAACCAACTGCGGGTCGTCTGGATCTACCCGGACCTGCTGAGCACC
This sequence comes from Streptomyces sp. NPDC043726, assembly GCF_056436565.1. Lineage (NCBI taxonomy): Bacteria > Bacillati > Actinomycetota > Actinomycetes > Kitasatosporales > Streptomycetaceae > Streptomyces > Streptomyces sp. NPDC043726. The sequence goes on from NZ_JBWKCI010000016.1 coordinate 37,085, forward strand.
TACGGCGACCAGGGCAACGTCCTCGTGGTGGAGCGCCGGGCCCGGCAGCGCGGCCTGGACGTGGCCCGGCTCGACGTGCGCAGCGACCAGCCGATCCCGACCTCCGGTGACATCTACCTGATCGGCGGCGGCGAGGACCGGCCGCAGCGGCTCGCGGCCGAGCGGCTGCGCCGGGACGGCGGTCTGCACCGGGCCGTGGGCAACGGCGCGATCGTGTTCTCGGTGTGCGCCGGGTACCAGATCCTGGGCCACGAGTTCATCAACGACCTCGGCCAGCGCGAGCCCGGTCTCGGTCTGCTGGACGTGGTGTCGACGCGCGGCGAGGGCGCGCGGTGCGTCGGTGACGTGCTCGCCGACATCGACCCGCGGCTCGGCCTGCCCCCGCTGACCGGCTTCGAGAACCACCAGGGCGTCACCCACCTCGGCCCGACCGCCCGCCCCCTCGCCCAGGTCCGCCTGGGCAACGGCAACGGCACGGGCGACGGCACCGAGGGCGCGTACAACGACACGGTCTTCGGTACGTACATGCACGGCCCCGTGCTCGCCCGGAACCCGCTGATCGCCGATCTGCTGCTGAAGCTGGCGCTGGACGTCAACGCGCTGCCGCCGACCGACGACCGCTGGTACGAGGCGCTGCGCAACGAGCGGATCGCGGCCGCGCAGCAGCCCGCGTGACGCACCTCCTCCAGAGGTACTGAAGCCGCCTTCCAGCGCGCCCTGCCACCGTGCTCTCCGGGCCCGCCTGACGGCCCGTCCGCTCACATGTGCGGGCGCGTCCAGCAGGCGGACGCCCGGTACGGTGTCACCCCCTCACGCCGGTAGGGTGGCCGGGATCAAGCCGGACAACGTGGTCCGGTCCCCGGCCCACGTTGAGAAGGTATTTCGGGCTATGCGCATTGGTGTCCTCACGTCCGGCGGCGACTGCCCCGGCCTGAACGCCGTCATCCGGTCCGTCGTGCACCGTGCCGTCGTCGACCACGGCGACGAGGTCATCGGTTTCCGGGACGGCTGGAAAGGCCTCCTGGAGTGCGACTACCTCAAGCTCGACCTCGACGCGGTGGGCGGCATCCTCGCCCGCGGCGGCACCATCCTCGGCTCCTCCCGGGTCCAGCCCTCGCACCTGCGGGACGGCGTGGAGCGGGCCAAGGGGCATGTGGCGGAGCTCGGGCTCGACGCGATCATCCCGATCGGCGGCGAGGGCACGCTGAAGGCGGCCCGGCTGCTGTCGGACAACGGCCTGCCGATCGTCGGCGTGCCGAAGACCATCGACAACGACATCGCCGTCACGGACGTCACGTTCGGCTTCGACACGGCCGTGGGCGTCGCGACGGAGGCCCTGGACCGGCTCAAGACGACCGCCGAATCGCATCAGCGGGTGCTGGTCGTGGAGGTCATGGGCCGGCACACCGGCTGGATCGCGCTGCACTCCGGCATGGCGGCCGGAGCGCACGCCGTGGTCGTCCCCGAGCGGCCCTTCGACATCGAGGAGTTGGCCCGCAAGGTCGGCGAGCGGTTCGAGGCGGGCAAGCGGTTCGCGATCGTCGTCGCGGCGGAGGGCGCCAAGCCCGCGCCGGGCTCCATGGAGTTCGACGAGGGCGGCAAGGACATCTACGGCCACGAGCGCTTCGCGGGCATCGCGCGCCAGCTCTCCATCGAGCTGGAGCACCGGCTCGGCAAGGAGGCGCGGCCGGTGATCCTCGGGCACGTCCAGCGAGGCGGCACGCCCACCGCGTACGACCGTGTCCTCGCGACCCGCTTCGGGTGGCACGCGGTGGAGGCCGTGCACCGCGGTGAGTTCGGCATGATGACCGCGCTGCGCGGCACCGACATCGTGATGGTGTCGCTGGCCGAGGCCGTCGAGACGCTGAAGACGGTGCCGGAGGACCGGTACGCCGAGGCGGAGTGCGTCCTGTAGTCCGGAACGGAACAACCGGCCCCCGGTCACGGTCGTGACCGGGGGCCGTTCTAATGTGGGGGCCGGACAGACTTGCACAACCCCCACGAAACAGGAGCCGCCGGATGGATCACAGCGGGCACGGCATGATGATGGATCTGCCGCCGTTCACGCTGGCGCGGGGGCTCCAGTGGTCGCCGGATCCCTTCTTCCTCGTCGCCTGTCTGGCCGGGCTCGCCCTGTACGGCTGGGGTGTGCTGCGGCTGCGCCGGCGCGGGGACTCCTGGCCGGTGGCGCGCACGGTGTCGTACGTCGTGGGTGTGCTGACCATCGCCCTGGTGATGTGCACCAAGCTGAACGACTACGGCATGGTCATGTTCAGCGTGCACATGGTGCAGCACATGATCATCAGCATGCTGTCGCCGATCCTGATCCTGCTCGGCGCCCCGGTCACCCTGGCCCTGCGGGCCCTGCCGGTGGCGGGCAAGGGCCGCAAGGGGCCACGTGAACTGCTGCTGGCGCTGCTGCACAGCCGCTACATGCGGATCATCACGCACCCGGTGTTCACCATCCCCCTGTTCATCGCGAGCCTGTACGCGCTGTACTTCACCCCGCTCTTCGACTTCCTGATGGGCTCCCAGGTCGGGCACATCGCGATGATGGTGCACTTCCTCGCGGTGGGTGTGGTGTTCTTCTGGCCGATCATCGGCGTGGACCCGGGACCGCACCGGCCCAACCACCTGATGCGGATGCTGGAGCTGTTCGCGGGCATGCCCTTCCACGCCTTCTTCGGCATCGCGCTGATGATGGCCTCCGCCCCCATGGTCAAGACGTTCGAGAACCCGCCCGCCTCACTCGGCATCGACGCGCTCGCCGACCAGAACGCCGCCGGCGGCATCGCCTGGGCGTTCAGCGAGATCCCCTCCGTACTGGTCCTGGTCGCCCTGCTCTTCCAGTGGTACGGCTCCGAGCAGCGCCAGGCCAAGCGCAAGGACCGGGCCGCCGACCGCGACGGCGACAAGGAACTCGAGGCCTACAACGCCTATCTGGCCTCACTGAACGCACGGGGAAACTGACCGGATTCTCCGTTCAGTAGCATGAAGCGCGTCGGGGGGACCGCCGGGGGGAGCGGTGATGCCTTCAGGGTCGTCGACGTCGGGCGTGGGCCGGATCATCGCCGGGCGCTATCTGCTGCTGCACCGGCTGGGCGGCAGCGGTTCGGGGCGGGTCTGGCTCGCCCATGACCAGAGACTCGTGCGCGAGGTCGCGCTCGAGGAGGTCGAATCCGGGGGGATCCGGTCCGGGGAGATCGGGTCCGGGGAGACCCGGCACGCGCCCGAGCCCCGCGACCATCCGCATGTCGTCACCGTGCTCGACGTACTGGAGCACGACGGGCTGCCCTGGATCGCCATGGAGTACGTGGCGGGCGCGCTGACCCTGCGTGAGCTGGTCGAGCGCCGCGGCCCGCTCGCCCCCGCGGAGTGCGCCCGCGTCGGGCTCGCCGTCCTGGACGCGCTGAGCGCCGGACACCGGCGGGAGGTGCAACCGGCGAACATCCTGCTCGCCCCGGACCGCACGGGTGCCCCTTACGGCAGAGTGCTGCTCTCCGGGTACGGCGGCCCGCCCCCGGACACCGGTCTGTTCTCGCTGGGGCGCACCCTCTACTACGGCGTCGAAGGGCGGGACCCCTTCGCCGGGGACGCCGAGGAGCCGTGGCCCGCTGTACGCGCCGGTGCGCTGGGGCCCGTCGTCCATGCGCTGCTCGCCCGGGATCCGGCGCTCCGGCCGTCCGCGGCCGAGGTGGAGGCGGCGCTGGCGCGGATCGTGGTGCCGCAGGCCGAGGAGTACTCCAGGACGGACACCGACCCGGGCTCCCAGCCGCAGTGGGCGATCCCGGGACCGGCCGTGTCGCGGGCACGCCCCCGGCACCGGATCCTGCGCTCCGCCCTCGCCGGGCTGCTGGGACTCGCCCTGGCCGGGGGCGGTGTCTGGTACGCCGTCGCCGGACAGGGCGACGAGGGCGGGGCCGCGCCGCCGTACGGGGAGGGCGTCGGGCTCGCGCGGGCCCTGAAGGCCGGGGACTGTGTGCTCGCCCACTGGCCGGGGGCCGTGCCGTTCCAGGGGACGCCCCGCCTGACCCTGGACCCGAGCTGCGCGGACAAGGCGCCCCACGGACAGGTGATGGCCTTCGTCACGGCAGCCTCCGCCGAGGAGGCCGTGGCCGAGGGGCCCGCGCGGTGTGAGGCGCTGACGCAGGAGCTGCGGGGGCGGCTCGCGGACGTACGGCCGTTCGCGGTGGTCCCGACCGAGGCCGGATTCGAGCCGGCCGGACGGCGGACCGCCTGCCTGGTCCTGGGCGCGCACGGGCCGGTGTACGGGCCGCTCGGCGGGCACCGCGCGCCCGGTTCGGCCTTCGCGGACCCGGCGACCATGCAGCGCCGGGACTGCCTGGACGTGCGTTTGAATCGAGAGGTCCGTCTGGTGTCCTGCACGGGCCCGTACGACGAGCAGGTGCTCGGGTTCACCCGCTCGGCGGAGGGCTGGACGCGCGCCGGGGCGGACCGGGCCTGCGCCCGTGACGTGGCTCCGCGTGACTACGGATTCGACCCTTCCGTCTATACCGCCGGGTCGTGGACCGGCCGGCGGACCGGGAAATCGGACACACATTTCGTCGTCTGCACTGTCCGGAGGCAGAACGGGGGCACCATGGAGGGGGACGAACCATGAGGAGGGTGTCGCGATGCCCGGTTCTACGGACGGCTCTACGCGGACGATGGGGGTGCTCACCGTCGGCGGCCTCGTCGTGGTGACCGCCTACACGGTGGCGCTCGGCAGCAACGGCTGGCTGTGGTTCGGCTGGGTCGTGCTCGGACTGATCACCCTCGGCATGGTGGTCACCCGCGGCTCGTGACGCTCAGGCGCCGGTCACCCGGCGCGCGGAGTGCACGCCCGGCTGGTACTTGGGCAGCCGGGCGGTGACCTTCATTCCCGCTCCCACGGCGGTCTCGATGACGAGGCCGTAGTCGTCTCCGTAGACCTGACGGAGCCGGTCGTCGACGTTGGACAGACCGATGCCGCCGGACGGGCTGACCTCGCCCGCGAGGATACGGCGCAACAGGGCGGGATCCATTCCGGCGCCGTCGTCCTCGATGACCACGAGGGCCTCGGCGCCGGCGTCCTGTGCCGTGATGCTGATGCGGCACCGGTCGGTCCGGCCCTCCAGACCGTGCTTGACGGCGTTCTCGACGAGCGGCTGGAGACAGAGGAAGGGCAGCGCGACCGGCAGCACCTCCGGGGCGATCTGGAGGGTCACGGCGAGGCGGTCGCCGAAGCGGGCCCGGACCAGGGCCAAGTAGTGGTCGATGGCGTGGAGTTCGTCGGCGAGGGTGGTGAAGTCGCCGTGCCTGCGGAACGAGTAGCGGGTGAAGTCGGCGAACTCCAGCAGCAGTTCGCGGGCGCGCTCGGGGTCGGTGCGCACGAAGCTGGCGATCACCGCGAGTGAGTTGAAGATGAAGTGCGGGGAGATCTGGGCGCGCAGGGCCTTGATCTCCGCCTCGATCAGCCGGGTGCGGGACTGGTCGAGATCGGCCAGTTCCAACTGCACGGAGACCCAGCGGGCGACTTCTCCGGCGGCCCGGACCAGGACGGCGGATTCCCGGGGCGCGCAGGCGACGAGGGCGCCGTGGACCCGGTCGTCGACGGTGAGCGGGGCGACGACCGCCCAGCGCAGGGGGCAGTCGTGGGTGTCGCAGGTCAGCGGGAAGGCCTCGCCGCGGCCGGACTCCAGCGGTCCGGAGAGCCGTTCCATGATCTCGGCGCGATGGTGTCCGCCCACACCGTCCCAGGCCAGCACCTCCTTCTGGTCGGTCAGACACAGGGCGTCCGTGCCGAGCAACGACCGCAGTCTGCGCGCCGACTTACGGGCGGTCTCCTCCGTCAGCCCGGCCCGCAGCGGAGGCGCGGCGAGGGAAGCGGTGTGCAGGGTCTCGAAGGTGGCGTGCTCGACGGGCGTACCGAGCCCGCCCTGACTCTCGGGCCGAGCGGTCCGCCGCCCGAGCCAGAACCCGGCCGCGAGCAGGGGCAGGATCGCCACACAGAGGCCGGCGATGAAACCACTCATGCCTTCACCTCCGCGAAGCGCTCCGCTCGGGCAGCCGCGAAATGCCGTCTGCCGGCTGCGGAGCCGTCGTGGCTGATCGCGCCCGCGCGGCGGAGCCGCACCGAAAGGCACAGCCTCGCGCCCCTTCCGGGCGCCCCCGAATTCCTCATGCCTTCACCTCCGCCAGTTCCTCGGGCAGATGGAAGCGGGCCAGGATCGCCGCCGTGCCCGGGGGGACGCGGCTGGGGGTCGCCAGGGACACCAGGATCATCGTGAGGAAGCCCAGGGGCACTGACCAGAGGGCGGGCCAGGCGAGTACGGCGTGCAGGGCTCCGGCGCCGGGGAATCCGGCCATGGTCGCGGCGACGGCGAGCAGGGCGGAGCCGCCGCCCACCAGCATTCCGGCGGCCGCGCCCTGCGGGGTGAGCCTGCGCCACCAGATGCCGAGCACGAGCAGCGGGCAGAAGGAGGACGCGGACACGGCGAAGGCCAGCCCCACGGCGTCGGCGACCGGCAGCCCGCCCACCAGGACGCTCGCGGCGAGCGGCACGGCCATCGCGATCAGCGTGCCGAGCCTGAAGTGCCGTACGCCCCGGGAGGGGAGGACGTCCTGGGTGAGGACGCCCGCCACGGCCATGGTCAGTCCGGAGGCGGTCGACAGGAACGCGGCGAAGGCGCCCCCGGCGACCAGCGCCCCCAGCAGGTCGCCGCCCAGTCCGCCGATCATGCGCTCGGGCAGCAGCAGGACGGCCGCGTCGGCGTCGCCGGTGAGGGTGAGTTCGGGGGCGTACAGGCGGCCCAGGGCGCCGTAGACCGGGGGCAGCAGGTAGAAGACGCCGATCAGGCCGAGCACGGCGACCGTGGTCCGGCGGGCGGCGACCCCGTGCGGGCTGGTGTAGAAGCGGACGACGACGTGCGGCAGGCCCATCGTGCCGAGGAAGGTGGCGAGGATCAGTCCGTACGTGGCGTACAGCGGGCGTTCGCCGCGGTTCTCGGCCTGGGAGGGCGAGAGGCTGCCGTCGCGGTCGCGTTCGGCGTCGGGGACGGCGGTTCCCTCGGCGAAGGTCAGCCGGGTGCCGGCGGCGATGCGGTGCGTGCCGGCGGGGAGTTCGAGCCGCCGCTCGTCGTGGACGCGGCCGTCGACGGTGCCGCTCACGGTGACGGTCAGGGGGCGCTCCAGCTTGAGCTGCAGACTGTCGTCGACGCGGACGACGCGCTGTTCGCGGAAGGCGGCGGGTTCGTCGAAGGCGTGGTGCGGGGCGCCGTCGCTCTGCCAGGCGAGGACCAGGAACAGGGCGGGCACCAGCAGGGCGGTGAGCTTCAGCCAGTACTGGAAGGCCTGCACGAAGGTGATGCTGCGCATGCCGCCCGCGGCGACGATGGCGACCACCACCACCGCCACGATCAGTCCCCCGAGTTCGTCGGGCGCCCCGGTGAGCACGGTCAGCGTCAGCCCGGCGCCCTGGAGTTGCGGCAGCAGGTACAGCCAGCCGACGCCGACGACGAAGGCTCCGGCCAGCCGCCGTACCGCCTGCGAGGCGAGGCGGGCCTCGGCGAAGTCGGGGAGCGTGTAGGCACCGGAGCGGCGCAGCGGGGCGGCGACGAAGAGGAGCAGGACCAGGTATCCGGCGGTGTAGCCGACCGGGTACCAGAGCATGTCCGGGCCCTGGACCAGCACCAGGCCCGCGATGCCGAGGAAGGAGGCGGCGGAGAGGTACTCGCCGCTGATGGCGGCCGCGTTGAGCCGGGGGCCGACGGTGCGGGAGGCGACGTAGAAGTCGGAGGTGGTGCGGGAGATGCGCAGGCCGAAGGCGCCTACGAAGACGGTCGACAGGACGACGAGGGCGACGGCGGGGACGGCGTAGTTCTCGTTCACGGCCCCTCAGCGGTCCTGGTCCTCGACGAGGCGGACGAAGTCCCGCTCGTTGCGTTCGGCGCGCCGCACGTACCAGCGGGCGAGGAGCACCAGCGGGGCGTACAGGCAGAAGCCGAGGACGGCCCATTCCAGGCGCTCGGAGTCCGGGATGGTGGCGAACAGCAGCGGGAGCGGGCAGATCAGCAGGCCGAGGACGGCCACCACGGCAAGGGCGGCGCGCAGTTGGGAGCGCATCAGGGAGCGGACGTAGGTGTGGCCGAGGGTGGTCTGTTCGTCGATCTCGGTGCGCGGGCGGTAGTAGCCGGAGGCATGGGGGTACCACCCGCGCGAGCGAAGCCGAGCGTGGGGGAGGGTGCGGCGGGGCGGTCCGGTGACGACGACCCGGCGCTCGGCGGGGTCCTGGCCCGGCACGTCAGGGCCTCCTCATCAGCAGGTCCCGCAGTTCACGCGCGTGGCGCCGGCTGACCTGGAGTTCCTCGGCGCCGACGACCACGCTCACCGTGCCCGCGTCCAGGCGGAGTTCGCCGATGTGGCGCAGGGCGACGAGATGGCGGCGGTGGATGCGGACGAAGCCGCGGGAGCGCCAGCGCTCCTCCAGGGTGGACAGCGGGATGCGGACGAGATGGCTGCCCTTGTCGGTGTGCAGGCGCGCGTAGTCGCCCTGGGCCTCGACATGGGTGATGTCCTCCACGGGCACGAACCGGGTCACACCGCCGAGTTCGACGGGTATGTGGTCGGGGTCGGGCTCGTGCACGGGTATGCGGGGGCCGGTGTCGATCAGCTCGGCGGCCCGGCGGACGGCCTCGGCGAGGCGCTCCTTGCGGACCGGCTTGAGGACGTAGTCGACGGCCTTGAGGTCGAAGGCCTGGACGGCGAAGTCCTCGTGGGCGGTGACGAACACGACCAGCGGCGGCTTGGCGAACCCGGTGAGCAGCCGGGCCAGGTCGAGTCCGTCGAGTCCGGGCATGTTGATGTCGAGGAAGACGACGTCGATGGCCTCGGGTCCGGCGGGCCCCGACTCCAGCGCGCGGTTGATCCGGCGCAGCGCCTCGGTGGCGTCCCCCGCGCCCTCCGCGCTGCCGACGCGGGGATCGGCGTTCAGGAGGTACAGCAGTTCCTCCAGTGAGGGGCGTTCGTCGTCGACAGCCAGGGCGCGCAGCATGAACGTGGAGTGTAGGAGCAATTCGTACGCCTGCACACGGGCCGAGTGCGGACGTTCCCGCTGGATAGGGTGCCGCCATGAACAGCAGGCCCAGCCCGTTCGACGAGCTCGACCGGAAGATCATCACCGCCCTGATGGCGAACGCCAGGACGAGTTTCGCCGAGATCGGCGCGGCCGTGGGACTGTCCTCGACGGCGGTCAAGCGACGGGTGGACCGGCTGCGCGAGTCCGGTGTGATCACCGGGTTCACGGCCACCGTGAAGCCGTCGGCGCTGGGCTGGCGCACGGAGGCGTACGTCGAGGTGTACTGCGAGGGCGCGGCTCCGCCGCGGCGGCTCGCCGAGGTGGTCCGCAACCATCCGGAGATCACCGCGGCGATGACCGTGACGGGCGGCGCGGACGCGCTGCTGCACGTGCGGGCGCGGGATGTGGAGCACTTCGAGGAGGTGCTGGAGCGGATCCGCGTCGAGCCGTTCATCCGGAAGACGATCAGCGTGATGGTGCTGTCCCATCTCCTCCCGGAAAGTCCGGAGGCCGGCGCCAGCCAGGTAGCGCCGGACGGCGCAGCAGACCTGCACTGAAGGGTGCGAGAACGCAGCATTCCTGCGTGAACACGCAGCCGTTGTTCCTTGTCGGGCTTCTCGGTCACTTCCTACCTTGGTGTCAACCCGTCCACACCGCAGGAAGCGGAGGAACCCCTCTGTGTCCGTGAACCGTGTGCAGCGCCGGCGGCGCTTCCTCGTCTGCGAACCCAGACATTTCGCCGTGCAGTACGCGATCAACCCCTGGATGCATCCCGACACCCAGGTCGACGTCGATCTGGCCCAGGAGCAGTGGCGGTCGCTGATCGACGCCTACCGCTCCCACGGCCACACGGTCGAGACCGTGGAGCCGGTCCCGGGTCTGCCCGACATGGTCTTCGCCGCCAACTGCGCGGTCGTGCTGGAGGGCCGGGTCTTCGGCTCGCTCTTCCACGCTCCCGAGCGGCGGCCCGAGTCCACCCACTACGACACCTGGTTCAAGGCGTCCGGATTCGACGTCTACCGCCCCGAGTCGGTGTGCGAGGGCGAGGGCGACCTGGTCCCGACGGGGCGGTACGTCCTGGCCGGCACCGGTTTCCGCACGACCCGCGAGGCCCATCGCGAGGTGCAGGAGTTCTTCGGCGTCCCGGTGATCGGCCTGACGCTGGTGGACCCGTACTTCTACCACCTCGACACCGCGCTGTTCGTGCTCGACGAGGACACGGTCTGCTACTACCCGGAGGCCTTCTCGCCGGGCAGCCGCGAGGTGCTGCGGCGCCTGTACCCGGACGCCGTACTGGCGACCCGCGAGGACGCGATGGCCTTCGGGCTGAACTCCGTCTCCGACGGACTGCACGTCTTCATCGCGCCGGGCGCGACCGCCCTCGCCGACCGGCTGGCCGAGCGCGGCTACGTCCCCGTCCCCGTCGACCTGTCCGAGCTGCTCAAGGCCGGCGGCGGCATCAAGTGCTGCACCCAGGAGATCCGCTCATGACCGCACCCGCCCGTACCCGTTCGTCCGCCGACCTGATCCGCGCCGAGGAGCCCGTCCTCGCGCACAACTACCACCCGCTGCCGGTCGTCGTCGCGCGCGCCGAGGGCACCTGGGTGGAGGACGTCGAGGGCCGCCGCTACCTGGACATGCTGGCCGGCTACTCGGCGCTCAACTTCGGCCACCGCCACCCCGGCCTGATCGAGGCGGCCCACCGCCAGCTGGACCGGCTCACCCTCACCTCGCGCGCCTTCCACAACGACAAGCTGGCCGAGTTCGCCGAGCGGCTCGCCGCGCTGACCGGCCTGGACATGGTGCTGCCCATGAACACCGGCGCCGAGGCCGTCGAGAGCGCCGTGAAGGTGGCCCGCAAATGGGCGTACGAGGTCAAGGGCGTCCCCGCCGACCGGGCCACGATCGTGGTCGCGGCGGACAACTTCCACGGCCGTACGACGACCATCGTCAGCTTCTCCACCGACGAGACCGCCCGCGGCGGCTTCGGGCCCTTCACCCCGGGCTTCCGGATCGTGCCGTACAACGACCTGGCCGCGCTGGAGGAGGCCGTCGACGACACCACGGCCGCGGTGCTCATCGAGCCGATCCAGGGCGAGGCCGGCGTGGTCGTCCCGGACGACGGCTACCTGCCCGGGGTGCGGGAGCTGACCCGGCGCGAGGGCTGCCTGTTCATCGCGGACGAGATCCAGTCGGGCCTCGGCCGCACCGGCCGTACCCTCGCCGTCGAGCACGAGTCGGTCGTCCCCGACATGCTGCTGCTCGGCAAGGCGCTGGGCGGCGGCATCGTGCCGGTCTCCGCGGTGGTGGCCCGGCGCGACGTGCTCGGGGTCCTCGGGCCCGGCGAGCACGGCTCGACCTTCGGCGGCAACCCGCTGGCCGCGGCGGTCGGCACGGCGGTGGTGGAGCTGCTGGAGACGGGTGAGTTCCAGCGCCGGGCGACCGAGCTGGGCGTGGGCCTGCGGGACGGGCTGACCGAGCTGGTCGGCAAGGGCGTCGTCGGCTTCCGCGCGCGCGGCCTGTGGGCGGGCGTGGACATCGACCCGGCGGTCGGCACCGGGCGCGAGATCAGTGAGCGGCTGATGCGGGAGGGTGTGCTGGTCAAGGACACCCACGGCTCCACGATCCGGCTCGCCCCGCCGCTGACGATCACCGCGGAGGAGCTGGCCGGGGCGCTCGCCTCGCTGGAGAAGGTGCTCGCCTGAGGGGCCGGCGGTAAGCGGACCGTAAGAAGGACACGCCCACGGTCCGGTGGCCGTCCCGTCTCACCGCTGCGAGGGTGAACACTGGGGTCAGAGGTGGTAGACCACTGACGTAGACCACTCTCAGCGACTCCCAGCGACGGAGAGGTCGGCCGTGGGCAGAGACGAGGAGCACGCCGCGGAGCGGCATCGGTTCGACGTGGCCGATGCCGCTCCCGTGCTGCTCGATGCCCGGGGCGTGGTGACCTGCTGGCCCGGCCCGGCCCAGCGGCTGCTGGCCCACCCGGCGGCGGACGTGATCGGCCGGCCCGTGGCCGGAGTGCTGTCGGAGGAGGACGCGGCCCGCCTCCCCGAACTGGCCGAACGCTGTCGCCGGGACGGCGGATGGGCGGGACTGCTGACCGCACGTCACGCGGACGGCCGACCGGTGCGGATCATGGTGCGGGTCGTCTCGGTACCGGAACCGGGCGGTCCGTCGCGCTGGCTCGCGCTGCTGTCGGCGATGGAGCAGGCGCCGGGCTGGGACATGAGCCGGCCGGTGCTGGAGCAGATGGTGGCCCGCTCGCCCGTCGGCATAGCGATCGTGGACACCGACCTCAGGTTCGTGTGGTCCAACGCCGCGCTGGAGCAGTTCGGCGGCGGACCGCCGTACCAGCGGCTGGGGCGGCGACTCGCGGACATACAGCCCGGCCTCGACGCGGCGGGCGTCGAGACGCAGATGCGGCGGGTGCTGGAGACCGGTGAACCGGTTGTCGGCTACGAGCATCTGGGCCATGTGCGCTCCGCGCCGCACCGGGAGACGGCGCACATGATGTCGTTCACCCGGCTCGACGACGAGCAGGGCGCGGCGATGGGCGTCTACTACACGGTCGTCGACGTCAGCGAGCGGCACCGCGCCCGGCAGCGGCTCGCCCTGCTGGACCGGGCGGGCCGGCACATCGGGCGCACCCTGGACGTGGTGCACACCGCCCAGGAGCTGGCGGACGTCGCCGTGCCGAGCTTCGCCGACCTGGTCTGGGTGGACCTGCTGGACTCGGTGCTGCGCGGCGGGGAGCCCGCGCCCGGCCCGCTGAGCGACACCGAGCCGGTGCCGCTGCGCCGGGCCGGGCACCGTTCCGCGCACGAGGACGAGACCGTCGGCATCGGCGCGGCGGTCACCTACCTCGCCGGGTCGCCGCCGGTCCAGTGCCTGGCCAGCGGGCGCTCCTGGCGCGCAGAGCAACGCGATCCGCTCGCCCAGGACTGGGCGACGGAGGTGCTCGGCCGGGAGGCCACGCTCAGGGACCTCGGGCTGCACAGCGTGCTGATCGTGCCGGTGCGCGCGCGGGGCGTCACCCTGGGCATCACCACGTTCGTCCGGCGCAGCCGCAAGGAACCCTTCGACGAGGACGACCTGCGGCTCGCCGAGGACCTGGTCTCACGGGCCGCGGTCTGTGTGGACAACGCCCGCCGCTACACCCGCGAGCGCGACGCCGCCCTGGTCCTGCAGCGCAGTCTGCTCCCCCACCGGCTGAGCGACCAGGACGCCGTGGAGGTCGCCGCCTGCTACCGGCCCGCCGACGAGCTGACCGGCCTCGGCGGCGACTGGTACGACGTGGTGCCGCTGTCCGGGGCGCGGGTGGCGCTGGTCGTGGGCGAGGTGCCGGGGCACGGCATCGGCGCCGCCGCGGAGATGGGCCGGCTGCGTACGGCCGTCCGGACGCTCGCGGCGCTGGATCTGCGGCCCGAGGAGGTGCTGGCGCACCTCGACGACCTGGTCGGGCGGTCGACCCGGGACGAGGACGCGGCGCCGGGCTCGGAGGGTTCCGACAGCATGCGGGCGACGGGGTCGGGCTGCGTGTACGCGGTGTACGACCCGGTCGACGGCCGGTGCACGTTGGCCGCCGCGGGCCATCCCTCCCCCGCCTTGGTGGGGCCCGACGGTGCGGTCGGCTTCGTCGACCTGCCGCAGGGGCCGCCGCTCGGCGTGGGGGGTCCGCCCTTCGAGTCGGTCGAGCTGGAACTGGCCGAGGGCAGCGTCCTCGCCCTGTACACCGACGGTCTGCTGGCCCGCGCGGACGACCGGGCGACCGACGCGGACCGGGACCGGCTGCGGCCCGCCCTGGAACGTCCCGCGTCCTCGCTGGCGCTGCACTCCCGGGCCGTGGTCGACGCGCTGGTCCCGGTCCGGCCGCAGGACGACGTGGTCCTGCTGATGGCCCGCACCCGGCTGCTCGGCGCCGACCAGGTGGCGGTCTGGGAGCTGCCGAGCGACCCCGCCGTGGTGGCCGACGCCCGTAAGAGCGCCACCCGCCAGCTGACCGAATGGGGCCTGGAGCCACTGGCGTTCACCACCGAACTGGTCGTCAGCGAGCTGGTCACCAACGCCATCCGGCACGCCGCCGGGCCCATCCGGCTGCGGCTGATCAAGGAGCGGACGCTGATCTGCGAGGTCATGGACAGCGGTGCCTCCGCCCCGCATCTGCGTCATCCCCGCGCCACCGACGAGGGCGGCCGCGGGCTGCTGCTGGTCTCCCAGTTCACCCAGCGCTGGGGCACCCGCTTCGCCGCCGAGGGAAAGATCATCTGGGCCGAGCAGTCGCTCACCGAGCCGAGGGAGTGATCCACGAGTCCGGCGCATATGCCGTACGACATGCAAAACTGGGGTGATCCCGGTGGTGAGGCGGGAGTGATGAACGAGACGGCGATCGACTACGCGGCGGTCTTCCAGGGCCTGCCCGGCATGGTGGCCCTGCTGACGCCCGACCTGGTCTTCGCGGACGTCAACGAGGACTTCCTCGCCCGGGCCGGCCGCCGACGCGAGGACGTGGTCGGGCGCTACCTCTTCGACGTCTTCCCCGACAACCCCAACAACCCCGCCGCGACCGGCATGCGCAACCTGGCCGCCTCGCTCAAGCGGGTGGTCGAAACCGGCGAGCGGGACACGATGGCCCTGCAGCGCTACGACGTGGAGTCCGCGGAACGGCCGGGGCAGTGGGACGAGCGCTACTGGAGCCCGGTCAACACCCCCGTCCTCGGACCCGACGGCAAGGTCGTGCTGCTGGTGCACCGGGTCGAGGAGGTCACCGAGCTGATCAAGGCCCGCGGCGGCCCCACCGACAGCTCGGCCCGGGTGCTGGAGGCGGAGCTGTACACCCGGGCCCGCGAGCTCCAGGAGCTCAACGACCGGCTGCGCCAGGCCCACGCCCGCGAACGCGAGGTCGCGCTGGCCCTCCAGGAGGCGATGCTCCCCGCCCGCCGCCAGCTCCGCCACCAGGCCGTCGCCGTGCGCTACCGGCCCGCCGTCGGCGCGCTGAACGTGTGCGGGGACTGGTACGACATGGTCGACCTGGTGGGCGGCAACCGCATCGGCGTCTCCGTCGGGGACGTGGTCGGGCACGGGCTCGCCGCCGCCTGCGCGATGGGCCAGCTGCGCAGCGCGCTCAGCGCCGCGTCACGCGTCGCGACGGGGCCCGCCCAGGCGCTCGACGTGCTGGGCCGGTACGCGCATGTCGTCGCCGGCGCGGAATCGGCCACCGCGGTCGTGACGTTCGTCGACTTCGAGCGCCGGACCATCGCCTACAGCAGCGCCGGGCACCCGCCGCCCGCGCTGCTGCATCCCAGCGGCCGCGTGGAGTTCCTCGACGGGGCCACCGATCCCCCGCTCGACGCCCGCCCCGACCCGATCCCACGACCGCAGGCGGAGACCACGTTCACCCAGGGCTCCACACTCGTGCTGTACACCGACGGCCTGGTCGAACGCAGACGCGAGGACATCTACGCCGGCCTCGCCCGGCTCGCCGACTCCCTCGTCCACCACCGCCACGACGGCCCCGAGGCCCTCGCGGACGCCGTCCTCCTGGACCTGCTGCCGCCCAGCGGCGCCACCGACGACACGGCCCTGGTCGTCGTACGGCTCTGACGCCCTATTACCTCCGGCCGTGCCCGCGCCTACACTGGCACCCCCACAACACGCCTTTTGACCTGCAAGTAGAGGAGCTACTCCTTGTTCTACTACCTGCTCAAGTACGTGTTGCTGGGCCCCTTGCTGAGACTGGTCTTCCGCCCCCGCACCGAGGGACTCGAACACGTCCCGTCCTCCGGAGCGGCCATCGTCGCGGGCAACCACCTCTCCTTCTCCGACCATTTCCTGATGCCCGCGATCCTCAAGCGGCGCATCACCTTCCTCGCCAAGGCCGAGTACTTCACGGGCCCCGGCCTCAAGGGCCGTCTGACGGCGTTCTTCTTCCGCAGTGCCGGCCAGATCCCGGTCGACCGCTCCGGCAAGGAGGCCGGCCAGGCCGCGATCCGCGAGGGCCTCGGGGTGCTGGGCAAGGACGAGTTGCTGGGCATCTACCCGGAGGGCACCCGCTCCCACGACGGCCGTCTGTACAAGGGCAAGGTCGGGGTCGCGGTGATGGCGCTCAAGGCCGGGGTGCCGGTGATTCCCTGCGCGATGATCGGCACCTTCGAGGCGCAGCCGCCCGGCAAGGTCATCCCCAGCATCCACCCGGTGGTGATCCGCTTCGGCAAGCCCCTCGACTTCTCCCGCTACGCCGGGATGGAGAACGAGAAGGCGGTCCTGCGCGCCATCACCGACGAGATCATGTACGCCATCCTGTCCCTCTCCGAGCAGGAGTACGTCGACGAGTACGCGGCCGTCGTCAAGGCGCAGCAGGCCGAGGCGGGCGAGCACAGGCAGCGCAGGTTCCCGAGGATGCCGCTGGGCTGAGTCCTCAGGGGCCCAGGGTTCGCAGCGCTTCGTCCAACTGCCGCCGCAGCAGGCGCGCGTCCGGCGCGACGGCGGTGACGAGCGCGGCGGGCCCGGGCAGCGGAACGAGCGCGGTGGTCTCGCCGAGACAGCGGGCGGCGACCGGTCTCCCTGCGAACTCGGTTCGTACGACGACCAGTTGGCCGATCGCGCGATGCCCCGCGAGTCCCGCGGGCCCGTCCCAGCCGCCCGGCGCGCCGGGCCCGCAGGACAGCTCCTGATCGAGCACGACCCGCCCGGCGACACGCAGGGTGAGCCGGCTGGTGAGCCGTCCCGGCTCCTCCCCCACGCGCCCGAGCACCTGCTCCTCGCGCAGCACGAGCCGGGCGGTGGCGCCGAGGTCGACGCGTGTGGTGACGTGCAGGTCGCTGCCCCCGGCGGAGATCAACTGCTCGGGCAGCCAGTGCAGTTCGCCGCCGTCGGCGACGGTGAGCCGTACGTCGTAGCGGGCCTCCCCCTTGGCCTGGCCCGGCAGGGCGATGGTCGCCGCGGCGGACCCGACGTGCAGCCGGGCGCCGTCCGCCACATCGGCCTCCACGGCGAACCGGTCACCGCCGAGGGGTCCGCTCATCGCGCCGACGAGCATCACCCGGGCCTCGGATCCGGTGGCGCGGGTGCGCCGCAGCGCGAGCGGCCCGTCGCCCTCCAGCACGGGCAGCGCCGTACCGCCCCTGCCGTCCCCGCGTGCGCCGATCCGGGCGGTGGCGGTGACGCCGGCCGCGATCACGCCGACCACGCGGCGAGCCGTGCGCGCACCCACTCGGCGACCTCGCGGACGCCGTTCTCGCCGCGCAACGACTGGAAGACGACGGGCAGTTCGCCGCGCTGGGCCTTCGCGTCGGCGGCCATCCGGGCGAGGTCGGAGCCGACGTACGGGGCGAGGTCGGTCTTGTTGACCACCAGCAGGTCGGCCGTGGTGACACCGGGCCCGCCCTTGCGCGGGATGTCGTCACCGCCGGCCACGTCGATCACGAAGATCTGCGCGTCCACGAGGCCCTTGGAGAAGGTGGCGGTGAGGTTGTCCCCGCCCGACTCCACCAGGATCAGCCGCAACGGCCCGACCTCGTCCTCCAGGTCCTCGACGGCCTCGAGGTTGGCGGAGATGTCGTCCCGGATCGCGGTGTGCGGACAGGCCCCCGTCTCGACGGCGGTGATCCGCTCGGGCGGCAGCACGGCCTCGCGCACCAGGAACTCGGCGTCCTCGCGCGTGTAGATGTCGTTGGTGACGACGGCGAGCGACAGCTCGTCGCGCAGGGCACGGCAGAGGGCGGCCACGGTCGCGGTCTTCCCCGATCCGACGGGACCGCCGAGCCCGATCCGAAGAGCACGGCGCGAGCCGTCGGGGCGCCGGGCGTCGGCGCTCACGGCGGGGGTTGCGGGATGGGAGTGGTCAAGATGCACATCGGCTCCAGGGGTTCTCTCAGATCAGGAAGCGAACAGCCGTACAGCCCAGGCGGCGTGCACCTCCGCCCCGATCTCCAGCAGGGGTGAGCTCGCGGCGGGCAGTGCGTCGACCCCCTCGGCCACGACCGCTCGGGCCGCCTCCACCGCCTGGTCCGCGACGAGGTCCAGTTCGGGGGTCAGCCGGGCCAGTACGGCGGTGGCGGCGAAGGGGTCGAGGCTCAGCAGGCGTACGGTCGCGGACGCGGGCCCGCTGACGCTCTCGTACACCGCGCAGTGCGCCGCGTCCACGGGACCGAGTCCGGCGGCCCGCGCCGCGAGCCCCAACACCACGGCCTGATGTGCCCCCTTGGGGAACTCCCTCGCCAGGGCGTCGAGTTCGGCCGAAGGCCAGGTCGCCCTGGCCGCGCGCGTCAGCTGCCGGCCCAGCTTCCGCGCGGTGGCGCGCAGGGCGGGCGAGGGCGTCCGGGCGTCCAGGGCCGAGTCCAACGCGAGGGGATCGGCGCCGAGCACGGCCGCCGCGGCAGCCGCCGCTGCGACCCGTCCCGCCGTGTGCAACCGCCCACGGCAGAACTCCTCCAGGCTCGCCGCCCCGGTCACGCGGCCCGCTTTGACGGCCGCCTCCGCCCCGCCGGAGTGCGCGTGCCCCCCGGCGGGAAAGCGGCCGTCGGCCAGGACGAGTAGTGCTGCCCTGGACATCAGAAGAGGAAGTAGCGCTGGGCCATGGGCAGTTCGGCGGCCGGAGCGGCCTCGACCAGCTCCCCGTCGATGTGCACGGCGAAGCTGTCGGGATCGACCCGGACGTCGGGCCGGGCGTCGTTCTCCCGCATGTCGGCCTTGGTGACCCGGCGCGTCGACTCGATCCCCACGAACCGCTTCCCGAGCTGCAGCCGCTCCGGCAGCCCGTCCTCGATCGCCAGGGGAGCGACGAAGTTCACGGAGTTCGTGGCGGGCGCCCGTCCGATCGCGCCGAACATCGGCCGCGGAAGGACCGGCTGGGGCGTGGGGATCGAGGCGTTGGCGTCGCCCATCTGCGCGTACGCGATCTGCCCTCCCTTGAGGACGAGTTGCGGCTTGACGCCGAAGAACGCGGGCTCCCACAGCACCAGGTCGGCGAGCTTCCCGCTCTCCACGGATCCGACCTGCCCCGCGATGCCCTGCGCGAGCGCCGGGTTGATCGTGTACTTGGCGACGTACCGCCGCACCCGGTGGTTGTCCGCGCGACCGTCCCCCGGCAGTGCCCCGCGCCGCCGCTTCATCACGTGCGCGGTCTGCCAGGTCCGCAGCACGACCTCGCCGACGCGCCCCATGGCCTGGGAGTCGGAGGAGATGATCGAGATGGCTCCGAGGTCGTGGAGTATGTCCTCGGCGCCGATCGTGGAGGGCCGGATCCGGGACTCCGCGAAGGCCAGGTCCTCCGGCACCGCCGGGTTGAGGTGGTGGCAGACCATCAGCATGTCGAGGTGTTCCTCGGCGGTGTTGACGGTGAAGGGCCGCGTCGGGTTGGTGGAGCTCGGCAGCACGTACGACTCCGAGACCACGGTCATGATGTCCGGCGCGTGCCCGCCGCCCGCACCCTCGGTGTGGTACGCGTGAATGCCCCGGCCACCGATGGCGGCGAGCGTGTCCCCGACGAACCCGGCCTCGTTCAGCGTGTCCGTGTGGATGGCGACCTGGATGCCGGTGCGGTCGGCGACCGTCAGCGAGGCGTCGATGACAGCGGGGGTGGAACCCCAGTCCTCGTGCAGCTTCAGTCCCATCGCGCCGCCGCGGATCTGCGACAGCATCGCCTCGTGCGAGACGGTGTTGCCCTTGCCGAGGAAGCCGATGTTGAGCGGGTACCGCTCCATCGCCTCCAGCATCCGCGCCAGATGCCACGGCCCCGGCGTCACGGTGGTCGCCTTGGAGCCCTCGGCCGGTCCGGTGCCGCCCCCGATGAGGGTCGTGATGCCGGCGGACAGCGCCTCGTCGGCGATCTGCGGGCAGATGAAGTGGACATGGGCGTCGATGGCGCCGGCGGTGAGGATCCGCCCGTTGCCCGCGATGACCTCGGTCTCGGGACCGATCACGAGGTCGGGGTGCACGCCGTCCATGGTGTCGGGGTTGCCGGCCTTGCCGATGCCGGTGATCCGGCCGTCCCGGATGCCGATGTCGGCCTTGACGACACCCCAGTGGTCGATGACGACCGCGCCCGTGATGACGGTGTCCGGGGTGCCCTCCGCGCGGGTGGCACGGGACTGGCCCATGGACTCGCGGATGACCTTGCCACCGCCGAACACGGCCTCGTCACCGGCGAGTCCGGGACCGCCGGAGCGGTCCTCCTCGATCTCGACCAGCAGATCGGTGTCGGCGAGCCGGATCCGGTCGCCGGTCGTCGGTCCGAACAGATCGGCGTAGGCGGCACGCGAGATCTCAGGCATCGAGGGCACCTCCGGTCTCCCCGCGCAGACCGGGCACGATCCGGGCGCCGGCGAGCGGGACGAGTTCGACGTCGACGGGGATGCCGGGCTCGAAGCGTACGGCGGTGCCGGCGGCGATGTTGAGCCGCTTGCCCCGGGCGGCGGCGCGGTCGAATTCCAGGCCGGGGTTGGCTTCGGCGAAGTGGTAGTGGGAGCCGACCTGGACGGGCCGGTCGGCGGCGTTGAGGACGGTCAGCGAGGTGACCTCGCGGCCCGCGTTGTAGACGACGGGCCCGTCAGCGAAGAGAACCTCTCCGGGAATCATGGAAGGCCTCCCCGTCAGACGATCGGCTCGTGGACGGTCACGAGCTTGGTGCCGTCGGGGAAGGTCGCCTCGACCTGCACGTCGTGGATCATCTCCGGGACGCCCTCCATCACGTCGTCCCGGGTGAGCAGCTTGCGTCCAGAAGCCATCAGCTCGGCGACCGTACGGCCGTCGCGCGCGCCTTCGAGGATGTGCGAGGTGAGGAGGGCGATCGCCTCGGGGTGGTTCAGTCTCAGCCCCCGGGCGCGGCGCTTCTCGGCGACGTCCGCCGCCACGTGGATCAGCAGCCGCTCTTGCTCGTGCGGGGTCAGTTGCACGTCCCACCTCACAGTCCTCGCCCGGACCGTGCGGGGCCCGGATTGCCGCGGCCACCGGCAAAGTCCCTGGTGGCGTGGAGGGAGGCTAGTTGGACCGGGTTTCAAGGACGTTAACCGAGCCGTGATCCGGTCAGGCTCCCGGCCGCCGCCCCGGCATGCTCATCAGGGCGCGCAGACCGTCCTGGAGGACCTCGATCGGGATGGGCCCGTGCAGGGACTGCTGCGCGATGAAGCCCTGGACGAAGGCGACCATGGTGCGGGCGACATGTTCGGCGGGGACGTCGGCGCGCATCATCCCGGCGTCCTGGTAGGCCTCCACCACCCGGCCCCAGGCCACGGTGACCACCTCGTGGACCTCGGCCATGACGGCCGCCAGTTCCGGGTCGCGCACGGTCTCGGCCCAGACCTGCATGATCAGCGGGGGGAAGGCGGCCTTCCCGTCGACGAGCAGGTCGTCCCAGATACCGAGGGCGCGGCCGAGCACCTCGCCGACCAGCTCGTCCGGGGGCGGGGGCGGGGTCTGCCGGGTGACCTCCTCGAACGCGGCGCGCACCTCGGCGAGGACGCCCTTGACGATCGCGGCGATCAGTTCGTCCTTGCTGCTGAAGTAGCGGTACACCGCGCCGGCCGAGAGGTCGACCTCCTTCAGCACGTCCTGCATGGAGGTGGCGTGGAAGCCGTTGCGGGCGAAGCAGCGGGCGGCGCCTTCGAGGATCTGACGGCGGCGTGCGTCGAGGTGTTCCTGGGATACGCGGGCCATGCCCCCGAATGTAAAACGAACGTTCCTTCTTGACAAGAGGGCTCTCCAGGAGCACGGTGGGCCTCTGGCCTAAAACGAACGATCCTTCTTTTTAAGTCCCACGCACCACTTCGCACCCGCACCACAAGGGGAAACCATGTCCACCCGCCGCCCACTGATCGCGGTCGTCGTCCTCGTACCGCTCCTCGCGACCCTCGCCCTGTGGGCCTTCGCCTGGCCCGCCGCGCGCACCGCGCCCCATGACCTGCCGCTCGGGGTGGCCGGACCCGCCGCCGCCACCGCTCAGCTGGAGCAGCGGCTGAACCGGCACGAGGGTGCGTTCGAGATCCACCGGTACGCCGACGAGGCCGCCGCCCGCGACGCCGTCGAGGACCGGTCCGTATACGGCGCGATCGTCGTCACCCCGAAGGCCACCGAGCTGCTCACCGCGTCGGCCGCCAGTCCCGTCGTGGCGCAGCTGCTCCAGGAACAGGTGGGCCGGCAGGCCGCCGCCGAGGGCGCCCGGCTCACGACCGTCGACGTGGTGCCCGGCCCCGAGAACGACCCGCGGGGCGCGACCCTGACCGCGAGCGTGCTGCCGCTCGCGCTGGCCGGCATCGCCGCGGGCGCGATCGTGACGCTGCTCGGGCTGCGCGGCACGCGGGCGGTGGCCGCGCTGCTCGGCTCCGCCGCGCTGGTGGGCCTCGCCACGACGGCGGTGGCGCACAGCTGGCTGGCGGTCCTGGAGGGCGACTGGTGGGCGGAGGCCGGGGTGTTCGCGCTGGCCACCCTGGCGGTGAGCGGCGCCGTCGCCGGGACGGCCGCGCTGATCGGGTCCGCGGGGATCGGCGTCGCCGCGGGCGTGGTGATGCTGTTCGGCAACCCCTTCTCCGGGGCGGCCTCGGCACCTCAGATGCTCCCCGAGCCGGTCGGCGCGATCGGGCAGTGGCTGCCGCCCGGCGCGGGGGTCAGCGCGCTGCGCTCGACGGCCTACTTCGACGGCGCGGCGGTGACCGGCCCCGCCCTGACCCTGACCTGGTGGGCGGCCGTGGGTCTGGGCGCGGTGGTGCTCGGCGCCCTGCTGAAGCAGCGGTCGAAGGCCAAGCCGGCGCCCGAGCGGGAACTCGCCCCGGTGTCCTAGGGCCGCGCGCCGGACGCCGCCGGCCTGGCGGCAGTCCGACGACAGGGCCCAGGAGGCGTGGACCTAGGAGGCGCCCGGCCCTCTGTGCTCGGCGGCGATGCCGAAACGCTGCCGCTCATGGGGGGCCGGGGCGACTTCGCGGACGCCGGAGACCGCGCTGACCACCTGGCCCTCGGCGAGATCCACGGGCTCCGGGAGCTGTTCGAGGCGTTCGAGATCGGCGGCGGAGACCAGGGCCACGATGGGCTTGCCGTGCCGGGTCACGACGACGCGCTCCCCGCCGTACACCACCCGGTTGATCAGGTCGGCGAGCTCAGCCCTGGCTTGCGTCACCGGAATCTCGTAGGCCATGAACCCATCATAACGGCACGTACGTCCTGTACATTTTTTACAGACGCCGCGCTGCCGCGAGGAGGGTTTCCCATGCCCGAGTTCACCGAACGCACCAGCTTGGGGATCAGGACGACGGATCCGTACTCCAAGCTGCTGGAGGAGCGGATCGTCATGCTCGGGACGCCGGTGGACGACACCGCGGCCAACGACGTGATGGCGCAGTTCGTGTACCTGGAGCACCAGTCTCCCGACCGGGACATCTCGCTGTACGTCAACTCCCCCGGCGGCCCGTTCAGCGCCATGTCCGCGATCTACGACACGATGCGGTACGTCGCCTGCGACGTGGAGACGGTCCTGCTGGGCCAGGCCGGCCCCACCGCCGCGGTCCTGCTCGCGGCGGGCACTCCGGGCAAGCGGTACGCCCTTCCCGACGGCCGCGTGGTGCTCCGTCAGCCCGCGCTGCCCGAGCCGGTGGAGGGAAGGGCGAGTGAGCTGGCCGTCCAGGCGGAGGAACTGACGCGGGTCCGGACGCTGCTGGAGGAGATGCTGGCCCGGCACACCGGGCGCGGCGTGGCGCAGGTGAGCCGGGACATCGAGCGGGAGAGGGTGCTCGACGCGCGGGAGGCGCTGGAGTACGGCCTGGTGGACCGGATCGTTCCGAGCCGCAAGGCCTCGCACACCGCGCCCGGCGCGAGGTGAGCCGCGGATGCTGCCACCGGAACTGCCGCCGCTGCCCGCCCTGACGCGCGCCGAGGGCGAGTTGATCGACCGTTACCTGGACGTCGTCGATCTGCTCGGGCGGATCAACCCCGCGCACCACGGGGACACCTACCGTGGGCTGCGCGCCGCCCAGGCGCTGGTGGTCAGGGCGGCCGAACTGCGGGACGCGCTGGCGCTCATGCACCAGCGGGGCGAGACCGAGGTGCACGCCCCCACCCTGGCGCGTGCGCTGCGCGTGCTGGACGGTGAGCGCCGCACGGCTCGGGTCACGGTTCCTCCGTGCTCGGACGGTTGACGCAGGCCGAAGCGGTCCGGACGCCCGGCCCTCACCTCGGGGCGTCCGGGCGGGAGTTGAAACGGACCAAACGAGGTACCCCCTCTTGGCGTAGTCGCGTCTCCTGTTTCGGGCCCTTCGGGGTTGCGCAACGCGCGTAGCCCGAACACCGAATCTGACGTTCCGTCGCTGGTCCGGGCATCCCCCGTCCCCTCGACGCTAGTTCGAACGGAGCAGTGTCCACCCGAACGGGTGAGTGGTGACTAACACCACAAATCCTCGGTTCCGTTGGGATTTTCGGACATCCGTGAGCCAAGATCCCTGTCTGACGACAAGCCCCCGCCACAGCGGCGGGGCGGTCCGGGCGGACGCCGAGTCCTGCCGCCGCCCGGATGACCGGTCGACAGGAGTGGATCGGCAGGAGTGGAGGACCCAGGCAAGACGGGTCGCCGGCACGGAACCTCGTGCCGAGCAGCCCTTGGGGTGAAGCCGCATCCGCGGCCGGGCAACTTCGCCAGCCCGAATCCGACAGGTCATCCTTCACAGGCGGCTGACGAAGGGTTGCGCATGACTGCGCTCAATCGTGTCCCGTCGCTGATGGCCCGGGCCGGAACGGCCTCCGCCCTCACGATCGCCGCCGTGGGCGGTTCCATCGTGGCTCCCGGCCTCTCCGCGGAAGCGGAGGCGGCCACGCCGGCGTCGAAGGCACTCCAGGTCGCGGCCTCCAAGCAAGGCTCCCCGTACAAGTGGGGTGCCGTCGGCCCGCACCGCTTCGACTGCTCCGGGCTCACGCTCTACTCGTACAAGAAGGCGGGCAAGAAGCTGCCTCGTACGGCGGCCCAGCAGTACAACAAGACGCGCCACATCTCCGCCAAGAGCCGCAAGGCCGGCGACCTCGTGTTCTTCCACTCGGGGTCGAACGTCTACCACGTCGGCATCTACGCCGGTAAGGGCAAGATCTGGCACTCCCCGAAGTCCGGGGACGTGGTGAGGCTGCAGAAGATCTGGACCAAGAGCGTCTGGTACGGCCGGGTGAGCTGACCGGCCGCCCGCGGGGCGGCGGCGTCCCTGACACGCCGCCGCCCCGACGGGTGCACTGAGGGGGGCGTCCGATGGCGGGCGCCCTTCTGCTCTCTGGTGCCCTCTTCCGCTGTCGTGTGCCCTCTTCCGCTGTCGTGTGCCCTCGAACCGCTGTCGTGTGCTCTCTTCCGCTGTCAGACGACCCTAGGGCTCCTGTTGGCCCGCCGTGGTGACCGGACGGGCCGGTACGGTCCAGGGCAGCTCGATGGAGACCGTCTTGCCGCCCTCCCGGGTGGGCCTGACTCTGAGCCGGCCCCCGCACTCGGCGGTCAGCCAGCGGATGATCACCAGCCCCCGGCCGTTGTCCTGCTGCACGGCGGCCGGCAGGCGCTTGGGGAAGCGCGGGTGGCTGTCGGTGACCCCGATGCGCAGTTGTTCGTCATGGTGCAGCTCGATGTCCACCGTGAAGGTGGGTGACTGACCGAGCGTGTGCTGTACGGCGTTGGTGGCGAGTTCGGAGACGATCAGCCGGATGGTGTCGGCCACGTCCGTCTCGGCGGGCAGCCCCCATTCCACGAGGGTGCTGACCACATAGCCGCGGGCCGCGGACACCGAGGCGGGATCGCTCGGCAGAGTGACGGATGCTTCCAGATGGTCTGCCATGGCGACGTCGTCCCTTTCCCACGGGACCGCAGTCCGACACGGAGCGGATGGTTCGAGTACGGTCCCGGACTGGTGCTTCTTCGCCAGACTGCCATTACCGCGCCGGTCACGGTGGCGATCCACCAAGATATGCATATATCTGTCGCTCAAAGCGGTGAACTCTGCTACGCGAGACCGTATTTGGGCGGCCCGGTTGGAGTAAGGAGGACCGCATGCAGCACGGTCCCGCGGTACGCCGCCGAAAACTCGGCGCCGAACTGCGTGCGTTGCGCACCGGTGCGGGCCTCACCAGTGGTGAGGCGGCGCGTCTGGTGGGCTGGCACCAGTCGAAGGTGAGCCGGATCGAGACCGGCGCCAGCGGGGTGAAACCGGCCGATGTGCGGTTACTGCTGGACGCCTATGGCGTCGCCGACTCCCAACTGCGGGAGTTACTCCTGGTGTTGGCGGGGTCCGACGACGGCGCCGGGCGCCACCACTGGTGGCACGCCTATCGCGGGGTGCTGCCGCCGACCTACCGGGACTTCATCAGCCTGGAGTCCCAGGCGAGCGCGATGCGCACGCTGGAGACCTCCGTGGTACCGGGACTCCTGCAGACGCCCGAGTACGCGCGGGCGGTGACCCGGGCCGCGGTGGGCGGCCTGGACGAGACGGACGAACGCCTCGACGCCCTGGTCGAGGTGCGGTTGGCCCGGCAGGACGTGCTGCGCGGAGAGCCGCCGCTGGAGCTGAGCGCGGTGCTGGACGAGGCGGTACTGCGCCGGGAGATCGGCGGACCGGGGGTGATGGTGCGACAGCTGTGGCGGCTGGTGGAGGCGGGACGGCTGCCTCAAGTGCGGTTGCAGGTCCTGCCGTTCACCGCCGGGGCGCACATCGGTATCACTGGCCCTTTCGTTGTCTTCTCATTTTCGCGCACTTCTGATCTGGATGTGGTTGTTCTCGACCACTTGACGAGTAGCCTCTACCTCGAACGGAAAGAAGACCTCCAGGCGTACACGGAGGCCTTCACCACCCTTCAGATCCACGCCCTTTCGCCCGAGGAATCGTTGGATTACATCGCCGGGATAGCTGACGGCGCGTAAGGAGGCACCATGTCTGCACTGCCTCGGAACGTACCTTCCAGTACCGAACTGCATGTCGTGCGCTGGCTGCGGAGCAGCTACAGCACGGGTGCGAACAACTGCGTGGAGACCGCCCGGCCGCATTCCGGTCCAGGGGCCGGGCTGCTCGCCGTACGCGACTCCAAGGACCCGGCCGGGCCCGCGCTGCTCTTCTCCCCCGAGAGCTGGGCGGACTTCACGGCCGCGTTCACGTCCTGATCCTGACCGCTTTCGATCAGTTGCGTAGCCCCGGCGGCAGGGCCGTGTCACGCCGACTCATGGTCGTGTCTCGCCGATGATCCGTACAGCGCGTTCGATCTGTCCGTCCGTGAGATCCGCACGGGCGGTCAGTCGCAGCCGTGAGATGCCGTCGGGCACGGAAGGAGGACGGAAACAGCCCACGGCCAAACCCGCCGCCCGGCAGTCGGCCGCCCAGCGCACGGCCTCCTCCGGGGAGGGCGCGCGCACCGAGACCACGGCGGCGTCCGGACGTACCGCCTGATGGCCCTCGGCCGTCAGGCGGGCGTGCAGTTCCGCCGCCACCGCGCGCGCCCGGTCCGCCCGCTCCGGCTCCCCGCGCAGCAGCCGAAGGGCCGTGAGGGCGGCACCGGCCGCCGCGGGGGCCAGGCCGGTGTCGAAGATGAAGGTGCGGGCCGCGTTGACCAGATGGTCGATGACGCGGGCCGGGCCGAGCACGGCACCGCCCTGGCTGCCCAGTGACTTGGACAGTGTCACCGTGACGACCACGTCGTCGGCGCCGGCGAGCCCCGCCGCGTGGGGGGCGCCCCGGCCGCCGACGCCGAGCACGCCCAGGCCGTGCGCGTCGTCGACGACGAGTCCCGCGCCGTGCTCCCGGCACGCCTCGGCGAGCCCGGCCAGCGGCGCGGCGTCGCCGTCGACCGAGAAGACGGTGTCGGAGACCGCGACGGCCGGTCCGTCATGCGTCTGGAGCGCCTTACGCACCGCGTCCGGCTCGGCGTGCGCGACCACCTGGGTCGTCCCGCGGGCCAGCCGGCAGCCGTCGATCAGTGAGGCGTGGTTGCCCGCGTCGGACACGATCAGCGAGCCGTGCGGCCCGAGCGCGGTGACCGCGGCGAGGTTGGCCGCGTAGCCGGAGGAGAAGACCAGGGCCGCCTCGAAGCCGCAGAAGTCCGCCAGCTCGCGCTCCAGCTCCGTATGGAGTTCCGTCGTACCGGTGACGAGCCGGGAGCCGGTCGCGCCGCCGCCCCAGGTCCGCGCGGCCCGGGCCGCGCCCTCGGTGACCTCGGGATGGTGGGCGAGGCCCAGGTAGTCGTTGCTCGCCAGGTCCAGCAGCGGCGAGTCGGCGGGGCGGGGACGCAGCGTCCGTACGAGTCCGGCACGGCGGCGCAGCTCCGCCTGCTCGTCGATCCAGCGGAACGCCATGGGTCCTCCGGGGATTTTGTAGGCAGCGCACAGACACTACTGGGACGACCAGGCACCCAGGGTGTGGCAATACCCACACGTCGAAGCGCCCGAGTTGTACGAACTCTCCTTGGCCAGGAACCACTCCGTAGGACAGGATCAGCTCTCATGGACCTGCTGAACACGCTGGTGGACAAGGGGCTGCGGCGCGAGCTGCCGACCCGCGAGGAAGCCCTGGCCGTCCTCGGGACGTCCGACGACGACCTGCTCGATGTGGTGGCCGCGGCCGGCAAGGTGCGCCGGCACTGGTTCGGCCGTCGGGTGAAACTGAACTACCTCGTCAACCTCAAGTCCGGCTTGTGCCCGGAGGACTGTTCCTACTGCTCGCAGCGGCTCGGCTCGACCGCCGGGATCCTGAAGTACACCTGGCTCAAGCCCGACGAGGCCTCGAAGGCGGCGGCCGCGGGGCTCGCCGGCGGCGCCAAGCGCGTCTGCCTGGTGGCCAGCGGACGCGGTCCGACCGACCGTGACGTGGACCGGGTGTCGGACACCATCAAGGCGATCAAGGACCAGAACGAGGGCGTCGAGGTGTGCGCCTGTCTCGGGCTGCTCTCCGACGGCCAGGCCGAGCGGCTGCGGGAGGCGGGCGCGGACGCCTACAACCACAACCTCAACACCTCCGAGGCCACCTACGGCGACATCACCACCACCCACACCTACGCGGACCGCGTCGACACGGTGCAGAAGGCGCACTCCGCCGGTCTGTCCGCCTGCTCCGGTCTGATCGCGGGCATGGGCGAGAGCGACGAGGACCTGGTGGACGTGGTCTTCTCGCTGCGCGAGCTGGACCCGGACTCGGTGCCGGTCAACTTCCTCATCCCGTTCGAGGGCACCCCGCTCGCCAAGGAGTGGCACCTCACCCCGCAGCGCTGTCTGCGGATCCTCGCGATGGTGCGGTTCGTCTGCCCGGACGTCGAGGTGCGCATCGCCGGTGGCCGTGAGGTGCATCTGCGCACGATGCAGCCGCTCGCGCTGAACCTGGCCAACTCGATCTTCCTCGGCGACTACCTCACCAGTGAGGGCCAGGCGGGCAAGGCCGACCTCGAGATGATCGCCGACGCCGGGTTCGAGGTGGAGGGCGCCGAGGAGGTGACGCTGCCGGAGCACCGGGCCACCGCCGGGGGCGGGGGCTGCGGGTCCCACGGAGGGGGCCAGGACGGCGGCCACGACTGCGGTGGCTGCGGGTCCCACGAAGGCGGTGGCTGCGGGTCCCACGAAGGCGCCGGAGTCTGCGGTTCCGCACCGGTTCAGCAGGCCGAGCCCGGGGAGGTGCGCAGCGACCTCGTCGCCGTACGCCGCCGCGGCGCCGGCACGGATCTCGCGCCCAATGCCTGACCTGAGCGTGCCCGAGCTGCTGGACCTCGACCGGAAGCACGTGTGGCATCCGTACGGGCCGATGCCGGGCCAACAGGAACCGCTCGTCGTGGAGTCGGCGAGCGGGGTGAGGCTGCGGCTGGCCGACGGCTCGGGCGAGCTGGTCGACGGGATGTCGTCCTGGTGGTCGGCCATCCACGGCTACAACCACCCGGTGCTCAACGAGGCGGCGCGCGAGCAGCTCGGCCGGATGAGCCATGTGATGTTCGGCGGGCTCACGCACGAGCCCGCCGTCCGCCTCGCGAAGCACCTTGTCGACATGTCTCCCGAAGGGCTCGAGCATGTCTTCCTCGCCGACTCGGGGTCCGTGTCGGTCGAGGTCGCCGTCAAGATGTGCCTGCAGTACTGGCGCTCGCTCGGACGGCCCGGCAAGCAGCGGCTGCTGACCTGGCGGGGCGGCTACCACGGGGACACCTGGCAGCCGATGTCGGTGTGCGATCCCCAGGGCGGGATGCACGAACTGTGGACGGGCGTGCTCCCCCGCCAGGTCTTCGTCGGCCCGCCGCCCGTCGAGTACGAGGAGTCCTACGCGGACGAACTGCGCTCGGCGATCGAGCGGAACGCCGACGAACTGGCCGCGGTGATCGTGGAGCCGGTGGTGCAGGGCGCGGGTGGCATGCGGTTCCACTCCCCCGCCTATCTGCGCGTGCTGCGCGAGGCGTGCGACGAGCACGGCGTGCTGCTGGTGTTCGACGAGATCGCGACCGGGTTCGGGCGCACGGGCGCGCTGTTCGCGGCGGACCACGCGGCGGTGACGCCGGACGTGATGTGCGTGGGCAAGGCGCTGACCGGCGGCTACCTGACGATGGCCGCCACCTTGTGCACCTCGCGGGTGGCCGACGGGATCTCGCGGGGCGAGGTGCCGGTGCTGGCGCACGGGCCCACGTTCATGGGCAACCCGCTGGCCGCCGCGGTCGCCTGCGCCTCGATCGAGCTGCTGCTCGGCCAGGACTGGCTCGCGGAGGTGAAGCGGATCGAGGCGGGACTGCGCGAAGGGCTGGCCCCCGCCGCGGAGTTGCCGGGTGTGCGGGACGTACGGGTCCTCGGTGCCATCGGGGTCGTCCAGCTCGACCACCCCGTGGACATGAAGGCGGCCACCGAGGCTGCCGTGCGCGAGGGCGTATGGGTACGGCCCTTCCGCGATCTGATCTACACGATGCCGCCGTACGTCACGGGCGACGCGGACCTGGCGCGGATCACCCGCGCGGTGTGCGCGGCGGCACGGGAGGGCTGAGATGACGGTTCTGGTGATCACGGGCACCGGCACGGAGATCGGCAAGACGGTCACGACCGCGGCCGTGGCCGCCACGGCGCTGGCCTCCGGCCGCACGGTGGCGGTGCTCAAGGCGGCCCAGACCGGGCTGCGACCGGACGAGCGCGGGGACGCCGACGAGTGCGCGCGGCTCGCCGGAGGGCTGACGACGGCCGAACTCGCCCGCTATCCCGAGCCGTTGGCGCCGGGGACGGCGGCCCGGCGGTCCGGTCTGCCGCCGGTGCGTCCGCGGGAGATCGCCGAGGCTGCGGCGAAGCTGGCCACCGAGCACGATCTGGTGCTGGTCGAGGGGGCGGGCGGCCTGCTGGTCCGCTTCGACGAGTCGGGCGGCACCCTGGCCGACGCGGCCGGACTGCTGGCGGCGCCGGTCGTGGTGGTCACCCCCGCGAGCCTGGGCACCCTCAACTCCACCGAGCTGACGGCCCGTGAACTGCGGTCCCGGGGTGTGGACTTGCTGGGCGTGGTGATCGGCAGCTGGCCCGACGCGCCCGATCTGGCGTCCCGTTGCAATGTGGCGGACCTGCCGGAGGTGTCCGGGGCGCCCCTGGTGGGCGCGCTGCCCGCCGGGTCGGGGGCCCTGGCACCGGCCGACTTCCGGGCGGCTGCGCCGAGTTGGCTGGGCCCGGAGCTGGGCGGGACGTGGGACGGCGCCGCGTTCCGGGAGCGCGCCGCCGTCTAGGTATTCGGGGCGAGCAGCCGCATCCCTGCGTCTAGGTCTTCTGGGCGAGCAGTCGTACCAGTTCGATCCGGGACCTGATGCCCAGGCGGGCGAACACACCGCGCAGGTGGTGGTCGATCGTGCGGGGGCTCAGGGCGAGGCGGGCCGCGATCTCGCGGTTGGTGGCGCCCTCGGCCGCCATCCGGGCCACCAGGAGCTGTTGCGCGGTGAGGCGGGCGGTCGGGTCGTCGTCGGTGACGGGTGCGGGGTCCGCGGGGGCGCCCAGGGCGCGGAGTTCGGCGCGGGCCTGGGCCGCGCAGTGCGGGGCGCCGAAGTACTCGAACGCCGCCAGGGCGCTGTGCAGCCGGTCCCGTGCCTCCGTTCGGCGGCGCAGGCGTCGTAGCGCCCCGCCGAAGAGCAGCTCCGTGCGCGCGCGTTCGAAGGCGCGGGTGCCGCGTCCGTGCAGCGCGAGGCCGCCCCGGTAGTGCTCGACGGCCTCGGCGCCGGGCGCGAGCAGCGCGCGGCAGCGGGCGCTCAGGGCCAGGTCGTCGGCGCTGCCCACGGTGCTCGCCCAGCGGTGGTAGTCGGCGTGGGCCACGCGCGCGATCCGGGTGTCTCCGGTGCGGACGGCGGCCTCGACGTAGTGCGGGGTGGCCAGATGGCGGATCGCGCGGTGACCGTGCCCCGGGCCGAATCCGGCCTGCGCCCGCAGCCGGGCCGCCGCCGCGGCGAACCGGCCACTGCCCAGGTCGAGAACGGCGAGCGCCCACTGCGCGAGGGCCGCGGGCAGACCCAGGCCGTGGGCGAGGGCGTACGACCGTGCCGTGGCCGCGCGTTCGCGGCACAGGTCCGCGTCGCCGGTGAGCGCCGCGAACATGGCGAGGGCGGCCTGGAGATGGCAGGCGCCGTTGTCCTGCCCGGTGGCGTGGGCCTGCCACAGGGCGTCGGTCGCGGCTGTCTCCCCGGCCCGGGGGCGGCCGGTCCAGAAGTCCGCGTACGCCCGGAACTCCATCGCCTGCGCGACGTCGACCGTGGCGCCCCGGGCGCGGGCGGAGTCGGCGGCGCGGAGGGTGGCGCCGGCCGCGCGGGTGTGGTCGCCGAGGAGCAGGGCGGCGATACCGGCGTGGATCAGCAGGGTGGGGTCGCCGCCGGGCCCGCACCGCCCGGCCGCCGCCTCCAGCAGCTCGCGCGCGTCGGTGTAGCGCCCGTCGAAGGCCGCCACCAGACCGCCCAGCGTGCCAGGCACCGCGACCCCGAGCCGCTCGGCGGCCCGGGCCGCCTCCCGCAGTCGGCGCACGTCTCCGGTGTAGATGGCGGCCTCGGTGGCCCGTGCGAGCAGGTGGGTGGCGCGTCCGCCCTGCTCCCGCCCGGCTTCCCCGAGCAGTATGTCGAAGGCGTCGGTGGTGTTTCCCGCCCGCAGGGCGAGGACGCCGGACAGCGCGGCGACGGTCGTCGGTCCGCGGTCGGGACCCCACTCTTCATCCCCCTCCGCACCCGGGAAAGCGCCGCCCGCTCCGGTGGCCAGGGCTCCGGTGAGCCCGCCCGCGGTCGCGAGCCGGCGGGCGCGGTCGCTGTCGCCGGACTGCCAGGCGTAGTCGGCGGCGCGGGCCGACAGGGCGGTCTGCTCGGGTGGTTCGGGGCAGAGGGTGGCGGCGCGTTCGGCGAGGGCGCGGGCGAGGGTGAGGCGTCCCGTCTGCTCCGCCGTCCGCGCCGCGTCCCCGAGTTCCGCCGCGAGCCGCGCGCTGGGGCCGAGGGCACCCGCGCCGCGGTGCCAGGAGCGCCGGGGCGTCTCGCCGTCACCGTGCAGCACCCGGGCCAGCAGCCGGTGCACGTCGCGCCGGTCCGCCGGGCTGCCCGTCTCGTACGCGGCGATGCGCGTCCAGGCGTCGCGGAACACGACACCGCCCGCGCCGGCGTGCGCGACACCGGCCGCCTCGGCGGCCTCCAGCGGGCGGATGTCGAGGCGGGCGGCCGTGACGGCGCGCAGGAAGGCATGGGTGGCGACCGGGTACTGGTCGGCGGCCGCGAGCAGCAACAGCAACCTGGTGTCGTCCGGGAGTTCCCGGATCTCCGCTCGATGCGCGTAGAGGAACGCGGGCGCCAGCTGGACGGGTTCGGTGGGGAGCGGGTCAAGTCCGGCCGCCTGCCTCGCCGTCAGCCTCGGGACGGCTTCGGCGGCGGCGCGCGGATCGCCGTACACCGCACGCAGCAGTCGCACCCGCACGGCCTCGGGGAGGTCCGGCTGCCGCCGGTCGTCCGTGAGCCGCGGTGTGGAAGTGCGGTCGAGGGGCGGGGGGTTCACCGGAGTCGCCACTCAAATGACGTTACTGGCGAGTTAATTGACACGTAAAGACCGGCGATTTCACCGATGCGGCGCGCGTAGACCCCGGCCGACACTCCTGGCGACCCCACATGCCTCAGGAGGCACTCATGCAGCGCACCGCGCGTCGCATCGTCACGGCCGTCTCGGCGACGGCCGCCTCGCTCCTTCTGGCTCTCTCCCTCTCCCCCACACCCGCCCAGGCGGCGGCCCACAACCCCGTGGTCTTCGTGCACGGACTGAGCAGTTCGTCGAGCAGCTGGGACGACTGGATCGCCGACTTCAAGGCGGACGGCTACACCTCCTCCGAGCTGTACGCCTGGTCCTACAGCTGGTCCCAGTCGAACGTGACGACCGCCGGCCAGCTCGCGAGCTACATCAACACCGTGCGCGCCCAGACCGGCGCCGCGAAGGTGGACCTGGTCGTCCACTCCATGGGGGCGCTCAGCTCCCGGTACTACCTGAAGAACCTGGGCGGGACGGCGTACGTGGACGACTTCGTCTCGACCGCCGGCACCAACCACGGCACCACCACCGCCTCGTGGTGCTCCTGGCTGTACACCTCCTGCGCCGAGATGTACACCGGCAGCTCCTTCCTCACGGCGCTGAACTCCGGTGACGAGACCCCGGGCAGCGTCTCGTACGCCAGTTACTGGTCCAACTGCGACGACGCGCTCACCCCGGACACCACCGCGATCCTGAGCGGGGCGACCAACGTCGAGGTCGGCTGCGTCTCGCACACCGACATGAACAACGACTACGGCGTCTACGAACAGGTGCGCGACTTCATCGCCTGAGCCGCGCGCCGAGGGCGCACAGCGGGGGTGCGCGGCGGGCGTCCGGGGGACAATCGGGGTACGGCCCGTCCGTCCTCGGGAGGTCCCCATGCCGCTTCGGTCCACCGGCTCCGGCAAGGTGCCGCGGGATGTCGTGCACCATCCGCTGTTCGCCCGCTACTACGCCCGCTTCAGCGTGAGCGCCGAGACGAAGATGGGCATCGGCGCGCTGCGCGACCGGATGCTCGCCGGGCTCTCCGGGCGGGTGATCGAGATCGGCGCGGGCAACGGCCTGAACTTCGCCCACTATCCGGGCACCGTCTCGGAGGTCGTGGCGATCGAGCCGGAGCGGGTGCTGCGCCAGTTGGCGGTGGACGCGGCGATGCGCGCCGAGGTCCCGGTGGACGTGGTGCCGGGGGCGGCGGAGGCCCTGCCGGTCAAGAGCGAGGCCTTCGACGCGGCGGTGGTCTCGCTGGTGCTGTGCAGCGTCCGTGACGTGCCGCGGGCGCTGTCGGAGATCCGGCGGGTGCTGCGGCCGGGCGGTGTGGTGCGGTTCCTCGAGCACGGGCGGGGCGGCGGACGGGTGATGGCCTTCACCCAGCAGGCCCTGGACCGGACGGTGTGGCCGCTCGTCAGCGGCGGCTGCCACACCGCCCGGGAGCCGGTGGCGTCCCTGCGCGGCGCCGGGTTCGAACTCGGCCCCTACCGACGGATCATGGTGCCGGACAAGGGACCGGCGCTGCCGACGTCGTACTGCGTGCTGGGCACGGCCTGGCGGCCGGTCTCCGAATGAGTAGCCGGTCTCCGAATGAGTAGCCGGTTTCCGGCTGAGTAGCCGGTCTCCGAATGACTACGCGCACCACTGCCGCAGCTCCCGCGCGATGTCCTCCACCGACGCCTCGCCGCTCTTGACCAGCCGGGCCAGTTCGCGGACCTGTTCCGGTGTGGTGACGACCTTCAGGCCGCTGGCGACCAGGTAGGCATAGGCCACGGCGGAGGCGAAGAGGGCGTTGGAGCGCTCCAACGCCGGGACGTGGATGAGCAGTTGCAGCAATGCGGCGGCTCGGGCGTGCGGGGTGTCGTAGACCGGGACGTCGAAGATCTCGGCGTCATGGCGGGCGACGGCGGCGATCAGCGCGCCCCAGTCGGTGACTTGCGGATCGCCCGGGGTGTTCTGTTCGGCGAGCATCAGCAGCCAGGCGAGGTCGATCCGGAGGTTGCTCAAGAGATCAACGACGACCTTCGCGCTCCGTGCCGAACTCCTCGACGAAGACCGACTCGTACTGCTTCATGAAGTCGGCGGCGGCCTCCACGAAGGTGTGGCCGACCTCGCCGGTGTCCTGCCGGACCAGTTCCTCGATGTAGCGGTTGACGCTCATGCCGCGCGCGAGGGCACGTTCGCGGGCCGCGCGGGCGGTGCCCTCGTCGACGCGGACGTTCAGCTGCGTTTTCGCCATACCTTGAAGCTAGCGCTGGGACGCTAGCGTCGGCAAGCCTCAATCCGCGGCCTCGGATGCTCGGCCTCACCCCGGTCTCATTCCTGGGGTGGAGAGCGGCTCGGACCCCAGGGGGATATCCGGTGTGCGCCGGATCACACTACGCTCGGGCCCTGACAAGGAAGTCGCGATGTCCACGACCGAGGAGGCAGCCTTGTCCACTGCGGCTCAGGTGAAGGACACCGCCGACCCCGTAGCAGCCCGGGCCCGCGGTCTGACCAAGGCGTACGGCTCGGGCGAGACGACGGTGCTGGCGCTCGACTCGGTGGACGTGGACATCGCCCGCGGCCGGTTCACCGCGGTCATGGGTCCCTCGGGGTCCGGCAAGTCCACGCTGATGCACTGCCTCGCCGGGCTCGACAACGTCTCGGCCGGCCAGGTGTGGCTCGGCGAGACCGAGATCACGGGCCTGAGGGAACGCGAGCTGACGCGGCTGCGCCGGGACCGGATCGGGTTCATGTTCCAGTCGTTCAATCTGATCCCGACGTTGAACGCCGCCGAGAACATCACCCTGCCCATGGACATCGCGGGCAAGAAGCCCGACGAGAAGTGGTTGGACCAGGTCATCGACACCCTCGGTCTGCGCGACCGCCTGAAGCACCGGCCCGCCCAGCTCTCCGGTGGCCAGCAGCAGCGTGTCGCCTGCGCCCGCGCCCTCGCCTCCCGCCCGGAGCTGATCTTCGCCGACGAGCCCACCGGGAACCTGGACTCACGGGCCGGACTGGAGGTGCTCGGCTTTCTGCGCGACGCCGTCGACCAGCTCGGGCAGACCGTCGTGATGGTCACCCACGACCCGGGCGCCGCCGCCCACTCCGACCTGGTGCTCTTCCTCGGCGACGGCCGCATCGTCGACGAGATAGCCCGTCCCACGGCGGAGGCGGTGCTGGAGCGGATGAAACGGTTCGACGTGATCCGGGGGGCCGCCGACGCCCCCGAGGAGGACTGACCCGGTGCTCAAGGCGACGCTGCGCAGCTTCCTGGCCCACAAGGGGCGGCTGCTGCTCTCCGCCCTCGCGGTGATCCTGTCCGTCGCGTTCGTCGCGGGCAGCCTGATCTTCTCGGACACGGTCAGCCGTACGTTCGACCGGCTCTTCGCCTCGACCGCCGCCGATGTCACGGTCAGCCCGAAGGAGGAGCTCGACGAGGCGCTGCCCTCCGGCTTCACCCCCACCCTGCCGGCCTCGCTGGTGGAACGGGCGGCGCAGGTCGAGGGCGCGGAATCGGTGCGCCTCGACGTGGACGTGGAGGGCATCACCGTCGCCGACGAGGACAACGAGTCCGTCGGACCGACCACGGGCGCCCCCACCATGGGCACCAACTGGAACCCCACCGACCGCAGCCCGGTCGAGCTGACCTCCGGTCACGCGCCAGAGGGGCCGGACCAGGTGCTGGTCGACGCGGACACCGCCGACAGCAAGGACGTCGCCATCGGCGACACGCTCACCGTGATCGCCGCGCCCGGCTCGTTCAAGGTGAAGGTCGTCGGCATCGCCACCTTCACCACCACCAACCCCGGCGCCGCCCTCGTCTTCTTCGACACCCCGACCGCGCAGACCAAACTGCTGGGCGACGCGGACGCCGGGACCGGCCTCTCCGTCGACGCGGCGGAGGGCGTCAGCGATCCTCAGCTCAAGGAGCGGGTCGCCGCCGCCCTGGGCGCGGACGACTACGACTTCCGTACGGCCGACGAGCAGGCCGAGTCGGACGTGGAGCAACTGGGCGGATTCCTCGACATCATCAAGTACGTGATGCTCGGCTTCGCCGGGGTCGCCGTGCTGGTCGGGGTGTTCCTGATCGTCAACACCTTCTCGATGCTGATCGCCCAGCGCACCCGCGAGCTGGGCCTGCTGCGCGCCCTGGGCGCCGACCGGCGCCAGGTGCGGCGCTCGGTCCTCACCGAGGCGCTGCTGCTGGGCCTGGTCGGTGCCTCGCTGGGCCTGGCCACGGGAATCGGGCTGGCCATCGGGCTGATCGAGCTGATGGGCCTGCTCGGCATGAACATCCGCTCCGCCGACATGGTGATCGGCTGGGCGACCCCGGTCTCGGCGTACGTCGTGGGCCTCGGCGTCACCTTCGTCGCGGCCTACCTCCCGGCCCGGCGGGCGGCGGCCGTCTCCCCGATGGCGGCGCTCGCGGACGCGGAGATCGCCGGGGTGGGCAGGCCGCTGCGGGTGCGCGCGGTGGTGGGCACGGTGGTCGGGGCGCTGGGCGCGGCGGCGCTCGTGGGGTGCGTCACCGCCTCGGAGACGTCGTCGGCCGCCTCCCTGCTGGGCCTCGGTGTGCTCCTGACGCTCATCGCGACCGTCATCGCGGGCCCTCTCCTGGTCCGGCCCGTGATCCGGGTGCTGGGCGGGGTGTTCCCCGCGCTGTTCGGCTCGATCGGCCGGATGAGCCAGCGCAACGCCCTGCGCAACCCACGCCGTACGGGCGCCACCGCGGCCGCCCTGATGGTCGGGCTCGCGCTGGTCGGCGGGATGTCGGTGGCGAGCGCGTCGATGACCAAGTCCTTCGACGAACAGATCGACAAGACGCTGGGCGCCGACTTCGTCGTGCAGAACAGCAACTTCGTCCCGTTCCCCGAGGAGATCACCGAGAAGGTCCGCGACACCGAGGGCGTCGGCCTGGTGGTGCGCTCCCGGCTCACGACCGTCGCGGCGCGGCTGCCCGACGGCGACCGGGTCGAGACCACCGCGGCGGGCTACGAGCCGCAACTCGACGAGGTCGCCAACCTCACGTACGCCGAGGGCGACACGGCCGCCGCGCTGGCCGACGGCAGCATGGCCATGGACCGCGACTTCGCCGAGGAGCACGGAGTGCGGGTCGGCAGCACCATCCCCCTGACGTTCCAGGGCGGGCGCACGGCCGAGCTGAAGGTCGGGGCGCTGACCGACCAGGACTCCGCCGACGGCTTCGGCACCCAGGGCGGCATGTACTTCGGTCTGGCCACGCTGGAGCGGTACGCGCCGGGCGGGCAGGAGTCCGCGGTCTACGTCAACGCCGCCTCCGGCACCAGCGCCGACGACCTGCGCGCGAACCTGGAGGAGACCCTCGAGCCGTACCCCCAGGTGCAGGTCCGCGACCTCGCCGACTACAAGGAACTCGTGCGCGACCAGATCGCCGTACTGCTCTATCTCGTGTACGCGCTGCTCGGGCTCGCTATCGTCATCGCCGTGCTCGGCGTGGTCAACACCCTCGCCCTGTCGGTCGTGGAGCGGACCCGGGAGATCGGGCTGTTGCGGGCGATCGGGCTGTCCCGGGTCCAATTGCGCCGGATGATCCGGCTGGAGTCGGTGGTGATCGCGGTGTTCGGCGCGGTGCTGGGTCTCGCGCTCGGTCTGGTGTGGGGCGTGTGCACCCAGCAGGTGCTGGCCCTGCAGGGCATGACGGCGCTGGCGATCCCCTGGGGCACGATCGTGGCGGTGGTGATCGGCTCGGCGGTGGTGGGCATCGTGGCGGCACTGCTGCCCGCGCTGCGGGCCTCCCGGATGAACGTGCTGGCCGCGATCGCGCACGAGTGACTGTCCGGATGCCGAAATTCCGGCCCTGCGGCGGGCCACCGATGGTGTGATCATCGCATGACCGAACTGCGCGTACGGGCCGCCGGGCCCCAGGACCTGGACACCGTGCTGGCCTTCTGGAAGGCCGCCGCCGAGGGCACGAGCATCAGCGACGACCGGGACGGGGTGGAGCGACTGGTGACCCGCGACCCCGAGGCACTCCTGCTCGCCGAGCGCGACGGCGAACTGGTCGGCACGGTGATCGCCGGCTTCGACGGATGGCGCTGCCATCTGTACCGGCTCGCCGTCCATCCGGACCACCGCCGCCAGGGCATCGGCACGGCCCTGCTCGCCGCCGCCGAGGAGCGCTTCGTACGGCTCGGGGGCCGACGCGGGGACGCGATGGTGCTCCAGCGCAACGAGCGGGCGCAGCACGCCTGGCGCGCGGCGGGGTACCTTCCGGAGGAGCACTTGCGGCGCTGGGTGAAGCCCCTCACCGACTGACCGCCTTTGCCCGTCCTTTACTCTTGAGTGACCACTCCCGGCTCTCGTATGAAAGGTGTGTGAGCGTCCGCCCATGGGCGAGCCTCCCAGTACGCGACATCGCGCGCTCCCTCCCACCCTGTCCGATCATGGGACGGAGGTGACCCGATGACCGAAGTGCTCCTGCTGCTGGTGGCGATCCTGCTGTCGCTCGCCTGTGGCGCCTTCGTCGCCGCCGAGTTCTCGCTCACCACCGTCGAGCGCGGCACGCTGGAACAGGCCGCGCAGCGCGGCGAGCGGGGCGCCGCCGGAGCCCTGAAGGCCGTACGGAATCTGACGTTCCAGCTTTCCGGCGCCCAGCTCGGCATCACCGTCACCAACCTCGTGGTCGGCATGCTCGCCGAGCCGTCCATCGCGCGGCTGCTCTCCGGCCCGCTGGAGTCGCTCGGCGCCTCGCCGTCCACGGCGAGTTCGATCGCCCTGGTGATCGGCACCGCGCTGTCCACGGTCGTCCTGATGGTCATCGGCGAACTCGTGCCGAAGAACTGGGCGATCTCCTCCCCGCTCACCGTGGCCAAAACGGTGGGCAACGCGCAGCGCTGGTTCAGCGCGGCCTTCCGCCCCTTCATCACGCACCTGAACAACACCGCGAACCGGATCGTGCGCCGCCTGGGCGTGGAGCCCACCGAGGAGCTGGCCGCCGCGCGCGGGCCGCAGGAGCTGGCCGCCCTCGCGCGGCACTCCGCCAAGGAGGGCGCGCTGGAGGCGGACACCGCCGAGCTGTTCGTACGGACCCTGAACCTCGCCGACCTCACGGCGGAGAACGTGATGACCCCCCGCGTGCAGGTCATCGCCCTGGAGGCGTCGGCGACCTGCGAGGACGTGGCCAACGCCACCCGCGCGACCGGTCTGTCCCGGTTCCCCGTCTACCGCGGCACCCTCGACGCGGTCGTCGGCACCGCGCACATCAAGGACGTCCTCGCCATACCCGCGGAGCGCAGGCCCCGGGTCCGGGTCGCGGACCTGATGCGCGAGCCGCTGCTCGTCCCGGAGACGCTCACCGTCGACCGGCTGCTGGACCGGCTCTCCGGCAAGCGCACCATGGCCGTCGTCATCGACGAGTACGGCGGCACGGCGGGCGTGGCCACGCTGGAGGACATCGTCGAGGAGGTCGTCGGCGAGGTGCGCGACGAGCACGACCCGCACGAGACGCCCGACCTGGCCCCCGCCGGCAGCGACGACTCCGGCCGGTCCCTCTTCTCGGCCGACGGCTCGGCGCGGATGGACCAGCTCGCGCGCGTGGGCCTCAAGGCGCCCGACGGGCCGTACGAGACGCTGGCCGGCCTCGTGGCCACCGAGCTGGGCCGGATCCCCGAGGCCGGGGACCGCGTGCAGGTCGCCGGGTGGCGGCTGGACGTCACGGACGCCTCCGGGCGCCGGGCGGCGAGGGTGCTGATGCACGCGCCGCCGGCCGACGAGTTCGACCACATGTCCGACGACACGAA
Organism: Streptomyces sp. NPDC043726; assembly: GCF_056436565.1. Lineage (NCBI taxonomy): Bacteria > Bacillati > Actinomycetota > Actinomycetes > Kitasatosporales > Streptomycetaceae > Streptomyces > Streptomyces sp. NPDC043726. Next base: position 78,846 of record NZ_JBWKCI010000016.1, read on the forward strand.
ACGCGGCGCGTCCGACGACTCGAAACGCGGCGCGTCCCACGACACGAGCCGCGGCGCGTCCCATGAGACGTCCCACGACGCTTCCGGCGACAAGGGGGAGACGCTGTGACCGCGATCCAGTTGCTGATCGGCTTCGCGACCCTCGTCGTCAACGCCTTCTTCGTGGGCGCCGAGTTCGCGCTGATCTCGGTGCGCCGCAGCCAGATCGAGCCGTACGCCGACCAGGGCGACCGGCGCGCGAAGAGCGTGCTGTGGGGTCTGCAGCACGTGTCCGCGCTGATGGCCGCCGCCCAGCTCGGCATCACGCTGTGCACCCTGGTCCTGGGTGTGGTCGCCGAACCGGCCATCGAGCATCTGCTGGAACCGGTGTTCCACGCCCTGGGTGTGCCGGAGGGCGCGGGGCACGCGGTGTCCTTCGTGATCGCGCTGACCCTGGCGACGTATCTGCACATGCTGCTCGGCGAGATGGTGCCCAAGAACATCGCGCTGGCGGAACCGGTGCGCAGCGCGCTGCTGCTCGGGCCGCCCCTGGTGACCCTGTCCCGCGGACTGCGCCCGGTGATCTTCACCATCAACGCCTTCGCCAACACGCTCCTCAAGCTGCTCCGCGTGGAGACGAAGGACGAGGTCACCGCGACCTTCTCGGACGCGGAACTGGCCCGTCTGGTGAGGGACTCCGGCGAGGCGGGGCTGATCGACGAGCGGGCCCGGGAGCGGCTGCACGACGCCCTGGAGCTGGGCCGGCGGCCCGTCCGTGACGTGGTGCTCCCGCTGGAACGGGTCGTCTACGCACGCGTGGGCGTCACACCGGAGGAACTGGAGGGCCTGTCGGCCGAGTCCGGGTTCTCCCGCTTCCCGGTGGTCGACGAGGGCCGCCGGATCGTGGGCTACCTCCATGTGAAGGACGCCCTGGACGCCTCGCCCCGGGACCTGCCGTTCCGGGTGCCGGACATGCGGCCCATCGCGCGGGTGCGGGAGAGCACCCCGCTCGACGACGTGCTCACCGCGATGCGGGGCAGCCGGACGCACCTCGCGGCGGTACTCGGGGACGACGGACGTCTCTCGGGCCTGGTGACCATGGAGGACGTCCTGCGGGAGCTGTTCGGGCAGCGGGCCTGAGGCGCGGGGGCCCTCGTCGGAGGGCCCCCGGCCGACCGACCGCTGGGTATGCGCCTCGGGATACCATTTCTCTCGCTATGCAGACGAACCCCGCACACACCAGCCTGGTCGCCGTCGGCGACTCCTTCACCGAAGGCATGTCGGACCTGCTCCCGGACGGTTCCTATCGGGGCTGGGCCGATGTCCTCGCCACACGGATGGCCGCCCGGACGCCCGGCTTCCGGTACGCCAATCTCGCGGTGCGGGGCAAGCTGATCGGCCAGATAGTCCAGGAGCAGGTCCCGGTCGCGGCCGCCATGCGCGCCGACGTGGTGACGCTGGTCGGCGGCCTCAACGACACCCTGCGGCCCAAGTGCGACATGGGCCGGGTGCGCGGGTTGCTGGAGGAGGCGGTGGAACGCCTCGCGCCTTCCTGCAAGCAGCTGGTGCTGATGCGCAGCCCCGGCCGCCAGGGCCCGGTGCTGGAGCGGTTCCGGCCGCGCATGGAGGAACTGTTCGCCTGCGTCGACGAGCTGGCCGCGCGGCACGGCGCCGTCGTCGTCGACCTCTACGGCGCCCCCTCGCTCGCCGACCCGCGACTGTGGGACGTGGACCGGCTGCACCTGACCGCCGAGGGTCACCGACGGGTGGCCGAGGCGGTGTGGCAGACGCTCGGCTACGAGCCGGAGGACCCGGAGTGGCACATCCCGCTGCCGGCCTCCCTGCCGCCGGGCTGGGTCGACCGCCGGGTCGCGGACGCCCGCTTCGCCCGGCAGCACCTGCTGCCGTGGATCGGCCGGCGCCTGACCGGGCGCTCCTCGGGCGACGGCCTGCCGGCCAAGCGGCCCGATCTGCTGCCGTACGACGCGTGACGCCCGTCTCGTAGCTTCCGCCGAACGGGACCGTGGCGCTGGCCTGCACGAACCGCCAGTAGAATCTGGACACGTGACTTCAGCGCCCGCCAAGCCCCGCATCCCGAACGTCCTCGCCGGACGCTACGCCTCCACCGAGCTCGCCACGCTCTGGTCCCCCGAGCAGAAGGTGAAGCTGGAGCGTCAGCTCTGGCTCGCCGTGCTGCGGGCCCAGAAGGACCTCGGCATCGAGGTGCCGGACGAGGCGATCGCCGACTACGAGCGTGTCCTCGACACCGTCGACCTGGCCTCCATCGCCGAGCGCGAGAAGGTCACCCGGCACGACGTGAAGGCGCGGATCGAGGAGTTCAACGACCTCGCCGGGCACGAGCACGTGCACAAGGGCATGACCTCCCGCGACCTGACGGAGAACGTCGAGCAGCTCCAGATCCGGCTCTCCCTGGAGCTGATGCGCGACCGTACGGTGGCCGTCCTGGCGCGCCTCGGCAAGCTCGCGGGCGAGTACGGCGAGCTGGTCATGGCCGGCCGCTCGCACAACGTGGCCGCGCAGGCCACCACCCTCGGCAAGCGCTTCGCCACTGCCGCCGACGAGCTGCTCGTCGCCCACGGCCGGGTCGAGGAGCTTCTCGGCCGCTACCCGCTGCGCGGCATCAAGGGCCCGGTCGGTACGGCTCAGGACATGCTGGACCTGCTCGGCGGGGACGCGTCGAAGCTCGCCGAGCTGGAGGACCGGATCGCCGGGCACCTCGGCTTCTCGCAGGCCTTCACCTCCGTCGGCCAGGTCTACCCGCGCTCGCTGGACTACGAGGTCGTCACCGCGCTGGTGCAGCTGGCGGCGGCGCCGTCCTCGCTGGCCAAGACGATCCGCCTGATGGCCGGGCACGAGCTGGTCACCGAGGGCTTCAAGCCGGGCCAGGTCGGCTCCTCCGCGATGCCGCACAAGATGAACACCCGCTCCTGCGAGCGCGTCAACGGCCTGATGGTCATCCTGCGCGGCTACGCCTCGATGACCGGCGAGCTGGCGGGCGACCAGTGGAACGAGGGCGACGTGTCCTGCTCGGTGGTGCGCCGGGTCGCGCTGCCGGACGCCTTCTTCGCGCTGGACGGACTGCTGGAGACGTTCCTGACGGTGCTGGACGAGTTCGGCGCGTTCCCGGCGGTCGTGGCCCGTGAGCTCGACCGCTACCTGCCCTTCCTCGCCACCACCAAGGTGCTCATGGGCGCGGTGCGGGCCGGTGTGGGCCGTGAGGTCGCGCACGAGGCGATCAAGGAGAACGCCGTCGCCTCCGCGCTCGCCATGCGCGAGCAGGGCGCCGAGCGCAACGAACTGCTGGACAAGCTGGCGGCGGACGAGCGGATCCCGCTGGACCGGGCCGCGTTGGACGCGCTGATGGCCGACAAGCTGTCGTTCACGGGCGCCGCCGCCGCTCAGGTGGGCGTGATCGTGGGCCGGATCGAGGAGATCGTGAAGCAGCGTCCGGAGGCCGCCGGGTACACCCCGGGAGCGATCCTCTGACGCGCTTCACCGCCGAGGAGTTGGAGGCCGCCCGCGAGCGTCTGGTACCGGACGTGGTCGCGGACGGCCTCCGCGTGCTGTTCTGCGGCATCAATCCAGGGCTGATGACGGCGGCGACCGGCCACCACTTCGCCCGCCCCGGCAATCGCTTCTGGCCCGTGCTGCACCTGTCGGGCTTCACACCGAGGCTGCTCAAGCCCTCCGAGCAGGGCGAGTTGTTGTCGTACGGGCTCGGCATCACGAACGTCGTGGCGCGGGCGACGGCCCGGGCGGACGAGCTGAGCGCCGAGGAGTACCGGGAGGGCGGACGGCTGCTCGCCGAGAAGGTCGGCAGGCTGCGGCCGCGCTGGCTGGCGGTCGTGGGGGTGACGGCGTACCGGGCGGCCTTCGACGACCGCAAGGCCCAAGTGGGGCCTCAGGAGCGGCTGATCGGGGACACGCGCGTGTGGGTGCTGCCGAATCCGAGCGGGCTGAACGCGCACTGGACGGCGGCGACGATGGCGGAGGAGTTCGCACGGCTGAGGGTCACGGCGGATCCTCCTTCGTGATCAGGACGAACACCTTGGGCATGTCCTCCTCCTCCCGGTCGAGGACCGTCAGGACCACCCAGCCGTCCTCCACCTCCCAGGTGCGCAGTTCCGTCGCGAAGACGCTGAGCAGGGCCCAGGCCTCGGCTATTCGCCCGCCGCGGGCGCCACGCTCGACGAGCGTGGTGGTGCCCCACCGGGACGGCTCTCCCCAACGCGCGGTCAGCAGCTCGGCCACGGCCGCCTCGTAGGCGTAGCAGTCCTCCGCGCTCCGCCAGTCGCGCGGCCCTAAGACGGCCTGGTGATAACCGGGCCGCGCCGGAATCTCCCGTGCGCGGAGCCCGTCGATCAGGGCGAGGTCCTTCGCGATGTCCATGTGATCCAGTAAACCCGCCGCCACTGACAATTGGCGGGCCGTCAGTCGACGTCCGGTCAGGCGTCCCGGCGGCGTACGCTCCACGCCCCCGCGAGCAGCGCGCCCGCCGTCCACAGCGCGGTGACCGCGAGCCCGGTCCACGGGCCGAGCGTGCCGTCGTACGTCTCGTGCAGGGCCACCTGGCCCGCCTTGTCGGGCAGGAAGTCGGTGAGGCCGCCCGCCGCGTCGCCGATGACGAAGGAGACGACGAGCACGAACGGGATCATCAGGGAGAGCGTGGCCACGCCGCTGCGCAGGAGGGCCGTGAGTCCGGCCGCCAGCAGGGCCATCAGCGTGAGGTAGAGGGAGGAACCCAGGATCCCGCGCACCTGCTCGCCCGCGTCGAGTCCGCTCGCCGCGTCGCCGAGCCCGGCGCGTCCCACGGCGAGGGCGGCGAGCGAGGTGGCCAGTGCGACGCCGAGGGTCGGCACGGCGATGGCGGTCACCTTGGCCGCGAACCACCGCCCTCGCTGGGGAACCGCCGCCAGCGACAGCCGCAGCGCTCCCCCGTGATACTCGGCCGACACAGCCAACGCCCCGAAGCTGATCGCCGCGATCTGGCCGGGCAGGACCCCGGACAGCGCCGTGAACAGCGGGTCGAAGTCCGGGTCCGCCGGCTCGGCGCCGGCCACGGCGGAGAAGGCCGTCGTCACGGCGAACAGGGCCAGGAGCGTCCCGCCCAAGGAGCGAAGGGTGCGGATCTTCAGCCACTCGGAGTGGAGCACGGGGGCGATGGTCGTCATCGTCGGACCTCCTGAAGCGATGCGTTGAACTCGGCCTCGGTGGCCGTCAGATCGAGGTAGGCCTGCTCCAGGGTGGCCTCCTCGGCGGCCAGTTCGAGCAGGGGGACGCCCGCGGCGGAGGCGAGGCGGCCGATGTCGTCCACGCGTGCGTGCTCGACCGTCCAGTGCCCCTCGTCGTGCCGCACGGCGTCATGGCCGGCCCGGGAGAGCGCGGTGGCGAGCGCCGCGCCGTCCGTGGTGCGGATGCGGACCCGGGGCCGCACGCGTGCGTGGATGAACTCCCGCATCGGGGTGTCGGCGAGCAGACGTCCTCGTCCCAGCACCACGAGGTGGTCGGCGAAGGAGGCGGTCTCGTTCATCAGATGGCTGGAGACCAGGACCGTGCGCCCCTCGTCGGCCAGCCTGCGCAGCAAGGCGCGGATCCAGACGATGCCTTCAGGATCGAGGCCGTTGGACGGCTCGTCGAGCATGACCACCTCGGGGTCGCCGAGGAGCGCGGCCGCGATGCCGAGCCGTTGGCGCATGCCCAGGGAGTACGTCCGCACGCGGTGCCGGGCCACGGACGCGAGGCCCGTCTCCGCCAGCACCTCGTCGACCCGGCGACCCGGGATGCGGTTGCTCGCCGCGAGGACCCGCAGATGGTCGCGGCCGGTGCGGGAGCCGTGGGCGGCCTGCGCGTCGAGCAAGGCGCCCACGCGGCGCAGGGGTTCGTCCAGGGTCGCGTAGGCGCGGCCGCCGATCGTGGCGGTCCCGGAGGTCGGCCGGTCGAGGCCGAGCACGAGCCGCATGGTGGTGGACTTCCCGGCGCCGTTCGGTCCGAGGAAGCCGGTGACGCGGCCGGGGAGCACACGGAAACCGAGCTGGTCCACGGCTCGGCGGGTGCCGTACTCCTTGGTGAGGGCTTGGACTTCGATGCTGGTCATGGCAGCAGCCTGGCCGGTCGGCGGGTGCCCGTGCCTCCCCCGCGCGTGGAGATCGTCTCCCCCGAGCGGGGGAGGTCCGTTGTCAGTGGCGGCTGGCACGATGTCGCAATGGCCCGCTTTCTGCGCCCGCTGCTCCGGGGGACGACGTACACACGCCTGCTGCACCTGTGGGTGCCGATGCTGATCGTCAGCGTGTGGCTTTTCATCGACATGTCGACTCCCTGGGTGCCCGCGCTCGCGCTGGTCCCGCTCGGGCTGATCCCGGCCGTGCGCACGGGCGAGGGGGTGCAGGCCCGGCTGCTCCTGGTGTCCGGCGCGGACGACGCGGGCATCTCCGTGCGGGCGTCGGCGAGTTGGCGGGACCGGCTGCGCACGGTGCTGTGGCTTCAGGCGCGCATGGCGCTGGGCGCGGCGGCCGTCTTCGCCACCGTCTGGCTGCCCCTGCTCTCGTTCCAGCTGGTGGCCTTCGGGGCCGCCGGGGACTCCGGCGGCGTCCCCGTACTGCGGGACGCGCCTGCGCACTGGCCGTACGCCCTGCTCGCGCCGGTCCCCCTCGTGCTGCTGTACGGCGTGGTGGTGGGGCTCGGTGAGCTGGTCACCGCCGTCGCCCGCGGGTTGCTCGGGCCGTCGGCCGTCGAGCGGCTCGCCGCCCTGGAGGAGCGCACGGAACAGCTGCTGGAGCGCAACCGCATCGCCCGCGAACTGCACGACTCGATCGGCCACGCCCTCACGGTCGCCGTCGTCCAGGCGGGTGCCGCGCGCGCGGCGGGCGATCCGGCGTTCACGGACCGGGCCCTGGAGGCGATCGAGGAGACCGGGCGGGCCGCGCTGGAGGATCTGGAGCGCGTGCTGGGCATCCTGCGGGAGACGGAGCGGCCCGCGAGCGGCCGGCCCACGCTGGTGGACGCCGACCGGCTGCTGGAGTCGGCACGCGCCGCCGGTGCGAAGGTCGACGCCGAGGTCAGCGGAGCGCTGGACACCGTGCCGGGGCCGGTCTCGCGCGAGGGGTACCGCATCCTCCAGGAGTCGCTGACCAACGTGCTGCGGCACGCGGACGGCGCCCCCGCCGGCGTACGCGTCGACGTCACCGAGCGGGCCCTCGTGCTGGAGGTGCGCAATCCGCTGACGGCCGCGGCCCCCGGCCCCGGGCGCGGCGGCGGACTGCGCGGCATACGCGAGCGCGCGGCCCTGCTCGGCGGGCGCGCGCACACCGGTCCGGCCGACGGCGACTGGCAGGTGCACGTCGAGCTGCCGCTGCGCTGATCTACGCTGGCCGGATGCCGGTCACCGTTCTCCTCGTCGACGACGAACCCCTCGTACGCGCGGGTCTGCGGGCCGTTCTGGACGCGCAGCCGGACATCGAGGTCGTCGGGGAGGCCGCGGACGGGGCGGCGGTGATCCCGCTGGTCCGCTCCCTGCGTCCGGACGTCGTCGCCATGGACGTACGGATGCCGCTGCTGGACGGGATCGAGGCCACGCGCGCGGTGCTGCGTTCGGTCGACGATCCGCCGAAGATCCTGGTGGTGACGACGTTCGAGAACGACGAGTACGTCTACGAGGCGCTGCGCGCCGGAGCCGACGGGTTCCTGCTGAAGCGGGCCCGGCCCGCGGAGATCGCGCACGCGGTGCGGCTCGTCGCGGAAGGCGAGTCGCTGCTGTTCCCGGCGTCGGTGCGGCAGCTCGCCGCCGAACACGGCGAAGGCGGCGGGAATCCGGCGGCGCGGGCCGTGCTGGAGGCGGCCCGGCTGACCGAGCGGGAGGCGGAGGTGCTGCGGCTGATGACACGCGGCCTGTCCAACGCCGAGATCGCGGCGCGGATGGTGGTGGGCACGGAGACGGTGAAGTCGCATGTGAGCGCCGTACTGGCCAAGCTCGGGGCCCGGGACCGCACGCAGGCGGTGATCACGGCGTACGAGTCGGGGTTCGTGGCTCCGGGGTGACGTCACCTGGCACTCGCCGGGGTCCCTCCGGCCGAGTAACATCCGGCCAACACGCGCACGAGCTGGGAGGACGGACGGTGGGGCGGCTGACCGGCGGGGATCCCTCGCTGCTGCGAAGGATCAACTCCGCGGTGGTGCTGCACGCGCTGCGTGCCACGGACTGCGCGACGCTGACCGAGATCACCCGGGTGACCGGACTGTCCCGGCCGACCGTCGAGGGGGTCGTCGAGGATCTCATCGGGGCGGGCTACGTCGTCGAGCAGGCCGCCGACGAGAGTGTCGCGCGACGCCAGGGACGCCCGGCCCGGCGTTACCGGTTCCGGGCCGAGGCCGGTCATCTGCTGGGTCTGGACATCGGACCGCACCGGGTCGCCGCGGTGCTGTCCGACCTCGACGGCCGGATGCTGGGCTCCATCGCCAAGGACGTCGAGGAGACGGCCACCGCGGACGAGCGGCTCGAGCGGCTGCGCACGGCGGTCGCGGACCTGCTGCGCCGGGCGGGTGTGGCGCGGGGCTCGCTGCGGGCCGTGGGCGCGGCGACGCCCGGGATCGTCGAGGCGGACGGCACGGTACGGCTGAGCACGGCACTGCCGGAGTGGTCGGGACTGCCGCTGGGCGAGCGGCTGAGCCGGTCCTTCAAGTGCCCGGTGCTGGTCGAGAACGACGCCAACGCGGCGGCGGTCGCCGAGCACTGGAAGGGCGCCGCCACCGAGTCCGACGACATCGTGTTCGTGCTGGCGGGGCTGAGCCCGGGCGCCGGTTCGCTGATCGGCGGACGGCTGCACCGGGGGTACGGCGGGGCGGCCGGCGAGATCGGGGCGCTGCATCTGCTCGGGCGCGAGGCGACGCCGGAGACCCTGCTGTCGACCACGGACGAGCCGCTGCACCCGCTCGACGAGCAGGCGGTCGCCGAGGTGTTCGCCAAAGCGCGCGAGGGCGACCAGCGGGCCCGCGCGGCCGTGGAGCGCTTCATCCAGCGGCTCGTGCACGACGTGGCCGCCCTGGTCCTGGCCCTCGACCCCGAACTCGTCGTGGTGGGCGGCTGGGCCGCCGGTCTGGACGGTGTACTGGAGCCGCTGCGCCGCGAGTTGGCGCGCTACTGTCTGCGCCCGCCGAAGGTCACCCTGTCCCTCCTCGGCGAGGCGGCCGTGGCGACAGGGGCGCTGCGGCTGGCCCTGGACCATGTGGAGGAGCAGCTGTTCGCGGTGGAGGGGACGGTGACGGCGCGCCGCTGAGGCCCGCCCTCACCTGCCCAACGCCTCGCGCCCCGGAGGAAGTTCCGGGGCGCGGCGTACCGGCTGCGGCGGCTCAGGACGCCTGGCGCTCCGGGCCCTCGTGGATCTCCACGCCACCGGAGTCGCCGAAGGTCAGGCGGCAGGTGTCCGCCCGGTAGGTGGCGACCGAGAGGGCAGCGGTGCGGCCCCCGGCGACGTAGCGGGTCGTGACGACGAGGACGGGCGCGCCGGGGAGCCGGTCGAGCTGCTTCGCGTCGTCCGCGCGGGCCGAGCCGAGCTCGACGGCGCTGTCCTGGCCGTCCAGCTCCAGCCGCTGCAGCTCGCGCAGCACCGCACGCGCGCGTGCCGCTCCCGCGGGCGCGTCGATGGCCGTGAGGTCGGGCACCGAGGACGCGGGGACGTAGAGCAGCTCCGCGGCGACGGGCTGGCCGTGCGACACGCGAGAGCGGCGTACCAGGTGCACGGGCTCGTCCGGGGCGGTCTCCAGGGCCGCGGCGACGCTCGCCGGCGGGACCTCGAGGGTGCTGTCGGCGGGCTGCCAGTCGTCGCCGGCCGCCCCCGGCCACAGGTGCTGTTCGGTGCCGACCGCGACCCCCACGCGCGGCGGCGCCACCGTCGTACCGACGCCCCTGCGGCGCTGGAGCCTGCCCTCCAGTTCGAGCTGCTCCAGAGCCTGGCGGAGCGTCGCGCGGGCCACGCCGAAGCGGGCGGCCAGATCACGCTCGTTGGGCAGGATCTCCCCCACGGAGAACTCCGAGTCGAGCGCCTCGCTGAGCACGGTCTTGAGATGCCAGTACTTCGGTTCCGGCACCGATTCCAGTTGCGTGGTCCCCACCCTGTCCTCCGCAATCGCCGTGGTCCGGCGGCGTTTTAGCGCCCTTGTTTATTAAAGGTTGTTGCACTTCTCTGCGACCATAGGGCGGCCCCCACCCTTGGTCAAGACCAATCCTCGATCCCTTGTGCGCCCCATGTGGGGGCCGCCGTAGAGCGTTCATGGGGCGTTCGCACAGGGCCGTTTTCGTGACGCGACGGCAAAGCCCCCGTCGCGGAACGGGGGCTCGCGGGGCGTCTAGTCGAGGTCCAGCGACCGCAGCTTGTCGGGGTTGCGGACGACGTAGATCGACTGGATCCGGCCGTCGAGGATCTCCAACTGGAAGACGCTGTCGGGTGTGCCGTCATTCAGGGCGAGCAGGGCGGGGCCGCCGTTGAGCTCCAGGAAGCGGAAGGAGACTCGCGGTACCCCCTTGTCGGCGGCGCCGACCAGGAAGCGGCCCACCTTCTCGGCGCTCTCCACGACCCGCAGCGGCGCCCTGGACTTGCCGCCGCTGTCGCCGACCAGGCGGGCGTCCGGGGCGAGCAGCGACATCAGCCCCTCCAGATCGCCCTCGGACGCGGCGGCGAGGAAACGTTCGGTGAGGTCACGGCGCTCGACGGGGTCGACGTCGTAGCGGGGGCGCCGCTCGTCGACGTGCCTGCGGGCCCGTCCGGCCAGCTGGCGGACGGCCGGTTCGCCCCGGTCGAGCATCGCGGCGATGTCGCCGTACGGGTAGCCGAAGGCCTCCCTCAGTACGAACACGGCCCGCTCCAGCGGCGACAGTGACTCCAGGACGACGAGGACGGCGAAGGAGACCGTGTCGGCGAGCACCGCGCGTTCGGCGGTGTCCGGAACGGTGTCCCCGAAATCGGTGACGTACGGCTCGGGCAGCCAGGGTCCGACGTACGCCTCGTTGCGCGCCTTGACCTGGCGCAACCGGTCGACGGCCAGGCGGGTCGTGACGCGCACCAGGAAGCCGCGCGGGTCGCGTACGCCGGCGCGGTCCGCGCTCGTCCAGCGCAACCAGGCCTCCTGAACGACGTCCTCCGCGTCGGCCACGCGGCCGAGCATGCGGTAGGCGACGTCCAGGAGGACGGGGCGGTGCTCTTCGAAGACGTCGGTCACGATGTCGGTGCTCACGGCATCCATCCCAGCCGACCGGTCCGGCGCTGTCCAGGCGAGACGTCGCAGACGCAAAGAACAGCGCTCGAATCGCGCCGAGTTGCGGCCGCCGTTCGTGTGGACACCCGGGTCTACCCGCCGGTAGCAATTGCTGACAAGCTGTCTACGACGTCCGTCCAGTCCCACACGAGGAGCACCCATGCCGGCCACCGTCTCCTTCGAGGTCCCCTCCCCAGGGGGCCCGCGGTCCGTGACCCTGTCCTACGCGCGCGTGGGCCGCGGTGAACCGCTGCTCCTGCTGCACGGCATAGGTCACCACCGGCAGGCCTGGGACCCGGTGCTGGACATCCTCGCGACGGAGCGTGACGTCATCGCCGTCGACCTGCCCGGCTTCGGCGCGTCCCCGGCGCTGCCCGACGGACTCCCGCACGACCTGCCCACGATGACGGCCGTCCTCGGCGGTTTGTGCGAGGCGCTGGAGCTCGACCGGCCGCATGTCGCCGGCAACTCGCTGGGCGGGCTGCTCGCCCTGGAACTGGGCCGCGACAAGCTCGTACGGTCCGTCACCGCCCTGTCCCCCGCCGGATTCTGGTCGCAGGCCGAGCGCCGCTACGCCTTCACCCTGCTGCTCTCGATGCGGCGGATCGCCCGCGGCATGCCCCTGCCGCTGGTCCAGAAGCTGTCCCGCTCGGCGGCCGGCCGCACCGCCCTGACCAGCACCATCTACGCCCGCCCCGGCCGTCGTTCACCCGAGGCCGTGGTCGCCGAGACGCTGGCCCTCGCCAACGCGACCGCGTTCGCCGAGACCCTCCGCGCGGGGGACACGGTCCAGTTCACCGACGACATCCCCGGTGTCCCGGTCACCGTGGCCTGGGGCACCAAGGACCGCGTCCTGATCCGCCGCCAGGGGGTGCGCGCCAAGCGGATCATCCCCAAGGCCCGGCTGATCCGGCTGCCCGGCTGCGGTCACGTCCCGATGAACGACGACCCGGCGCTCGTCGCGCGCGTCGTCCTCGACGGCAGCCGCTGACCGACGCCGGGCCAACGCGCCGGAGCCCAGGGCGACTCCGGCGCCGACCAGGGCGCTGCCCACGGCCTGTGCCGGGCCGTAGGAGCCGGTGCCGACCAGCGGCGCGGTGCAGGCCGCAGCGACCGGGATGAGACCGGAGAACAGCGTGGCGCGCTCGGCGCCGATCCGCTGCATGCCCAGGTACCAGCACACGAAGCCGATCACGGTGACGATCACCGCCTGCCACAGCAGTGCGAGGGTCTCGGTCGTGTCCGGAGTGCGCAGCCACCCGGCACCGTCGGCGAGCAGTGCCACGAGCGCCGACTCGACGGCGGCCACGCCGCACACCGTGGCGGACAGCAGCGTCGGGCCCAAGGGGCGCAGCACGGGCACGGCGAGGACGGCGAACCCGACCTCGCCCACGAGGGCGCACACCGAGAACGCGATTCCCGCGCCGTCCGTACGGCCCCACCCCTGGACGGTGAGGGCACCGAGGGCGACGAGCGAGGCCCCGTGGAGCACCACCCGTTGCGGGCGGCGGCCCTCGAGCAGCGGGACGACGACGGCCACGACCACGGGCGCGCAGCCCACGAGAACGCCCGGCACGGCCGGTTCCGCGCTGCGTTCCGCGGCGATGACGGCCAGGTTGAAGCCGACCATCCCGACGGCCGCGAGCAGGGCCAGGCGTACCCACTGGGGTGCGGTGAGCGCCCGGAGCCGGGCCGTGGCGCCGCGGCCCGCGAGGGGGACGAGCAGCAGGCAGGCCAGGCCGTAGCGGAGGAACTGGCCGCCCGCGTACGGATAGTCGCCGAGCACGCTGTTGGCGGTGAAGGACCCTCCGACGAGGACACAGGCGAGCGCGGCGAGCAAGGCTCCGCGCGTGGTGTTGGCGTTCATGGAAAACGACGCTATGAAGCCGAGCGGTCCGCATTAAGGTCCACTTTCATGACGGCGTCACGGACCAATCCACCGGGCTCGCAGGGCGGATCAGCCGCCTGGGAGGTGTTGCTGCCCGCCGCCTCCGCGCCGGCACGCGCGCGTGGGCGGGCCTTGCAGGCGGCCCTGCGGGAGGCGGTGCGCTCCGGGCGGCTCGCTCCGGGGACGCGGCTGCCGTCGAGCCGGGACCTCGCCGCCGACCTCGGCGTGTCGCGCGGACTGATCACCGAGGCGTACGAGCAGCTCACCGCGGAGGGCTACCTGCGCAGCGGCCGGGGCGCCGGGACCTGGGTGGGCGGAGCCGTACGGTCCGCCAGTCCCCGCGCGCGTGATCTGGCGCCGCGCTCCCCGGGCGCCCGGGCCGACTTCGTGCCCGGCACCCCGGACCTGTCGCTGTTCCCGCGTGCGGCCTGGGCCGCGGCGCAGCGCGGAGTGCTGGCCGAGCTGCCGCACCAGGAGCTGGGGTATCCCGATCCGCGCGGGCTGCCCCGGCTGCGTACGGCACTGGCCGCCCTGCTGGCCCGCCGCCGCGGTGTGGTCGCGGACCCCGAGCGGCTCGTGGTCGTCTCCGGAGTGGCGCAGGCGACCACACTGCTCGGTTTCGCGCTCCACGCGCGCGGGATGCGCACCGTCGGCGTCGAGGACCCCGGCAGCCCGCAGCACAACGCGCTCTACGCCGCCGCGGGCGTCACCACCGTGCCACTGCCGCTGGACGACGAGGGGCTCGCCCTCGGCCCCCTGCGGGCCTCGGGCGTACGGGCCGTGGTGGCGACCCCCGCCCACCAGTACCCCACCGGCATCGCCTACTCGGCGCGGCGCCGCGCCGAACTCCTGGACTGGACACGGACCGTGGACGGCTACGTGTTGGAGGACGACTACGACGGCGACTTCCGCTACGACCGCGCTCCCGTGGGCGCGCTCCAGGGCCTCGACCCGGAGCGCGTCGCCTACGCGGGCTCGGTCAGCAAGTCGCTCGCGCCGGGGCTGCGGCTCGGCTGGCTGCTCGTCCCGGAGTCCCTGGCCGACGAGGTCGTCGAGCGCAAGCGGACGATGGATCTCGGCCATCCCACCCTCGACCAGGCGCTGTTCGCCCGGTTCGTCGAGCGCGGCGACTACGACCGGCAGCTGCGCCGCTGCCAGCGCGCCTACCGGGAGCGGCGGGACGCGCTCGTCGCCGCGCTGGAGGAGTACTTCCCCGGCTCCCGGGTGTCGGGCATCGCCGCCGGGCTGCACGTCATCGCCGTACTGCCGAAACGGTTCGGGCCCGAGGAGGACTTCCTCGCGCGCGTGGCGGCGGCAGAGGTGGCGGTGCGCCCGCTGACGGACTGCGCGCACGCGCGTGGCGATGACGAGGACGTACGGCTGGTGCTGGGGTACGCGCATCTGTCACCGGCGCGGATCCGGGACGGCGTGCGGATCATGGCGGAATCCATGGAGGCGTGAGCGACGCCCGGATTCCCTTGCCCCGGCCGGTTGTTCACTTGTGGTTTCCGTGTGCGCTGCGGCGCCCCAGTAGTTGTGGCACTGCACACTGGCCGGATCCCGTCCTGGAGGCCCACCCATGTCACACCGTCCGTTCCCCGGCCGCCGCAGCGTGCTGCGCGGCTCCCTCGCCGCCTCCGCGGCCCTGACCCTGCCCACCGCGCTCGGCGCGGCGCCCGCGTTCGCCCTGTCCGGGCGGCCCAAGGCGGGCTGGGGCGTGCAGACCGGAGACGTGACGACCGACTCGGGCCTGGTGTGGGTCCGCTCCGACCGGCCCGCGCGGATGATCGTCGAGACGTCCGCCACCGAGTCGTTCCGCAACCCGCGCAGATGGCACGGCCCGCTGCTCGGCGCGGACAGCGACTTCACCGGTACCACCCGACTGCGCGGCCTGCCGTCGGGCGAGCAGATCCACTACCGCGTGCTGCTCGCCGACCCCGACGACCCGCGCCGCACCGGCGAGCCGGTGACCGGCACCTTCCGCACCGCGTCGGCCAAGCGGCGGCGTGGCGTCCGCTTCCTCTGGTCCGGCGACCTCGCCGGGCAGGGCTGGGGCATCAACCCCGACCTCGGCGGCTATCGCATCTACGACACGATGGCCGGCCTCGACCCGGACTTCTTCATCTGCAGCGGTGACAACATCTACGCCGACGGCCCGATCGCCGGGACGGTGACCCTGCCCGACGGGCGGACCTGGCGCAACGTCACCACCGAGGAGAAGTCGAAGGTCGCCGAGACGCTCGCGGAGTTCCGCGGCAACTTCCGCTACAACCTGCTCGACGAGAACCTGCGTGCCTTCAACGCCCAGGTGCCCTCCATCATCCAGTGGGACGACCACGAGGTCACCAACAACTGGTACCCGGGCGAGATCCTCGGCGATGCCCGCTACACCGAGAAGAGCGTGGACGTGCTCGCCGCCCGTGCCCGGCAGGCGTTCTCGGAGTACTACCCGATCTCCACCCTGCGCCGCCCAGACGGCCGGGTGTACCGGGTCCAGCGCCACGGCCCGCTGCTGGACGTGTTCGTGCTCGACATGCGCACCTACCGCAACGCCAACTCGCCCGACAACCAGTCCACGGACCCGGTGGGCATCCTCGGCCGCGAGCAGCTGGAGTGGCTCAAGCGCGAGCTGTCCCGCTCCCGGGCGGTGTGGAAGGTGATCGCCTCCGACATGCCGATCGGCCTGGTCGTCCCGGACACCGGCGACGGCAGGCCGAACATCGAGGCCGTCGCGCAGGGCGACCCGGGCGCCCCGCTCGGCCGTGAGCTCCAGATCGCCGAGCTGCTGCGGTTCGTCAAGCACCGGCGGATCACCGGCACGGTGTGGCTGACCGCCGATGTGCACTACACCTCGGCACAGCACTACCAGCCCTCACGGGCCGCGTTCACCGACTTCGAGCCGTTCTGGGAGTTCGTCTCGGGCCCGCTCAACGCGGGCGGCTTCCCGGCCAACGCGCTCGACAACACCTTCGGCCCGGAGCGGGTGTTCCTCAAGGCCCCGACCGTCGCCAACGTCTCGCCCGCCGAAGGCTACCAGTTCTTCGGCGAGGTCGACATCGACGGGGACAGCGGGGAGCTGACGGTACGGCTGCGCGAGCAGGACGGCACCGTGCTGTTCACGCAGGTCCTCCAGCCGGGGCGGGTCGGCCAGTAGGTGGCGTAGCCTTCATCGGCCGATAGGCGCCGTAGCCTTCATCCGCCGATAGGCGCCGTAGCCTTCATCGGCCGATACGTGCCGTAACCTTCACCAGTGCCGCGCACCGGCGTCATCCCCCGGCGCGCGGCACCCTCAACTCAGCCCGATCGAGGGCGTTTTCGCAGGTCAGGACCGATTGTCAGTGGTCGCCTCTACGGTTTTTCCATGACGCGATCACTGCAGGCAGTGGCCTATCGGCGACCCTCCGTGCTGGAATCCGGTGCGGACGGCCGGCGGCTGGGGCTGGAGACCTCACGGGGTGCGACGCCCACGGGCACCGCCGACCATCCCCGTTTCTTCGCCGGGTTCCTGACGAGCCCTCAGGCGGCGTCCACCGGGCTGCTGGCGGTGGCCGACGTGGCGGCCGCGCGCTACTTCCAGCGGCAGCTGCGCGCCTCACTGGACCCGGTGGTGACGGGCAACGGCGACCGGCTGCGCTTCGAGTCGTTCTCCGGCTGCGGCGGGGTCTACGCCCGCCTGGACGTCCTGACGGCGGGCCTCGACGGCGCCGAGGTGGGCCACGGCACGACGAACGTGGACGTCAACAACCCGCTGCGCGAGGCTCTGTCGAGGATCGGCACGGACGATCCGCTGCACCTGCGGGTGGGTCCCGACGAGCTGGCGGTGACCACGCTGGACGGCCCGGTCGTGGAGAAGAAGGTGCCGCTCCCGGACCGCTGGCTGCGTGGTTTCGCGGAGTCCCAGGTGATCGCGGCGGGTTTCGACCTGCGCGCCGAACTGCCGGCGGCCGAGGCGGTGCGCTTCCTGCGGGCCCTGCCGAAGGCGGGAGCGCGAGGCGCCGTGGGAGGTCCGCGGTGGCTGGTCCCGGCCGGACGCGGACTGCGCCCGACCACCCGGGCGGTGCCCGGAGCGGTCTGCCTGCCCGGCCCCGAGCGGCTCATCGCCCTCCAGCGGGCCCTGCGGCACGCCACGACCCTGCGCGTGTACGGGCCCGCGGTCGGCACCGGCTCGGCGGCGACGGCAAGTGCCTGGGAGATGGTGCTGCCCGGCATGCGGCTCACCCTCACCCTGTCCCCCGACGCCTCACGCGGCTTCTCCGGCGAGGGCGGCGTCCTGGACGCGCTCGCCGGAGACGAGGCCGCCGAGGACGCGGAGCTGATCTCGGTCCTCCTGTCCTGGGAGCCGCGGATCGACATCACCGACCTCGCCGCCGCATCAGGCCTGACCGCCGAGCGCGTCCGGGCGGCCCTGGTGCGCCTGGGCACCTCCGGCCGGGTCGGGTACGACACGGCGGAGGCGGCCTACTTCCACCGGGAGCTGCCCTACGACTCCGCGCGCGTGGAGCGGCACAATCCAAGACTCCGCTCCGCGCGGGCGCTGGTGGCGGCGGGCGCGGTCGCCCTGGACGGCACCCTCGCCACGGTGACCGCGGAGGACGGCCATGCGCACCGGGTCCGGGACGAGGCAGGCGTGCTCAGCTGCACATGCCTGTGGTGGGCGAAGTACCGGGGCGGACGGGGGCCCTGCAAGCACGCGCTGGCGGTACGGATGGTGCGTCGGGGCACGCAGACAGTGACTGAGCAAGGGGCGGACACGGCCATGACCACGGCCGGGATCGACGGGGGTGTGCGATGAGTGCGCTGATGAACGCGGTGCGGGCGGGGCGGATCGACGAGGTCGTGGGCCTGCTCGACGGGATGACGGACACCGAACGGCGAGCGTTCGTCCCCGAGTTGAAGGAGCTGCGCAAGGCGCATCGCCCGGACCGGTGGACCGAGAACGGGCATCGGATGCTGCCCTCGCTGCATCTGGCGGGAGCGGCCTGTCAGACCGGCGCAGCGGCCGTGGCGAACTGGCTGGCCGCCACCGACTTCATGTGGGCGCCCGCGGCACCGGCACGGCTGATCGACATCCTCGCCGACCGTGACCTCGACTGGATCGCCGATGTGACGCACCGGCTCGCCCGGCGCCCGGAGAGCGCCCGCGTGCCCTTCGAGCTGATGTCCGGCCTGGTCCAGCTCTCCGCCTGTCCGGTGCCCGTCACCGACGCGTATGTGCGGGGCTGGCTGATGCACATCAGCGGGTCCTGGGCGCGCGCGGGCTCTGTCGTGGCCCGGCTGCGCCAGGAACCGCAGTTGACGGAGCTGGTCGCCGCGCTGTTCGAGATCGACGACATCGGCTCGGTGTTCGGGTGGGTCGCCGGTGAGGGGCGCAACAGCTGGCCCGCCTCCCTCGCGAAGCTGGCCGAGGACGGCGTCCTGGACCGGAAGACGCTGCTGGACGGGTGCCTGGCCCGTCTCCTGCGCGGCGGCCGGCCGGGCGATGTCCGGGTGTTCCTGCGTCTGTTGCAGACGCTGGCCCCGACCCCCGAGGAGCAGCGGGAGCGGGTGGCCGACTGGACGGCGCTCGCCGCAAACGCCGTCTCCACGGTCGCCGCGCACGCCCAGTCGATCCTCGCCGGGATGGCCCTCAGCGGCGAACTCCCGCCCCCACGGCTGGCCGAGATGTCGGAGGCGGTGCTGTTCCGCACCGAGAAGACACTGGTCCGAGCCCAACTCGTGCTGCTGGGCAAGGTCCTTACCCAGGACGCGTCCGGCGCCGACGAGCTGCTGCCCGCCCTGGCCCACGCCTTCGGGCACGCGGACACCGGGATGCAGGAGCGCGCCGTCAAGCTGGTGGAGCGGCACGCGGCCAAGATCAGCGAGCCGGGTGTCAAGGACGAACTGGCGGCCTCCGCGGACCGGCTGAGCCCCGTGCTCCGCGCCCGGGTCGCCGAGGCTCTGGGCGTGGCGCAGCTGACGACGGAGGCGTACGAGGAGACCCTGCCCCCGGCCCCGGCGCCCGAGCGGCTGGCGCCCGCGCCGGAGTCGGCGGCCGAACTCGCCGAAGAGGTGGGCGCCTTGCTGGCCGCCGGCGATGACGTGGTGGCCTTCGAGCGCACCCTGGACGGCCTGGTGCACCACGCGCACCGGGACCCGGACGCGCTGCGCGAAGCCCTCGAACCGGTGGCGAGCCGCTTGTGGTGGTTCGCCGCGGACACCGTCTACCCCAGCGACTTCTTCGGCCAGCGCCATCTCGAACTCGTCCTCGCCGCCCTGTTGAGAAGGACACCGCCCGAGGGCATGCGCACGGCCGTCCAGGACCCCGTCGCGGACGCGGGGTGCGTCCACAGCCCCCTCAGCCGGGCCTTCAACGCCCGGATCTGGGAGCTGGCCCACCGCATCCACGCCGATCCGCCGCCCTTCCTGCTCTCCACGCCCACCTGGAGCACCGGTCTGATCGAGGCGGACGAGCTCGTGACCCGCCTGGACGACTACCGGAAGCAGGGCGTCAGTTCGGCCCCCGCCGACTTCGCCCAGGCACTGCTGCGGGTCCGGCGCTCAGACCGTACGGCGGCCGAGGCGGCGGCCGAGCGGGCGACGGCCCTGGGCACGCCCGAGGGCATCCGGCTCGCCCAGTGGCTCACCGGCGCGGGCCCGGTCCTGCCACCCGCGCGCCGGCGCACCGCGGGCCCACGAGTCCTGCTGGAGTTCGCCGAACTCGACGAACTCCAGCGGGACTTCCCCCCGGACTTCCACCCGCTGGGCCGACCGGTGACCGTCTACAGCGACCGCTGGCGCTGCTACCACTGGGACGCGGACATGCGCCCGCACTGGTCGGCCCTGCTGCCCGAGCACCGTGAGCTGGTGGCGGTCCGGGTGCTGCGGGACCTCTCCTCGACCGCCGTGGACGACACCCGGGGAGCCGCCGAGATACTCCCCCGGCTCGCCGAGTCCGGCGGTGCCGCGGGCCCGGCGACCCATCTGTGCGTGGCGTACGGGCTCGGCGCGCGGCACGAACAGGACCGGCTCGCCGCCGTGGACGCCGTGCTGATGCTGGCGGCACGGGGACAACTGGACGCGGAGCGGCTGGGCACGGACCTCGGGGAGCTGACGGGCAGCGGGGCCGTGAAGCCGTCGCGGCTGGTGGAGTCGGTGCGGACGGCGGCGGCCACCGGGGCGAACGCCACGGTCTGGGAGATACTCCGGCACACCCTGCCCGCCCTGCTCACGGGCCTGACCGGGGAGCGTCCGCCCGCACCACCTCGCGGGCTCACGGACCTGCTGGCCGTGGCCGCCGACTGCGCCGAGCGGTCCGGGGCACGGGGCGAAGTGCCACACCTGGCGCAGACGGCGGACCGGGGCGGCTCCTCGCGACTGGTGGCCCAGGCCCGTCGGCTCCGCAGCACGCTGGTGGCGGAGGTGGCCGCCTGACGTAGTCCCGTACGCCGTATGCCGGACACCCGGCGTGGACGCGGTCGGGCGACCAGGGGAGGAGACTCCGGCGTGCGGCGCCAGCAACACAACCGTAAAAGAAACGACAAAAGGTGCAGAAGCGATCTTTACCGCCCGGTCACAATGCGTTCGTGATCACGCAACACCGTTCCTTCACAGTGGCTGCATGAGTCGAGACATGTCTGATGTGACGCGTGCGAAGCACGGGCGTCCCGTCCACCACTGGCGGCGGGACGTCATCGAACTCGCCGCGCTGTTCACGGCGGTGGCCGTGGCGGACGCGGTGGCCAACCTGGTCGGCCATGGGCCGGACGGACCGGAGCTGCTGCTGGTGTCTGCGGTCGTGCTGATCGCCACGGCCGTGTTCCACACATGGTGGTCACGCCGCCACGGTCATGCGCCGCCGACAAGCGATACCGGCGCCCGGTCGTCCGCGGAGGAGCGGCAGGCCGGGCAGTCGGAGGCGGCGGCACGGCCGACCGGGAACACACCCGGCGAAAGCACGCTGTGGCGGATGCGGACGACCGTGAAGGACGAACCGGGATCGCTGGCCGCGCTCTGCACGGCGCTGGCCGAGCGGCGGGTGGACATCCTCAGCCTCCAGACGCATCCGCTGGGCGACGGCACGGTGGACGAGTTCCTGCTGCGCGCCCCGGGGGACCTCGCCGTCGCCGAGATCACCCGGGCCGTCTCCGTGGCGGGCGGCACCGGCACCTGGATCGAGCGCGCCGACGCCCATGACCTGGTGGACGCGCCGACCAGGGTGCTTGGCCTGGCCACCCGCACCGCTCTGGACGCGGCGGAACTGCCACTGGCGCTGCGGCAGTTGCTGGGCCGGTGCACCATCCGCCAGCTGCCCGGCGCGCCGGTCGCCGGACGGGCGCCGGAGGGAGTGCCCGTGGAGGGCGTCCTGGAGGAGACCGTGATGCGGCTGCGGGCACCGGAAGGCGGAGTGATCACCGTGGAGCGGCCGTATCTGCCGTTCACCCCGACCGAGTTCGCGCGGGCCCGCGCCCTGGTGGAACTGGACGCCCGGCTCGGTCCGCGCGTGCCGCGCGGCCGGGACGTGCTGACGCTGCCGGAGGGCAGCGACATCACCGTACGGCGGGCCGACACCGGTGATGTCGAGGCCGCGAAGGCCATGCACGAGCGGTGCTCGGCGCGGACGCTGGGCATGCGGTACCACGGGCCGGTCGGCGACGCCGACCGTTACCTGAACCATCTGCTCAGTCCTCGCTTTGGGCGGACGCTCGCCGTGCAGACCGCGTCGGGGCGGATCGTCGGCCTCGGCCATCTGCTGTGGGACGGGGACGAGACCGAGGTGGCGCTGATCGTCGAGGACGCGTGGCAGCGCAGGGGTATCGGAGCCGAGCTGCTCGACCGGCTCGTCGCCATGGCCGCCGAGGCCGGGTGCGAGAGCGTGTACGCGGTGACGCAGTCCTCCAACACCGGCATGGTGGCCGCGATGCGAGGGCTGGGCCTTCCCCTTGACTACCAGATCGAGGAAGGCACGCTCGTCATCACGGCCAGGCTCGCTTCACAGGCGCAGGTGGCCCTGGGAGAGGCGATGCGCCGCAGGAGCTAGGGCTGCAGGACGGCCGCGGGTTCATCGTTGCTGGTCGCGCGGTTCCCCGCGCCCCCGGGTCGGACATCTCGCAGAGCGTTGTCCAGATCCGCCCAAAGGTCCTCCGTGTCCTCCAGGCCCACCGACATCCTCAACAGCCGGTCGCTCACCCCGGCGTTCCGTCGGTCACCCGCGTCGACGATGCGGTGACTGATGGACGCCGGGTGCTGGATGAGGGTGTCGACGCTGCCGAGGCTGACGGCCGGGGTGATCAGACGGACGGCGGCGATGACGTCGTGCGGGTCGCCGTGGACCTCGAAGGCGACCATCGCGCCGCCGATGCGCGGATAGTGGACCCGGGCCACGCGCGGGTCGGCGGCCAGCCTCCGCGCCAGCTCGGCGGCGGTCGCCGAGGCGGCGCGGACCCGGACCGGCAGCGTCGACAGGCCGCGCAGCAGGAGGTAGCCGGCCAGGGGGTGCAGGACGCCCCCTGTCGCGAACCGTATCTGCCGGAGCCGTCCGGCGAGTTCCTCGTCGCAGGCCACGACGCCCGCCATCACGTCACCGTGCCCGCCGAGATACTTGGTCGCGCTGTGCAGCACGAGGCGTGCCCCCTGTTCGGCCGGGCGCTGGAGGACGGGCGTGGCGAAGGTGTTGTCCGCGAGCAGCGGGACCGATCCGCAGGCGTGGGCCACCGCGCGCAGGTCGACCTCGGCGAGCGTCGGGTTGGCCGGGGACTCCACCATCACCAGGCCCGTGTCGGGGCGTATCGCCTCCGCGATGCCTGCCGGGTCGGTCCAGGTGACCTCGGAGCCGAGCAGTCCGGCGGTCAGCAGGTGGTCGCTGCAGCCGTAGAGGGGGCGTACGGCGACGACGTGGCGCAGGCCCATCGAGGCCCGTACGAGAAGGACCGCGCTCAGCGCGGCCATACCGCTGGCGAAGGCCACCGCCGACTCGGTGCCCTCGAGCCGGGCCAGTGCGGTCTCGAAGCGGGCGACGGTGGGGTTGCCGAGCCGTCCGTAGACGGGCGGCCCGTCCAGGGACGGCTCGGCGCCGGTCTCGGCGAACGCGTCGATCCGGGCGGCCTCGCCGCGGCTGTCGTAGGAGGGGTAGGTCGTGGACAGGTCGATCGGCGGGGCGTGCAGGCCCAGACTCGCGAGATCGTCGCGGCCTGCGTGCACGGCCTCGGTGGCCAGGGCTCTCGTTCGCACAGGGGTCTCCATGAGCGGAAGAGTGAACGCCGACCGGGTCACAGGAATCGAACACCGTGCTACGTTCGGCCAGTGGCCGAATCTGTCGTACTGGATCCGGTGGACCTTCACCTGCTGCGGCTGTTGCAGAACGACGCCCGGACGACGTACCGGGATCTCGCCGCGCAGGTCGGGGTGGCACCGTCGACCTGCCTGGACCGGGTGACCCGGCTGCGGCGGGCCGGGGTGATCCTCGGGCATCAGCTGCGGCTGGACGCCTCGAAGCTGGGGCGTGGCCTGCAGGCGTTGCTGTCGGTGCAGGTCAGGCCGCATCGGCGGGAGTTGGTGGGGCCGTTCGTCGAGCGGATCCGGGCGCTGCCGGAGTCACGGACCGTCTTCCATCTCACCGGTCCGGACGACTATCTGGTCCATGTCGCGGTGGCGGACATGGCCGATCTGCAGCGGCTGGTTCTGGACGAGTTCACGGCGCATCGGGAAGTGGCACGGGTGGAGACCCGGTTGATCTTCCAGCAGTGGGAGTGCGGACCGCTGCTGCCGCCTTCGCCCTCAGCTCAAACCGGCTGACGGGCGGCGGGCCGTCGTACGAGGATGGTCCGCATGTCAGAGACGAAGAGCCCGCTGCCCCGGGAGGTCGCCGACGCCTATGTCGACGACCTCATCGCCCTCGATCCCGTCACGGGTACCTACCTCGGCCACAAGGCGAGTTCGAGCAGACTCCCCGATCTCTCTCCCGCGGGCCAGGAAGCACTCGCGGAGCTGGCGCGGGTGACCCTCGCGCGGCTCGACGAGGCGGAACGGCAGCCCGGCGCGGACAGCGAACTCGAGCGCCGGTGCGCGCGCCTGCTCCGCGAGCGGCTGACCGCCGAACTCGCCGTGCACGAGTCCGACGAGGGCCTGCGCATGGTCGGCAATCTGGGCACCCCGGCCCAGTCCGTGCGCGAGATCTTCTCGATCACCCCCGCCGAGACCGAGGAGGACTGGAAGGCCATCGCCGAGCGGCTGCGCGCGGTGCCGGCCGCGCTCGGCGGCTACCGCGAGTCCCTCACGCTCGGCCTGGAACGCAAGCTGTACGCGGGACCGCGCCCGACCGCCACCTTCCTGGAACAGCTCGGCGAGTGGGCCGACACCGGTGCGGGCCGGAGCTATTTCGAGGACTTCGCGGCGGCGGGTCCCGAGTCGCAGCGTGCCGAGCTGGACGAGGCGGCCCGGGTGGCGACCGCCGCGGTGGTGGAGCTGCGGGACTGGATGCGGGACGTGTACGCGCCCGCCGTCGACGGCGCCCCGAACACCGTGGGCCGCGAGCGCTACGCGCGTTGGTCGCGCTACTACAACGGCACGGATCTGGACCTGGACGAGGCTTACGCGTACGGCTGGTCCGAGTTTCACCGCATCCTCGGCGAGATGAAGCAGGAGGCCGAGAAGATCCTGCCCGGCGCCGAGACGCCGTGGGTGGCGCTCGCGCACCTCGACGAGCACGGCCGGGCCATCGAGGGCGTCGAGGAAGTGCAGGCCTGGCTCCAGGGCCTGATGGACCAGGCCATCGACGCGCTCGACGGCACGCACTTCGAACTCGCCGAGCGGGTACGGAAGGTGGAGTCGCACATCGCGCCGCCCGGCAGCGCTGCGGCCCCGTACTACACCGGTCCGAGCGAGGACTTCTCCCGGCCCGGCCGCACCTGGCTGCCGACGATGGGGCTGACCCGCTTCCCGGTGTACGACCTGGTCTCCACCTGGTACCACGAGGGCGTGCCGGGCCATCACCTCCAGCTCGCGCAGTGGATGCACGTCAAGGACAGCCTCTCCCGCTACCAGGCCACCATCGGCCAGGTCAGCGCCAACTGCGAGGGCTGGGCGCTGTACGCGGAGCGGCTGATGGACGAACTGGGCTTCCTCACGGACCCGGAGGAGCGGCTCGGCTACCTCGACGCGCAGATGATGCGCGCGGCGCGGGTCATCGTCGACATCGGCATGCACCTGGAGCTGGAGATCCCGGCGGACTCGCCCTTCCACCCGGGTGAGCGCTGGACGCCGGAGCTGGCCGAGGAGTTCTTCGGGGCGCACAGCAGCCGCCCGGCGGACTTCGTCGAGAGCGAGCTGACCCGCTATCTGACGATCCCGGGCCAGGCGATCGGCTACAAGCTGGGCGAACGGGCCTGGCTGCTGGGCCGGGACAAGGCCCGTGAGCGCCAGGGCGACGCCTTCGACCTCAAGGCCTGGCACATGGCGGCCCTGTCCCAGGGCTCGCTGGGTCTGGACGACCTGGTGGAGGAGCTGGCACAGCTCTGACCCGGCTCACCGCCGCAACCCGCCCAACGGGCCGAAGACCCGACCGGTGACGCACACGGCCTCGCCTCATCCCCGACCGGGCGATGAGGCGAGGCCTGTCGCCGAAGAAGCCTGTCGCCGAAGAAGCCTGTCGCCGAAGAGGCCGATCGGCGATGAGGCCGCGCTGATGGGAGAGGGGCCTGCCCGGTCGGCCAGGGCGGACCGGACCGCCGGCGCACCGCCCGGTGCTACTCCGCCAGCCGCCGGAGCCGGATCAGTCCGAGCCAGGTCTCGGGGCCGGGCTGTACCCAGGCCGCGCGTACCCCGTACGGGCCCGCGGTCAGGGGAACCCTCAGCGGGGCGGCGCGTTCGGTCTCGCTGCCGGGCCAGGCGGAGTCGAACAGGACCACGGGTCCCGGTACCTTCCAGCGCATCTCCGCGCCCCACTCGGCGGTGGCGAGGGCCGACGGCACGCCCGCGAGCAGCTCGGCCTCGGAGTCGGCGGCGGACCAGCGGACGAAGGCGCCGTGGTCCGGCAGATAGGCGGTGGACGCGGGCTCGTCCCCCAGGACCAGGGCCGCGCTGTCGCCCACGGGCAGCAGGCCGACGGGGCCGTCGATCTCGCAGGCCCGGTCGTAGTCGGAGGCGGTCTCGTCGCCGTCGGCGCCCGCCCAGAACGGCAGCACCGTCTCCGGCACCGCTATCAGGGGCCCGCCGCCCGACTCCACCCACCGCACCGTGTCTCGCACCATGGTGCGGAAACCTACACGCACAGCCGGAGCACAAGATCGGTGTCTCCGGCAACCTTTTCCGAAGGGTCCGGCGTGAGCCTCAGCAGCCGCAGTCCTCGCTGTCCACCGGTGCCGTCAGCGGGTCGGCGGTACGGCCGGCGGGGCCCTCCCAGGTCTCGTACGCGAAGCCCTCGCGGGCCCAGTACTCGAAGCCGCCGAGCATCTCCTTGACCTGGTAGCCGAGTTCGGCGAGGGCGAGGGCCGCGCGGGTGGCGCCGTTGCAGCCGGGGCCCCAGCAGTAGGTGACGACGGGCACGGACTTGTCGAGGAGCTGCTCGGCCTGCTCGGGGATGAGCGCGGTCGGCAGGTGGATCGCGCCGGGGATGTGCCCCTGGTCCCAGGAGGCGGTGGACCGGGAGTCCACGACGACGAACCCGGGGTCGCCGTCGGCGGCGAGCGCGGCGGCCACGTCGGACACATCGGCGTGGAAGGCCAGGCTGGCGCGGAAGTAGGCGGCGGCCGCGGCCGGGGCGGCGGGGGCCACGCGCAGGACGGGGTTGACGGCGGTGGTGACGCTGCTCATGGTCTGGCCTCTCTGTGGCGGTTCCCTATGACCGGAAATCTACGTCTTGAAGATCAACTCCTTGAAGGGGTGATCCCCGGCACTCCTCTTGATCAGCCGTTGAATCCCCTGTTAGCTCGGCTCATGACCACGTATTCGCCGGACGCCACCGACTGGCGCATCCTCGATGTCCTCCAGCGCGAGGGCCGGGCCAGTTTCGCCGAGCTGGCACGGGCCGTGTCGATGTCCGCGAGCGCGGTCACCGAGCGGGTGCGCAGGCTGGAGGAGGCGGGCGTCATCCAGGGGTACTCCGCCGTCGTGGCCCCGGAGCGGCTGGGGATGCCGATCCTGGCGTTCGTCCGGCTGCGCTACCCGAACGGCAACTACAAGCCGTTCCACGACCTGGTCGCCGCGACCCCGGAGATCCTGGAGGCGCACCATGTCACGGGCGACGACTGCTTCGTGATCAAGGTCGCCGCGCGCTCGATGCGCCACCTCGAGGAGGTCTCGGGCAAGATCGGCGCGCTGGGCTCGGTGACCACCTCGGTCGTCTACTCCTCGCCGCTGCCGCGCCGCCCCCTGGGGCGGTGAGCCTCAGCCGATCCCCCGCTGCCGCAACGTCGACCCCGTGCGTCCCTTCACGACCTCCAGCTGAGCGTGGACGCGCCGGCGCAGATCGGCGACATGGCTGACGATGCCGACGCTGCGGTCGCGTTCCCGGAGGGAGTCGAGGACGTCTAGGACCTCGTCGAGGGTCTGGTCGTCGAGGCTGCCGAAGCCCTCGTCGATGAAGAGGGTGTCCAGCCGGACCCCGCCCGCCTCGTCGGTGACGACGTCCGCGAGGCCGAGGGCCAGGGCGAGCGAGGCGAAGAAGGTCTCGCCGCCGGACAGGGTCGCCGTGTCCCGCTCGCGCCCGGTCCAGGCGTCCACGACATGCAGCCCCAGACCGCTCCGCCCGCGCCCCGCGCGGTCGTCGGAGTGGACGAGGGTGTAGCGCCCCGACGACATGCGCCGCAGCCGTACGGTCGCGGCGGCGGCGACCTGTTCGAGGCGGGCGGCGAGGACGTACGACTCCAACCGCATCCTGTGTTCGTTGTCCGCCGAGGTTCCCGCGGTCAGCGCGGCCATCCGGGCCACCCGGTCGTACCGCGCGCGCAGGGGCGCGAGCCGCCGTACCCCCGCCGCCGAGCGGACGGAGAGGCGGTCCAGTTCGGTGCAGCGGCGGGCGGCCGCGTCGCACGCGGAGGCGGCCTCGCGCAGTCGTCGGCCCGCCTCGGCGGCGGCCTGTTCCGCAGCGTGCGGGTCGGCGGGCGGGCGCTGGGCGGCGGCCGCGGTGTCGGTCTCGGCGAGGACCGCTCGTACCGCGGCCTCCTCGGACTGCCAGGCGTCCAGGCGACGTTGGAGTTCGCGATGGGCGGTGTCGTCCAGCAGGGCGTCGGCGGCGGCCTGCGGTGTCTCGAACCCGGCGCGGAACGCGGCGTCGGCGAGGCGCGCGTCGGCGTCCTTGAGCCGCCGCGCGCTCTCCTCCGCGGCCCGGGCGCTGTCGGCGGCGTCCGTGAGCAGCGCGACCCGGCGCTCCAGTTGGGCGGCCCGGGCGGCCACGCTGTCCATGGAGCCGCGCGCCTCGGCCAACTCCGCTTCCAGGGCCGTCCGTTCCTGGTCCAGGCGGTCCCGGTGGCCCACCCGTGCGGCGGTCCTGACCTCCGCCTGCTGGCGGGCGGTGACGCGCCGCTCGTGCTCCTGCTCGGCGCGGCGCAGCTCCTCGTGCGCGGGGTGGAGCGCGGAGGCGGTGCGGCGGGCCTCGGCGAAGAGCCGCTCCAACTCCGCTAGCTGGTCCGCGAGTTGTTCGGTGGGCGTGTCCCCGGCCTCCGCGGTGGCGGCGGCCAGCGCCTCCCGGGCGGTGCCGAGGTGCCGCTCCCGCTCGGCCTGGCGTTCCTCCGCGGCCTGGAAATCGGCGAGTGCCTGCTCCTCGGCCTCCCGGTCGACGTGTCCGGCGTCCTTGCGGGCGGGCGCGGGGTGTTCGGTGGCGCCGCAGACGGCACAGGGCTCGCCCTCGGTGAGCTGGGCCGCGAGTTCGGCCGCGATGCCGTTCAGGCGGCGCTCCTTGACCTCCAGCCAGTGCGCCTTGGCCGTCAGCGTCTCCTCCTGGGCACGACGGACCCGGTCGGCGGCGGTGTCGGTGTCCCCGGCCAACTGATCCCGCAACCGGGCCGCGTTGAGCCGTCCGGCGGCGGGTTCCCGCTGGACGCCGAGCTGTTCGGCGCGGGTGGCGGCCTCCTGGGCGGTGTCGATACGGCTTTGCAGCCCCGCGCGGGTCGCCTCCCAGCCCGCGAGCCAGGCCTCGGCCTCCTGGAGGACGTCGTCGTCGGCGCGCTCCTGCCGGTCGAGGCCGGCACGCTCCTCGACCAGTTCGGCCAGCCGCTGCTCGGCCCGGCGGGCCGACTCCAGGCCGCCCAATTCCTCGGCGGCCCGGCGCGCGGCGGCCGCGAGCCCGGCGGCACCGGCGTCGGCGAAGGTGTCCGGCAGCAGCGCGCCCGCGCGGGTCCGTGCGGCAGCCGCCCGCCGGTGTTCCGCCTCGGCCGCGTCCCGCAGCTCCAGCGCCGGGGCCACCGCCTCGGCCTTGCGGGCCCGCTCCATGCGCGCCTGCGCCTCCCGGTGCCCGTCGGCCCGCTCCTGAAGGAGCCGCGCCCGCTCCCCCGCCTCGGCGAACCGGCGCTGCAACCGCGCGGTCTCGCGTACGTCGGCCAGGGCGCGCTCCGCCGCGGCCTGGGCGGACTCGGCGGCGGCGAGGCCGCAGTGGGCGACGGCCAGTTCCTCGCGCGCTGTGCTGCGGGCCACGGCGGCGGCGCTCAGCACTGCCTCGGCGAGTCCGGGTTCCCCCGGTGTCAGCTCGGGCAGTTCCATGGCTCCGCCCGCCGCCTGTTGCATGCGGTGCGCGTCGGCCAGCAGCGCGGCGTCGCCCTCGCGCACCTCGGCCTCGGCGGCCCGGCGCCGTTCGGCCAGGCGCTTCTCCACCTCGGCGAAGCGGTGCGTGTCGAAGAGCCGGCCCAGCAGCCGGCCCCGCGCCTCGGCGTCCGCCCGCAGGAAGCGCGCGAAGTCGCCCTGGGGCAACAGGACGACCTGGCAGAACTGCTCCCGGCTCATGCCGAGCAGTTGCGTGACCTCCTCGCCGACTTCCTGGTGGGAGCGGCTGAGGTCCTTCCAGGCGCCGGTCGTGGCGTCGTACTCGCGCAGCCAGGTCTGCGCCTTGTCCAGGGTCGTGCCCGTGCCGCGCTTCTTGGGGCGCTCCCACGGCGGCTGCCGGGTGATCTCCAACCGGCGTCCGGCGACGGTCAGTTCGAGGGTGACGGACGTGCGCGTGCCCGCCGCCGCGTGGTCGCTGCGCAGGGTCAGCCCCTGGCCGTTCTGGCGAGCGCCGGGCACCGCGCCGTAGAGGGCGTAGCACACGGCGTCCAGGACCGATGTCTTTCCGGCGCCCGTCGGTCCGTGCAGCAGGAACAGCCCGGCCGCCGACAGGTCGTCGAAGTCGACGCTCTGGGAGTCACCGAAGGGCCCGAAGGCGGTGAGTTCGAGCCGGTGGAGCCTCATCGCGCCACCTCCCGCACCACGGCGTCCGCGCGGACCGCGTCGAAGGCGTCCCGGAGCACGCCCCGCTCGTCCTCGTCCGGACCGGCGCCGCGCACATGGGCGACGAAGTCCTCGGCGATCTGCTGGTCGCTGCGCCCGGCCAGCCGCCGTGCGTACGACACGTCCGGGTCGTCCGGGGCCCGGTCGGGGTCGAAGACGAGGCTCAGCGTGTGCGGGAAGCGCTCGGCGAGACGGGCCATGGGATCGGACGGGCGAACCGAGTCGGTGAGCGTCGCCTCGACCCAGGCGTCCTCGTGCCGGGTCAGGTCGGGGTCGGCGAGAAGGTCCTCCAGGGCGCCCCGGATCCGGGCCAGCGCGCGCGGCGCGGGGCAGTCGATCCGCTCGGCGGTCACGGCGCCCTCGGCGTCCAGGTCGACCAGCCACATGCTCTTCCTGTGGTCGGCCTCCGAGAAGGAGTACGCCAGCGGGGAGCCGGAGTAGCGCACGCGCTCGGTGATGGTCTGGCAGCCGTGCAGATGCCCGAGGGCCGCGTAGTCGACGCCGGCGAAGACCCCGGACGGCACCGCGGCGACCCCGCCGACGGTGATGTCCCGCTCGCTGTCGCTGGCCTCGCCGCCGGTGACGAAGGCGTGGGCCAGGACGACGGAACGGGTCCCCCGCGCGCGCGCGGCGAGATCCGCGCGGACCCGCTCCATGGCCGCGGCAAGCACCGCCTCGTGCCCGGGCTTGTCCACCCCGAACTCGTCCTTCACCAGGGCCGGTTCGAGATACGGCAGACCGTAGAAGGCCACGTCGCCGTGCGCGTCGCCCAGCACCACGGGCGTCCCGCACGCCGAAGGCTCGGTCCGCAGATGGATCCCGGCGCGGTCGATGAGCCCCGCCCCGACGCCGAGCCGACGAGCCGAGTCGTGGTTCCCGGAGATCATCACGGTGGGCACCCCGAGGTCGGCGAGGCGGTGCAGGGCGTCGTCGAAGAGCTCGACGGCGGCGAGCGGAGGCACCGCGCGGTCGTACACGTCTCCCGACACGACCACCGCGTCCACCGCGTGTTCGCGCACGGTGGTGACGAGGTGGCCGATGAACTCGGCCTGGGCGCCGAGCATGTTCACGCGGTGGAACGCCCGGCCCAGGTGCCAGTCGGAAGTGTGCAGGAGCCTCATGATCCCCGAAGAGTAACGGCCGGGTCTGACATCACGGGCGGTTACTCCCGTATCGGCCCGTCATGACCCCACCACGGATTGGGCGTTATGCCCTTTTCGGCCGAAAGTTCATATGTGCCGGGAGTTCACGCGTCGCCGTACGCCTCGCCGCCCAGTTCGAAACCGGCGGTCCCGGCCGTGATGTCGGCCAGCCAGGCGCGGAAGGCGGCCACGTCGGCGTCCGGCAGGCCGATCTCGATCGTGACGGCCTCGCCGTAGCGGACGTCCCGCACCTCGCGTCCGGTGGCGCGCAGATCGTTCTGGATCTTCCCGGCACGCTGGTGGTCGACCGTCACGGTGGCCAGCCGGAAGCGGCGGCGGGTGATCGTGCCCAGGCCGTCCAGGGCCTCGCCGACAGCTCCGCCGTACGCCCTGATGAGGCCGCCCGCGCCGAGCTTGACGCCGCCGTAGTAGCGGGTGACGACGGCGACGACGTACCGCATGTCACGGCGCAGCAGCATCTGGAGCATCGGGACGCCCGCGGTGCCGCCCGGTTCGCCGTCGTCGCTCGCCTTCTGGATCGCGGCGTCGGCGCCGATGACGTAGGCGAAGCAGTTGTGGGTGGCGTCGGCGTGCTCCTTGCGGACGGCCGCGATGAAGTCCTGGGCCTCCTGCTCGGTGGCCGCCGGGGCGAGGGCGCACAGGAAGCGGGAGCGGTTGACCTCGGTCTCGTGCACGCCCGCGCGGGCCACTGTGCGGTACTCGTCCTGCATCCGGCCACCCTATGACAGCCGACCGTCAGCCCTTCTTGCCCCGGGGCACGGTGAACCAGGTCAGCAGCGCGGTGCCGGGGGCCAGGGCGCTCCAGGCGGCGCCGCGCCAGGCCAGGACGGCGACGGCGGAGGTGGGGAACTTCACCCGGACCTGGTCCAGCGCGTCGTCCAGGCTGTCCCCGGCGAGCTCGACCACCAGGTCCTCAAGGCCCGGGTTGTGCCCGACCAGGAGCAGTGTCTCGACCTCGGCCGGCGTCTCGTGCACGGCGTCGAGGAGATCCGGGACCTCGGCCGCGTACAACCGCGGCACATAACGCACAGGCGGCGGGGTGCCCCACTCGGCGGACGCCAGCTCCCAGGTCTGCCGGGCGCGTACGGCGGTCGAGCACAGGGCGAGGTCGGGCAGCAGGTCGGCCTCGGCCAGCGCACGCCCCGCGGCCGGAGCGTCCCGCCGCCCGCGCGGGGCGAGCGGCCGACGGTGGTCGGCGACCCCGTCGGGCCAAGCCGACTTGGCATGCCGCAGCACGACCAGCCGCCGCAGCGGTCCGGTCCCCGCGCGGGCGATCACGACAGCACCCCCGACCCGGCACGCCGCCCGAAGAAGAGCGTCCCCACGCGGGCGGTCACGACAGCACCCAACCCGGCACGCCGCCCGAAGAAGAGCGTCCCCAGGCGGGCGATCACGACAGCACCCGACTCGGCATGCCGACCGAGGGGGAGCGTCCCCGCGGGGGCCGTCATGACGGTGCTCCCAGGTCGCGGACGAGGTCGAGGCCGAGGAGGCGGTCGGCGTAGGCGTAGGTCTCGAAGCGGGCGCCGTCCGCCAGGTCGGGCGCGGTCTCGACCCGCGTCAGCAGCCGCAGTACGCCGGGCACGTCCAGGTCGTCCTCCCAGGCGCCGCGCAACTGCGTGCGCACGTCGTCGGGGATGGGCCGTGAGGGGTGCCGTGCCCAGTCGGCGACCGCCCGCCGCCAGCGTACGAGGGTGTCCTGGGCCTCGTTCAGGGCGGCCGTGTCCAGCCGGACCGGCTGGTCCCGGCGCGGGGTCAGCAGGGCGAGCCGCAGGGCGACGGGGTCGGCTCCGGCCGGCGGGGCCGGAGTCGAGGCGTGCACGGGTGCAACGGCGACGCGGACGCCGACCGGGGCGGGCCCGTCCTCCGGAACGACATGGATGACCTGTTTCTCACCGAGTCCGCGGTCGGCCTCCCGGCTGTCCTCCAGGGGCCGGATGCCCAGCGCGGCGGCGCTCGCGCGCAGCTCCGGATCTGCCTGGCCGTGCAGCACGGCCCAGACCGGCGTGCCGCCGAGCTCCAGGGCGCGCACCAGGAGATCGGTGACGAGAAGCACGCGCAGGGCGCCGGTGTCGAAACCGGGCGCATGGGCCTCGACCCGGGTCAGGCCGCGCCGGGCGGGCGCGGCGTCGACGGGCTCGCCCGTTCGGGCGTCGATGATGCGCAGCACTCCCCGAGCGTAGGCGGGCGCGCGCCGGAGCGCAGCATGCGGCTCGGTTTCCGGACAGGTCGGGTCGGGTCAGGCAGGTCGGGTCAGGCAGGTCAGGTCAGGTCAGGTCAGGTCAGGTCAGGTCACGGTGCCGAGGAACCGGACGTGCGGACGGCGGTCGGCGCCCTCCCGGCTCACGGCGGCGCGGACGCCGTAGACCTCGGCGATCAGCTCCTCGGTCAGCACGTCACCGGGGGTCCCTGCCGCCACCGCGCGCCCCGCCCGCAGGACGACGACCTCGTCGCAGTACATCGCGGCGAGATTGAGGTCGTGCAGGGCGATCACGGCCGTCAGCGGGAGGCCGGTGACGAGGGTGAGCAGATCGAGCTGGTGGTGGATGTCGAGGTGGTTGGTGGGCTCGTCGAGGAGCAGTTCGCGGGGTTCCTGGGCGAGCGCGCGGGCGATCTGCACCCGTTGGCGTTCCCCGCCGGAGAGGGTGTGCCAGGACTGGTCGGCGTGGCCGGTGAGGCCGGTGCGGTCCAGGGCGGCCCGCACGGCCCGTTCGTCCCGCGCGGAGGCGGGCGCCCAGGCCCGTCGGTGCGGCAGGCGGCCGAGTCGTACGACGTCCAGGACCGTCAGTTCGACCTGCGTGTCCGCCTGTTGCTCGACCACGGCGAGGCGGCGGGCGATCTCCCGGCGGGGCCGGCCCGTGAGCGGATCGCCGTCGAGGGTGACGACACCGGCCGAGGGCGCGAGCACTCCGGCCAGCAGCCGCAGCAGCGTGGACTTGCCGGAGCCGTTGGGCCCGAGGAGGCCTACGGTGGTGCCGGGGGCGGGCGCCAGAGTGACCCCGTCCAGGATGAGCCGACCGTCGGCCCGGCGGCTCACCCGGTCCGCGCAAAGGCCAGCCGCCCCCTTGTCCGTCAGGTCCGAACGCCCGCTCATCGCACCCTCCGTCCGGTCAAGGCGCCCGCTCATCGCACCTTCCCCGTCCGATACAGCACCGCCACGAACGCCGGAACCCCGATCAGCGAGGTCACGACACCCACGGGCACCTCCTGGGGATCGAGGACGGTACGGGCCAGCGTGTCGACCCACACCAGGAACACCGCGCCCACCAGCGCGGTCAGCGGCAGCAGCCGGGTGTGGCCGGGGCCGGCCAGCGCGCGGGCCGCGTGGGGCAGGACCAGGCCGACGAAGCCGATGGCCCCCGCCGAGCTGACCAGAGCGGCCGTGAGCAGGGCCGTGACGCACAGCAGGACCAGCCGGGTGCGGGCGACCGACACCCCCAGGGATGCCGCGGCGTCCTGTCCGAAGGCGAAGGCGTCGAGCGTGCGGGCGTACGACAGACAGACCACGAGCGCCACGGCGAGGACGGCCCCGCACAGCCAGACGTCGGTCCACCCCGCGCCCGCGAGCGAGCCGAGGAGCCAGAACAGCACCCCGCGCGTGGTCTCGGCGTCGGCCGAGGTCATCACCACGAAAGAGGTGAGCGCGGAGAAGAGCTGCATGGCCGCGACCCCCGCCAGGACGACCCGGTCGGTCGTGCCGCCCAGGGTGTGGCTGAGCAGCAGCACCAGCGCGAAGGAGACCAGCGCGCCCACGAACGCCCCCGCGGAGACCGGGACCGCGCCCCCGCCCACACCGAGGACGACCACCACGACCGCCCCGGTCGAGGCGCCGGAGGACACGCCGAGCACGAAGGGATCCGCGAGCGGGTTGCGCAGCAACGACTGCATCACCGCCCCGCACACGGCGAGCCCGGCGCCGCACACCGCCGCGAGGAGGGTGCGCGGCAGCCGGAGCTGCCAGACGATGCCGTCGCGGATCGGCGTCAACCGCGAGCTGCCGAGGCCGAGATGGGACAGAACCGTGGACCAGACGTCTGCGACCCGGATGTCGGCGGGCCCGATGGTGATCGCCACGGCCAAGGAGCAGCACAGCACGACGAACCCGGCCCCGCCGAGCAGCAGCGTTCGCCGGAGGCTCACTTGGCGAGCCCGAACTCGCGCAGCGCTGCGGCGACCTGCTCCACGCCCTCCACCGTGCGGATCGTCGGGTTCATGGCCTGGCCGCTGAGCAGGACGTACCGCTTGTGCTTGACGGCGTCCATGGTCCTGGTGACGGGGTTGGACTCCAGGAAGGCGATCTTCTTGGCGGCCGACTCGGCCGTCTGCGACTTGCGGGTCAGATCGCCGATGACCAGGACGTCGGGATCGCGGTCCGCGACGGTCTCCCAGTTGATCTGGGGCCATTCGTCGTGGGTGTCGTCGAAGACGTTCCGCGCCCCGAGGGCGCGGGTGATGATGCCGGGGGCACCGCAACAACCCGCCATGTAGGGCGACTCGGCGTTGGCGAACCAGTACAGGAGGGTGACGTCGGAGGCGTCGACGCCCGAAGTGGCCTTCGCCATCCGCTTCTCCAGCGAGGCGACCAGTTCCTCGCCCCGCCGCTGCACGCCGAACACGGCGGCCAGGTCGCGGACTTCGCCGTAGACGTCCTCGATGGCCAGCGGGGTGGTCCGTACCCCGTCGCCGCCCGCGGAGTTGTCCTTGCCGACGCAGTCGGACGGGGAGACGTAGGTCGGCACGCCGAGCTTCTCGAACTGCTCGCGGCCGGCGACGCCGCCCTTGCCGAGGGTGGAGACGAAGGAGGCGGAGACGAAGTCGGGCTCGGCCGCCAGGACACGTTCGTAGGAGGGGTTGTTCTCGGCGATGCGCGGGACGTCGGCATTGGCCTTCTCCAGGCCCTTCATCACCGGGTCGGTCCAGGTCGCCGTCCCCGCGAGGCGGTCGGCGAGGCCGAGGGAGAGCAGGATCTCGGTGCTGCCCTGGTTCAGGGAGACGGCGTGCCGGGGCGGGTGCGCGACGCGTACGGCGTGGCCGCAGTTGTCGAGGGTGACGGCGGCTTTGGCGTCGTCGGCCGGGGTGTTGTCCGCGCAGCCGGTCAGGAGCAGTCCGGCGGCCGTGAGCAGGGCGGCGGGGCGGGTGAGACGTGCGATGGGCACGGGTGCGGTTCCTCAGTCGTCGAGGGCTCGAACGCGGAGCCCGTCCGTACGGTGCTCCCCCGCCGTCCGTTCGACCGCGGGGGCCGCCAGCAGGTCTTCGGACTCGGGGTCGTCCGGTCGGGGCGCCTTCCCAGACGGCTGTCACACCGTCCAGTGGCCGAGGCCCCGCCCGTCACCCTCACCGCTGCGCGTCAGCTCCGGATTCGCACCGGATTCCCTGACCCATGAGCATGGGTTCGACTGGCCTCGGCAAGCTACCACGCGAGGCCCGGGAATCTCCGGGCGCCCTTGGCCGTTGAGCTGGGCAAGGCATGGCACGAGGTCGAGGAGGCCCCTGGTGTACGGCGACGAAGCGACGATCCGCAAGATCCTCACCGAGCTCGGCGACACCTGGGCCGTGGTGGGTCTGTCGTCGAACCAGAGGCGCGCGGCCTACGGCGTCGCCCAGGTGCTCCAGCGCTACGGCAAGCGTGTGGTGCCGGTGCACCCCAAGGCGGAGACCGTGCACGGCGAGCAGGGCTACGCCTCCCTCGCGGACATCCCCTTCGACGTGGACGTCGTCGATGTCTTCGTCAACAGCGAGCTGGCCGGGCCGGTCGCGGACGAGGCCGTCGCCAAGGGCGCCAAGGCGGTCTGGTTCCAGCTCGACGTGATCGACGAGGCCGCCTACGACCGGACGCGGGCGGCCGGCCTGGACATGGTCATGGACCGCTGCCCGGCCATCGAGATCCCGCTGCTGCGGTGACGCACGGCGAGATGGCGTACAGCGACATGGCGTAGACAGGGGTGCACAGCCGTCACCCGTCCGCGAGGAAGAACCGATGCCCGAGCCCCAGTCGCCCGCCCGCTGCTGCATGCCCTCGTCCGGGACCGGCTCGGCCGGGCGGCAGCCCGTCGCCCTGGGTTCCCGGGCGCCGGTCGCCACGGGCACCCTCTCCACTGACGGCATGGTCCTGCTCCCCGGCGGCGAGTTCCTCATGGGGGCGGAGGACAGCGAGGGGTTCCCGGACGACGGCGAGGGCCCGGTACGACCCGTGCGGCTGAGCTCCTTCCGCATGGACACCCGCGCGGTGACCAACGACGCCTTCGCCGCGTTCGTCGCCGACACCGGCCATCTCACCGACGCCGAGCGCCTGGACTGGTCGTACGTCTTCGCCGGGTTCCTGCCCGCCGCCCTGCGCCGGGGCGCCCCGCGGCCCGAGCGGACGCCCTGGTGGTGCGCGGTCGCGGGTGCGGCCTGGGACCGGCCGGAGGGCCCGGGCAGCGATCTCGCCGGACGCGGTGACCACCCGGTGGTCCATGTGTCCTGGTACGACGCCGCCGCCTACGCGGCCTGGGCGGGCAAGCGGCTGCCGACGGAGGCCGAGTGGGAGTACGCGGCCCGTGGCGGCCTGGAGCGGAAGCGCTACCCCTGGGGCGACGACCTCGACCCCGACGGCACCTACCGCTGCAACATCTGGCGCGGCACCTTCCCCACCAAGAACACCGCCGCCGACGGCTACCGGGGCACCGCCCCCGTGGACGCCTTCGAGCCCAACGGGTACGGGCTCCACAACATGGCGGGCAATGTGTGGGAGTGGTGCGCGGACTGGTGGTCCACGGACCATCGGCGGGCCGTCGACCCCACCGGCCCGGCCGAGGGCACCGCCAAGGTGATCCGCGGTGGTTCCCACATGTGCCACGCCTCCTACTGCAACCGGTACCGGGTCGCCGCCCGCAGCGCCAACACCCCGGACAGCTCCAGCGGTCACGCGGGGTTCCGCTGCGCGGCCGACGCCTGACATCCGGTACGACCATAATGCTGGGGTGACTTCCACCGCCCCCCACCCCAACTCCGTTGCCGCACAGCGCTTTCCGGTCGTCATAGTCGGCGCCGGACCCGCCGGGCTCACCGTCGGGAACATCCTGCGGGCCGCGTCCGTCGACTGTCTGGTCCTGGAGACCGAGAGCCGTGAGTTCATCGAGCGGCGGCCCAGGGCCGGCGTCCTGGAGGAGTGGGCCGTACGCGGGCTCGAACAGCGCGGCCTCGCGGGCAACTTGCTGGCACACGGGCAGGTGCACAACGAGTGCGAGTTCCGGTTCGCCGGAGAGCGCTACCGGTTCGAGTACGCCGAACTGACGGGTCATCACCACTATGTCTATCCGCAGCCGTTGCTGGTGACGGACCTCGTCCGGGAGTACGCGGACGTCCGCGGCGGCGCCATCCGCTTCGGCGTGCGGGACGTGGAGCTGCACGATCCGGAATCGGACCGGCCCTCGGTGTCGTACACCGACCCCGAGTCCGGGCAACGGCTCGTCGTGCGCGCCGACTTCGTCGCGGGCTGCGACGGGGCGCGCGGGGTGTCGCGGACCGCGCTGCCGTCCGGGCGCGCGCATGTGTCGCGGTACGACTACGGCGTCGGCTGGCTGGCGCTGCTCGCCGAGGCGCCCCCGTCCAACGACTGTGTGGTGTTCGGCATGCATCCGCGCGGTTTCGCCGGGCACATGGCGCGCAGCCCCGAGGTGACCCGCTACTACCTGGAGTGCCCGCCGGGCGACGACCCGGACAACTGGTCCCACGAGAGGGTCTGGTCCGAGCTCCAGGAGCGGCTCGGCGCGGCCGGGGCGCCCCGTCTGACCGAGGGGCGGCTGATCGAGAAGCGCGTGCTGGACATGCACAGTTACGTCGTCGAGCCCATGGTCTTCGGGCGGCTCTTCCTGGCCGGGGACGCCGCCCACCTCACCGCGCCGATCGCCGCGAAGGGCATGAACCTCGCCCTGCACGACGCCTTCCTGCTCGGTGACGCCCTGGTCGCGTTCCTCACCAAGGGCGACACCACTGGCCTCGACGGCTACTCACAGGCCTGCCTGGGCCGGGTCTGGGACTACCAGGAGTTCTCCCAGTGGCTGTCGGAGGTGTACCACGGCACCTCCTCGGGCGATCCGCATCGCGCCGGCACGACCCTGGCCCGGCTGCGCCGCCTCTTCGGCTCCCGTTCGGCGGGCCTGGCGTTCGCGGAGCAGTACCTCGGCGTGAACGCCGACTACTAGTCCGTAGCAGGCGGCGAGCGCGGTCTCAGGCGAGCCCGAGCCCGTCCAGGACGACGGCACCGGGCAGCTCGGCGAAAGCCTTCCCCGGCACCAGCAGCTTGCCGCGCCGACGGCCGCTGCCGACCAGGACGTACGGCAGGTCCACGACCGCGGAGTCCACCAGCACCGGCCAGTCCGCGGGCAGTCCGATCGGGGTGATGCCGCCGTACTCCATGCCGGTCTCGCCGGTCGCGGTGTCCATCGCGGCGAACGAGGCCTTGCGGGCGCCCAGTTGGCGGCGGACCGCGCCGTTGACGTCGACGCGGGTGGTGGAGAGCACGACACAGGCGGCGAGCGTGGTCTCGCCGCCGCGCTTGCCGGCGACCACCACGCAGTTCGCCGACTGTTCCAGCAGTTCGCGGCCGTAGTGCTCGACGAAGACGGCGGTGTCGGCCCACTGCGGGTCGGTGTCGACGTAGACGATCTGGTCGGCGGGGACGCTGCCGTTCCAGTCGCGTACGGCGGCGGCGACCGGGGCGGTCAGCTCGTCGAGGCAGTCGGGGGCGGGGGTGGCCCGGTCGAAGTGTCCGATGGGTGCGCGCATGGCCGCACGGTAGCAAGCGCGCGGCGGACCTCAGCGCACGGGCGGGACGGAGACGACCAGCACCAACTCGGCGGGGACGTCCCCGTCGTTGCCGTACATGTGCGCGGCGCTCGCCTCGAAGTAGGCGCTGGCGCCCGCCGGGACGCGGTGCTCCACGCCGTCGACGGTCAGCGTCAGCTCCCCGGCGGTGACATGGAGGAGTTCGACGGTGCCGGTGGGGTGCGG
The DNA here is from genome assembly GCF_056436565.1 of Streptomyces sp. NPDC043726. Classification (NCBI taxonomy): domain Bacteria; kingdom Bacillati; phylum Actinomycetota; class Actinomycetes; order Kitasatosporales; family Streptomycetaceae; genus Streptomyces; species Streptomyces sp. NPDC043726. Next base: position 119,526 of record NZ_JBWKCI010000016.1, read on the forward strand.
GTCGGACGCGCTGCTCTCGCCGGGCATCAGCCGCCAGTTCCACATCTCCAGCGGTCCCGGGGCCTCGGTGCCGACGAGGAGGCGGCTGTAGCTGCCGGCGTCGGTGTGCCACAGCCGTACGACCTGGTCGGCCGGGACGACGCGCACCTTCGGTCCCTGCTCGTAGTCGAGGAGGGTGGGAATGCTGACCCCGAGCGCGTCCCCGATCTTCACGACCGTGCCCAGGCTGGGGTTGGTGCGGGCCTGCTCGATCTGGATCAGCATGCCGCGGCTGACCCCGGCGCGGGCGGCGAGCGTGTCCAGGGTGAAACCGCGCTCGGTGCGCCAGCGCTTGACGTTGCGCGCCAGGGACTGGGTCAGCAGGTCGAGGTCCGACACATTCCGTCCAATATTCTGGATGACAGAGTTGATTTTATTGAACTACGGTGAGGTGCACCCGATCGTTCACCGAACTGTACTGCGAGGCGACCCGTGACAGCATTCTTCGCCCTGGCCACCAGCGTCCTGTGGGGGCTGGCCGACTTCGGCGGAGGCCTGCTCAGCAAGCGCACGCCCGCGCTCACCGTGGTGGTCATCTCCCAGTCGATCGCGGTGGCCGTGCTCGGCGCGATCGTGCTGGCGACCGGGGGCTGGAGCGAGGCCGGACCGCAGCTCTGGTTCGCCGTGGCGGCGGGACTGGTGGGCCCGGTGGCCATGCTGGCCTTCTACAAGGCCCTGGCCCTGGGCCCGATGGGTGTCGTGTCGCCCTTGGGATCCCTGGGCGTCGCGGTTCCGGTGGGCGTCGGCCTCGTCCTGGGCGAGCGGCCCGGACTGATGCAGTTCGCCGGCATCGTGGTGGCCGTCGCGGGGGTCGTCCTGGCGGGCGGGCCGCAGTTCCGGGGCGCGCCGGTGCAGCGGCAGGCGGTCCTGCTCACGCTCGTCGCGGCGTTCGGTTTCGGCGCGGTGATGGCGCTGATCGCCGAGGCGTCGAGCTCGCTCACGGGGTTGTTCCTCGCCCTGTTCGTGCAGCGGGTCACCAATGTCATGGCGGGCGGCACGGCCCTGTACATCTCGGTGCGGCGCGGCTCCGCCGCCCTCCCCGCCGAGGGCTTCCCCTGGCGCTCGCTGCCCGCCCTCGGCTTCGTCGGCCTCGCGGACGTCGCCGCGAACGGCACGTACTCCATCGCCGCGCAGACCGGCCCGGTGACGGTCGCCGCCGTGCTCGCCTCCCTGTACCCCGTGGTTACGGCGCTGGCCGCGTACGGACTGCTCCGCGAACGGCTCCGGGCCATTCAGGCGGCCGGCGCGGGCCTGGCCCTCGCGGGCACCCTCCTCCTGGCCACGGGCTGACCCAGCCCTCCGGCGGCCACCGGTGCCCGGGCCTCCTGACCACCGGCAAGCTCAGTCCTCGCCCCTCCGGACCACCGGCCGCCTCGGGCCCGGGCTGCTCCCGACCACCGGCAGGCTCAGCCCTCGCCCCCGCCCCCGGCCGCGACCCGCCGACCGAGGCCCGCTGCCTCCACCCGACCACCAGCCGCCTCAGACCCCCGCCCCCGACAGCCTCCGCCGACCCAGGCCGCTGCCTCCTCCCGGCCACCAGCCCCCTCAGGCCTCCGCCTCCAGCTGGGCCAGTCGTTCCACCGACTCCTCGTCCAGGTCCGCCAGCGCGGCGAGCTGGTCCGAGGTCACGCCGTCCGGTATCGGGACCGGTGCGGGCGTCCGGAGCGGGGGCTGCCAGCCGTCGGCGGGTGTCCAGCGCCGTACGACCCGGGCGGGCGCGCCCGCCACCACGGCGTGGTCGGGAACCACGCCGCGGACCACGGCACCGGCCGCCACGACCACGTTCCGGCCGATCCGCGCGCCCGGCAGGATCACCGCTCCGGTGCCGATCCAGCACCCCGGGCCGATCGACACCGGCTCCATCCGCGGCCACTGCTTGCCGATGGGCTCGTGCGGGTCGTCGTACGAGTGGTTCGTCGAGGTGACATAGACGTACGGACCGAAGTAGCAGTCGCTGCCGATCGTGACCGTGGTGTCGGCGATGACATGGCTGCCGCGGCCGAGGACCACTCCGTCGCCGATGCGCAGGATCGGCTCGGGGCCGAGGTCGAGGTCGGGCATCAGGCCCGCCGTCAGCGTGACCTGCTCGCCGACGATGCAGTGGGAGCCCAGATGGATCCAGGGCTCTCCGAAGACGGTGCCGAGCGGGAAGGCCAGGCGGGTGGCCTCGCCCATCGAGCCGAAGCGGAAACGGCCGGGGCGCTCGGCGGTGACCGAGCCGGTGCGCTGCACCCAGGCCCAACTCGCGTGGACGGCGCGCTGCGCCACTCGGCGTCTCCAGGACGAGAACGTGTTCTTGCTCTTCGGCACGCGTTCACCGTACTGAGCGTCCGGAGCCCGAATACCGCCGAGGGGCTGTGATCTTCGCCCCAACAGGTGGCGTACGGTGCCGTGTATCACGTGATCAGGAGGCGATGATGATCAAGGGTATCGGCGGGCGGGAGCCGAAGGTCTCGGAGGACGTCTTCGTGGCGCCCACGGCCTCGGTGATCGGGGACGTGACGCTGCGGGAGGGCGCGAGCGTCTGGTACGGGGCCGTGCTCCGTGGAGACGTGGAGCGGATCTCCGTCGGGGCGAGCAGCAACGTGCAGGACAACTGCACGCTGCACGCGGATCCCGGATTTCCGGTGAGCGTGGGGGAACGTGTTTCCATCGGGCACAACGCGGTCGTGCACGGAGCGACCGTCGAGGACGACTGCCTCATCGGGATGGGGGCGACCGTGCTGAACGGCGCGGTGATCGGGGCGGGGTCGCTCGTCGCGGCGCAGGCGCTCGTGCCGCAGGGGATGGTCGTACCGCCGGGGTCACTCGTGGCCGGGGTACCCGCGAAGGTCCGGCGGGAGCTGTCGGAGGAGGAGCGTCAGGGGATCACGCTGAACGGGACCATGTACGCGGAGCTGGCCGGGGCGCATCGGCAGGAACACGAGCGCCCCTAGACAGGCCTCACTCCCCGGCGCCCACCAGTTCCCCCTCCGGCTGCGCCCTCTGCGCCTTCTTCGCCTTGCTCCGCACGATCAGGAACGACGTCAGGCCGATCAGGACCGCCGCCACCAGGCCCAGCCACGAGAAGCGCTTCAGCCAGGACTCGGCGACCACGCCGACGTAGTAGATGACCGCCGTCGTGCCGCCCGCCCAGAGGATGCCGCCGAGGACGTTGGCCGTGAGGAACTTCCAGTACGGCATGTGCAGGACGCCCGCGAGGGGGCCGGCGAAGATGCGCAGGAGGGCGACGAAGCGGCCGAAGAAGACCGCCCACATGCCCCACTTCTGGAAGGAGCGCTCCGCGGTGGCGATGTGCGCCTCGCTGAAGTGCCTGGGGAACTTCCCGCCCAGCCAGGCCAGCAGCGGGCGTCCGCCCTTGCGGCCGATGGCGTAGCCGATGGAGTCGCCGACGATGGCGCCCGTGGTGGCGCAGGCGCCGAGGATCACGGGGTCGATCTCACCGTGCTGGGAGGCGAGCAGCGCGGACGAGACCAGGATGATCTCGCCGGGCAGTGGGATGCCCAGGCTCTCCAGTCCGATGACCAGGCCCACCAGCAGATAGATGGCGAGCGGGGGCACCGTTTCGAGCCATTCCTGGACGTGCAACGCCGCTTCCTCTCAGTGCTGGGCCTGTTCCCGGCGCGCGCTCGTCCACGAGCGCGCGCCGGGGCAGCCTACCTGCTCACGGTGACAGCGAGGCGTCCCACAGATCGCACTGGTGGTCCCGGTACACGGCCCTGCTCGCAGCGTTGCCGCCCGCCGACGCGGTCCGCAGCGACAGCACCCGCTCCGGACCGCCCTCCGGCATGGCGGGCTGTCCGCCGGCGCGGGGCACGCCGGTGCGCACGAAGGAGCCCCAGTACTGGACCATCTGCCGGGCCAGCGCCTTCTGCTCGGCGTTGAGCGGGCTCTTCAGGCCGAAGTGCTTGAAGAGGTACTGCACCTCGTTCACATGGGTCGCGCCGAAGTCGAAGTCGGTACCGAGGTCGCGCAATGAGGCGAAGGGCGGGGAGGTGCGGTCGGCGAACTCGTACGTGTACACCGGGCCGCGTCCGGCCAGTGTGCCGTCGAGCCGCAACGCCGGGCAGGCGAACAGCATGTCGCCGAAGGCGGTGCCGTAGGCGATCGTCGGGGAGGGGTGCGCGGAGAGGGGATAGCGGGCGAGGGCCTCCTCGCCGAAGGCGCCCCGCATCACAGACGGATACCGCTCGGCCGTCAGCGGTCCCCCCGCCCCGTCGAACTGGCCGAAGGCGAACAGCCGCCCCTCGTCCTGGTTGGCGCCGTTCAGCACCGGCACCCCCTTGGCGGCGCCCTTCCCGAACGCCTCCGCCGGCTGCGCCGGCAGGAAGGCGCCGCCGGTCACCGGACCCCAGTCGAAGCCGCCCTGAGCGGCCAGGATCTCGGCGGGAGTCTTGCCGCGCAGACACGCCACCGTCGTACAGCCGAGCTTCTCGGCGAAGGCGGCGCCCTGGGCCACCGCCGTGCCGCGGGGCCGGGCCGCGCAGTCGTCGTAGGCGCCGCTCTGGATGATCCCGGCGCGGAACAGTCCCCGGGCGGTGGGTGAGGCGAGCTGGGTGCAGACCGAGCGGCCGCCCGCGGACTCGCCCGCGATGGTGACCCGGCCCGGATCGCCGCCGAAGCGGCCGATGTTGGCGCGCACCCAGCGCAGCGCGGCCTGCTGGTCGAGCATGCCGTAGTTGCCGGAGACGCCGTCGCCCGCCTCGTCGTCGAGTCCGGCCGTGGCGAGGAAGCCCATCGCTCCGAGCCGGTAGTTCACGGTCACGACGACCGTTCCGGTCTGCCGGGCGAAGGTGTCGGGGACGACGTCCTGCCCCGCCCCGGCGGTGAGCCCGCCGCCGTGGAACCACACCAGCACCGCGCGCCGGCCCGCTCCCTCGGGCACGTACACATTGAGGTCGAGGCAGTCCTCGGTGAGGCTGGGCTGCTCGTAGCCGGGGTCCCAACTCGCGCCCTGCACACACTTGTTGCCGAAGTCCCTTGCGTCCAGCACTCCTTGCCAGGGGCGGACCGGGCTCGGCTCCTTCCAGCGGGCCGCGTCGGCGAAAGGTATGCCGAGGAACTGCCGTCCCTCGGCGGTGCTTTCACCACGCACCAGGCCCGCCTCGGTTCGGACGACCGGATCCGCGGCGGCCTGGGCGGGCGAGGGCGAGGCCACCGCCGCCGCGAGGACCGCCACCGTTGTCAGAGCACGCCGTATCAACGCGTCACCTCCACACTCGTACGCGCCCGCAGATCGCCCGCGGACGCCCCAGCCCATACAGTTCGCCGCCCGGTGCCCAGCACCCATCCGTGGCGGTCCGGATCCCAGGACGACAAGGTGCGCTCCGTGACGCGCACGGTGACCTCGCGCCGCTCCCCCGCGCGCAGCCGCAGCCGTCGGTAGCCGCCCAACACCCTTACCGCCTGCTCGAGTTCCAGGTCGGGCGAGGGGCCCACGTACACCTGCGGCACCGCGATCCCCGCCCGCCGGCCGGTGTTGCGGACCGTGAAGCGCACGTCGAGGCCGTGCCGGTGCCTGCGTGCCGAGAGGTTCTCGTAGCCGAAGGTGGTGTAGGACAGCCCGTGCCCGAAGGGGAACAGCGGGTGTTCTCCCGTGAGGTCGTACCAGCGGTGTCCGGCGTGGATGCCCTCGGAGTAGACCTCGGTGCCGTCGACTCCCGGGTAGCGGCGCGGGTCTCCGGCGACGGGGTGGTGGTCGTCGTCGACCGGGAAGGTCTGGGTGAGCCTGCCGCCGGGATCGCAGTCGCCGAACAGGACGGCGGCGGTGGCGGCCGCGCCCTCCTGGCCCGGGTAGTACATCTGGAGCACGGCCCCGGTGCGGTTCAGCCAGGGCATCGCGGTCGCGGACGAGGTGTTGAGGACGACGGTCAGGCGCGCGTTGGCCGAGGCCACGGCGTCGATCAGATCCTCCTGGTGGCCGGGCAGGGCGATCGTGGTGCGGTCCTGGCCCTCGGTCGCGTCCTCGTAGGCGAACAGGACGACATGGCGGGCGCCGCGCGCGGCCCGTACGGCCTCGGCGACGTCGTCCGCCCGGGTCGCGCTGGTGATCCTGCGCAGCCGGAACGTCTGGCCGGTGTCCCCGCCCCGCGCGGTGATCTCCAGCCGGTGCGCGCCCCGCGCCAGGGTCAGCGACTTGCGGCGCACGGACAGTCCGTCGGGAGCCGTGGTGACGTAACCGCCCATGAAGTACTCGCCCCAGCCCGGCACGAGCGGGAAGAGCTCCACGCCGTCGAGGAGGACCTTCGGGCGGATCGTCGGGGCGCCGGAGTAGTGGATGACGAAGGTCCACTCGTCGTCCGCGTCGACGGTGAGCGTGCCGTCGTAGGACCAGGTCTGCCCCGGTTCGACCCGCAGACCCTCGCTGTCGAAGGCCGGGCTGAGGACCGAGGCGGGGACGGGCTTGCCGAAGACGTCCTCGCCCAGCGCGTAGGAGACGTCGTCGGCACGGGCGCGGATGGCGTCGAGGGGGCTCTCGGCGTGGTCGGGGACGACATGGGCGCTGCCGCCGCCGCTGACGAAGGGCAGTGCGGCGGTCTGGCCGATCACGGCGATGCCGCCGCCGGTCAGGGGCAGAGTGGCGCGTTTGTTGCGCAGCAGCGTGGCGCCCGCCTTGGCGACCTCCAGAGCCACGGCGGCACCGGCGCGGGCGTCGCGCTCGGGTCGTGGCGGCGGGCTGCCGTCGAGGAGGCCGAAGCGGTCCATCACGGACAGGATCCGGCGTACGGCCCGGTCGACGTACCGCTCGGACACTCTGCCGCCGCGCACCGCCCGCTTCAGCGCCGCGCCGAAGTGGGTGCCGTCCGGCATCTCCAGGTCCAGGCCCGCGGTGAGGGCCTTCTGGGTGCTGTGCGCGGCGAACCAGTCGGTCATCACCAGGCCCTCGAAGCCCCACCGGTCGCGCAGGACGTCGGTGAGGAGGTACTCGTTCTCGCAGGCGTAGGTGCCGTTGACCATGTTGTAGGCGCCCATCACCGCGCCCGCGCCGGCGCCGACGGCGGCCTCGAAGCCGCGCAGTTCGACCTCGTGCATCGTCTGCTCGTCGACGCGCACGTCGACGGAGTCGCGGTCCTTCTCCTGGTTGTTCAGGGCGAAGTGCTTGACGGTGGCGACGAGCCCCTGGCTCTGGACGCCCTCGATCTCGGCGGCGACGAGGTCGGAGGCGAGCAGCGGGTCCTCGCCGAAGGTCTCGAAGTTGCGCCCGGCGTAGGGGGTGCGGATGAGGTTGACCATCGGGGAGAGCAGCACGTCCTGGCCGAGGGCGCGGCCCTCGTGGCCGATGACCCGGCCGTAGCGGCGGGCCAGTTCGGGGTCGAAGGCGGAGGCCAGCAGGACGGGGGCGGGCAGGGCGGTGGCGTGTGCGGTGACGCGGACGCCGGCCGGGCCGTCGGCCAGGCGCAGGGGCGGGATGCCGAGGCGTGGCACGCCGGGGAGGTAGCCCGCCTGGCCGAGCGGGGTGGGGTCGGTGGCGCCGTGCAGCAGGGAGATCTTCTCGTCGAGGGTGAGTTTGCCGAGGAGACCTTCGACGCGCCGGCCGGCGCTCGGCTCGGGTCTGGCCTGGGCGTGGGCGGCGGGTGGGGCGATGCCACCGGTCGCCGCGGCGGCGACGGCGATGGCGCCGCCCACCAGCCGCAGGGCGGATCGCCGGGAAACAGTGTCGGTCATGGCAGCCGTCACTCCTTCGGTGTGCGGGCACGACGATGTGAACCGCGGTCGCGCGGCGGCCCCCCGGATGCGTTCGCCCTCTGAACGCACTATGCGTCAGTTCGACTTGACACCCCGTGAGAAACGCCACCGGCGCGTCGGAAACCTAGGACCGGAGGTGACTCGTGTCAATGACATGAACAAAGAGGGGCCACCCCGGCGGGGGGTGGCCCCGAGCCTCAGCAGAAGAGCGGAGCGGTGGCCGTGGCGACCGTGTCCAGCGTTCGGGCTGGCAGGGAGGCGGCCTCGGCCAACGGGTCCGGCCGCGTGGCGGGTTCGGGCTCTGTACGACTGTCGACCTGCGCGATCCGTGTCTCGTACGGTTCCTGTTCCCCGGGTTCGGGAGCGGGCGTCTCCGCCTTCTTCCTCGTGCCGGCCTCCCCGGGTTCGAAGCGCCAGCGCTGGTCCGCCGAGCCGTCCCGCTCGGCGACGGTCACCTCCTCGCCGTCACCGGGCGCCACGACCCGCTCCTCGTCGCCGCGGAGCAGGAGTTCGCCGTGGACCGTGAGGTCGTGGCGCACCTCGCCGCCGTGCACGAGGCAGTCGGCGAGCCCGACCGCGCCCCCGTCGGCGTCGGCGTCGAGGCAGAGCGCGGGATCGGCGGAGCTGCGGAGCAGTCCGTCGTTCTGGTACGACCACTGCTGTGACCCGGCGGCCGAGCACCCCGCGAGCACGGTCGCCCCGCCAGGCCGGGGCACCCCGCCCTGGACGTCGAGGCAGAGCCCGGTGCCGAGGTTGCGCAGCCGTCCGTGGCCGAGTTCGACGGAGCGGCTCGCGGCGGCGGCCGAGGTCCCGCCGGATGTCGCCGACCCGGTCACGGCGCTCGGCGCGCCCCAGGTGGCGTGCGGGTCGGGGACACCGTTGTCATCGGACCAGCCCTTGCTCACCAGCACGGTCGCGAGCAGCGCGAGGGAGGTCAGACCGACGCCCACGACGGCCTTCGTGCGCCCGCGGACAGTGACGAACTGCCGTGCGGGGGCGGGGCGGTGGCGTCCGCCGCGCGCGGGGGCGGCCGACGCGGTGTGCTCGCCGGTGCGCCCCGGGCGGGACTCCAGGTAGCGCCGGGCGCCCCAGCCGAGGACCGTCTCGGCGAGCAGTTCCGCCAGGCCGCCCTCGAAGTGGCTGAGCTGTTCGGCGGCGTGCCGGCAGTAGCGGCACTCCGTCAGGTGCCGCTGGACATCGGGCAGCAGGGAGCCGCCCCGGCGGATCGGGACGTCGAGGAGGCGGTTGTAGAAGCGGCATTCCGGGGTGGGCGCGAGTTCGTGGTGGGCGCGTACACAGGCGGTACGGAATTGTTCGCGCGCCTGCTCCAGCGCGGCCGAAGCGGTGACGGTGTCGACGCCCAGCAGACCGGCCGGTACGGTTATCGGCTCCGCCTCGACCTCGGTATGCCACAACATGCATTGCGAGGCGCCCGGAAGAGCCCGGAACGCACGCTCGGCGAGGCGTCGTCTTTCGGGTGTCACGGACCTCGCCGCGCGCAGTCCGCGGGCTCCGGTCGTTTTGCGGAGTTCCGGCAGTACGACGGAAATTCTCTCGTCGGCCGCCCACTCCTTCACCGTGTCGCGCACGGCCATGAGGAGATGGGGGCGAAGGGCGCTGACGGACGGTTCGCCGAGCACTCGGTGGAAGGCGGCGGTGGTCACCATCGAGGCCGGACTCCCGGCCGTGGCCAGGCAGATCACGGCGTACTCGTGGGCGGCCCGCCAGTGCCGCGCCAGCAGCAGCGGAACACCGTCGGCGCCGGTGCCGGACGGGCCGAGCCGGGCGAGGAGATCACGGTCCGAGTCGGCCTGGGCCGCTCCGGGACGCGGCGGGTACGGGGGGCGTGGGGGGTAAGGGGATTGCACTGAGCGATTTCCTTCCGCGTGAGTTGCGGCACACTCCGCTAAGGGGGCGCTCACTTTCGCACAAGCGACTCATGGGAAACAAGGAGTTCGAGTGGCTCTCGCTCAAGAAGGAGGGAATTCAGAATGGTTACCACGGGTATCCGCACCGGCATTCGAACCATCGGTCCGAACCAAGTGGCAACTTGTGTGCGGCGCACGGCGATTGACACACGGAATCTCCAACTGTCACCCGGCCCGTTCTCATCCGGGGTGGGCGCGGTCGTCGGCAGACCCGCCATCCAGTACTTGATGGAGGACGCTTGACGAGCGCACAGCACGGCGCGCCCGAGGCCGAGCGGCTCGCCCTGCCGGATGTGGTGGATGCTCGCCGGCCGCACCGGGTCGCGCACGGCCTGATCGGCCCGCGCAGGGACCTGTTTGTCTGTGCACGGTGGCCCGCCTGGCCTACGACCGCCGGACCTGGGCCCGGAATTCACGGCGCGGCTCGCGGAGTTCGTGGCCCGTTCGTCGCTCGACGCAAGAGGTTCGTCGCACGGCTCAAGGAGTTCGTGGCCCGACTCAGGGAGTTCGTCGCACGGCTCAAGGAGTTCGTGGCCCGACTCAGGGAGTTCGTCGCGCGGCTCAAGGAGTTCGTGGCGCGGATCCACGGCGACCGACACCTCGCGGCCTGAGCCGGAGCGGCACCAGGGCCCCTCACAAGGGGCCCTCCGCCTGCCTCAGCTGTTGGGACGCAGGGTCCACACCACCGTCATCTCGGTGGTGACGGCACCGTCCTCGCGCTGGATGGCGACGCTCACCGGGAACTCCGGCCGCTTGCCCGCGTCGAGTTCGGCGACGACCTCGTCGATCGGCCGGCCCAGCGTCGCGGTCGCGGTGACCGGGCCGAGGGCGATCTTCTTGAACGCGATGTCCGCGGTCACCGGCAGCGGCACGGCCCGCGACAGCTGGTCCCCGAAGGCCGCGAGCACGATGGCCCCACTGGCCGACTCGCCCAGCGTGAACATCGCCCCGGCGTGCGGGCCGCCGACGTGGTTGCGGTACTCGCTCTGGTCCGGGAGCACCAGGACGGCCTTCTCCGGAGTGGTCTCCACGTACTCCAGGTTCAGCGTGCGAACCATCGGCACCGTGGCGGCGAGCAACTCGCCGATCGACATCTGATCTGCGCTCATGGCGGCATGTTACCCACGAGTAGCCCCGCTGGCCAGATTCGCGCGATGATCGTCGTACGGATGGCGGCCACACCCCCGCCGCACCCCCGCCCCGCGCTGATTTGCTACGTCCCTGACAAGCCCCGGTGACCGAATCGTGTCCCTGGCGCCGCTAGGGTGGCTGCCCATGTGGCCAGGACAGCAGCCGCCCGGGGGCGAGCAGAACCCGCAGCAGCAGAACAACCCGTACCAGCAGCCGGGGTACCAGCAGCCGAATCCGTACCAGCAGCCCGGCTTTCAGCAGCCCAACCCGTATGGGCAGCAGCCGCAGTGGGGCGCGCCGACCCAGGCGGGGTCTCCGGCGCCGCAGGGCGGTGGTGGCGGCGGCCGGACCAAGCTGGTCGCGATCGTGGCGGCCACAGCCGTGGTCGTGGCCGCCGGAGTCACCGGGTTCCTGGTGCTGGGCGGCGACGACAAGGACGACAAGGCGGACGGCAAGGCCTCCGCGAGCCCGACCGTGACCAAGTCGGCCGAGCCGACGGCCACGGAGACCGGTGAGTCGCGCGGCAACGACGACCTGGAGCCGACCATCGAGGGCTGGAAGGTCGTCGTCAACACGCGCTTCGGCACGATGTTCGACGTGCCCGCCGACTGGGAGATCGACACCCCCGACACCAGCGTCGGCTTCGAGTGGGAGGAGAAGGACGGCACGCTCGAACGCACGACCGTGACCGCGCCCGCCTACCTCAAGTCCAAGTGGTGCACGGTCGACTCCGACAAGGACGGCCGCACCGAGGACACCGCTCTCGTCACCGCCGGCACCCGCGGCGAGAACGGCGCCAAGGACCTCGACGAGGCCGCGGAGACCCGGGTGCCGTGGTGGATCTACGGCGGCTACACCCGCCCGGACCGCAAGAGCGTGAAGTACGACAAGCCCAAGGAGTACACCACCGCCTCGGGCATCAAGGGCAGCGTCATCACCGCGCACTCGGAGAACACCCCGCAGAACGGCAAGTGCGACAGCGACGGCAAGGCGATCACCTTCGCGTTCGAGAACGGCGCGGGCGATTACGTCACCTGGAACCTGTTCGGCGCCACGGGCGTCAAGGACGAGATCCCGGACGCCACCGTCCAGAAGATCCTGAGCACGGTCCGGCTCACCGAGAGCATGCCGACCGAGTCGTAGCAGCAGGTGGCGGGGCCGAAGATGGCCCGGAATGCATTTGGCAACCCGGCCCCGCCCCGGCGATAGTCGGCAGGTGAAGCCCACCATCCCACTGCGCCGCCCGACCTGGGCGGGCCGCAACTACTCGCTGCTGACCGCCGCCGCGTTCGTGACCAACCTCGGCAGTCACGGCGCCCTGATCGCCGCCGCGTTCGCGGTGCTCGAGGCGGGCGGCGACGGCGGCGACGTGGGCCTGGTGGCCGCCGCCCGGACACTGCCCCTGGTGCTGTTCCTGCTCATCGGCGGCGCGGTGGCGGACCGGCTGCCGCGGCACCGGGTGATGGTCGCCGCCAACGCCCTGAACTGCGTGTCGCAGGGCGCCTTCGCGGTGCTGGTCCTCGCGGGCGAACCCGCCCTGTGGCAGATGATGCTGCTGACCGCGCTCGGCGGCACCGGCCAGGCGTTCTTCTCCCCCGCCGCCGAGGGCATGCTGCTGTCGACGGTCAGCGGTGAACAGGCGAGCCGTGCCTTCGCCGTCTTCCGGATGGCGATGCAGGGCGCGGCCGTGGGCGGCGCCGCGCTGGGCGGCGCGATGGTCGCCGCGATCGGGCCCGGCTGGGTGCTCGCGGCGGACGCGGTCGCCTTCGCCGTCGCCGGCGCGCTGCGCGCCTTCCTCGACGTGGGCCATATCGCGCCGCGCGCCCCCGGCGGCGGTCTCCTCTCCGACCTCCGGGAGGGCTGGCGGGAGTTCACCGGCCGGACCTGGCTGTGGGCCGTCGTCGTGCAGTTCGCCATCGCCAACGCGGTGGTCGGCGCGGCGGACGCGGTCTACGGCCCGCTCGTCGCCCGGGACCACCTGGGCGGCGCCGGACCCTGGGGCCTGGCCCTGGGCTTCTTCGGCGCGGGCACGGTCGCGGGCGCCCTGCTCATGACCCGATGGAAACCCCGCCGGCTGCTCCTCGCCGGCACCCTGTGCGTCTTCCCGCTGGCCCTGCCGTCCGCCGCTCTGGCGATCCCGGTGCCGGTGGCGGTCCTGTGTGCGGTGATGTTCGTCACCGGCGTGACCCTGGAGGTGTTCGGGGTGAGCTGGATGACCGCCCTCCACCAGGAGATACCGGAGGACAAGCTCTCCCGCGTCGCCGCCTACGACTGGTTCGGCTCGGTCGCCCTGATGCCGCTGGCCACCGCCCTCGCGGGCCCGGCGGAGTCGGCGTTCGGGCGGACCCCGGCGCTGTGGGGCTGCTCCGTGCTGATCGTCGTGGTCACGGCGGGCGCCCTGTGCGTACCGGACGTACGGAACCTGCGCCGCCGTACCAAGCACGTCACCACGGCCGCCGCACAGCCCTCAGCCGATGCTGAAAGCCCCGTCCGGGGGCTCGGGTGACGGTACGGCGTCCTCGTCCCGCACCGGCCGCGCCCCGCCGATGAACTCCCGCAGCCCCGGACCGTGTTCGACGCGCGCCGGGAAGGCGTCGGAGGCGGTGAGCCGGGTCAGCGCGGCGAGGTCGACGGGCTGGTGCGAGGCGACGAGCACGGCGTTCCCGAACCGCCGCCCCCGCAGCACCCCCGGCTCCGCGATCAACGACAGCTCCTCGAAGACGGCCGCGAAGGTGGCGAGTTGGGACCGGAGGAAGGCGAAGGGGGCGGCGTCGGCGAGGTTGGCGAGGTAGACGCCGGTGCCGCGCAGTACCCGCCCGGCCTCGCGGGCGTAGGCGAGGGAGGTCAGGTGCGCCGGAACCCGGGAGCCGCCGAACACGTCGGCGACGAGCACGTCGGCGACGTCGTCGGGAGCCGCCTCCAGCCAGGCGCGAGCGTCCCCGGCATGCAGGCGCACGCCCTCCGGAACCGGCATCTGCTCCACGACCAGCTCCAGCAGCGCCCGGTCCGCCTCGACGACGTCCTGCCGTGACCCGGCCCGGGTGGCGGCCACATACCGGGGCAGCGTCAGCGCACCGCCCCCGAGATGCAGGACGTCCAGGGGGTCCCCCGGCTCGGCCACGACATCCAGCACATGACCGAGCCGCCGTGCGTACTCGAACTCCAGATGAGTCGGCTCGTCCAGATCGACGTAGGACTGCGGCGCCCCGTCGACGGTGAGCAGCCAGGCCCGTTCCCGGTCGACATCGGGCATGAGCTTGGCGAACCCATGATCAACGGCACGGGCGACGGGGAGGGCTTCGGTCACCTCTCCATTGTGCGGCGCGGGGAACTGCGCGACCGGCCACAGCCGGCCCGCAGTCCCCCGCTCACATCAGCCGCCCTCGACAGCGGTCACGGTCCCCGCCCCCACGGTCCGCCCACCCTCACGAATGGCGAACCCGAGCCCCGGCTCCAGCGGAACCTCCCGCCCCAGCTCGACGGTCATCGCGACCGTCTCCCCAGGACGGGCGACCGCCACCGCACCGAGGTCGACGTCCCCGACCACATCCGCGGTCCGGATGTAGAACTGCGGCCGATAGCCGGTGGAGACCGGAGTCGTACGCCCGCCCTCACGCGTCGACAGCACATAGACCTGCGCCGTGAACCGCCGCCGGGGCAGCACGCTCCCCGGCGCCGCGACGACATGCCCACGCCGGACCGCGTCCCGGGGAACGCCCCGGAGCAGCAGCGCCACGTTGTCGCCGGCCTGCGCCTCCTCCATCGGCTTGCCGAAGGTCTCGACACCGGTGACGACGGTCTCCAGACCGGCCCCGAGCACCTCGACCCGGTCCCCGACCCGGACGGTCCCCCGCTCGACGGCGCCCGTGACGACGGTCCCCCGCCCGGTGATGGTCAGCACGTTCTCGACCGGCAGCAGGAACGGCGCGTCCACATACCGCTCCGGCATCGGAACGTAGGTGTCCACCGCGTCCAGCAATGCCTCGACGGACGCCGTCCACTTGGGGTCCCCCTCCAGGGCCTTGAGCCCCGAGACCCGTACGACGGGCGCGGTGTCGCCGCCGTAGCCGTGCGCGGTGAGCAGGTCGCGGACCTCCAGCTCGACGAGTTCGACGAGCTCCTCGTCGGCCGCGTCGGCCTTGTTCAGGGCCACGACCACGTGGTTCACGCCCACTTGGCGGGCGAGGAGCACGTGCTCTGCGGTCTGCGGCATGATCCCGTCGAGCGCGGAGACGACGAGGATGGCCCCGTCGAGCTGCGCGGCGCCGGTGACCATGTTCTTGACGTAGTCGGCGTGGCCGGGCATGTCGACGTGCGCGTAGTGCCGGGTGTCGGTCTCGTACTCGACGTGCGCGATGTTGATGGTGATGCCGCGCGCGGCCTCCTCCGGCGCCCGGTCGATGCGGTCGAACGACACGTACTGGGTGGTGCCGCCGGAGCCGCGCTCGGCGAGGACCTTGGTGATGGCGGCGGTCAGGGTGGTCTTGCCGTGGTCGACATGACCCATCGTGCCGATGTTGAGATGCGGTTTGGTGCGGACGTAGGCCGTCTTGGACATGGCGGTACCTCGAAGCGTCTGAAGTGGCGGTGGGACCCCGGGAACTGGCCGACCCTCCCCCTGCGGGGTCCGCCGGACGATCCGGAGAGGGTCAGCTTCGGGCGCCGTCGACAGCGGCCAGGAAGACGAGGACGGCAGCCTTCGGGGCATCCGCGACCGCGGATGCTGCGAGGACGAAGGCGTGCCGGAACATGACGTCGATCATCGTCGACGCGATGTCCGACGTCGAATGGTTTTCGGCGGTAAGGGAGTTCGGCGGGCGTACGTCAGCGGGTGTACGGCGGTCAGGCGCCGATGTTCTTCAGGGCCTCCCGCACCGACAGCGGCGCGAAGCGTCCGTTCTCCCGCGCGAGGAAGCCCCGTACGGCCTCCGGGTCGGTCTTGGCGTACTCGCGCAGGGCCCAGCCGATCGCCTTGCGGACGAAGAAGTCCGGGTGCCCGGACTGGCGCAGGCAGTAGGCGAAGAGGCGTTCGGTGTCGGTGCGTTCCTTGTAGCTCAGCTGGTGGAGCAGGGCGGTGCGGACGATCCAGAGATCCTCGTCCTCGCTCCAGGCGTCCATGTCGGCGGTGAGCTCCGGGTCGGCGGCGACGAGCGCGCCGACCACGTGCACGGCGAGCAGGTCGACGGTGTCCCACCAGGGGACCGTGGAGACCAGGTGCCGGGTGACGGGCAGGAAGGCGGAGGAGCAGCGCCCGGCGTGGCGGCGCAGATAGTCCACGGCGAAGTAGTGGTACTCGCGCTCGGGCAGCCGCCAGCAGCGCAGGGCGACGGCCGTGCAGTCGGCCTCGTCCGGGCGCGGGGTGCCCTTCAGGACCGTGCGGGACAGGGCGCGGCGCTCGGGGGTGGCGAGGCCCAGGAAGGGGGCCACGTCCTTCATGTACGCCCGCATGGACACGGCACGCTCGGGATCGGCGGCGGCGCCGTAGGCGGCGGTGAGCCGGTCCAGCAGGACGTCGGCGAGAGCGCTGTCGGGGACGTCCAGGGTTCTCGCGCCTGTCACGCTCATGAGACGAACCATACGGCGATCACACACATTTGTCGGTTAGTGTCACCGGATGCTCGATGCCACCACCCGCTCTGGGGGCACTGCCGTGGCCACTCCCCAGGCCGCCACCACGGAGCTAGCCGTCGTCGTACCCGTGAGCTTCGCCGCGCGCTGTTCGAGAGCACTGCTCTCGCCGTGGTCGCGGCTGTCCCTCCTGGTCGTCCTGCTCGTCTCGGCCCTGGTCGCCATGCTGCTGTTCGAGCCACAGCGGCTGCTCGCGGACGGCTGGCCACCACAGGTGGGCGGTGCCGCGGCGACCGTGGTGTTCGCGGTGGCGTACGGGCTGTGCACTGTGGCGTTCGTGCCCCGGCCGCTGCTCAATCTCGCGGCGGGCGCGCTGTTCGGCTCCCAGCTGGGGCTCGCCGCCTCGGTGGCGGGGACCGTGCTCGGGGCGGGGCTGTCCTTCGGGCTCGGCCGGATCCTCGGGCAGGAGGCCCTGCGCCCGCTGCTGCGGGGCCGCTGGCTGAAGGCGGCGGACGGGCAGCTCTCCCGGCACGGCTTCCGCTCGATGCTGGCGGTGCGGCTCTTCCCGGGCGTGCCGTTCTGGGCGGCGAACTACTGCGCCGCCGTCTCCCGCATGGGCTACCTTCCGTTCCTGCTCGCGACGGCGCTCGGCTCGATCCCGAACACCGCCGCGTACGTGGTGGCCGGCTCCCGCGCCTCGGCGCCGACCTCCCCCGCCTTCCTGATCGCGCTGGCCTGCATCGCCGTACCCGCGCTGGCGGGCGTGGTGGTGGCCTGGCGCAAACGGCACCACCTGCGCGCCCGTTGAGCGGTTACACCGACTCCAGGATCATCGCGTTGGCCAGCCCGCCCGCCTCGCACATCGTCTGCAGGCCGTAGCGGGCTCCGCGCTCGCGCATGGCGTGGACGAGCGTGGTCGTCAGCCGGGTCCCGCTCGCGCCCAGCGGATGCCCGAGGGCGATGGCGCCGCCGTTCACATTGACCTTGGCCAGGTCGGCGCCAGTCTCCTGGCGCCAGGCCAGCACGACGCTGGAGAAGGCCTCGTTGACCTCGAACAGGTCGATGTCGTCGAGGGTGAGCGAGGCCCTGCGCAGCACCTTCTCCGTGGCCGGGACGACGCCGGTGAGCATGAGCAGCGGGTCGGAGCCGGTGACGGCGAAGCTGTGCAGGCGGGCGAGCGGGCGCAGGCCGAGCCGGGCCGCGGTCTCGCTCGAGGTGATGAGCACCGCCGAGGCGCCGTCGTTGATGGGGCTCGCGTTGCCCGCGGTGACGTTCCACTCGATCTGCGGGAAGCGCTCGGCGAAGGCGGGGTCGTGGTAGGCGGGCTTCAGTCCGGCGAGGATCCCGGTGCTGCTGTCCGGCCGTACGCACTCGTCGCGGGCGACGCCGTCCAGGGGCGCGACCTCGGCGTCGAAGCGGCCGGCCGCCCAGGCCGCGGCGGCCCGCCGGTGCGAGGAGACCGCGAAGGCGTCCATCTGGTCGCGGGTGATCGACCACTTGGCGGCGATGAGTTCGGCGCTGATGCCCTGCGGGACCAGGCCCTCGGGGTAGCGCTCGGCGATGCCGGGGCCGAAGGGGTCCTTGCCGGGCGGCACGTTCGACCACATCGGCACCCGGCTCATCGACTCCACTCCGCAGGCCACGACGAGGTCGTACGCGCCCGCGATGACGCCCTGCGCGGCGAAGTGCACGGCCTGCTGGGAGGAGCCGCACTGGCGGTCCACGGTGGTCGCGGGCACCGACTCGGGGAAGCCGGCGGACAGGGCGGCGTACCGGGTGGTGTTCATGGCCTGCTCGCCGACCTGATCGACGGTGCCGCCGATGACGTCGTCGATCAGCGCGGGGTCGACGCCGGAGCGCTCGACGAGGGTGCGCAGGGTGTGGGCGAGGAGCTCGACGGGGTGGACGTGGGAGAGGGCACCCCCGGGCTTGCCCTTGCCCATGGGGGTGCGTACGGCTTCGACGATCACTGCGTCACGCATGATGCGGCCTCCGCGGCTACGGTGCGCCTACTGGTCAGTAGGAAATCCGAACTCACCATAGCTCGGTGAGTTGGAAAATCAAACCCTCCCCTAGACTTGGCGTCATGCCCGCCCCCAAGGACCCGCGCCCCTGTTCCATCGCCGACGCCCTGGCGCTGGTCGGCGAGAAGTACTCGCTGCTCGTGCTGCGGGAGGTGTGCCTCGGCAACGGCCGCTTCGACCAGCTGGTGCGCAACATCGGCGCCCCGCGCGACATCCTGACCACCCGGCTGCGGCGCCTCGTGGACGCCGGGATCCTGACCAAGCGGGCCTACAGCGAACGTCCGCGGCGCTTCGAGTACCGGCCGACCCAGGCCGGTCTGGAACTGGAGCCCGTCCTCATGACCCTGATGGCATGGGGCGACCGCCATCTGCGGGGGGACGAAGACCGGCCGATGGTCATCGAGCACTCCTGCGGCCATGAGCTGCTGCCGGTCGTCACCTGCTCGGAGTGCGGCGGGCGGGTCCGGCACGAGGACCTCACGGCGCATCCGCAGGTCGAGGGGTGGACGGTGGCGGGGCCTTCGGCGGTGGCGTGAGCGGTCGCGCTACGTCGGTGGCTCACCCGTGCGCGCGGCAGAACTCCCGGAGCGCCTCCTCGGGCGGCAGCGAGCCCTTCCAGCCCGCGTAGGTGTCGACCAGGATCGGGCCGGGGCGGACGCGTTCTGCGAAACCCCTGTGCCATGGCTGTCGTCGAGGGGCGCTACGCTGCCCCTCGACCACTGTGATCACCGTGCCCCCGCGGCGCGGTGTGCCCGTTCGCGGTGCGGTGTGCCCGTTCCGCGCCTACACGATCAGCACTTGGACGTCGTAACTTCATGTCTTGGTTTGAATCCCTCATCCTCGGACTCGTCCAGGGGCTGACCGAATTCCTGCCCGTGTCCTCCAGCGCGCATCTGCGGCTGACCGCGGCCTTCTCCGGTTGGGAGGACCCGGGCGCGGCCTTCACCGCGATCACGCAGATCGGCACCGAGGCGGCCGTGCTGATCTACTTCCGCAAGGACATCGGGCGGATCATCCTGGCGTGGTCCAAGTCGCTGACGAACAAGGCGATGCGCAGCGACCACGACGCCCAGATGGGCTGGCTGGTGATCGTGGGCTCGATCCCGATCGGTGTCCTGGGCGTGACGCTGAAGGACCAGATCGAGGGACCGTTCCGCGATCTGCGCATCACCGCGACCATGCTGATCGTGGTCGGCATCATCATCGGCGTCGCCGACCGCATGGCGGCGCGTGACGAGAGCGGCGGCCGGCACCGTGCACCCAAGCAGCGCAAGGAACTTCAGAACCTGAACGTCCGTGACGGCCTGATCTTCGGTCTCTGCCAGTCCGCGGCCCTGGTCCCGGGCGTCTCCCGCTCGGGTGCCACCATCAGCGGCGGCCTGTTCATGGGCTACACCCGCGAGGCGGCGGCGCGGTACTCCTTCCTGCTCGCGATCCCGGCCGTACTGGCCTCCGGCCTGTTCGAGCTCAAGGACGCGATGGAGGGCGGCCATGTCTCCTGGGGGCCGACGGCCTTCGCGACGGTCATCGCGTTCGTGACCGGATACGCCGTGATCGCGTGGTTCATGAAGTTCATCTCCACCAAGAGCTTCATGCCGTTCGTCTGGTACCGCATCGCCCTCGGCATCGTCATCATCATCCTTGTCGCCACTGGGGCGTTGAGCCCGGACGCGGGCGAACCGGCGCATTAGCGGGCGCCCCGATTTTCCCGTGACTCATCGCATACAGGATGCGTAGCCGTTCGGTAGCGCAGTGTCAGTGCTTGCCCCTAGGCTTGTCCGCATGTCCCCGGATTCCCGAGCCCGTGGTTCCGTGCGCTCAGCCGCCGAGGTGAACGAGCAGATCCGCGCCCTGTGGGTGCGCGCGGGCGGCACCCTGACCGCCCAAGAACGCGCGGAGTACGAACTGTTGGTGGTCGAATGGGCGGCCGCGATCCGCGCCGACGTCATCGAGGCCGCCTAGGAACGACGATGTTCACCGCACGCCTCTTGGCGTCGTTCGCCTCATGCCCAACACTGAGCCGATGACGCAGCGTGTGGAGCTCGCGACCGTGATGGACCGGCTGGCCGTCGACGGGCTGATCACCGAGTACGCGGTGGCGGTCGACGACGGTGACTGGGAGGCGTACCGCGGGCTCTTCGCCCCCGCCGGGCGGGCCGACTACCGTTCGGCGGGCGGTATCGAGGGCGACGCCCGGCAGGTGGCCGACTGGCTCGCCGAGAGCCTACGGGTGTTCTCGATGCGCCAGCACCTCATCGTCAACCGCCGGATCCGCTTCGGGACCCTGGAGCAGGACACCGGCGACACCGCCCACGTCCAGGCGGACTACGTGAACCCAATGCGCGTGACCCGCGATGAGGAGCCCTCGGCCGCCCCGGACTTCGTCTGCGGCGGCCGCTACGCCTTCGCCCTGACCCGCACCCCCGACGGCTGGCGGATCGGCAAGGTCGTCGTACGGGAGAAGTGGCGGCGGATGCCGTGAGCGGGAACGCACCCGCCGGACGGCACCATCCGGTGCGTGGCGGATGGCATGAGGGGGCGCATTCGGCGCGACACGATGATCATTGATTCTCCGACGCTCGGTTTGCGCGCCCAGCTCAGCGCGCACACTGGAAGGACCACCGGGTAGGAGGCGCCGCATGCAGAGGTTCGGCCACTGGTTCGACTCCCCCTGGCGGCGTTCGCTGCTCGCCGCCCTGGCCGGTGCCCTTCCCGTACTCGCCTTCCCGTCCCCATCGCTGTGGTGGTTCGCCACCGTCGCCCTGGTCCCCTGGATCCTGCTGCTGCGCGCCGCCCCGACCGCCCGCCGGGCGCTGTACGACGGCTGGTGCGGCGGCTTCGGGTTCATGCTGGCCATGCACCACTGGCTGCTGCCGAACCTGCATGTCTTCACCTTCGTCATCGCCGC
This sequence comes from Streptomyces sp. NPDC043726, assembly GCF_056436565.1. Classification (NCBI taxonomy): domain Bacteria; kingdom Bacillati; phylum Actinomycetota; class Actinomycetes; order Kitasatosporales; family Streptomycetaceae; genus Streptomyces; species Streptomyces sp. NPDC043726. The sequence continues at coordinate 140,810 of NZ_JBWKCI010000016.1, forward strand.
CCTGCTCGGCGCCCTGTGGGGCCCCTGGGGATGGCTCGTGCGCCACTTCCTCGCCGGACAGCCGGGGCCGGGCCGAGTCGCGGCGGCCCTTGCCGTCCTGCCCTCGGGCTGGCTGATGGTGGAGCTGGTCCGCTCCTGGGAGGGCCTCGGCGGCCCCTGGGGCATGCTCGGCGCCAGCCAGTGGGAGGTGGAGGCGGCGCTGCGGCTCGCCTCGGTGGGCGGGGTCTGGCTGCTCAGCTTCCTGCTGGTGGCGCTGAACGTCGCCGTGGCCGTCCTCGTGGCGGTCCGCGCCTCCCGCGTCCCCGCCGTCGCCGGCCTGGTCGCCGCCGCCACCGTCGCTACGGCCGCATGGGTCTGGTCCCCGCGCCCGGACACCGCGGGGCAGGCCCGGATCGCCGTGGTCCAGCCGGGCGTGATCCACGGCGCCGACAGCGGCGACCGGCGCTTCGCCGCCGAGGAGCGGCTCACCAGGGAGCTCATCGGGCAGGACCTGGACCTGATCGTGTGGGGCGAGAGCAGCGTCGGCTTCGACCTGACCCGGCGCCCCGACCTGGCGACCCGGCTCGCGGACCTGTCCCGCGAGACCGGCGCCCACATCCTCGTCAACGTCGACGCGCGGCGCGCCGACAAGCCCGGTATCTACAAGAGTTCGGTCCTGGTCGGCCCCGACGGCCTGACCGGCGACCGCTACGACAAGATGCGGCTCGTCCCGTTCGGCGAGTACGTCCCCTTCCGCTCCGTGCTCGGCTGGGCGACCTCGGTCGGCGAAGCGGCGGGCGAGGACCGGCGGCGCGGCTCCCAGCAGGTCGTGATGGACGTCGGCGACGGCCTGCGCGTCGGCCCGATGGTCTGCTTCGAGTCGGCGTTCCCCGACATGAGCCGCCATCTCGCCGAGAACGGCGCCGAGGTGCTGATCGCCCAGTCGGCGACCTCGACCTTCCAGCAGAGCTGGGCCCCCGAGCAGCACGCCTCGCTCGCCGCCCTGCGCGCCGCCGAGACCGGCCGCCCGATGGTCCACTCCACGCTGAGCGGGGTGTCCGCGGTCTACGACGCGAGCGGCGAGCGGGTCGGGTCCTGGCTCGGCACGAGCGTGAGCGCGGCCCAGGTGTACGACGTCCCGCTCGCCGGGGGCACCACGCCCTACGTGCGCTTCGGTGACTGGCCGGTGCAGCTGGCGCTGCTGATCCTCGCCGGCTGGTGCGCCGGCGAGGGCGTACGGACCCTCAAGGTCAGGCGGTCCGCTCCTGAACCGCGCGTACCACCCGCTCGCACAGCTCATGAGTCGCCAGCGCGTCCCGGGCACTGAGCACCTTGCCCGCGCGTACGGCGTCCAGGAAGGCCAACACCGCCTGCTCGATCCCGCGCTGCCGGGCCACCGGCACCCAGTCGCCGCGTCGGCGCACGGTCGGCTGACCCTTGTGGTCGATGACCTCGGCGAGGTTGACCACCTGACGCTTGGTGTCCTGCCCGGAAACCTCCAGGATCTCCTCGGCCGAGCCGCTGAGCCGGTTCATCACGCCGAGGGCGGTGAAGCCGTCCCCGGCGAGCTGCAGCACCACATGGTGCAGCAACCCGCCCTCGCCGCGGGCCCGCACGGTCACGTCGTCCACCGGCCCCGGAGCCAGGAAGCGCAGGGTGTCCACGACGTGGATGAAGTCGTCGAGGATCATCGAGCGCGGCTCCTCAGGGAGCCCGATCCGGTTCTTCTGCATCAGGATCAGCTCGCGCGGATGGTCGGCGCACTGCGCGTACCCGGGGGCGTACCGCCGGTTGAAGCCGACGGCGAGGCTCACCCCGCGCAGCTCGGCCAGCTCCACCAGCCGCTCGGAGTCGGCGAGTTCATAGGCGAGGGGCTTGTCCACGTACGTCGGCACGCCCGCCTCGAGCAGCCGTGTGACGATCTCCGGGTGGACGGCGGTGGGCGCGTGCACGAAGGCCGCGTCGAGGCCCTGGGCGAGCAGGGAGTCGAGGTCGGTGTGGCGCTGCCCGGGCGGGAGGTGAAGGGTGTCGGCGACCCGGTGGAGCGTCGCGGGCGTACGGGTCTGCAGATGCAGTTCGACGCCGGGCTGGTGGCCGAGCACGGGCAGGTAGGCCTTCTGCGCGATGTCGCCGAGTCCGATGCAGCCGACCTTCACTGGTGCTCCCTACCGTGTGCCTGTACGTGACACGACGGAAGCATACGGCGGCCCCGGTGGCGGCCGGTCCGCGGCCCGGAAAAACCGCTGGTCGGCCGGGGTCGGATGCGAAATGATGCGGTCATGACCATAGAACGCCGCGAACCCGCCGTCGCCGCCGACGAGCGCAGCATGCTGAACGGCTGGCTGGACTACCACCGCCGGACGCTCGCCTGGAAGTGCGAGGGCCTGACCGAGGCCCAGCTCAGGACCGCCTCCGTGGAGCCGTCCGAACTGACCCTGCTGGGGCTGGTGCGGCACATGGCCGAGGTGGAGCGGTACTGGTTCCACGAGATCCTCGTCGGCGAGGATCTGGGGGTGCTCTACTCCTCCGAGGAGGACCCGGACGGCGAATTCCACGTCTCCGAGACGGACACCTGGGAAGAGGCGCACACCACCTGGCAGGCCGAGATCGCCCGCGCCGAGGCGAATGTGGCGGGACGGGACCTGGACGACCTCTCCAAGGGCACGAACCGGGCCGGCGAGCACTTCAACCTGCGCTGGATCTACACCCACATGATCGAGGAGTACGCCCGCCACAACGGCCACGCCGACCTGGTGCGCGAGCGCGTCGACGGGTTCACCGGCGACTGACGTCACCCTCGGCGGGCGGGCGGCCTCCGTACGGGGGCGGAGATCACCCGTGCGGGGCATCCTGCGCCTGTCCGCTGTCCCGGGGAGGGCCGCACCCACCAGAGTGGCGCGGGTGCATCGAACGACCACCACCGCGACACTCCTGGCCGCTGTGGCCGTCTCGGCCCTCTCGGGCTGTGTGACGGTCCAGCGTCCCCCCGCCTCGGCGCCCGTCCAGGCGCCCTCCCAGCCGCCCGCGCCCCGCCCGGACAGCCGGACGGAGCCGCAGGTGGTGCAGGCGCCGGCCCTGGAGGCGCTGGAACGCATCGGCCCGCCCCGCCGCGAGGAACCCCGGAAACCGCCACCCGGGCGGCCGGCTCCGGCGGCCCCCGCACCGGCGGCACAGCCCGACCGGGCCCCCGCTCCGCGCGCCCACCCACGCCCGGCCCGCCCGGAACACCCGCGCCCGGGGCACTCGGTGCCGCAGCGCCCGCGCGTCGAAGTCCCGGACGTCGCGGGGCAAGTGCGCAAGAACACCGACATCTGTGCCCTGGGCAAGAAATACGGCGGTTGGCGCGGGGACAGCCCAGAGGCGCGGATCTGCGAGCAGACGTACGGACGTTGACGCCGGTGTCGGCGATGTGATCAGAGCCTGCACGAGGTCAGAGCCTGCACGAGGCCAGAGCCTGCATGAGGTCAGGGCCTGCATGAGGTCAGGGCCGGTACGACGTCACGGCCGCTGTCGGGGCGGCCCCCACCCGTCGGCGGAACCCCCCTCCCCCAGCCGCAGCTCCAGCCGGCTGATCGCCGCCCGCACGCCGTCCCCGTAACTGTCCTCGGCGAGCGCCTCCGCCGCCGTGCGCGCCCGGCGCAGATGGGTGCGCGCTGCCTCCGCCCGGCCGAGCTTCACATAGTCCGCGGCCAGGTTCAGGTGCAGTGAGGGGTACAGCGCGCGGACCGCGAGCGTCCCCTCGTGCTCGGCGAGCCGGTCGTCGCTGAGCTCCTCCGCCGCCGTCAACGCCCTGAGGTCCCAGGCGAGTTCGTCGGCGGGTTCGTCCTGGGTGTCGGCCAGGTAGTGGGCCAGGGTGCAGCGGTGCAGCGGGTCGCCGTCCTCGCCGATCTCGGCCCACAGACCGAGGAAGCGGTGCCGGGCCTCCTCGCGGTCCCCCGCGTGATGCAACATCACGACCTGCCCGATCCGTGTCATCACGGCATCGGGCGCCGTCCGCTCCTGTCGCTCCGCCACCGCGTCCTCCACACCCTCTGTGCCTGGTCGCCCCCGACGCTAACGGCAGGGACTGACAATCCCGGCGAGGCGGGGCCGACCCGCACGGGCGGCCCCGCACCAGGTCAGCCCAGGTTCGGCAGCCGCCAGTCGATCGGCTCGTGGCCCTGCGCCGCGACCGCCTCGTTGATCTGCGTGAAGGGGCGGGACCCGAAGAACTTCTTGGCCGACAGCGGCGAGGGATGCGCGCCCTTGACCACCACGTGCCGGGTCTCGTCGATCAGCGGGAGCTTCTTCTGGGCGTAGTTGCCCCACAGCACGAAGACCGCGGGGTCGGGCCGCCCGGCGACCGCGCGGATCACCGCGTCGGTGAACTTCTCCCAGCCCTTGCCCTTGTGGGAGTTGGCCTCGCCGGAGCGGACCGTGAGCACGGCGTTGAGCAGGAGGACGCCCTGCTGGGCCCAGGGCATCAGATAGCCGTTGTCCGGGACCGGCAGGCCGAGCTCCTGCTCCATCTCCTTGTAGATGTTGCGCAGCGAGGGCGGGGTCTTCACCCCGGGACGCACCGAGAAGCACAGGCCGTGGCCCTGCCCCTCGCCGTGGTAGGGGTCCTGGCCGAGAACCAGGACCTTCACCTTGTCGAAGGGCGTGGCGTCCAGCGCCGCGAAGACCTCCTCGCGCGGAGGGTAGACGGGACCCTTCGCTCGCTCCTCCTCGACGAACTCCGTCAGCTCCTTGAAATAGGGCTGCTGCAGTTCGTCGCCCAGAACCCCGCGCCAGGACTCGGGCAGCATGGCGATGTCGGTCACGTCAACTTCCTTCGGTGTGCGGTCACTACGACGTGCGTCGCTTCCTGACCACAGAACCTACCGGCGACCACTGACAACGCGCCGCGCGGACCGGAGGGTCCGCCCGCTACCAGCTGGTCTTGCGGTACAGCGAGCCCATCATCATGATCGTCGAAGGGTCGAGCGCCCGCTCCGCGCCGGAGATGTCGTTGTTGGCGGCCACGTACTGCCGGCCCTGCCACAGCGGCACCAGCCGCGCGTCCTCGACGAGGATCCGCTGGGCCTCCTCGAAGTCCTTCTCCACGTTGGCGCGGTCGCTCTCCTGCCGCGAGCGGGGCAGGAGTTCGCCGGTGATCTCGGGAGCCGGGTAGGGCGTACCGAGGGCGTTCTGGTCGCCGACGAAGGGCGCGATGAAGTTGTCGGCGTCCGGGAAGTCGGGCGACCAGCCGCGGCCGAACACCGGGTACTCGCCCTTCTGGTAGCCGGTCACGTACGTCTTCCAGGGGCGGCTCTTGAGGGTGATCTGGAACAGGCCGGACGCCTCCAGCTGCTTCTTGATCTCCTCGAACTCCGCCTTGGTCTCGGAGCCGTAGCGGTCGGTGGTGTACCAGAACTGCAGCGGCACCGGCTCGGTGATGCCGGCCTCGGAGAGGATCTGCCGGGCCTTGGAGGTGCTGGGCTGGCCGTAGTCGTCGAAGAAGCCGGTGCTGTGGCCGGTGAGGCCCTTCGGGACCATGGAGTACAGCGGCTCCACGGTGTCCTTGTAGACCTTGTGCGCGATGGCGGGACGGTCCAGGATCTGGGCGATCGCCTGGCGGACGGGGAGCTTCGCGGCCCACGGGTCCTTCGGGTTGAAGACCAGGTAACTGATGGAGGTGCTGACGCTCTCCACGACCTGGAAGTCCTTCTGCGCCTCGTGCGTCTGCAGCTCGAGGATGTCGTCGGCGGCGAGACCGCGGAACGCGACGTCGAGCTCGTGCTCGCGCAGGGCACCGACCATCTCGCCGGAGTCCTGGAAGTAGCGGATGGTCACTTCGCTGTTCTTGCGCTCGGCGTAGCCGTCGTAGCTGTCGTTGCGGACCAGCTCGGCCTTCTTGCCGTCCTCGTAGGCCTCGAGGGTGTACGGCCCGGAGCCGACGATCCCGCCGTCCTCGCGCAGCTTGTCGGCCGGGTAGCTGTCCGGGTCGACGATCGACATCGCGGGCGTGGCGAGCACGAACGGGAAGGTGGCGTCCGCCTTCTTGAGGTGGAAGACGACCTCGCGGTCGCCCAGCGCCTGGACCCGTTCGAGGCTGCCCAGCAGACCGGCCGGACCGCCGTTGACGTTGATCTTCAGGATCCGGTCGATCGAGTACTTGACGGCCTGGGCGTCGAGCGTGCCGCCGTTGGAGAACTTCAGGCCCTCGCGCAGCTCACAGCGGTAGGCCGTGTTCGAGGTGTCGGTGAACGCGCAGCTCTCGGCCGCGTCGGGCTCGGGCACGGTCGCGCCGGCCGGGTAACTGAGCAACGTCTGGTAGATGTTGCGGAACAGTTCCCAGGAGCTGTCCCAGGACGCGGCGGGATCCAGCGTGCTCGGCGCACTGGTGGTGCCCACGACGATCGGACCCTCCTCCTCGGAGGAGTCCGACGAGAGGATTCCGCATCCCGCCATCAGGGACGATATGGACGCGATGGCCGCCACCTGTCGTAGGCGTCGGTTCCGGTTGAACACGCGCACGCTCCTCGATCTGCCATACCAAGGGTCGGCAGACCATACCGCAGAGCTTCACGAGTTGAACCGCTGTCTCACGAGGGTTCTTGATCGATAAACCTTTGACTACGTTGTCAAAGGTCTGTGGCTGATTACGGTTTGGACGTTCCGCCCGGCTCTGTACAGAACCGGGCGGAAATCCATGGTGGCGTCAGCCGACGCCCGCGTTGAGGAAGATGCCGCCGTCCACGACGAGGGTCTGACCGGTGACCCAGTCGGACTGGTCCGAGGTGAGGAAGGCCGCTGCGCCCCCGATGTCGGAGGGCACACCGAGCCGAGCCAGCGGGTAGGAGGCGGCCGCCTCCTCCTCCCGGCCCTCGTACAGGGCCTGGGCGAACTTGGTCTTCACCACGGCCGGGGCGATGGCGTTGACCCGCACCTTGGGGGCGAACTCGTGCGCGAGCTGCTGGGTGAGGTTGATCAGCGCGGCCTTGCTGACGCCGTAGGCGGCGATGAAGGGCGAGGGCGCGATGCCCGCGACGGAGGCGATGTTGACGATCGCGCCGCCGTTGTCCTTCTGCCAGGCGTGCCAGGTCCTCTGCGCGAAGCCGAGCGCCGAGATCACGTTCGTCTCGAACACCTTGCGCGCGACGTTCAGGTCCAGGTCGGCGATCGGCCCGAACACCGGGTTGGTACCGGCGTTGTTGACCAGGAAGTCGACACGGCCGAAGGCCTCCATGGTGCGCTCCACGGCGACGGCCTGATGGGCCTCGTCGTGGGCCTTGCCGGCGATGTAGATCGCACGGTCGGCGCCGAGCTGCTCGACGGCCTCCTTGAGGGCGTCCTCGTTGCGGCCGGTGATGGCGACCCGGTCGCCGCGTGCGACGAGGGCCTCGGCGACGCCGTAGCCGATACCGCGGCTGGCGCCCGTGACGAGGGCGACCTTGCCGGAGAGTTCCACTGAAGTCATGTGCGTGATTCCCTAGTCGAGCGGTCCGCCGGCGACGTACAGCACCTGGCCGGAGACGAAGCCCGCGTCCTCGCCCGTGAAGAAGGCGATGGCGTTGGCGATGTCCTCGGGGTAGCCGACGCGCTGGACCGGGATCTGGGTGGCGGCCGCGGCCTTGAAGTCGTCGAAGCCCATGCCGACGCGCTCGGCGGTGGCGGCCGTCATGTCGGTGGCGATGAAGCCGGGGGCGACGGCGTTGGCGGTGACGCCGAACTTGCCGAGCTCGATGGCGAGGGTCTTGGTGAAGCCCTGCATACCGGCCTTGGCGGCGGAGTAGTTGACCTGGCCGCGGTTGCCGAGGGCCGAGGACGACGACAGGTTGACGATCCGTCCGAACTTGGCGTCGACCATGTGCTTCTGGCAGGCCTTCGACATCAGGAAGGCGCCGCGCAGGTGGACGTTCATGACGGTGTCCCAGTCCGAGACGCTCATCTTGAACAGCAGGTTGTCGCGCAGCACGCCCGCGTTGTTGACCAGGATCGTCGGCGCGCCGAGCTCCTCGGCGATCCGCGCCACGGCCGCCTCGACCTGCGCCTCGTCGGAGACGTCGCAGCCGACCGCGAGGGCCTTGCCGCCCGCCGCGGTGATCTTCTCCACGGTGTCCTTGCAGGCGGCTTCGTCGAGATCGATCACGGCGACCGCGCGCCCCTCGGCGGCCAGCCGCACGGCGGTGGCGGCCCCGATCCCGCGCGCCCCGCCGGTCACGACGGCGACCCGCTGCTCAGTGATGGACATGCCTGCTTCTCCTCGCCCTTGGGATGCGGCTCAGCGGAACACTCTCCAGTGAGCGACCGCTTAGTACCTTCAGCACACGTGACGCTAGAAGCCCTGGCACCCGGTGTCAACGGCACACCGTCACGGTGTGATCCATTCCGTGGAACCTCGGCCGCCATCCTCCCGCACCGGCTCTGGCCAGGGCACCCGATCGGCCCCTCTCCGCGCGTCCCGGCGCGCGAACGGCCCTAGCGTCGGCCGAGGGCCATCCGTGGCCGGAAAGGAGGCGCACCATGCGCCGTCACACCGGGGCCGCCGGCGCCCTGATCGCCATAGCCGCGATCCTTCCGCTGGCCGGCATCGCACACGCGCAGGACCTGGACTGCCGCGACTTCCGATCCCACGAGGAAGCGCAGGCCGAGTACGACCGCGACCCCAGTGATCCGCACGGCCTCGACGAGGACCAGGGCCCGGACGACGGCATCGCCTGCGAGATCCTCCCGAGGGTCGGCACCGCCGTCAGCACCCCCGCGCCGGTCACCACCGCGCCCGTCACTCCCGCGCCGGTCACCACGGCGCCGGTCACCACCGCGCCCGCCACCCTCATGCCCGCCACCACCGCACCCGCCTCCGTCACCCCGACGATGGGCGTGCGCGGCGGCCTGGGCGGTGCCACCGGCTCCTGGCTCAACGGCTGGGAGACCGCGGCCGGGCTGACGCTCGCCACCGGCGGCGCCGTCGCGGCCGCTTACGTGGTGAAGCGCCGTCGCGGCTGACTCACCGGAGAAGGCCGACTCACCGCGGCAGGCCGGCCCAGCGCTGAAGGCCGGCTCAGGCGCGAGGCCGGCTCACCGCTGAAGGCCGGCTCAGGCGCGAGGCCGGCTCACCGCTGAAGGCCGGCTCAGGCGCGAGGCCGGCTCACCGCCGGCTCACGCACAAGGCCGACCCAGCGCACGAGGCCGCTCACCGCACGAGCAGGTCCAGGAGCCGTTCCGTCTCCGCGGCCGGGTCGGCGGTCAGCCCCGTGTGGACCGGCCCCGGCTGGACGATGGTGGAGCGGGGAGCGATGAGCCAGCGGAACCGGCGGCCCGGGTCGTCCGAGGACGCCTGGCCCGCCCCCTCGCCGCCCGCGCAGACGCGTTCGACCGCCGACAGGGCGGCCCGGACGCCCGGCACATCCGCTTCCGGGTCCAGGGCCAGCAGGCGGGCCTCGTCCAGGTGGGTGCGGGCCGCCACGTAGGCCTTCGCCCGGCAGTACACCAGCACGCCGGCGTTGATGCACTCGCCGCGCTCCACTCGGGGCACGACGCGCAGGACGGCGTACTCGAAGACGTCGCGGTCGCTCGGGCCGCCCTTGATGAAGTGACGGTCGTCGGTGGTCACTTGGTGCCCTCGATTCGCTCGTGCACGACCGCGGCGCGGGCCAGCAACGGGCGGGTGTAGGCCGCTCGCAGCGCGTCCGGGGTCTCGAAGCCCGGTTCGTCCGTCAGCCAGTCGTCCGGGATCTCGGCCATGACCTCCGCCAGCAGGTCCTCCGTGACGCGCGGCGCCAACTCCGCCGCCGCGGCCGCCACATCCGGCCCGAAGGGCAGCAGGGCGTGGTCGGAGGCGTCGTACGGACGGGCCGCCGAGGCCTCGGCGCCGCGCCAGTTGTGGTGCCAGATCATCGTCGCGCCGTGGTCGATGAGCCACAGATCGCCGTGCCACATCAGCAGGTTGGGGTTGCGCCAGGAGCGGTCGACGTTGTTCACCAGCGCGTCGAACCAGAGGATCCGGCCCGCCTCCCTCGGGCTCACGGGAAAGGCCAGCGGGTCGAAGCCCAGCGCGCCCGAGAGGAATTCCATCCCCAGGTTCGCACCGCCGCTCGCCCTCAGCAGTTCCTGTACCTGCTGGTCCGGCTCCCCGAGGCCCAGCACCGGGTCGAGGCCGATCGTCACCAGGCCCGGCATCCGGAAGCCCAGTCTGCGGGCCAGCTCGCCGCACACCACCTCGGCCACCAGCGTCTTGCGGCCCTGTCCGGCGCCGCGGAACTTCAGGACGTACGTCCCGAAGTCGTCGGCCTCGACGAGCCCCGGCAGCGAGCCGCCCTCACGCAGCGGCGTGATGAACCGGGTCGCGATGACTTCCTTGAGCATCGCCCCAGGTTACTGGCGCTCTGAACGGCTCACGCGCGCCGCCCGTACCAGTGGGGGCAAGGCGCACCTCCGTGGAAGGGAAGTCCGGCATGACCAGCGAACCGCTCCACCCCGTCGCGGCCCCGAGCCGCCGTACCGTCGTGGCGGCGGTCGGCGCGGTGGGCCTCTCCTTCGCGCTGAACGCGTGCGGGTCGGAGGACGACGAGTCGTCCGGATCGTCCGGGTCGGCCGGAACGGTCATCGCCACGACCGCGGACATCCCGGAGGGCGGCGGGAAGATCCTCAACGACCACAAGGTGGTCGTCACCCAACCCGCGGCGGGCACCTTCAAGGCGTTCTCCTACGAGTGCACCCACCAGGGCTGCCCGGTGACGGGTGTCGCCGACGGCGCCATCACCTGCCCCTGTCACAACAGCAGGTTCTCCATCGAGGACGGCAGCGTGCAGAAGGGGCCGGCCACTCAGCCGCTCCCCGCGAAGAAGATCTCCGTGGACGGCGACTCGATCACGCTCGCCTGACCCGGAGGGCGGCCAGCAGCTCGGCGGTCGTGGTCAGGGTCGCGACCAGCGCCAGCGTGTGGCGGATCATGGCGGGGGTGTACTCGGAGGGCACCCCGGCGATCGCGTCGGTGGGCACGACGGCGGTGTAGCCGCGGTTGACGGCGTCGAACACCGCGTTCGGTATCGCCACATTGGCCGAGACCCCGGTCACGACCAGCGTGCGGCAGCCGAGGTTGCGCAGCAGGGCGTCGACGTCGGTGCCCTGGATGGGCGACAGGCCGTGCAGCCGCCGTACGACGAAGTCCTCCTCGGTGACCTCGATCGGCGCGGCGACTCGGACCGCGACGGTGCCGGACAGTTGCTGGACGGGAAGCCGTTCGGCGGCCCGGAACAGCCGGGCGTTGCGGTTGGCGCCACGGCCGTCGGGGCGGCGCTCGGCGATGGCGTGGATCACCTGGAGGCCGCAGGCGTGGGAGGCCTCCACCAGCCGGGCCACGTTGGCGAGGGCGCCCGAGGAGCGGGCCTCCTTGGCCAGTTCGGGCAGGGCGCTGTCCGGTCCGACCACCCCCTGCTGGCACTCGACGGTGAGCAGCACGGTCCCGGCCGGGTCGAGGAGTTCGCTGAGCTGGTCGTACGACGGCATGGTTCCCCCTTGTCGCCGACAATCCGGAGCGGGCGACACTAGCCACCATTGCGCGGGGACGGAAGACGCCCCATCCTTTTCTGACGTGATGTCAGAGGATCTCCTCTGGCACGACGTGGGAGAAGAGGGGGACGCATGACCGTCACTCAACGCCGGGGCCGGAAGATCATGATGACGCCGGGTGAGCTGGACGAGTTCCTGGCCACCCAGCGCACCTGCCGGGTCGCCACCGTGTCGGCGGACGGCGCCCCGCACGTGAGCACGCTGTGGTTCGCGTGGGACGGCACCTCGCTGTGGCTGTACTCGGTGGTGCGCAGCAGGCGTTGGGCGCAGCTGCGGCGCGACCAGCGGGTCGCCGTCGTGGTCGACACGGGCGAGGAGTACGACGAACTGCGCGGCGTGGAACTGTCCGGGACGGTGGAGTTCGTCGGCGAGAGTCCCCGCACCGGGGAGCTGTGCGCCGAACTCGACGTCCCGGAGACCTTGTTCGCGCGCAAGAACTTCGGCCTGGAGGAGATGCCGCACGACGGCCGGCACGCCTGGATGCGGCTGACCCCGGAGAAGGTCGTGTCCTGGGACTTCAGGAAGCTGTCGGCGCTGTAGTGGAAGCTGTCGGCACAGTCGAAGCCGTCGGCGCCGTGGCAGCTGTCGGCGCGGTCGAAGCCGTCGGCGCCGTGGTGCTGATCCGCTCCCCCGCCTCGCGCAGCGCCTTCACCGCCGCCCGGATCGACGGGCGGCGGTCGGCGTCCGCCCGCCAGACGACGTACACATGCCGCCGCACCCGCTGCTTGAGCGGCACGGCGACGACGCCGGGCGGCATCGGGTGGCGGCCGAGCAGCGGGACGACGCACACGCCGAGCCCCGCGGCGACCAGGCCGAGCTGGGTGTGGGTCTCGGCCGCGCGGTGCCCCACGATCGGCTCGATGCCCTTGGAGCGCAGGGTGAACATCAGCCACTCGTGGCAGAACTCGCCCTGACCCCAGGTGATCCACTCGTCCTCGGCGAACTCGGCGAGATCCACCTCGTCGCGGCCCGCGAACCGGTGGCCGACCGGCATCGCCACATCGGCGGGGTCGTCCAGGATCGGCGCCTTGACCAGGCCGTCCGGCAGCGGCATCGGCTTGTTGTACCAGTCGAGCACCACGGCCAGGTCGAGATCGCCGCGGACCACGCCCGCGACGCCGTGTTCCGGTTCGAGTTCGCTGGAGCGCAGCCGCAGCCCCGGGTGCTCGGCGCGCAGCGCTGCCAGGGCGTCGGGGAAGAGTCCGCGCGCGGCGGTCGGGAACGCGGACAGCCGCAGCTCCCCCGCGACCTGACCGCGCTGTGCCTCCAGGTCGGCCTGGGCCAGCTCGACCTGGGACAGGATCCGCGCCGCGTGCTCGGCGAGCAGCCGTCCGGCGTCCGTGAGCCGGACCCCGCGGCCGTTCTTGGCGAGCAGTCGCTGGCCGACCTCGCGCTCCAGCTTGGACATCTGCTGGGAGACGGCGGACGTCGTGATGTGCAGCCCCTCGGCCGCGCCGCTCACCGAGCCGTGCCGGGCGAGGGCGTCGAGGGTGCGCAGGCGCTCCAGGTTCAACATGTAAGCAATGCTACGAGATATGGCTCGCGAATTCTCGCTTGTGCTACGAGATCGAGCTGCCGCACCCTGATCCCATGACCCGCTCCCGCGCGCTGCTCGACTGGCGTCTGCGCTTCGCCGCGCTCTGCCTCATCTGGGGCTTCAGCTTCCTGCTCATCAAGGTGGGCACCGAGGCGTACGCGCCCTTCCAGGTCACCCTCGGCCGACTGCTGTTCGGCACGGCGGTGCTGGCGGTCGCGATGGTGGTACGCCGGGACCGGCTCCCGCGCGGGGCACGCACCTGGGGGCAGCTGACGGTGGCGGCCCTGCTGCTGAACGCGCTGCCGTTCAGCCTCTTCGCCTACGCGGAGCTGACCATCCCGTCGACCCTCGCGGGCATCTGCAACGCCACCTCCCCGCTGTGGGGCATGGCCCTGTCCCTGGTCGCCCTCTCCGAGGACCGGCCGACCCGGTTGCGCGTCGCGGGCCTCGGCCTCGGCTTCCTCGGCGTCCTGACGGTGCTCGGCGCCTGGCAGGGCTTCACGGGCATGGACGCGCGGGGCACCGGCATGGCCCTGCTGGCCTCCCTCTGCTACCCGATCGGCTGGATCTACGTCCGCCGCACCCTGGCCGGCGCGGACTCCTCGCACCTGTCCCTGACCGGCGCCCAGCTGCTGCTGGCCACCGTGCAACTCGCGATCGTCACCCCGCTGTTCACCACGGCCCCCACCGACTTCCCGCTGCTCCCCCTGCTCGCGGTCGCGGCCCTCGGCGCGCTGGGCACCGGCTTCGCGGTGCTCCTCCAGTACGGTCTGGTCGCCGAGGTCGGTCCGACGACGGCCCAGATGGTCACCTACTTCATCCCGGTCATCGCGACGGCGGCCGGCGTCCTGCTGCTCGGCGAGTCGCTGAGCTGGTCGACCCCGGTCGGCGCGGCCATCGTCCTCGCGGGCGCGGCCCTGACCCAGATGCGCCCGCGCGCACGCGGCCCCCTCCCGGCCGACGGGGACCGGTCCGTCCGTCGGCCCGCGAAGGCGGCCTAGACACCACTGCGGCCGGGAGCCGGGCGTACGGCGGAGGCGATGGCGTCGGCCAGGGCCGGCGTCTCCGCCTCCGTCAGCGTCGAGACCGTGACGCGGATCCCGGGGCCGCTGGTCAGGCGGAAGCGGGCGCCCGGGGCGACGGCCCACCCCGCGTGCAGGAGACGGGAGACGGCGCCGGTCTCGTCCGGGACGGGGATCCAGACGTTCATGCCGGTACGGCCCCGCGCGGGAACGCCCCGTTCGGCGAGCGCGCCGATGAGGAGGTCACGGCGAGTGCCGTACGCCGCCGCCACCGCCTTGGGGTCGACCGAGCCGTCGGACCACAGCCGTACGACGGCGCGCTGGACGAGCAGACTCACCCAGCCGGGGCCGAGGCGCTGGCGTCCTCGCACCCGGTCGAGGGTGACGGAGTCACCGGTGACCACCGCGAGCCGCAGGTCCGGGCCGTACGCCTTGGCCGCTGAGCGTGTGAAGGCCCAGTGGCGCGTGGTGCCCGCCAGCGGGTGCAGCGGGACGTCGACGATCGCGTGACCGTGGTCGTCCTCGATGAGCAGGGTGTCGGGGTACTCCCGCAGGACGGACCGCAGGGCACGCGCGCGTGCCGCGCTCACCGCGGCGCCGGTCGGGTTCTGGGCCCGGTCGGTGACGATCAGGGCGCGGGCCCCGGCGCCGAGCGCCCGGCGCACGTCGTCGGGGAGCGGCCCTTCGTCGTCGACGCCCACGGGGGCGATGCGCAGCCCGAGCGCCGGGATGAGGTCGAGGACGCTGCCCCACCCGGGGTCCTCCACGGCGACGGTGTCTCCCGGCTTCAGATGGGCGGCGAGGACCCGCTCGATGGCGTCCAGCGAGCCGGAGGCGACGAACAGGGGGCCGTCCGGCACCCCGTCCGCGTCCAGCCCGGCGCGCGCCGGGCGCGCCAGCCCGGGATCCAGGGGCTCGTCCCCGTAGAGGACCGGCTCGCGGTCCCCCTGTTCCGCCGCCGCCGCGAACGCCGGAGCCAGCGGGGGCAGCAGGGCCGGGTCGGGGTTGCCGTCGGCCAGGCCCCGCACTCCGGCCGGGACGTCCGTCCGCTCGTACTCGCGTGCCGTGGTGGCCGGCTTGGGCCGCACCCTGCTGCCCCGGCGTCCGGCGGTCTCGATGACTCCGCGCTCGCGCAGGGTGCGATACGCGGCCGCGACCGTATTCGGGTTCACGCCCAGCTGGGCCGCCAACTCCCGCATGGGCGGCAGCGGTTGCCCGGGTTCCAGCTCTCCTGAACCGACCGCGGCCTCGATGGCGGCCGCAATCTCCGCTGCGCGCCGGCCGGTGATCCGATATT
Organism: Streptomyces sp. NPDC043726; assembly: GCF_056436565.1. NCBI lineage: Bacteria > Bacillati > Actinomycetota > Actinomycetes > Kitasatosporales > Streptomycetaceae > Streptomyces > Streptomyces sp. NPDC043726. The sequence goes on from NZ_JBWKCI010000016.1 coordinate 156,180, forward strand.
CTCCTAGCACAAAGCAGATTATGTACTAGTGCAATGGAGATCGCAATGCAGGGGACCCGACAGCCGGAGACCGCCGCCTACGCCCCGACCGACCGCACGGTTCCCACCCGCTCCGCCGAGCGGGCGTCGTACGACAAGGAACTGGTGCACTCGATACTCGACGAGGCCTACGTGTGCCATCTCGGGTTCGTCCGGGACGGGGCGCCCGTGGTGCTGCCGACGCTGTTCGGCCGGGTCGGGGACCGGCTCTACGTCCACGGCTCGACCGGGTCCCGCCCGCTGCGGATGACCGGGAAGGCCGACCCGGGGCTGCCGGTGTGCCTGACCGTGACGCACGTGGACGCGCTGATCCTCGCCCGGTCGGCCTTCCACCACTCGATCAACTACCGGTCCGTGGTGGTGCACGGCGTCGCGCACGACGTGACGGACCCCGAGGAGAAGCGGCTCGCCCTGGACGCGCTGGTCGACCATGTCGTCCCGGGCCGTTCGGCCGACTCCCGGCCCGCCAACAAGAAGGAACTCGCCGCCACCGCCGTCATCCGCCTCGACCTGAACGAGGTCTCCGCCAAGCTCCGCACGGGCGGTGTGAACGACGAGCCCGAGGACCTCGCCCTGCCGCACTGGGCCGGAGTGGTCCCGCTGCGCAAGGGGTACGAGGCCCCGGTCGACGACCCGGACCTGGCCCCCGGCACCGAGGTCCCGGCCTACCTGAGGTGACCTACGCGGCGGTCCCCCGGGCCGAGAGCTCCCGCTCGGCGCCGCCACTGGCCACCGGCTCCGGGGATCCCTTGCTCGGCGCCGAGGACTGGGCGATGAAGGCGCCGAGCAGCACGACCGCGCCGCCGATGATCTGCGGGGCGGAGAGATGCTCGCCGAGCAGGACCCAGGCCAGGACGGTCGCGATGACCGCTTCCAGGCAGGCGACGACGCCCGCGACCTGCGGGGAGAGCCGGCGCACCGACACCACGCCGGTGACGTAGGCGACGACCGTGGCGATGAAGACGATCCAGGACAGCAGCAGGGCGGCGGCGACCGGGGTGCCGTTCATGTCGGCGCTGTTCGCGAGCACGGACCACTCCATCGACCAGGGCCGGGCGACGACGGTCAGCACGGCGGCGCCGACGAGCAGGCCGTAGGCGATGACGCCGAGCGGGTCGGGAGCCTCGTCGGCCGCGTCGCTGCCCTGGTCGGACAGGACGAAGTAGCCGACCTGGCAGCAGGCGGCGCCGAGCGCGAGAAGCAGGCCGAGCGCGTCGAAGCTGAGGCCCGCCCAGACCTCGACGACACAGGCCAGTCCGCCGACCGCGAGCACCACACCGAGCGCGGCGGCCCGGGTCACCGGACGCCGCTGCACGAACCGCACCCAGCCCAGCACCAACGCGGGCGCGAGGTACTCCACCAGCAGGGCGACGCCCACCGGGATCCGGGAGATGGAGGCGAAGTAGAAGGCCTGGACACCGGCCACGCCGAGCAGTCCGAACCCGGCGAGCAGCGCCGGGCGGCGGCGCAGCAGCGCGCGATGGCGTACGGCGAGCGGCAGCATCACCAGGGCCGCGCCCGCCACCCTCAGCCACACCACGTGCAGCGGGTCGAGCCCCGCCTCGATCAGCGGCTTGGCCGCGACACCGGATCCCCCGAAGGCGAGCGCGGAGGCGAGGGCGAGGCCCAGCCCCATCCCCTTGCCGTGACCGCCCTGACTGCTCTCTGACTTACGCACCGGCACATGATGACAGGCCATGACATGAGCGTCACCCCCGATGACACCTGTCTCAACGACTGGACGGTACCCGCGGCCTCGGCGCCCGGGTCAGCAGCCGCTCTCGGGTCAGCAGCCGCTCTCGCCGACGCAGGTCTCGGGGCGGCTGTCGATCCGGGCGTACACCTCGCCCGCGTCGATCCCCGCGCGGACGAGCACCTCGACGGCCCGCGCCTCCTTGTCCACGAGGATGGCGGCGAGCAGGTCGACACCACGGGCGGGTTCATCGCCGCGGCGGGCGGCCCGGGCGCACGCGTACTCCAGCGCCCCGGCGGCCAGGGGCGAGAACCCCTCGACCTCGGTCACCACGGGCACGGCCCCAGAGTCCTCGACGCTGCCCTGCCAGCGCAGGCCGTAGCCGATGCTGCGCTGGACGAGGTAGCCGAGCAGCCGGGCGATCCGGGGCCCGCCGTCGAAGACCTCCCGCACCTCGGGGTCGTACTCCAGCAGGGAGTGCAGCAGATGGGCGGTGTCGACCTGGCGGTCCGCGTCCCGTACCGCGCGTCTGCGGGCACCGGAGATCACCGCTGCCAGTTCGGCACTGAGCCTGACATCGTCGTCCGGGCGCCCTCCGGCCTGGTCCTGGCCCGGCTGCCGGGGGATACGGGATTGCACGCCCCTACCCCATCAGCGTTCGAGGACCGGGGCATCCACGGAGGGATGCATCTTCGCGTCCCACGGAGAGTGGACCCGGTGCGCCGGAATCTCCTCCTTGGGGATGAGATCAGGCCCTTCTCCCCTCAGCGGCGCGCGCCGCCGTGATCCGCCCCCCGCGCGCAACCACCGCGCGTCCTCACACGTCCAACAGGTGCATGGAGAGCAGGTGCTGGCTGGTCGGCTTGCCGGCCGTCGACGGCAGACAGTACGTCTACCGGGTGTACGCCCCGGAGGACGCGCTGCCCGCCGACCTGTTCTGGGACGCCTGGCACTGCCATGACGAGAGCGCCTTCCCGCGTGCGTGGGATCTGTTCGACGCGGCGGTGATAAGGCTGGTGAGCTGAGTCCTCGCCCGGGGCCTCCACACTTCCTGACGGTTCATCAGTATTGAATGTTCCAGGCCCTGCGACTACGTTCCGCGACACCGTAGCCCGAGACGAAGGGGTGGTCGCATGGCCGAAGTCAGCGCGGAGGCACGGATCGGGGCACCGGCCGACAAGGTGTGGGCACAGCTCGTCGACTGGTCCGCGTACGGCGAGTGGAACGCGACCCACACCAACTTCCCGCACGGCGGGCCGACCGCCCTCGAAGTGGGCGGGACCTTCCAGGAGAACATGAAACTCATGGGCTTTCCGGCCGAGGTCGAATGGACGATCGAGGAGCTGGAGCCGGCCCGGGTGCTGGCGCTGCGCGGCAAGGGGCCGATGGCGGTGAGCGTCGCCACCCGCTACACCCTGACGCCCGGCGGGGACGACGCCACGACGGTCCGCATCGACGGGGAGTTCACGGGCGCCGCGGTGTCATTGATGGCGGGCCGCCTGAAGGACTCGGGTACGGCCGCCCTGAACGAGTCGCTGCGCAAGCTGGCGGGCCTCGTGAGCTGAGCACCCCGTACGACAGCGGCCGTACGACGAAGAGGCGCCCCGCGGAGCGATCCGCGGGGCGCCTCTCTGTCACGGCGGGGAGGCCGTCAATCCGTCAGTCCTCGTCGGCGAGGATCAGGTACAGCTTCTTGCGCGCTTCGTTGATCACGGAGATCGCCTTCTCGCGCTGCTCCTTGCTGCCGGTCTTCCAGACCTGGCCGAAGGCCTCCATCAGACCGAAGCCGGCCTGCCGGATGTCGTTCACGGCCTCCCAGTCGACGCCTCGGGAGGCTTCCTCCCAGGGCGCCTCGGGGCCCTCTTCGGCCGCGGCACGGCCGGACTCGGTGAGGGAGAACAGCTTCTTGCCGCCCTCGCTCTCGCTGGCGATCAGGCCCTCGTCCTCCAGCAACTGGAGGGTGGGGTACACCGAGCCGGGGCTGGGCTTCCACGCCCCGCCGCTGCGCTCGGCGATCTCCTGGATCATCTCGTAGCCGTGCATCGGGCGGTCCTTGAGCAGGGCCAGGATCGAGGCGCGTACATCACCGCGCCGGGCCCTTCCCCTAGGTCCGCCTCGGCCCCTGGGCCCCCAGTGCCCCGGCCCTCCGAAGCCGGGCCCACCGCCGAACCCCGGGCCACCGAAGCCGGGACCGCCCGGCCCGAAGGGCCCGAAGGCACCCCGCCGACCGTCGAAACCGCCCCGGCCCTCACGACCGGCACCACCGTGTCCACGTTCGAATCCATGGGAACGCATCGCAATCACTCCATTCCATCGTTGATCTGTCGCGATGCCTCAACGATATATCGGAATAGTTCGCATGACAAGCCCCGCCAGGACTCGCTCGTTCCCGGGCCGAACCGGACGGACGCGTCAGGTGCTGTCCCGCGACAGCCGCGGGATTTCCGGCGGCCGGCGGCCAGGGCGGACCCCAGACGAGCATGACCGTCAGAGCGGCGAGGAAGAGGACCGCGAAGGCTCCGGCCACGAGCGACCCGGTGACCGGGCCCGCGAAGCAGCCCACGATCACGCTCGCGACGATGACGACCCCAGGCCCATGTGCGCAGCGCCCTCTGGCCAACGTTGGATCACGATGCCCCCTCTGCCGGAGCGGAAGCCGCCGACGGCACCGCGAATTGGGTCCAGTCGCCCGGGATTGGCCTTGGTCCGGGGTTTTCGTGGCGCCTACCGTCGTGCCATGCGCATCCGAATCGTCGACGCCTTCACCGACCGCCCCTTCTCCGGGAACCCCGCCGGGGTGCTGCTCCTCGAGGCCTTCCCCGGGGACGAGTGGCTCCAGAACGTGGCCAAGGAGGTCAACCACGCCGAGACCGCGTTCGCCCACCCGCTGTCCGACGACCCGGAGGCCGACTGGGCGCTGCGCTGGTTCACGCCCGCCGCCGAAGTCGCGATGTGCGGGCACGCGACGCTCGCCACGGCCCATGTGCTGCACACCTCCGGCGCGCACGAGGGGCCGGTCCGGTTCGCCACCCGCAGCGGTGTCCTGGTCGCGACGCCCCGCGAGGACGGCTCGTACACCCTGGACTTCCCCACCGCCCCGCTCACCGCGACCGAGATCCCGGCCGGGGTCTCCGACGCCCTCGGCGCCGAGCCGCTGGCCGCCTTCGACACCGGACCGAACGTGGGCGACCTGCTCGTGGAGCTCGCCGACGAGAAGACGGTCCGCTCCCTGGCCCCCGACCACCGCGCCCTCGGCGCCTTCTCCGAGCGCGGCATCATCGCCACCGCCCGCGCCGAGGACCCTTCCCGGGGCTACGACTTCGTCTCCCGCTGCTTCTTCCCCAACGTCGGCATCGACGAGGACCCCGTCACGGGCAGCGCCCACACCGCGCTGGCCCCCTTCTGGTCCGAGCGCATCGGCCGCCCCGGCCTCACCGGCCTCCAGGCGTCGGCGCGCTCCGGCCGGGTCCGCACCGAACTGCGCGGCGACCGCGTCCTGCTCGGCGGCAGCGCGGTCACCGTCATCGACGGGGAGCTGCTGGCCTAGGGCCTCTCGGCCGAAAGGGGCGTACGAGTCCGTCGTACGCCCTCTTTCACGCCGTCGGCAGCCAGTCGACCTTCCCCGCGAGCAGCGCGTAACCCACGAACGCGCCGATGTCGAGCAGCGAGTGCGCCACGACCAGCGGGCCGACCCGGCCCCAGCGGCGGTACAGGTAGACGAAGACGACGCCCATCACCATGTTCCCGATGAAGCCGCCGATGCCCTGGTAGAGGTGGTACGAGCCGCGCAGCACGGAGCTGGCCGCCAGCGCGGCGCCCGGCGTCCAGCCCAACTGGTGCAGTCGGCGCAGCAGATAGCCGACCACGATGACCTCTTCGAGGATCGCGTTCTGCAGGGCCGACAGGACGAGCACCGGGTACTTCCACCACACCTCGGGCAGCGCCTCGGGAACCACGGTGAGGTTGAAGCCCAGACCCCGGGCGGCGAGATAGAAGGCGATGCCGCTGCTGCCGATCACCGCGGCGACGGCCGCCCCGCGGGCCAGGTCGGGCCAGGGGCGGGTGCGGTCGAAGCCCAGGGCGCGCAGGCTGCTGCCCTCGCGGAGCAGGAAGTGCGCGACGAGGAGGACAGGCACGAGGGACGTGGTGATCCCGAAGAGCTGCCAGGCCAGGTCCAGCCAGGGGCGGCCCGGTGCCGCGGAGGCGTTGAGGGTCGCCGCCTGGTCCTTCAGGCCGCCCGGCTTGGTCGCCGAACCGATGAAGCTGATCAGCGCGGAGACCCCGCTCGCACCGAGCGAGACACCGAGCACCAGCAACGTCTCGTCACGGAGGATCCGTCGCGAGGGCCCCTCCTGCGGGAATGAACCGGCCACGGGACCCGCCTCCGCCTGCACACTGCCTCCCAGGGGCACCACCGTCATAGGACGTCACAGCTTGCCCGATCAGTATGAGGCGAACGGCGGCGGCCCCTGTCCAGGCACTCCTCGGCGGTCCTCCACGCCGGCATCAGCCCACGGGGGCCGAGGCGGGCGCACGCCCCTCAGCCCAGTGGTACCGCCTCCGGGAGACCCACCGGCCAGGTGTGGACCGGCTCGCCGACATGCATCAGCTGGCAGTAGCGGCGCGTCGTGGCGGCCAGCGCGGCATCCCGGGACAGCCCCTGCTCCAGCGCGCGGTGGAAGGTCGCGGCCTGCCAGGACGCGCCGTTCGCCCGCCGCCGGCACCGCTCCTCGATGACCCCGAGATACAGATCCCGGTCGGCGGCCTCGACGCCCCACGCATCCAGACCGGCCGCCGCGAGCGGCAGCAGGTCGTCGCGTACGAGGGTGGCCGCGTCGATCTCCGCGACGCCGCCGTAGCGACCGCGCCGCGGCCACTGCAGCCGCGCCTCGATGCCGTACCGGCACGCGGTGTCGAAGTTGGCGGCGGCCGCCTCGAACGGCAGCCGCGTCCACACCGGGCGCGGCTCCTCGGCGAGGGCGCGGATGAGGCCGTAGTAGAAGGCGGCGTTCGCGAGGACGTCCGTGATGGTGGGCCCGGCGGGCAGGACGCGGTTCTCGACCCGCAGGTGCGGGACGCCGTCGGCGATGCCGTAGACCGGGCGGTTCCAGCGGTACACCGTGCCGTTGTGCAGGACCAGCTCGGCCAGGCTCGGGACGCCGCCCTCGTCGAGCACCTGGAGCGGGTCCTCGTCGTCGCAGATCGGCAGGAGCGCGGGGTAGTAGCGCAGGTTCTCCTCGAAGAGGTCGTAGGCGGAGGAGATCCACCGCTCCCCGAACCAGGTGCGCGGCCGCACCCCCTGGGCCTGCAGCTCGGGCGGGCGGGTGTCGGTGGACTGCTGGAACAGCGGCGGGCGGGACTCGCGCCACAGCTCGCGGCCGAACAGGAAGGGCGAGTTGGCGCCGATCGCGACCTGGACGGCGGCTACGGCCTGGGCGGCGTTCCAGACGTCGGCGAAGCGGCCCGGGGTGACCTGGAGGTGCAGCTGGACGGAGGTACAGGCGGCCTCGGGCGCTATCGACCCCGAGGTGCAGCTGAGGTGCTCCACGCCGTCGATGTCGAGCCGGAAGTCCTCCCCGCGGGCGGCCACGATCTGGTCGTTGAGCAGGGTGTAGCGGTCGACGTCGGAGAGGTTGGACGAGACCAGGTCATCGCGGTCGAGCGTCGGCAGAATGCCGATCATCATGATTCCCGCGTCCAGCTCAGCGGCTTTCCGGTCGGCATATGCCAAGGAGGTGCGGAGTTCCTCGGCGAGACGGTCGAATACCCGGCCGCCCAGCCGGTGTGGCGCGATGTTGACTTCCAGGTTGAACATGGCGAGTTCTGTTTGGAAATCCCGACTCGCGATCCGCTCGAGAACCTGCGCATTCAACATTCTCGGCATGCCGTCGGCTCCAGCGAGATTCAATTCGATCTCGAGCCCCATGAGGTTCTTCGGGCGATCGAACCGCTTCTCCGCCAGAAGCCGCTCCAGGCCCGCCAGACACTTCCGGAGCTTGTCGCGGTAGCGCTGGCGGTCGGACAGATCGAACCGACCTGCCACGACCTTCTCCCCCATCGGAGCATCCCTCCTCGTATGGGCGGGCGGAGGATCCGGCCGCCGGTCGGTGTCCCGGGTCGGTTGGGATGATGCCCAGCCGAAGCGATCGATAACGTCCCCGGACGAGCCCGCCGCCCGCTAGGCTGTCGGACGTGACCGGCGGCACATTCGCCGGGCATGGGTCAGCGCAAGGATTCGCGCGGTTGACGAACTCGTGAAAAACGCCGACGAGAATTGGCCGACCGCTTCTCGCGCATTACCCGAGGTCATCGGCGTCCACCCCTTCCGAAATCGGGATGATTCCCGCGCATCGCCGTCCGAATGCGCCCTTGCCGAGTGCGCCGGAAGCGGGTAGACGAAACACTCACTGAACACTTGTCGTATAAACTCCGCGAACAAGGCAGAAGGTTGGCGCCCGGGTCGGAGAACCTGCCGCAGCAATGGACTGCGGCAGGTCTCACGCGCACCCACGTACCCAGACCTCGGCCCACACCACTTTGCCCCCGCGAGCTGACAGCGCCGTCCGCCCCGCCCTCGCGCCACCGTGCCTGTCTCATGAGAGGCGACCCACCATGCCGCTGCATGTCCCCCCGGCTCCCGCGCCCGCACTTCGCTCCGTCCTCACCGCACTCGGGTCCCCCACCGCGGTCCGCGAGGCCCGAACACCGTCCCTGCGCGCAGCCCAGGGACCCGCCACGCCCGAGCTGCCGTTGCCGGTGCACGTGCTGGACGGGATCACCGCCACCGGCCCGTCCACCACCCGGCTGACCGGCTGGCGCTTCCTGATCCGCTGCGGCGACCGTGCCGTCGCCGCCGCCGAGACCCGGCTGACCCCGGACGGCTGGGCCTTCTCGCACTTCTTCGAGGGCCCGTACATCACCTCGACCGAGCTCGCGCTGCGACAGGCCGAGACGATGCCGCAGGCCTACCAGCCCCGGCTGCTGTCGGTGCCCGGCCTGTACATGCTCACCCTGTGGCTGCACGGCGACTGCGCCGCCGACGCCTCCATCGGCCATCCCGAACCCACGGACCTGCTGGTCCCGCTGGCGCCCGCGCCGCCCGGCATCGCGGCCCACCGGCCGCACCGGGTCGCCGATCTGCTCCCGGTGCTGACCCACCGCGTAACCCCGGCGCCCCTCCTCGGCTCACCCGCCTGAGAAACCCGGAAGAACCGCCCCCGTACCCCGCCACCGGTCGCCGGTCGCGGGGTACGGCGTCGGGTGCGCCGCCTGCTTGCTCGTACGAGCACCATGACGCTCCCACGAGCCTCCGACCTGCATGGACTAGCCCCATCCGGCCACTCCGAACCACCCAAAATGACAGTGCAGTTGGGATGAACCGTCCGCGCGAGTGATGCGTCATCAACCTGTGAGAAGCGGTGCACCGAAATCCCTGCGGATCGACGCCCGTGGGGCAACACTGGGTTCGAACCACTTGTCGCAACGGGGGCGGCCATGAACACCACGTCAGAGCGGAAGATCCCACCCATGTGCCAGCACCAGCCACCGTGTCCCACCGCAGACTCCGCCGACCGGGAATCCGCCCGCCTCGTGGCGCACCACCCGGAGCAGGGCTGGAGCCTGCTGTGCAACGGCGTACTGCTCTTCGAGGACACCGGTGAGCTCCTGCCCGACGGCCAGATCATCGCCCCGCACCGCCCGCTGCGGGTGGCGACCGCGGCCTGAGCACGACCGGGCGGCCCGCACGCCCTCCGGAGACCTGAGGGGCCGGCCGCAGACGCGTTCCGCGCACCGGCCCCGCCCGGCCCGCTACTTGAGCGCGTCGCGGATCGCGAAGTACGCGGGCTTCGGCGCGAGTTGCTCGTCCCACGGCAGGGCCGCGCCCTCGCCCTCGAAGAACGCCGGAATCCAGCTGTACTTGTCGGTGTAGTCCCAGATCGTGATGCCGACGCACCGGCGCACCGCCAGGCACGCCTCGGTCAGGTCCCGGTACCACTCGGCCTGCGTGGCGAGCTTCTGCTCGTCCGCCGGCACGTACATCCGGATGTCGACCTCGGTGAGCGCGGTGTCCAGGCCCAGCCGCGAGAAGCGGCGCAGGTTGTCCTCCAGCGTGGTCGGATAGCCGTACTGGAGCGCCAGATGGGCCTGCAGGCCGATGCCGTGCAGCGGAACGCCCTGGGCTCTCAGCTCCTTGGCGAGCCGGTAGTAGGCATCGCTCTTCGGGCCGACGGACTCGATGTTGTAGTCGTTGAGGTAGAGCTTCACGCGCGGGTCGGCCTGGTGGGCCCAGCGCAGCGCGTCGGCGATGTAGCCGGGGCCGAGCGTCTTGTAGAAGATCGTCTCCCGGTAGGTGCCGTCCTCGTTGAACGCCTCGTTGACGACGTCCCAGGCGAACACCTTGCCGCGGTAGTGCCGTACCTCCGTCTGGATGTGCTTCTTCAGTACGGCGCGCAGCTCCGGCGCCGTCCACTCCCGGGACGTCAGCCAGTCGGGCAGCTGACTGTGCCAGACCAGGGTGTGGCCGCGCACCTTCTGGTGGTTCGCGCGGGCGAGGTCGACGATCTCGTCGCCCTGGGAGAAGTCGAAGACGCCCTGCTGGGGCTCGGTGGCGTACCACTTCATGCCGTTGCCGGGGGTGATCTGGTCGAACTCGCTGCCGAGGATGGCCTTGTACGGCTCATCGACCAGCTCGGGGTTGTCGGTGGCGCTGCCGAAGTAGCGGCCGTGGCGCTGGGCCAGGTCGGCGAGCGTCGGCTCCTCCCCGCCGGCCTGGGCGGTCGGGGCGGTGACCGCGACCAGGACGGCGGCGAGCGCGCCGACGAGTCTGAGACGGTTCGTGCGCATGGTGCGACTCCTCACGGACAAGGGGGTGTGGGTGAGCCGTACGTCCGCCGGTGGCGGGTCATCCCTTGGTGGCACCGGCGGTGAGACCGCCGACGAGCTGGCGTTCGGCGACGGAGTAGAAGGCCAGGGCGGGGACCATGGCGAGGACGAGGTAGGCGAAGACGCGGGCCACGTCCTGCGAGTACTGGCCCTGGAACTGCTGCACGCCGATCGGGATCGTCCACCAGGTGGGGTCGTTGAAGACCAGCAGCGGCAGGAAGAAGTTGTTCCAGCTGGTGACGACCGCGAGCACGGAGACCGTGCCGAGCGCGGGCCGCGCCATCGGCAGCAGCACCCGCCAGAAGAAGCCGAGCGGACCGCAGCCGTCGAGGGTGGCCGCCTCCTCCAGCTCACCGGGGATCTGCCGGAAGAAGCCGCGCAGGATGATGATGGTCATCGGCAGTCCGAAGGCGGCCTGCGGGAGGATCACCCCGAGCGGGTTGTCCAGCAGGTCCATCGAGCGCAGCAGCAGGAACAGCGGCAGCGCCGCCACGGCGAAGGGGAACATCAGCCCCATCGTGAACAGCGTGAACAGCACCTCCCGGCCGCGGAAGGCGAAGCGCGCGAAGGAGAAGGCGGCCAGCGCCGAGGCCGCGACGACGATGACCGTCGTGGCCACCGCGATCAGGGTGGAGTTGCCGACCAGCCGCCAGAAGTCGCTGGAGGCCAGGATGTCGGTGTAGTTGCCGGTCACCCAGGGGTCGGGCAGCCCGATGGTATTGCTGGAGAGCTGGTCGGTGGACTTGAAGCCGGAGAGGACGGCGTAGAGCAGGGGGATGCCCATCACCGCGCCGACCGTGATCAGCAGGAGATGGAGCGGCAGGTTCCGCCCACGGGACTTGCGCTTGACGGTCACTTGACGCCTCCCCGCATGGTCGTGGTCGCGCCCTCGAGGTCCCGGCGGAGCACGAACCGCTGGTAGGCGAGGGCGAAGACGAGGCTGATGGCGAACATGGCCACGCTGATCGCGCTGGCGTAGCCGACCTGGTAGCGCTTGAACCCGAACTGGAACATGGTCACGGCCATCGTCTCGGAGTGGTGGTCGGGGCCGCCCGCGGTGACCACCCAGACCAGGTCGAAGAGCTGGATCGCCCCGATGACGGACAGGAAGACGCTGATCCGCAGGGTGGGCGCGAGCAGCGGGAGGGTGACGCTGCGGAACCGCTGCCAGGGCCCGGCGCCGTCGATGAGCGCCGCCTCGTGCAACTCCTTGGGAATGGACTGGAGTCCGGCCAGGTAGAGCATCATGTGGAAGCCGAAGTACTTCCAGGTCATCACCAGGAACAGGGTGGCCATCACCATGTCCGGGTCGGCGAACCACTCACCGCCCAGACCGTCCAGGCCGATACCGCCGAGGACTTCGTCCGCGAGACCGTCGCCCGGCGCGAAGATCATGCTGAACAGCACGCCGGTGATGGCCTCGGAGAGCACGTACGGCGCGAAGAACAGCATCCGGTACACGGCCCGGCCGCGCATGCGCTGGTTGAGCGCGACGGCCATGGCGAGCGCGAACGGCAGTTGCAGGGCGAGCGAGAGTAGAACCAGGACCAGGCAGCGCCACAGGTCACCGAGGAAGACCGGGTCGTCGAGGAGCCGGGTGAAGTTGTCGACGCCGATGTAGTCGGAGGGCATGCCGAAGCCGCCCCACCGGAAGAAGGCGGCGTACAGCGCGAACAGGATCGGCAGCAGGACCAGGACGCCGAACAGCACCAGGGCGGGCACCTGGAAGGAGACCGCGGTCAGCCAGTTCAGGGCCCGCCGCCGGGCCCGCCCCCGGACCTCGGTGGCGGGCGGGGGCGGGACGTCGAGGCCGGGACCGCCCCGTTCGTCCTTGAGCGAGGTGAAGGTCATCGGCGACTACTGCTCTTCCTTCGCGACCTGGGTGATCGAGTCGGTGACCTGCTCGGGCGACTTGGACCCGGCGATGAGCGCCCCGACGCTGTCGTTGACCTCTTGGCCCAGCGCGGGCGCGTAAGCCTGGTCGAGGTAGAGCTGGAAGCCGGTCGCGGCCGTCAACTCCTTCTGTACGGCCTTGATGTTGGGGTCGGTGATGGCGCTCGCGGCGGCCGGGACGACCGGGAGCACGCCGGTCTTCTTGACCAGTTCCACGTCGGTCGTCTCCGAGGCGAAGTACTTCAGGAAGTCCACGGCCGCCTGCGGGGCGCCACTGCGCAGGGCGTGCCCGCCGCCTCCGCCGAAGACCTCGGTGATCGTGCCCTGGCCGCCCTCGACCGCGGGGAAGGGGAAGAACCCGAGGTCGTCCCCGAGCCCCTTGCCGACGTCGGCCTGCACGACGGGCGCCCACTGGCCCATGAGCTCCATGGCCGCCTTGCCGTTGCCGACGGCGGCCGCCTGTCCGGTCGGTCCCGAGTAGGAGGCGCCGAGGAAGCCCTTCTGGAACGGCTCCAGTTCGACGAGTTCCTTGAGGTGTTCGCCTGCCTGGACGAGTCCCGGCGCGGTGAAGTCCTTGTCGTCGTTGGCCTTCTGGAGGGCCTCCGCACCGGCCGTGCGCATGGCGAGGTAGGCCCAGTAGTACATGCCGGTCCAGCTCTCCTTGCCCGCGAGGGCGAGCGGGGTGACACCGGCGGACTTGAGCTTCTCCACCGCCTCCAGGAAGGCGCTCCAGGTGGCCGGGGGCGCGCTGATGCCCGCCTTCTTGAACAGCGCCTTGTTGTACCAGAAGCCGATCATGCCGATGTCGAAGGGAATGCCGTACACCTTCTCGTCGAGCAGGTACGGCTCCTTGGCGACCGGCACCAGTCCGTCGGCCCAGTCCTTGGTGCGGTCCGTGAGGTCCTCGACGAGTCCCGCGTCGACCTGCTGCCTGAGGACGCCCCCGCCCCAGGTGTGGAAGATGTCCGGGAGCTTCCCGGAGGCGGTCAGCGCCGTCATCTTCGACTTGTAGGCGTCGTTCTCCAGCTGGACGATCTTTATCTTGACCTTGGGGTTCTGGGCCTCGAACTTCTTGGCGAGGGCGGCCCAGACGTCCTTCGTGGGCTGGGTGGTGGAGATGTTCCACCACTCGATGGTGGTCGTGCCGTCGGACGACCCTCCGTCCGAGTCGCCGCCGCAGCCGCTCAGTGCCGTCATGCTCAGACCGGCTGCGGCGGAGGCCGCCAGAAAGCCGCGGCGGGACAGTGCCGGGTCGCCCATTATGCGCTCCTTGAGATCCGGGACGGCACGTCGTTCCGCCCACCGAGGTTTCGAAAGTTTCGGGATCAATCCAGAAAGCTTCGCTGCTGCCGCACCCTAGAGACAGCGCCTGACGGGTGGCAACCCCTCGTACACGGGGAATCCGGCGACGACTCACGCGTTGTCGGGCCGGAGTTGGGGTCAGCGGCCCGCGGAGTCCCGCTCGCGGTACTCGAACCAGTCGAAAGCCGCGCTGCCCTCGGTGACGTACATGCCGATCACCCGTCCGGTGAACCCGCCCGCGACCTGCGTGGAGAGATAGCGGCCGTCCAGTTCGGCCAGCATCGTCGGGCTCTCTTCGCTTTCGACCGAGAAGGCGATCGTGTCGGGCCCGCCGGCCCGGACGCCCTCGGCGGGCGGCGGCGCGTCGGCCGTACGGACCTCCACCGTGAGCGTCACCGGCCCCGGCGGTACGGGGAGTTGGGCCACGGACTGGCGAAGTGGGCCGATCCGGGCCAGTACGGCGACCGTGCCGTCGTACACCTCGATGTCGTAGTGGTGGGCCTCGTCCATGCGGACGCTCAGGCCCGCGCGGCCGTCACCGGCGTCCACCCGGGCCGCCACCCGGCAGTCGTGATGCTGCTGCCGGCGCCCGACGAAGGTGTGGCCCGGCCGGTCGAGGCTGTCGCCCGTGGCGTGCAGGGTGAGCCATCCGTGCCGTTCGTCCAGCGACCAGGAGCCGTCGGGTCGGTGACGCGGGGAGATGTACCGAGGGGCGAGGTCCGGGGCGTCGAAGTCGTCGCGGGCGGGCTCGGGCGGGAAGGGGTGCAGGGCCGCGGGCGCCTCGTACCGCTCCCGTACGGTGCCGACGTACGGCCAGCCGTCCCGCCACTCCACCGGGACCAGGAACGTCTCGCGCCCGAGCACGTGGAACCTGGGGAAGAAACCGCGCGGGCGGGTCCCCAGCAGGACCATCCACCAACTGCCGTCGGCCGACTGGACGAGGTCGGCGTGGCCGGTGCACTGGATCGGCAGGCCGGTGCTGCGGTTGGACAGGATGGGGTTGTGCGGGGCCGGTTCGAACGGCCCCCGGGGAGAGCGGCCGCGGGCGATCGACACACTGTGGCCGTCCGCGGTGCCGCCCTCGGCCACCATCAGGTACCACCACTCGCCGACGCGGTACAGATGCGGCCCCTCCGGATCCGACATGCCGGACCCGGACCACACCGGGACCGGCCCCTCCAGCACCTTGCCGGCGACCGGGTCGATCCGCGCGAGCCCCACTCCGGCGACCGCGCTCCAGCAGGTGCCGTCCTCGTCCCAGGCGAGGTCGGGGTCGATGCCGGGCAGGTCGATCCACACCGGGTCCGACCAGGGGCCCTCGGGGCGATCGGCGGTGACGAGGAAGTTGCCCCCGGCGCCGACGTTGGTGGTGATGACGTGGAAGCGGCCCTGGTGGTGGCGGATCGTCGGTGCGTAGACGCCATCGGAGACGCGCAGGTCGTGCGGCACCTCGAACTGGCCCGGGCGGTCGAGGACGTTGCCGATCTGACGCCAGTGGACGAGGTCTCGACTGTGGAAGACCGGCACCGCCGGGAAGTACTCGAAGCTGGAACAGACCAGGTAATAGTCCTCACCGACCCGGCACACGCTGGGGTCGGGGTGGAAGCCGGGGAGGACGGGGTTGTCGTACGTCCGCATCTGTCAGTCCTTCCGAAGACCGGGCGAAACATTCGGTCTGGTTGGCGAACATTACGGAGCGGACTGTAAGGGCAGGCGGGGGGAGCGGCAACGGCTAGGCGTAGACCCTCAGGTAGTTGCTCTTGACGTGCTGCGCGACCCCCAGACCTCCTGGAGCAGACGCGCCTGCGTGACCAGTCGGCCGGGGTGGGTGACCAGGATCTCCAGCAGGTGCCACTCCGTCGGCGTCAGCCGCACAGCGCGCCCGTGCCGGACGGCCTTCCTGGCGAGCAGGTCGAGGGTGAACTCGGCCGTCTCCACCAGGGTCGCCTCCGGCGCGGGCGGCAGGGTCCCGGTGCGACGGACCGCCGCCCGCGGCCGCGCCATCAACTCGTCGATGCTGAAAGGCTTGGTGACGAAGTCGTCCGCGCCCGCCGCCAGCGCCTCGACCTTCTCGTCGGACCCGGGTCGGGCGGACAGCACCAGGATCGGCACACCGGTCCGGCCGCGCAGAGCCCTGATCACCTCGACGCCGTCCATGTCCGGCAGGCCCAGGTCGAGCAGGACGGCGTCGGGACCGCGGACCGCGGCCAGCCGCAGGGCGGTCGTGCCGTCGGGGGCCGCGTCCACGCCGTACCCCCGTGCCTCCAGGTTGATCACCAGTGCCCGGGGCCGGCTCCCGCTGGGGCGGGTAACGGCATCAGCTCTTCGCCGCGAGTTCCTTGAGGGCGATGTTGAGTTCGAGGACGTTCACCCGGGGCTCGCCGATGAAGCCGAAGGTGCGGCCCTCCGTGTGGTCCTCGACCAGCTTCTCCACCTGGGCGACGGACAGGCCGTTGCGCTCGGCGACCCGGTGCACCTGGAGGTCGGCGTACTGCGGGGAGATGTCCGGGTCGAGACCGGAGCCGGAGGAGGTGACGGCGTCGGCCGGTACGTCGGAGGGCTCGACCGTGTAGCCGGGTACGGAGTTCTCCTTGACGACCTTCGCCATCGCCTCCTCCACCCACTGGATCAGCTCGGCGTTGTCACCGGAACGGTTCGTGGCGCCCGAGAGGATCAGCTTGTACTGGGTGTTGACCGAGTTCTCGCCCAGCCCGTTGGCGGGCCGGGGCTGGAAGTAGTCCAGGCTGTAGCCCTGTTGCCCGATGAGGGACGAACCGACGACCTTGCCGTCCGACTTGACCTCCGAGCCGTTCGCCTTGTGGTTGAAGAGCGCCTGGGCCACACCTGTGACGGCCAGCGGATACAGAACCCCTGTGAGCACGGTCAACACGAGCAGTGCCCGCAGGGCCGCGCCCAGCAACCGTCCGGTGTTCACGACAGAGTTGTTCATGGTCCTTCACCCGATCCCGGGGATCAACGAGATGATCATGTCGATGAGCTTGATGCCGATGAAGGGCGCGATCAGTCCGCCGAGCCCGTAGATCCCGAGGTTCCGCCGCAGCATCCGGTCCGCGCTCATCGGCCGGTACCGCACGCCCTTCAGAGCGAGCGGTACCAGCGCGATGATGATCAGCGCGTTGAAGACCACCGCGGACAGGATCGCGGAGTCCGGCGAGGACAGGTTCATGATGTTGAGCTTGTCCAGGCCCGGGTAGACGGCCGCGAACAGCGCCGGGATGAT
>NZ_JBWKCI010000017.1:0-159716 GCF_056436565.1 Streptomyces sp. NPDC043726
CGTGCCCTGGAGGCGGTCGGCCGGCGGCCCGCGTTCGGCCTGAACTTCGACCCCTCGCACTTCGTGTGGCAGGACCTGGACCCCGTCGGCTTCCTGTACGACTTCCGGGACCGGATCTATCACGTGGACTGCAAGGAGGCCCGCAAGCGGCTGGACGGCCGCAACGGCCGCCTCGGCTCCCACCTGCCCTGGGGCGACCCCCGGCGCGGCTGGGACTTCGTCTCCGCCGGACATGGCGACGTGCCCTGGGAGGACGTCTTCCGGATGCTGCGCTCCATCGGCTACCAGGGCCCGATCTCGGTGGAGTGGGAGGACGCCGGCATGGACCGGCTCCAGGGCGCCCCCGAGGCCCTGACCCGCCTGAAGGCCTACGACTTCGAGCCGCCGTCCGCATCCTTCGACGCCGCCTTCGCGGGCGGCGACAAGTAGGCGCTGCTACGCCAAACGCCAGGCCGACGCCCGGCGGTGATGAGCCGCCGGGCCGGTCAGGGCTGCCCGGAGACCTCTTTGTCCTCGGCCGGGAAAAAGTTCGTCCCATTCGTTGCACGAGGGCTACCCGTCGAGGACGAACCGGGCTACGGTCCCCCTCGTATACAGGCGCCACACAGTGGTTTGAGACTTACGGCGCATTCCTGCCGTACGGGCTCACCGCGCGTTTGACCGGCCTACGGAGGACGTCCGTGCTGCACACCACAGGGCCAACAGCCCTCAGGTACCCCGCACTTGACCCGCCACCCACTCCGACGCCGTAACACCGCCGCCCCACAGCAGCCCTCGCGGGCCGCGGCCCGAGCCGTCCCCTTGCCGGCGGTGGGCGGGAGGCCCCGCGCCCCCCGCCCACCGTCCTCCAACCACATCGAATGTTCGACATGGCAGGAAGGCAGCCCGTGAACAACGACGGGAACGCATCAAAGCCCCAGACCGGCGGGCCGACCGCACGCACCGGGGTCTGGTTCGTCGGAGCCCGCGGATCGGTGGCCACCACCGCCGTCGCCGGATGTGCGGCGGTCACCGCCGGACTGCACGCGCCCACCGGCATGGTCACGGAGACCCCGCCGTTCGACGGCACCGGCCTGCCACCCCTGTCCTCCCTAGTGTTCGGCGGCCACGACACCGCCGACTGCCCGCTGCCCAAGCGGGCCGAACACCTCACCGGCGCGGGCGTCCTGCCGCACGGCCTCACCTCCGCCGTACACGCCGAACTCCTGGCCGCAGACCGGGAGATACGGCTCGGCGGCCCGCTCCCGGGCGACACGCGCGACGACGAAGAACTCATCGCGGCCTTCGCCGCCGACCTCACCGCGTTCCGCGAGCGCAACGGCCTGGCCCGGGTGGTCGTCGTCAACGTCTCCTCCACCGAGCCCCTGCCCGCGCCCGACGCCGTCCGGCTGCCGCCCAGCTCGCTCTATGCGGCTGCCGCCCTGCGCGCCGGCTGTCCCTACGTCAACTTCACGCCGTCCACCGGGCTGCGCACCCCCGCTCTCGCGGACGCCGCCGCGGCCGCCGGACTTCCCCACGCGGGCCGGGACGGCAAGACCGGCCAGACGCTGCTGCGAGCCGTACTCGCCCCCATGTTCGTCCAGCGCGCTTTGGAGGTACGGGCATGGTCCGGCACCAACCTGCTGGGCGGCGGCGACGGGGCGGCGCTGGCCGACCCGGCGGCGGCAGCGGCGAAGAACGCCGGCAAGGAACGCGTCCTCGCCGACTCCCTCGGGCACACGCCGGAGGGCGAGGTGCACATCGACGACGTGCCGGCGCTCGGTGACTGGAAGACGGCCTGGGACCACATCGCCTTCGAGGGCTTCCTCGGCTCGCGGATGATCCTGCAGACCATCTGGCAGGGCTGCGACTCGGCGCTGGCCGCACCGCTCGTCCTGGACCTGGCCCGCCTGGTCGCCCGCGCCCACGAGGCGGGGCTGTCCGGCCCGCTCCCGGAACTCGGCTTCTACTTCAAGGACCCCGACGCCGGTCCGGCGGGCCTCGCGGAGCAGTTCACCGCCCTGCTGTCGTTCGCCGACCGCCTGCGGGAGGCCACGTGATCCGCTCCCTGCTGTCCCGCCTCGCCCCACCCGCAGCGAAGCGCTTCCCGCAGGCCGCCCGCCCGGACAACGATCAGGACTGCGCCGTACCCGTGCGTGCGCGACGGGCGGGGCTGCGGGACTGGGCCGAACTGCTGCGCGTCTCCGCGCTGTTCACGGTGCCCGGGGACGCCCTCGCCGGTGCCGCGGCCGCCGGGGTGCGGCCCGGCCGCAACACGGCCTACGCCATGGGAGCCTCGCTCTGCCTCTACGAGGCGGGCATGGCGCTCAACGACTGGGCCGACCGCGACGAGGACGCCGTCGACCGCCCCCATCGTCCTCTTCCCTCCGGCCGGATCTCCCCGCGGGCGGCGCTGGGCGCGGCCGGGCTCCTGACGGCGGCCGGTCTGACGCTCGCCGCCCGCGCCGGCCGCCCCGCACTGGCGGTGGCGTCGGCACTGACCGCCACGGTCTGGGCGTACGACCTGCGCCTGAAGCACACCCCCTTGGCCCCGGCGGCGATGGCGGCGGCCCGTGCCCTGGACCTCCTGCTCGGCGCGGTGGCGAGCACACCGGCGCCCACCGCGACCCGGCCGGCGGCCATGACTGCTGACACGGCACCTACTGCGACTCGGTCGGCGACCATGACCGCTGGCACGGCACCCACTTTGGTGCCGGGGGGACCCTCCGGCACGGCCAGTCCCTCCGTACGCGCCGCGGCCCCCGCCGCCGCGGTGCTGGCCGCCCACACCTACGCCGTCACCGCCGTCTCCCGGCACGAGGCGCACGGCGGTTCGCCGCTCGCCCCCCTCACCGCGCTCGGCGCGACCACCGGCCTCGGACTGCTGCTGGCACGCACACCCACTAAGGCGGGGATCGTTTTGGTCCTGTCGGCCGCCTCGTACGTCCGCACAGCCGCCGTGCCCTTGCTGCACGCCGCTCTCAATCCCTCCCCGCCACTGACCCAGCGGGCCGTCGGGGGAGGGATCCGCGCCATGATCCCGCTGCAGGCCGCCCTCGCTGCCCGGTCCGGATCGGCCGGAACCGCACTGACGGTGCTGGGCCTGGTACCCCTGGCCCGCACGCTCGCCCGGAGAGTGAGTCCCACGTGAGCCGCCGACAGCAACTCCGCCTGGGCTACGGCACCAACGGCCTCACCGACCTCCGACTCGACGACGCCCTCGGTGTGCTCGCCGAGCTGGGCTACGACGGCGTCGGGCTGACCCTCGACCACATGCACCTCGACCCGCTCGCCCCTGACCTGCCCGCCCGCACCGCGAAGGTCGCCCGCAGGCTCGGCGAACTCGGTCTGACCGCCACCGTGGAGACCGGCGCCCGCTACGTGCTCGACCCACGCCGCAAGCACGGTCCGTCGCTGCTCGACCCGGACCCCGAGGGGCGTGCCGCCCGGACGCGGCTGCTGATCACCGCGGTCGAGGTCGCGGCGGACCTCGGAGCGCACGCCGTGCACTGCTTCAGCGGCATCACACCGCCCGGCACCGACGACGACACCGCCTGGCAGCGCCTCCAGCAGGCGCTCGAACCGGTGCTCGACGCAGCGGCCCGCGCAGGAGTGCCGCTCGCGATCGAACCCGAACCGGGACACCTCCTGGCCACCCTCGCCGACTTCCACCATCTGCGCACCCTGCTCGGCAGCCCGCCCGCTCTCGGGCTCACCCTCGACATCGGCCACTGCCAGTGCCTGGAACCCAGGACGCCCGCCGAGTGCGTCCGCGAGGCCGCGCCCTGGCTACGGCACGTGCAGATCGAGGACATGCGCCGCGGGGTGCACGAGCATCTGCCGTTCGGCGACGGCGAGATCGACTTCCCGCCCGTCCTGGACGCCCTCACCGCCACCGGCTACCAGGGCCTGACCGTCGTGGAGTTGCCCCGCCACTCCCACGCCGGACCGGAACTGGCCCGCTCCTCCATCGAGTTCCTCCAGGCCGCCCTGGCGGCCGGCACCACGAAGGGAGTGCCGGCGTGATGACCCAGCCCCCTGCCCGGACCCGCGACCAGATCAGCGCGGCGCTGCCCGACGACATGGCGCGCGCCTGGCTCGCCGAGGCGCTGGCCGACGCCACCCGCGGCGCGAATGCACCCCCCACCGCCCCGACCTCGTACATCGCCCACCCGTGGGAGCTGCGGTTCGCCGCCGCCGGGCGGCACTGCGGCCATGACAACGCCGACACCGTCCGCATGCTGCTGCTGATCGAGGCACGGGCGGGTCTGGACACCCTGACCCGGCTCTACCAGCACGGCAGCGCCGCCGAACGCCGTGCGGTCCTGCGGGCGTTGCCGTCCCTGGTCGACGGAGGGCACGCCGTGCACCTCATCGAGGACGCCCTGCGCACCAACGACACCAGCCTCGTCCGCGCCGCGGTCGGGCCCTACGCCGCCGCCCACCTCGACGCGCACGCCTGGCGCCACGCCGTCCTGAAGTGCCTGTTCACCGGCGTCCCCGTCGACGCGGTCGCGAGCCTGGCGCAGCGGGCGGCCGGCGACCGCGAACTGGCCCGCATGCTCACCGACTACGCCGCCGAGCGGACCGCCGCCGGCCGTGACGTCCCCGACGACCTCGGCCGCGTGCTGACCCTGACGGGCGAAGAGCCCAAGGAGCGTTGATGCGTATCTTCGACCCGCACATCCACATGACGTCACGTACCACCGACGACTACGAGGCCATGCACGCCGCGGGCGTCCGCGCCGTCGTCGAACCGTCCTTCTGGCTCGGCCAGCCCCGCACCTCCCCGGCGAGCTTCTTCGACTACTTCGACGCACTCTTGGGCTGGGAACCCTTCCGCGCCGCCCAGTACGGCATCGCCCACCATTGCACCATCGCGCTCAACCCCAAAGAGGCCAACGACCCCCGCTGCACACCGGTGTTGGACGCGCTGCCCCGCTACCTCGTCAAGGACGGCGTCGTCGCCGTCGGTGAGATCGGCTACGACGCCATGACAACGGCCGAGGACACCGCGCTGGCCGCCCAGCTCCAGCTCGCCGCCGACCACGGCCTGCCCGCCCTCGTCCACACGCCCCACCGCGACAAGCTCACCGGCCTGCACCGCACCGTCGACGTCGTACGCGAGTCGAAGCTGCCCCTGGACCGGGTCCTGCTCGACCACCTCAACGAGACGACCGTCCAGCACGCCAAGGACAGCGGCTGCTGGCTCGGCTTCTCCGTCTACCCGGACACCAAGATGGACGAGGACCGCATGGTCGCGATCCTGCGGACGTACGGAACGGAGAAGGTCCTCGTCAACTCGGCCGCCGACTGGGGCAAGAGCGACCCGCTGAAGACCCGCAAGGTCGCCGACGCGATGCTCGCGGCCGGTTTCGGCGAGGACGACGTCGAGCGTGTGCTGTGGCACAACCCGGTCGCCTTCTACGGACTCAGCGGCCGGCTCCGCCTCGACCTCCCGCAGGCGCAGGAGCTGCACGAGGGCAACTCCATCCTGCGCGGCGGTGAGTGAGCCATGCGCTTTCGCCACCCCGACGGCTCCACCGTCCACCTCGCCTACTGCACCAACGTCCACCCCGCCGAGACCCTCGACGGCGTTCTCGCCCAACTGCGCGACCACTGCGAGCCGGTGCGCAAATGTCTGGGCCGGGACCGCCTCGGCATCGGACTGTGGCTCGCCAAGGACGCCGCACGCGCACTGAACAGCGACCCGGTGGCACTGCGGGAACTGCGCGGCGAACTGGACCGGCGCGGCCTGGAGGTCGTCACGCTGAACGGTTTCCCCTACGAGGGGTTCGGCGCCGAAGAGGTCAAGTACCGCGTCTATTGGCCCGACTGGGCCGACGCCGAACGCCTCGCCCACACCACCGACCTGGCCCGCCTCCTGACGGCGCTCCTGCCGGACGACGTCACCGAGGGGACCATCTCCACCCTTCCCCTCGCCTGGCGGACCGGCTTCGACGAGCGCGCCGCCGCCACCGCCGGTGCGGCGCTGACCACTCTGGCGGGGCGGCTGGACGCGCTGGAGGAACTGACCGGCAAGTCGATCCGCATCGCGCTCGAACCGGAGCCCGGCTGCACGGTGGAGACCACCGCGGACGCGATCGGACCACTGACGGCGCTGCCCGGCGACCGTATCGGCGTGTGCGTGGACACGTGCCACCTCGCCACCTCCTTCGAGGACCCGGGCACGGCACTGGCCGCGCTCGCCGCGGCCGGTGTCGGCATCCCCAAGATGCAGCTGTCGGCCGCCCTGCACGCCGAGAACCCCCGTCTGCCGGAGGTCCGCGAGGCCCTCGCGGCCTTCGCCGAGCCCCGCTTCCTGCACCAGACCCGCACGCTCACCCCCGCGGGACTGCGCGGCACCGACGACCTCGGCCAGGCGCTGGGCGGCGCGGGCCTGCCCGACGCGACACCCTGGCGCGCCCACTTCCACGTCCCGCTGCACGCCCCGCCCGCCGCGCCGCTCACCTCCACCCTGGATGTGTTGCGGGAGGCCCTGACCCTGCTGGTGGGAGGGGACGAGCCGCGCACCCGTCACCTCGAGGTCGAGACCTACACCTGGCAGGCCCTGCCACCCGAGCTGCGCCCCCGCACCCGCGCCCAGCTGGTCTCCGGCATCGCCGCCGAACTCACTCTCGCCCGTGACCTGTTGACCGACCTCGGCCTGAAGGAGCTGCCATGAGCAACCGCCCCACCGCGCTCCTGGTCCTCGACGTCGTCGGCCTCACCCCGCGTCTCCTCGACCACATGCCCCGCCTCAAGGCGCTGGCGGCCTCCGGCTCGCAGGCGAACCTGTCCACGGTCCTGCCCGCTGTCACCTGCGCCGCGCAGTCCACCTTCCTCACCGGCGCCCACCCGTCGGAGCACGGCATCGTCGGCAACGGCTGGTACTTCCGCGACCTCGGAGACGTCCTGCTGTGGCGCCAGCACAACGGCCTGGTCTCCGGCGACAAGCTCTGGGACGCCGCCCGCCGCGCCCATCCCGGCTATACGGTCGCCAACATCTGCTGGTGGTACGCCATGGGCGCCGACACCGACATCACCGTCACCCCTCGTCCGGTCTACTACGCCGACGGCCGCAAGGAACCCGACTGCTACACCCGGCCCCCGGCCCTGCACGACGAACTCACCGCCAAACTCGGCACCTTCCCTCTCTTCCACTTCTGGGGCCCCGGCGCCGACATCGTCTCCAGCCAGTGGATCGCCGAGGCGACCCGCCACATCATGCGCACCCGCCGGCCCGACCTGGCCCTGTGCTACCTGCCGCACCTCGACTACGACCTGCAGCGCTACGGCCCCGACGACCCCCGCTCCCATCGGGCCGCCGCCGAACTCGACGCCGTCATCGGCCCGTTGCTCGACGACGCCCGCGCGGAAGGCCGTACCGTCGTCGCGCTGTCCGAGTACGGCATCACCCGCGTCAGCCGCCCCGTCGACATCAACCGCGCCCTGCGCCGGGCCGGACTCCTCGAAGTCCACACCCAGGACGGCATGGAGTACCTCGACCCGATGGCCTCCCGTGCCTTCGCCGTCGCCGACCACCAGATCGCCCATGTCTACGTCCGCCGCCCGGAGGACCTGCAAGCCACCCGTGCGGCCCTGGAGAACCTGCCCGGCATCGAGCAACTCCTGGGCGACGAGGGCAAGAAGGCCCACCACCTCGACCATCCGCGCTCGGGCGAACTCGTCGCCGTCGCGGAGCCGGACGCCTGGTTCACGTACTACTACTGGCTCGACGACGCCCGCGCACCCGACTTCGCCCAGCTCGTCGAGATCCACCGCAAACCCGGCTACGACCCGGTCGAACTGTTCATGGACCCGCTCGACCCCTACGTCAAGGTCAAGGCCGCGACCGCCCTGGCGCGCAAGAAGCTCGGCATGCGCTACCGCATGGCGGTCGTACCCCTGGATCCCTCACCCATTCGCGGCAGCCACGGCCGCCTCCCCACGAGCGACGACGACGGTCCGCTCGTCCTGGTTTCCACCCCCCGCGCAGTGTCCGGCCGCGTAGCGGCCACCGATGTGAAGTCCCTGCTGTTGCGGCTCGCCGGCCTCTCCTGAGGCGGCTGCCGTCGGGCATCCCGCAGCACCGTGACAACGAAAGCGAGACACACTGTGACCACGTTCAACGACGAATCCGTCACCGGCGACGCCCTGCGCCGCACGCTCGGCGTCAGCCGCCGCAGCTTCCTCAGCACCTGCACGGCCGTCGGGGCCGCGGCGATCGCCGCACCGGTGTTCGGCGCGGGTCCCGCGCTGGCGCAGGACAACGTGGAAGCCGCCGGCGCGGACCGGGGCCGCTCCGCGCTGGTCCCGCCGCACAAGCGCGGCATCATCCTCTACACCGTCCGTGACGCGATCGGCCGTGACCCGCTCGCCTCCGACCTGCCCTCCGGTTTCCGTGAGGTGTTCCGGCAGCTGGCGCGCTTCGGCTACCGCCAGGTGGAGTTCGCCGGCTACGGCCAGCACGCCAACGCGCCGGGCGGCGCGAACCTGGGCACCGTTCAGGGCGCGAAGCTGATGCGCTCCTGGCTCGACGAGTACGGGCTGCGCGCGCAGGGCAGTCACGGGTTCATTCCGCCGTCCTGGCCGCTCACCCAGGCCGACCTGGACACCTTCAAGCTCAACCTGGAGATAGCCAACATCCTCGGCATGGACCACATGGGCACCGGTGGCGACCCCACCGGGAGCGCCTACCGGGCCGACTGGGACGTGGCCGCGGAGAAGTGGAACACCATGGGCGCCATCGCCCGCCGCGAGGGCGTCAAGCTCTACACCCACAACCACGACAGCGCCTACGACTTCCTGCTCGACGGCGGTCCGCTCGACGCACAGGGCCGCCCGACCCGCAGCTCCGGCATCAGGAAGCTGGAGTACTTCCTGGAGGTGACGGACCGCAGAAGCGTCTACCTGGAGCTGGACGTCTTCTGGGCGCACGTGGCCCAGTACAAGTTCCACACCTACACCGCCCACGACGGCTCGCAGCGGGAGCGGGTCTTCGACCCCGCCGCGCTCGTGTCCCGCAACACCAACCGCTTCCCGCTCTTCCACGCCAAGGACGGCGTGGTCAACCCGCAGAGCGGGCTGGGCTACGACATGGTGCCGTTCGGCACGGGCGATATCGACTACCGGCGGTTCTTCGTCCGGGTGGGCGCGAAGAACTACCACAACCCGATGGTCGAGCAGGACAACGCGCCGAGCGCGAGCGTTCCCGGCCAGTCGCTGGAGTTCGCGCGGATCGGTTACGACAACCTCGCGGCGCTGCGCGCCCGCCACTGACGGAGCGTCACCCGCGGGACCCGCCCCGGCGCCTCGGCGCGGGGCGGGTCACCCCGACCTGCCCGAAACACCCTGAACACCGTGAAACACCGGGACAAACTTTCCCCGAGAAAGTTGAAACTTTGTCCTTGACGAGTTGAAAGTGGGCGCTTTAGCGTCCAACTGCCTCCCATCGCACGGGCTTTCACCCGATGTCACTCTGCGGCGGCCGGCCGGGGTTGCTCCCCGGGAACGCGGTGCCGCCGACCAGACCAGAGGAGTTCTGAGTGCGCAACAGACGGATCGTCACCCTCGTGGGGGCGGCTGCGCTGGCCGGAGCCGTCGGGCTCCTGCCGCTGTCCCCGGCCCAAGCCGCCAAGCCGGATCCCGCACCGCCGGCCCCGTCGGACTTCCAGAAGGTCACCCTCAACGACCGCCCGGGCGAGCCCATGGCCCTCGCCGTCCTGCCCGACAGGCGGGTGCTGCACACGGCACGCACCGGCGAGGTCCGCATCCACGACCCCAAGAGCGGGGTGAACTTCCTCGCCGCCGACCTCAAGAAGAGCCCCGCCGGGCTCTACCAGCATGACGAGGAAGGCGTGCAGGGCATCGCCGTCGACCCCGGCTTCGCCAAGAACCGCTGGGTCTACCTCTACTACTCACCCCGTCTGAACACCCCCGTCGACGACCCCGCCACCGCGGGCGTCAACGAAGGCGACGCACCGCAGTTCGGCACGCCCGCGGACTTCGCCAAGTACGAGGGCGTCACGCGGCTTTCGCGCTTCAAACTCGTGGGCAACAAGCTCGACTTCGGCACCGAGCAGAAGATCATCGACGTCCCCGCCGACCGGGGCATCTGCTGCCACGTCGGCGGCAAGATCGACTTCGACCACAAGGGCAACCTGTTCCTGTCCACCGGTGACGACTCCAACCCGTTCTCCTCCGACGGCTACGCCCCGCTCGACGACCGCGCCGACCGCAACCCGGCCTACGACGCGCGGCGCACCTCGGGCAACACCAACGACCTGCGCGGCAAGGTCCTGCGCATCAAGGTCAAGCGCAACGGCGGCTACGCGATACCCGACGGCAACCTCTTCGCGCCGGGCACCGCGAAGACCCGCCCCGAGATCTACGCCATGGGTCTGCGCAACCCGTTCCGCTTCGGCGTCGACGACAAGACCGGCGAGGTCTACGTCGGCGACTACTCGCCCGACGCCAACCAGGCCAAGCCCGACCGCGGCCCCGCCGGACACGGCCGCTGGATGGTCATCGACCGCCCCGCCAACTACGGCTGGCCGTTCTGCGTGACCCAGGACATGCCGTACCAGGACTACGACTTCGCCACCCAGAAGTCGAGCGGCGCGTTCAACTGCGCCAAGCCGGTCAACGACTCCCGGCACAACACCGGCCTGGCCGAGCTGCCGCCGGTCACGGACGCGGAGATGGTCTACGGCTACGGTGCCTCCGCTGAGTTCCCGGAGCTCGGCACCGGCGGCATCGGCCCGATGGGCGGCCCGGCGTACCGCTACGACAAGCGGAACGACGCCGAGAACCGCTGGCCCGCCTACTTCGACGGCAAGCCGCTCTTCTACGAGTGGACCCGCGACCAGATGAAGGCCCTCACCCTCGACAAGCGCAACCAGATCACGAAGATCGAGGACGCGATTCCCACGATCAAGACGGACGGCCCGATCGACGCCGAGTTCGGCCCGGACGGCGCGCTGTACGTCCTGGAGTACGGCACCGGGTACTTCGCGGAGCTGCCCGAGGCCCAGCTCTCCCGCATCGACTTCACCCGGGGCAACCGCACCCCGGAGCCCAAGGCGGCCGCCGACGTGACCAACGGCACGAGCCCGCTGACGGTCCAGTTCTCCAGCGCCGGCACGAAGGACGCCGACGGCGACGCCCTCAGCTACGCCTGGGACTTCGACGCCAACGGCACCGTGGACTCCAGGGAGGCCAACCCCAAGCACACCTTCACCACGAACGGCGTCTTCGACGCCACCCTGAAGGTCACCGACCGCACCGGGCGCTCGGCCTCCGCG
Organism: Streptomyces sp. NPDC043726; assembly: GCF_056436565.1. Taxonomy (NCBI): domain Bacteria; kingdom Bacillati; phylum Actinomycetota; class Actinomycetes; order Kitasatosporales; family Streptomycetaceae; genus Streptomyces; species Streptomyces sp. NPDC043726. Next base: position 11,286 of record NZ_JBWKCI010000017.1, read on the forward strand.
TCGGTCCCCGTGGTGGTCGGCAACAAGGCGCCGGTCGTCGCGCTCACCACCGACCCCGCTCCGCACGGCGGCACGCCGTTCCACTGGGGTGACACGGTCACCTGGGAGGTCACCGTCACCGACGACCAGCCGGTGGACTGCTCGAAGGTCAGTGTCTCGTTCATCCTCGGCCACGACTCGCACGGTCACCCGCTGTCCACGAGCAACGGCTGCTCCGGATCGTTCAAGACGTTCCTCGACGGCGGTCACTCCGGCTCGGACAACCTGAAGGCGGTCTTCAACGCCAGCTACACGGACACGCCCCCGGCCGGCCTGCCGGCCCTCTCGGGCAGCGCTGAGGTCGCTCTGACCCCGGCCGACTGAGCGACGGCGACAACACCCCGCTGATTGCGGGCCCTCACTGCGGGCCTCACGGTGCACCGACCGTGAGGCCCGCAGCGGCCTTCGGCCTTTTCGTTACGGAAACCATTGCGGGAGGCCGAGAGAGCGCGCAACGCGACCTCTCGGCCTCCCGCAAGAGCAGCCGTGAAAGTGACAACAGGTGCGCCCCGCTCCATGAGAGGGCTCGCCTGTCATCTCAGATCCGGCCGCCGGTCAGACGGGTGATCGGACCGTGCGTATGGCGCCCGGAACGGCGACCCGCGAGATAGGACGTGGCAGTCAACGCCGACAGGCCGACGCCGACACCGGCCGCGAGGAGCTTGCGATTGGCGATCAACGTCCAGGCAGTCGTGGCCAGGGCCACCGCCTGTCCCGAGGCGTCCACGACGACCTGACGCCCGGCGTTGACCCGCTCGGCCGCGCTGTGCGCGACCTTCGTGCCGGCTCCGGCCGTACGCTCGGCCACGCCCACGGCGGCCGAAGCCGCGCCACCGGACTTGTCGGCTGCCGCGTCCGCGGCCTTCGACGCGGGGGCAGTCGCCTTCGCCGCGGCCTGACGGGCCTTGGCGGAAGCGCTGCGTTTGGATGCGGAATTCTGGTTCGTGCCGCTGTTCGATTCACTCATGCACTTCGCTTTGCCGGATCCGTCAACGGCAAACGCACGCCTCCAGGAACTGCCCTTCACGACGCCGACTCGTGGACACGGTGATCAAGATCCGGCAGGATCGGCGGATGTTGAGACAGGAACGGCCAATCGTGGTCGCCATATGCGGGTCTCCGGGGGCCGGAAAGACCACCGTCGCCGACGCGGCCGCCCGCCGCCTCGGGGTGCCCTTCTTGACCAGGGACGAGATCAAGCGCGGTATCGGGCTGTCCTCCGCATCCGTCGCCGAAGACGGCCGTATGGAACTCGATCCTGAATTCCACATCGCCGGCGGGCCGTTGAGTTCCCGCGCCGAGGCCGCGATGGTCGACGCGGCACGGTTGTTCGCCTCTGCGGGGGTGAGCTTCGTCGTCGAGTCCTCGGTGCTGTCGCGTACCCTCGTGGACACGCTCGTCGCCTGTGACGCACGCGTGCTCGCCGTTCACGTCGGCGCGGACGCCTCGGTCATCGGCAAGCGCCTCCGAGCCCGGGCGGCCACAGGCGGAGCAGTCGACCGGCAGCTCTCGGCTCATTTCGAGCGAGGGGAAATGAAGGCGGCGATATTCGACCCACCGGATGGAGTCGATGCCGTCATACGCGTCGATACCTCGGATGGCGGCGATCCGGACCTCGACTCCGTGGAAGCGGCGCTGCTCGCGTTGCTCAGGTGACCGAGCGCCGTCTGAAGAGACGCAGCCTGGAAGACCGTGGACGGGCGGAGGGGCCGGGCGGCTACGGCCCGACGATGGCGCGGAGAGCGGCGAGGTGGGCCCGGTATGCCTCTCGTCCCTGCCGGGTCAGGCGCAGCCAGACGCGTTGGCGGGTGTCGCGTACGGCCTTGCGCTGTTCGACGTAGCCGGACTCCATCAGCACGGTGACGTGCTTGCTCAGAACGGAGGCCGAGACGTCGAGCTGTTGCTGGACCACGGCGAACTCGGCCTCGCCGGCGGCCTCGAGCAGCGCGCAGATGCGCAGCCGGTTGGGTGCGTGGATGGTGGCGTCGAAGCCGTCCATGGGGTCGGAGGTGGAGCGGGTCACGAGGTGGTCCGGTGCATGCGCACGAAGGTGAGGTGGAAGGCGATCGACACCGCGGCCCCGATGGCGGAGGCGGCGAACAGCCACAGCGGTTCCCCGGTGGCGCGGAAGGCGAAAGGCGAGCCCACCAGCACCACGGGCAGTCCGATCATGAGGGGGACGGTAGCCCGCTTGGGCAGCACGTCCAGGCGCAGCGCCACGCCGGTCTTCTTGCGCCAGTTCGCGCCCGCGACCGCGAACAGGGCGAGGTATGCCGCGGTCATCACCACCATGATGACGCCCCAGGCCATGTTGGGGAGCAGCCACTGAGGGCTTGCCAGGGTGCCTCCGTAGACCGGCGGTACGGCAGCGACGTACAGCGTGAGCGTGGTGGCGAACCAGCGTGGCCAGGGAGTGGCGGACAGGGCCGTGGCGGAGGCCCGGACCCGCTCGGTGTCGGCCAGTGCGGCGCGTGCCTGCTGCACGCTCGGGCGGATGGTGTCCCCGTTGGTTTCCATGGCGGAAACTCTATGGGTGTGTTTCCATCATGGCAAGTCGAGACTTTCCGCTGTGGAAACGTCAGCTCAGGCCGATGGCCGGGGTGTCCAGTCCCAGCCCCCGACGGATCGCGATCTCCACGGGCGAGTACGCGCCGTCGGCCCGCTCCAGCTCGTACGGCGCGGCCGGCATCAGTGGCGGTTGGGCCATGAAGCGGGGCCGTACCCCGTGGTGCGGTTGCGCCGCGTGGACCAGGAACGGATGGCACAGAAAGACGTCGCCCGGGGACCCGGTGGCGAGTACGACCGGCCGGTGGTCGGAGGCCGCCACAAGATCGGGCGCGAGGGCCAGCCCGCTCGCCCCTTCCTCGCCGTACTTCTCCAGCACCCTCGGCACGTCGAGGTGTGACCCGACCCGGATCCGGGTGGGGGCGTCCTCCTCGCCGACCTCGCTGAACAGGAACAGCATCAGCAGCGCCCGGCCCCGGGAGCGCAGGTTGGTGAAGTGCCAGTCCTCACCTTCCGGCAGGTAGCTTCCCTCGATGTGCCATCCGGCGTCGTCCGGCTCCTCCGGGTGCGGGAACCGCAGCGGGAACGAGCCGAGCGAGTACCGCGGCTCCCAGCGTCCCACTCCGACGAGCAGGTCGTACGCGCGATGCAGGGAAGGGGAGTTGGGCGCGGCGGCGAACGGCCCCTGCGCCATGCCGCCCACCCAGTGCACGGGTTGCGTCCACGTCGCCGCATCGTCCGGGTCGCAGCCTGTCTCTCGCCACAACAGCCGCGCACAATCCGCGGCGACGCGCGGCGCGACAGCGCCCTCCAGCTTCACGAAGCCGTCGCGGACAAAGCGGGATACCAAGGTTGTGTCATCCATGTCCCCATCGTGCGGCGGGACCGGTGCCGATCACCCGACATTCTCCGCACCGTCTTTGTCGGGCGCCACGGCGAGGCCATGCCATGAGGACGCCGGCTGGGCCTCTGTTCAGCTTCGCTCGGGTTCCACCGGGAGCCACAGCTCGGCATCGGCCTCGGTGCCCTCGGTGACGGACTCGCCGAGCGCGGGCAGGACGACGTCCGTGCCCTCGGCGCGGCTGGCGTCCAGGCCGTCGCACACGGCGACGATGCCATAGGGCTCCTGGTCAGACAGCTTCTCCAGGTGTTCCAGGGTCCCGGGGGGCGATCCCGCGGACGAAGTCGACGATCGCCTGGTTCGGCCCCGTGTGCACCAGCGGCACCCGTGTCCTGAGCCCGACGACGGTGAAGCCCGCTTTGTTGACCACGCGATGCCTCGCAGTGCTGTTGCCTTCGATCGTGAGGCCGTAGGTCCGCCAGCGAGGAGAACATCCGACGCAGGTGGTATTCCGAGGGGGCCGCGATGCGTGCCAGTTCCTCGATCTCGATGGTCTGGTCGAGTGCAGCTCGATGTGCTCCAAGGCCAGGTTCAGCCGCTCCAGCGTGCCCGGTTCTTCCTTGTCTTGGTGATCACCATGCTAGGCGGCGCCGCCACCGCGAAATCGGTGCCTATTGCCGATATCGGGGTGGGTCGACGGGTGCGATCGGGAGGAGGAGGCGCCGGACGTGCAACCGTTCGGGACCGGCGGGAGTCTAGCGCTCGACACTCCGTTCTCTCGGTGGACACCGTCCATTTGCCCGCGCTCCGACTGAGGTTCTCCCCATGCCGATGCCCCCGTACAGCCGTCGCCCCGCCCGTGTCGCTGTCGCCGCTCTCGGCGCGGCCGGCCTGATCGCGCTGGCCGCCGCTCCCGCCGCCTTCGCCGATGAAGACGCCCCAGACTTGTTCATCGGAGGCGTTCAACCGATCAACGGCGTGCAGCCGGGGACCACCTTCGATCTTCCGGTCACCGTGGCGAACAAGGGCACCGCAGTCGCCGAGAAGGTGTGGGTCACCTACGCCGTCACCCGGGGACTCGATTTCACGGAGGTTCCCTCCAACTGCTGGACCCAGCAGGTCCGGTCCTACGACGAGATGCCGGAGCGCTGGCACGCGGTGTGCGGGTTCGAGCAGCCGGTGGAACCGGGTGCCGTCTACACACCCGAGAAGCCCCTTCAGGCCAAGGCCCTGAGCCGTGCTTTCAACGACGAACTGCTGGTACGCGTCGGTGACAACGATCCAGGGCCGGACGACAACGGCCTTCCGCCAGTGGCGGGAACCGCACCGGCGGTGAAGTTGGTCAAGGGGCAGGCCGGGAGCGAAGGGGCCGTGCGAGTAGTCATCGTGCCCGTCACCTCCGTCAACACGGCCGACTTCCAGGTGGCGGGCGCCGAGTTGAAGGGGCGTGTCGGTGAAACGGTGCCGATGAAGGTGGAGTTCACCAACGCCGGACCCGCCTGGTTCATGGCCAAGTTGGGGGAGCCGACCGTACACGTCATCGTCACCCCGCCCGCCGGAACGTCGGTCACCAAGGCGCCCGGGTTCTGCAAGGCCAAGGGCAAGGCGTACGACTGCGGGATGAGCCAGCGGGCTCTCAACGAGGGCGGCCGGGAGACCTACACCTTCCAACTGAAGATCGACAAGCGGGTGGCGAACGCCAGCGGCTCGGTGGCCCTGAGCACCGAGCCGCGGCCGTTCGACCCCGACAAGTCCAACGACAAGGCCGACATCACGCTGGACGTCACGGGTGGGGGTCCAGCCCCTTCGCCGACCACCTCGCCGACTCCTTCGCCGACCCCCTCGCCGAGTGGCTCGGGCGGATCGACCGGCGGGTCGGGAGGGTCGACGGGCGGGTCGGTCGGCGGGGCGTCGTCGACCGGCGGCGACGGGACCACGCCGCAGGGCGGCAACCTTGCAGACACCGGATCACCGGCGCTGCCGACCATGGCCGTGGCTGCCGGAGCGGTGTGCACAGGTGCGGCCGTATTGGTCATCGTGCGCCGCCGCCGGGCCCAGAACCTGAACTGACGACCGGCCCTAGCGCCCCCCGCGGGCCGCTCTGGGATCCGAACGCGTTCGTTACGATCGGTGTCATGAGTGCGAGAAGAGAGCCGGTCAGTCGACGGGAGCGTCCCGCGAAGCCCGCCCTGTCGCGGCGCTGGATCGTGGACACGGCCGTGCGGATCATGCGGGCCGAGGGGCTGGAGAAGGTCACGATGCGTCGCCTGGCGCAGGAGCTGGACACCGGCCCGGCCTCCCTGTACGTCTACGTCGCCAACACCGCCGAGCTGCACGCGGCCGTCCTGGACGCGCTGCTCGGCGAGGTGGACCTGAGTGGCCGGGGCGGCGGTGACGACTGGCGCGAGCAGCTCCGCACGGTGATGAGGTCGTACACCCTGGTGCTGTTCGAGCACCCGCAGCTCGCCCGGTCCGCGCTCGTGGCCAGGCCGAGCGGTGAGAACTACCTGCGGCTGGTGGAGCGGATCCTCGACCTGCTCGCGCGCAGCGGCGCTCCCCGCGCCCAGGTCGCCTGGGGAGTGGACAAGCTGCTCCAGGACGCCACGGCCACCGCCGCGGAGCACTCGACGCATGAGCACGACCCCACCGCCGAGGACGACTGGAACGCCACCGTGCGCGCCCTGCGCTCCGTCGACGAGGCCACGCATCCGGCGATCACCGCCCACATGCCGGATCTGATCGAGGGGGCGGCCGGGGGCCGGATGCGCTGGAGTTTCGACGTCCTCGTCAACGGCATCACCCACACTCCGGTACCCGACCGGGCCGACTGAGCCTGCTTTTCCGGGTCCGGCGTGCGACGCGTGCCGGACCGAGGGCGCTTCGGTGTGGCCACGCACACTCATTGACGAACTTGTTCGCTACGAACATGTTCGTTAACGTGAGAAGTGGCCGGACGGACCACAGCCACGCCACTGCGCATGCCGTCCCGCCCGGCGTCCGCACCGGCGGCAGCCGCGTCCCCGGCGCGCACACGCGTCCCACTTGCGCGAAAGAGGTTCACCATGACCACCACCACCCACTTCCCCGTCGCGATCATCGGCGGCGGTCTCGGCGGTCTGACCGCCGCCCGCGTCCTGCACGTCAACAGCATCGAGTCGGCGATCTTCGACCTGGAGACGGGGCCGGAGACCCGCACGCAGGGCGGCATGCTCGACATCCACGAGGAGAACGGCCAATCGGCCCTGCACGCCGCCGGCCTGCACGACGACTTCCTCAAGCTCGTCCACGAGGGCGGCCAGGCCATGCGCCTGCTGGGCCCCGACGGCACGGTGCATGTAGCCCAGGAGGACGACGGCACCGGCGACCGCCCCGAGGTAGACCGCGGCGACCTGCGCGACCTGCTGCTGAACTCCCTGCCCGACGGCACGGTCCGCTGGGGCCGCAAGGCCACGGGCGCCCGCCCGCTGGGCGACGGCCGCCACAAGGTCACGTTCACCGACGGCTCCGTCATCACCACCGACCTCCTCATTGGCGCGGACGGCGCCTGGTCGCGCGTCCGGCCGCTGCTCTCCGACGCCAAGCCGGCCTACACCGGCATCTCGTTCGTCGAGACCGATCTGTACGAGGCCGACACCCGCCACCCGCGCAGCGCGGTCGTCATCGGCGGCGGCTCCTTCTTCGCCCTGGGCCACGAGCGTGCCCTCCTGGCACACCGGGAGACCGACGGCTCGCTCCACGTGTACACGGCGCTCAAGGCCGACGAGGACTGGCTGGACGGAATCGACTTCAGCGACCACGCCGCCGCCAAGGCCGCGGTCCTCGCCCACTTCGACGGCTGGCACGAAAGCCTGCGCGGCCTGATCGCGGACGCGGAGACCATCACCCCGCGCCGTATCCACGCCCTGTCCGTCGGTCACCGCTGGGACCGCGTCCCCGGTGTCACCCTGCTCGGCGACGCCGCCCACCTCATGTCCCCGTTCGCGGGCGAGGGCGCCAACCTCGCCATGATCGACGGCGCGGAACTCGCCCTCGCCATCGCCGCCCACCCGGGCGACACCGAGGCCGCCCTGACCGCGTACGAGGACGCCCTCTTCCCGCGCAGCGAAGCCTCCGCCGTCGAGTCCGCCGCCAGTCTGGACACCATGTTCGGCGCGGACGGCCTTGAGCGGATGGTCGAGTTCTTCACCACCGCCCCGGCAGGCCGCTGAGAACCCTCCCGGGACTTGGGTCGGCTGGGCCCCGCCTCGAGCCTGCTCCACGCGTTCGTACGGCGCCGGCGCCCCGAAGTCGGGCTGCTCAGTCGCCGGGACCGGGGTCGGGGCGCGCGGGTGCTGTGATGCCGGCGCGGGTTGCTTCCAGCTGGGCGGCGAACGCGATGCCGTAGAAGAGGGCCACGGCGGTGAGGTTGGCCCAGAGGAGCAGGGCGATGAACGCGGTGAGCGGGCCGTACAGGGCCCCGAACGCACCGCTGCCTTCCACGTAGAGTGCGAGCAGCCAGGTCGCCACCACCCACAGCAGCAGGTGCAGGGCGGAGCCGAAGGCGAGCCAGGTGTAGCCGGGCTGGACCCGGCGCGGTGCCCACCGGAAGATCACGGCCGAGGCGATCCACGCCAGCGCGAGCCCCACCGGCACCTGGAGGGCGTTTCGCCAGCCGGGTGTGCCGAGAGACCAGCCGAAAGACGTTGCTACTGCGTCACCCACCGCATCACCGGCCACCAGGACGATGAACCCCACGATCATCGGAAGGCCCGCGGCGAGGGCCAGGGCGAGGGAGCGGGCGTACTTGCGGGGGAGTGGGCGGTCGCGCTCGATGCCGTAGATGCGGTTGGCACCCCGCTCGATCTGTCCCATCGCCGAAGCCAGGTTCAGCAGCGCGAAGCCCAGGCCGAGCCAGAGCGCGAGGGTGCTCCACACATTGCCGTCGGCGCTGGAGCGGGTCGTGTCGAAGGCGTCAGCGACCACCTCGCCGCTGGTTCCGGGCACGATTTCGGCCAGGGTGAGTTCCACGGCCCGTCCCACGGACTCGGTGTGCACCGAGGTGGCCAGGCCCACCAGCGCCACCGTGAAGGGCACCAGGCCGAGGACCACCTGGAAGGCGAGTGCCCGTGCGTTGGTGAAACCGTCGGCGAAGCGGAACCGGACGAAAGAGTCCACCAGCAGCCGCAGCCCGCCGTAGTGCCGCAGAGCGGTGAACGCCTCGTCCCCCGACAGCTCCTCGCCCAGCATGTCCCTGGTCTGCGGTACGTGTACGGCGGTGCCCACAATGCCTGCCCTCCTTCTGGTCGTGGTTGGTGTCCGACTGCCCACGGCGAGTCCGCGCACGCGTCGCCAGTCGTCCTGTATTCCACTACCGCCTCTGATCCAGGAGCATCCCGCACCGTCATCCCGAGCCCAGCGAGGCGGCGCCGGTGTGCGTCCGCCGCCCGCTGGGGCTTGTTCATGCGTGCAAGTCCGGCTCCTGAGCCCCGGTGTCGTTGCGCGGCTCTGTACGGTGGTCGAAATACGCCCACGCGAAGATCCCGAGCAGCGCCACGGTGCCCACGATCAGGTACCGCACCACCGTCGGTGCGTTCTGGGTGAAGAAAGCGGAGAGTCCTACTGCCAGCGCGCCGCACAGCATCACCATGCGGCTGGTGAAGCGCTGACCCGGATCGATCTCCTCGCGCTCGGAGAACAGGTCTTGCGCCGCCGCCTTCGCCGGACGTGCGGCACCTCTGCGTCTCTTCGACCGGTACTCCAGCCCGTACCCGATCAGAAGGTAGAGCGCGAACACCGCGGCGATCCACGCCCAGTCGGACGGATCGCTCGTGCCACCGCGCGCCAGTAGAACGTTCAGCCTCGGGCTCATCCAAGCCCTCCTTTCCATGTCTGAGCCGGATGCCCTGCGCGCGGAGCGGCATGCGCCGTTGGTGAGAACGGAGAACGTGTGTAGTTGAGCGGGGAGAGCACCAACTGGCCTTATGCGCCCGAAATGTTGGCGGAACCTGCGAACACCGTGGCAGAGCGGCAGGCTTGAAACGCCTGGTGGGGCGATCCTCAGGGGCATGAGCCGCGCAGGTGGCATGACTTGACGTGTGCCTACGGATCCGCGCAGGACGCGTGGACCGGCCAGTGATCGCGTCTTCTGATCTGCATCATCAGACTCGCGGCCACTTCGTCGGAGATGTCGTCGGGCACCGGCACGGCGTCGGCTGCGGGGAGCACGATTTGTTCGGCGTAGGAACCGTAGGCGTACCCCCAGGCGACCCGGTCACCGACCGCGAACTCGGCCAGTCCCGGGCCCAGCGCGCTGATGCGGCCGGCGCCCTCCACTCCGGGTACGAAGGGGAGTTGGCCCGTGGCCGCGCCGAGTCGGCGGGCTCCGGTGTCCATGAAGTTCACCCCGGCCGCGCTGATGTCCACGCGGATCTCACCCGGGCCGGGCTCAGGGGTGGGCAGTTGGGTGGTGTGCAGTTGGTCGGGGCCGCCGAGTCCTTTCACGACGATGGCGCGTGGACCAGCAAGGCCAGAAATGGGGCTTCAGGGGAACGGGCGGCGGTCGGCGGATGACAGCACTCGCACGTGCGGGACCGAGGTGAGGGCGGGCCGCGCATCAATCCTGTTGACCGCACCCGGCAGGCAGTGCTGGAGTCGGGCGCGTGGACAGCATTTCCGCCAACCGGCGGCTCTGGAACCAGATCAGCAGCGCCTACCAGCACGAGCACGATCCGCAAATCGGCGCCGCACCCCGGCTGTGGGGCATGTACTCCATCCCCGACGCGCAACTGCGCGCGTTGGGCGACGTCACCGGCAAGCGTGTCCTCGAACTCGGCTGCGGCGCCGGCCAGTGGTCCAGGGCGCTTGCCGCCGAGGGTGCCAAGGTGGTCGGGTTCGATCTGTCCGAAGCCCAACTCGCCGCAGCGGCCCACGCGATGGGAGAGGCCCGCTACCCGCTCGTGCACGGCGCCGCCGAACAACTCCCCTTCGCCGCAGCCAGCTTCGACCTGGTCTTCTGCGATTTCGGTGGGCTCAGCTGGGCGCCCCCGCACCTGGCCGTCCCCGAGGCCGCACGCGTCCTGGGCCGAGGCGGGCGCCTGGTGTTCAACGTCGCCAGCCCCTGGTTCGAAGCGTGCTACGACGAAGCCGCCAGCCGCGTGACCACGACGCTGCAACAGGACTACTTCGGGCTGGACGCCATCGCCGAAGGCGACGGCGCGACCAGTTATCAGCTCACCTACGGCGACTGGGTCAGAGTCCTGCGCGGGGCGGGTCTCATCATCGACGACCTCATCGAGCCGCGGCCCGAACGCGGAACACCCAACGGCTACAACGAAACCGACCCACCCGACTGGGCACACCGCTGGCCGGCGGAACTGCTCTGGGTAACCCACAAGCCGTAAGTTCCGCCGCGCTCAGACGTGCGGGCATCCTCTCGCCGGACAAGCCCTGTCCGGGACGCGGCCGGATCACGCGGCTCCGGCGAGGAGAGCCTGCGACAGGTCCCACAGGCGCCGCGCGCCCGCCGGATCGAGTGCGTAGCGGGCGACGCCGTGCAGGGTGCCGGAGCGGCGGTCGACGATGTCGGTCTCGTTGCAGTCGACGAAGTAGCGTCCGCCGACGCCTTCGAGCAGCGGCGAGGTGGCGAGGAGTACCGACGTGGCGGCGCCCTGTTCGACGGTCTTGATCAGCTCGGCGGGGACGCGGCCGCTGCCCCGCCCTCCGGTGTGCCGTTGCAGGTTGGTGTAGATGGCGCCGGGCATCAGGGCGTTGGCGGTGATGTTGTCGTCGGCCCAGCGGCGGGTCACCTCCACCGAGAACAGGACGTTGGCGGTCTTGGACTGTCCGTAGGCCAGCCAGGGGTCATAGGGGCGGAAGGCGAAGTTGACGTCGTCCCACACGATCGGTGACTGCTGGTGGCCGGTGGAACTCACCGCCACGACACGGGCGTTGCCGTCGGCGGCGAGCGCGTCGTGCAGGCCGGTGGCGAGGGCGAAATGGCCCAGGTGGTTGGTGGCGAACTGCCATTCCCAGCCCTGATCCGTGTACTGCTCGGGGCAGGCCATGACGCCGGCGTTGTTCACCAGGACGTGCAGCGGTCCCTGCCAGGCAGTGGTGAAGGCCGTGATGGACGCGGGGTCGGTCAGGTCGAGTGGCGCGACCCGCACGTCCTGGTTGCCGGTCGACGCGGTGATGTCCTTGGCCACGCGTTGGCCCGTCGCCACGTCCCGCGCGGCGAGGGTGACGGCCGCGCCGGTGGCGGCGAGGGCCCGGGCCGTCTCCGCTCCGATGCCGGAGGAGGCGCCGGTGACGACCGCGCTGCGGCCGGTGAGATCGATTCCGGCGACGACCTCACCGGCGGTGCTGGCGAAGCCGAACGGGGTGCTGATGGCAGCGGTCATGAGAGGGCTCCTTGCTGGAAGAGTGGCTCGCAGGGGTGCGGGACGGCGTGGTCAGGGGTCGAGCAGGGCGTCCTGCTCGACCGGAGGTGTGCCGTCATGCCACGGAAGGACCTTGCCGAAGCGCACCAGCTCGCCGTAGAGCGCGGGATCGACGTGCTCGGCGAAGACCAGATCGAGGATGGCTTCGGCGGCCCGGGCGGGGGACTGGGCCCGGCTGTAGTCGCTGAACCACGGGCGCGAGGTGGCGGTGTCGACCATGCCGGGGCACACGGCCGCGAGGAGCGTGTTGTCGGCGAGGTCACGTGTACGGCGTTCCGCGGCGACGGCGCGGACGGCGGCCACCTGGGCCACCTTCGAGGGCACGTTCAGCCACAGGGGCCAGCCCGCCTCCTGGGCGGTCTTGTTGTGGACGGCGCTGCGCCATGACTCCACGGCGTACTCGACCTGGTCCAGGCTCGCCCGGTAGAACAAGTGGTGGAGCCGGTGGTCGAGGTGGCCGAGCGTGCCCAGGCTGCTGGCCACCACGAGCAGCCTGCCACCCGGACGCAGCACGGGGCCGAACGTGCGCAGGACCGCGTGCGTGGCGGTGTTGGAGACGTCGATGAACTCGTCGGCCCGCTCAGCCTGGGACTCCTCGGGCAGCAGCCGGGCGACCGCGTTGGAGACGACCACGTCCACCCCTCCGTACCGGCACCGCAGTTCCTCGCCGAGGCGGGCGATGGCGTCGGTGTCCGTGACGTCCAGGACCCGGCCCTCGACCCGGGCGCGGGTGGCGGGCAGCTCGGCGACCTCCCGGGCGGCGTCCGCCACCCGCTGCGGGTTTCGGCCGGTGAGCAGGACCAGATCCTGCGGATCCATGCGGGCCGCCAGCCCATCGGCGAGAGCCCGGCCGAGCCCTTGGTTGGCGCCCGTGACGAGGGCGATGCGTGAAGTGGTCATACGGCCACGCTAGAAACCCGTGTTGCATGAGTCCAACGAAAGTTCGGCACAGCTAGTATGCGAAAACATCATGGACTTCACCGACGTGTCATTGACCGCGCTGCGCGTCCTGCGCGCCGTGGCCGAACAGGGAACCTTCACCGCGGCCGCGGCCTCGCTCGGCTACACCCAGTCCGCGGTCTCCCGGCAGATCGCCGCGATCGAACGAGCCGCGGGAGCGGAACTGCTGGAGCGACGGCGCGACGGTGCCCGGCTCACTGCCGCGGGCCGCGTCGTCATGCGGCGCGCGACCGTCGTACTCGACGAGATCGACGCGACCGCCCGGGAACTGTCCGGTCTGCCGGAGCAGAGCGGGACGGTCCGGCTGGGGTGGGTGCCCAGCGCCGGCGCCGCACTGCTGCCCCGCACCCTGGCCGCGCTGCGGCACAGCGACCCCGGACTCGACGTCGTCGGCCGTGAGGGCGGCACCCCGGCCCTGGTCCGCGCGCTGCGGGCAGGCAGCCTGGACCTGGCCCTGCTCGCCTCGGCGCCGCCGTTCCGCGCGCCGGACACCGAGACGCCTCCGCTGGCCCTGCAGACCCTGACCGAACGCCCCCTGCGGCTCGCGGTGCCCGCCACGCACCCGCTCGCCCGCGGTGAATACGTGGACGTGGCCGATCTGCGGGGGCAGCGCTGGATCGCCGGGTCGGCGTCCGGAGAGGACCGGCTGATGGGTGTGTGGCCGGGCCTGGACGAGCGCCCCGAGATCGCCCACACCGCCCGCGACTGGCTGGCCAAACTCCATCTCGTCGCCGCCGGGTGCGGACTGACCACCCTGCCCGCCTCGCTGGTCTCCGCCGTGCCTCCCGGCGTGTGCGTCCTCCCCGTCCGCGGCGGGCCGCAGGAGCTGCGCCGCCTGCTCCTGGCCCGCCTCCCCACCCCGCCGACCCAGGCGGTGGCACGAGTGGCCGCGGCGCTGCGTGCCACGGCGCTCGAAGCCGATACGCCCTCCGGCTTCGCGTGAGTGAGGTGGTGTGCCGGCCGGCGCCTTCCCCGGGTCACGCCGTCTCGATCAGCTCCAGCAGGTTGCCCTCCGGGTCGGCGACGTACGCGTAGCGCATGCCCGCACTGGCGCCGGGCGCGGGGGCCGAAACCGCGGCGGCGCCGCACCGTCGGCCTCCACCACGGCGATCTGCGCAACGCTCTGCTGCGGGCTTCCCTGGAACTGGTCGGCGAGCGAGGCCCGCACGGCTTCACCCTGGCCGAGGCGAGCCGTCGGGCCGGCGTGAGCGTCGCGGCGCCGTACAAGCACTTCGCCGACCGGGACACACTGCTCATGCCGGACTCGACAAATCCCGGTTCGCCGACCTGGCCTCGGCGGGTGACGAAGTCGCAGGCCTTCTCCTGCCGGTCGCCCGGCAGCTCACCCCCGGCCCCGACGCCGCGTTCGACCTGCTCCTGCGGATCGCCGCAGCCGCGCACGGCCTGGCCGTGTTCCTACGGCAGGGTCTGTTCGGCATGGGAAGCGCGGCCGTGTCGGACACCGAGGACAAAGCCGCCCGCACGGCCCGGGCCATCACGGCCCAGGACGGCGGTTCGTGATGACCCCAAAGAGCGGCCGCCTGCCGAGACAGCGGCGCGCAGTAGGCCACGCCCTGCGACTGCTGAGCAGCGCGGTGCGGCGCTAGAAGAGGGGCAGTCCCGATCGGTCTCGGCCACGTTCCGGACGCCGCCGTCGATGAGCGGCCCGGCGAGCCCAGGGGCCGGCGGCCGTGAGCATCCTGCGTCAGTGCCGGCGAGGTCTCACCGCCGCCCATGGCACCTTGGACGGCCGCTTTGCCCTTGATGAACCCGGATCTACCACTCGGCGTGGCTGCGCACACGACGACCCACCACTGGCCCGACCCCTGCGAACCGCGCCGGGTCCAGACGGTGCCAGTCCTGGCCCGGCGCCGCGTGATGCTGCAGCGGTCAGGGTGCAGCCGTCGCAGCATCTGACGGCATGCCTTGCGACCAGGACCGATCATCCCGCGGGTCATTGTGCACGACGGTGTCGCTACGGCATCAGAAGGCGTAGCGGACGCGCAGCCAGGGGGCGTACGAGCTGATGAGGCCGCGGAGGGTGTGCAAAGCGTCGGCTTTGACGCCGTTGCGGTAGCGCACGTTGAGGGCGCCGTTCTCGGAGCGCTTGGCCTGCTGGAGGCCGGGCTGCCACAGGACGTCCTCGGCACGGGGATGCCACCCCAGGTTGACCTCGTGCAGATCCCGGTTGTGCGTAAGCATGATCACCTCGACGGCCGCCTGCCGCCGCACCCGCTCGGGCAGGACATCGTCCAGCTCCCGGAGCAGGTCTGCCCAGGCGTCCTGCCAGCCGGGCCGGACGACCACCGGCGAGAAGTTGAAATGCACCTCATAACCGGCGTCGAGGAAGTCTGCGGCGGCGGCGATTCGGTCGGCGATCGGCGAAGTGCGGATGTCCAGCAGTTGGGAGTCGTCCGGCGGCATCAGGGAGAAGCGGATGCGGGTACGGCCCTGAGGGTCCAGCGCGAGCAGGTCGGGGTTGACGAACTTCGTGGCGAAGGACGCCTTGGCGGTAGGCAAATGGCGGAAGGCGTACACGAGATCGGCCGTGTTGTCGCAGACCAGGGCATCCACCGAGCAGTCGCCGTTCTCACCGATGTCGTAGACCCAGGCCGTGTCGTCGCACTGGTTGGGCTCCGGCTTCGGTCCGTGCCGTGCGACGTGGCGGGCGATGTGGGCGACGATCTGGTCGATGTTGGTGAAGACGGTGATCGGGTTGGCGTACCCCTTGCGCCGCGGCACGTAGCAGTAGGCACATGCCATCGCGCAGCCGTTGGACGCGCCCGGCGCGATCCAGTCCGCGGACCTGCCGTTGGGGCGCGTGGTGAGCGTCTTCCTCTCGCCGAGGACCAGGGTCTCGCTCTTCACGCGCACCCAACGGTCGACATTGCCCTCGTTGCCGTGCAGTCCGGGGATGCCCCAGTGGGAGTCCACGGTGGTCAGCCGCGCCTCGGGGAACCGGGCGATGATCTGCCGTCCGCGGGAGGACGCTGCAGCGGCCGGCTCGGCGAGGATCTCCCGTACGGGCAACATCCGGCGGGCCGCCGCGGAGTCCCGGAACAGTGGGCCCGCGCTCGCTTGTCCCCGGACGGCGCTTTCCGCGGCCGGCCCCGTCCGGAGGGCGTCCAGGGCGAAAAGGGTGCCGGAACCGTCGTCATCCGTGAAGGGGGAGGGGTCGTGCATGTGTGCTCCGGTGCGAGGTGGGGGCCAGGTGCCGGGAGGCGGCTGGACCACGCCTGTCCAGTGTAGGAGGCACCTTGGAGGTCCGGACGGCCTGCTGCTGGGCCGCCCTCGGGCGACGCCTCTCATGGTCACGGCGGGTCGTACCGCCGCGGGCGCCCGCTGGGCCCCACTGCATCGAGGTGATGGCTCGCGGGACACGATTCCGCCGCGGCTCAGGCGTGTGCTGAGCGGATCTTGCAGGCCTAGTGTCAAAGGACCGGTGATCACATGGCAATGACCCGTACCAGGAAGAGTGCGGCGATCAGCATGGAGCCGATCACGACCAGGGACAGCCACCAGAAGGGGTGGTCCCAGATCCCGCCATCCGGCCTTTCCTGGTGAGCCTCGGCGGTCGACCCTTCTACCGCGGGCGTTTCACTGGGAGGACGCAGCTGCTCAGTCATCATCGACCTCCGTAGCATCGCTGATCAGGCAAGCGGATTTTCCGGAAACGGGACAAAGCGCATCACACACGCCCACATTTCCGTTGCGCGAATGCGTTCGGATGCGCCCTGCCGGAACTTGCCGACGCGCATCCAGTGATCAACGTGACCGCGTCGCTCAGAAAGCCCGGCCGCAGCAGTTCCTGCGGGTCCCGGAATCACATGGGCGGAGTTTGTCCCGGCCGGTAGCTCCCGAAGCTCCACTCATGACCTTCCGGATCGAGTACGCGTGCCCGCCGGCTGCCCCATTCGGTGCCCTCCGGAGGGAACACCGACTGCCCGCCTGCCTCCACGGCGCGGGCGAACAGGTCATCGACATCGGCTACGGCCAGATACAGGCCGGCGCCCGTCGAGAGGCCTCTCACGGGCGGGACGTCGTAGGGGGCGTCCGAGCTCGCGACCATGACGACGGCGTCCCCCAGACACAGCTCGGCATGGACGACCGCGCCGCCTCCTCCGTCCTGACGTGAGGTCGTGACGAAGCCCAGCGCCTCCAGCCACGCGATGCCCGCCGAGGCGTCGGCATAACTGAGGTACGCATAGAGGGCCGTTTCCTGCGTCGTCATCATCGGCTCCTTGCGTGAAGTGCTGAAGAACAAGGTCCCCTCACACCGTCCCGCCCGGGTCGCACCAAGGCAAACTGCACCGTTTAAGCGTCGAAATCAGCGACTTGCGGTGCGTACAACGGCTGGCGCCGGGGCCGGGCCGCGCCCTGCGGCCACCGGCCGCAACCCGTCGGCGGGTCCCGCCTGTGCGGCTGGACCGGGGGGATGTCTGCCGAGCTGTCGATCCGATGCACACCCCCAACGGCCCTTCTCACGCTATGGCGTGAGCCAGTCGCGCAGAAGTCTGCTCACGGCGGGCATCGCCACGTACGTCATGAGCACATTGAAGACGCCGGCCACAACCGCGCTGCTGAGCAGCAGAGGCAGTGCTGTCAGATGAGGCAGCAGGAAGAGGCTGCCGGCCACGGAGATCGGGTAGATCGCCAAGGTCGCGCTGATCGCCATCTTCCATCGCGGCGGCGCAGGCCGTGTCGAGCCCGGCTTGGCGAACCAGGTCTCCATTCCGGTGAGTTTCCGCCGGGCGATCTCGGTGTGGTGGTGTCCGTCGCAGTCGGCGAACCAGGCCGCGCGCTCCGGCGACTCCTGCCACGCTCGGCACGCCTCGCTGTCGCGGAAGCGGTGGATGAGGAACCATGGGGCGTCACCTCCGGAAGAGCGGAACAGCCCGTATCCGAGGTGCCCGGGAAAGGCGGCGGCGCTTTCGAGGATTCCTTTCGCCCACCGCTCGAATGCGGCTTCGTAGCCGGGTTCCACGCGACGGGCTATCAGCAGCGTCACCTCGCCCGTGTCGCTGGGGACGGAGGTGTGCTCAGGACTGACGGCGGTCACAACAGACTCCTCATGATCTCACCGCGCCCACCGACACTGTACGCGTGCGGTGATGGAGGAGCCCGCAGACCACTGCTTCCGCGTTCTTCGTGCGGGTGGCCGTGCTGTCGATCGCCGCGTCGGTGGGGGTGAGACGTGGATCGACCGAACCCACGGGCGCAGGCCGGAATCGAGGTGACCGGCTCGCCGTGCCGGGGCATCAGCCCTTCGGTGGCGTCGGCGTCGGCAGCGTGAGGATCTCGGCTCCGTCTTCCGTAATGGCGATGGTGTGCTCGCTGTGCGCTGTCCGGCAGCCCGTCGCGCTGCGGAGCGTCCAGCCGTCCGCGTCGGTGACGAGTTCGGCGGTGTCGGCCATGACCCATGGCTCCAGCGCGAGCAGCAGTCCTGGGCGGAGCTTGTAACCGCGGCCGGGGCGGCCGGTGTTCGGTACGTGGGGGTCCTGGTGCATCGTCGACCCGATGCCATGCCCGCCGAATTCGGTGTTGATCGCGTATCCGGCTCGCCGTAGGACCGTGCCGATGGCGTGGGAGATGTCGCCGATGCGGGCTCCGGGCCCGGCAGCGGCGATCCCTGCGGCCAAGGCGCGCTCGGTCGCCTCGATCATCGCGATGCTCTCCGGGGGACGCGTGTCGCCGACCACGAAGCTGATGGCGGCGTCTGCCGCGACGCCGCGCCTGGAGACGGCGAGGTCGAGCGTGAGCAGATCGCCGTCGGCGAGTGTGTAGTTGTAGGGGCGGCCGTGGAGCACCGCGTCATTGACGCCTGTGCAGATGTAGTGACCGAACGGGCCGCGTCCGAAGGACGGTGCGTAGTCGACGTAGCAGGATGAGGCTCCTGCCTCGGCGATCAGGGTCTTGGTCCACTGGTCGATGTCCAGGAGGTTCGTGCCGACCGTGCTCCGGCCCTTCAGCTTCTGCAGGATGTCCGCGACCAGGGCGCCCGTGTCTTTTGCCCGGGTCAGCAGGGAGGGGTTCAGAATCTCGATCATGTGCCAGTTTCCTCGCGGTGGCCAATAACTATACCGGTAAAACTATACCGGTATTTGAATGGTGTCCGCACATCGGCGGTAAGGCGATCGTCGCGTCGGCCGCCGCTGTCCGCCGCCGTCCGCCGTACTCCGCGCGATGCGGCGCGATCGGCTCGGGGCCTGTCAGAGGTCGCAGGTGAGCGACGCCGCCCCGCCGCCTTACCGCGTCAGGCACGGCGTGGCCAGGAAAGATACCGTCCGGGTATCGTCAACGGCCATGGAGCTGCGCACCCTTCGCTACTTCGTGGCCGTGGCCGAAGAACTCCACTTCGGCCGGGCGGCCGCCCGACTGTGCATGAGCCAGCCTCCCCTCAGCCGGGCCATCAGGCAGCTAGAGGCCGACTTCGGTACCTCCTTGCTCTACCGCTCCGCCGCAGGTGTCGCACTCACCCCGCCCGGCGCGACACTCCTGGACGAGGCGCGCACCCTGCTGGAGCGAGCCGACCGGGTGCGGGTCCGGGTCGCCGCGGCCGCCGGTGCCGCCGTCCTCACGGTCGGCCTGCTGGGCGACAGCACCGACCCGGGTGCCCAGCGGCTGGCCGCCGCGTACCGGCGCCGGCACCCGGAGGTCGAGGTCCGCATTCGCCAGACCGACCTCACCGACCCGACCTGCGGACTGCGTGCCAGACTGGTCGACGTCGCCCTGACCCGCGCACCGTTCGACGAGGCGGGCCTGATCGTGCGCGAACTGCGTGCCGACCCGGTGGGCGCGGTGCTGCGCGCCGACGACCCGCTGGCCCGCCGCGACCGTCTGGAGCTGGCCGACCTGGCGGCGCGGCGCTGGTTCCAGTTCCCAGACGGCACGGATCCGCTCTGGCGGTCGTACTGGAACGGCGGGGAACCGCGTGAGGGGCCGGTCGTCCGTGGCGTCCAGGAGTGCGTGCAGGCCGTGTTGTGGAACGGCACGGTCGGCATGGCCCCACTGGGGCACGACCTTTCCGAGGAGCTGGCCGTCGTCCCGCTGACCGACATGGCGCCGAGTCGCGTCGTGGCGGTGTGGAAGGCGGATGACACGAACCCGTTGTTGCGTTCATTCGTGCAGATCGCCACCGCCGCCTACCGCACCTGAGGCGACCGAGGTGAGCCGTCAGGACCGTGCGGCTCCGCTCAGCGCGGCGACGCACCCACTGACCGGCCCGCCCAGCAGGCCGCCCCGCGCGAGGTCACAGCCACGTAGTGGCCAGCCAACCCCGCGGGTGAACCCCGGTCGCGCCGATCCGCAGAACCACGAACCCGAGGGCCGCGACCAGGGCGAGCCAGGGCGCGATGCCGGTCAGCGGCGGCAGAACCAGACCGAGCGCGCCGAGCACTTCCTCCAGACCAGCGCTTGAAACTCCCAGTAGAAGTGAAGAGTCCTTCGTCGTGCCGGTCGTGCCGGTCGTGCCGGTCGTGCCGGTCGTGCCGGTCTGCTGGTCGAGCCCGGGCCACGTCCAAGACCCAATCCGCGACCCCGAGCCGCACCGGTATCACTACTGATCACAGAACCATGCGCGCCGCCCGGGCCAGCCGCGATACCCATCCGGTATCAGCTCTCCCGGATAGGTAATGGACGCCGACGAGGAGCCACCCACACAGTCGGGTCATGCCTCTCTCACGACGAAGTGCCCTGAGCGCACTGGCGGGACTCTCGATCACCACCCTCGGCCTGGGCACGCCCCACAGCAGCGCCCAGGCCAACGAGTCCGACGCCGACGATCACGCGCGGTGGCGGACCAGAACACCCATGCCGCAGGCCCGCGCCGAAGTCGGGGCCGCCGCCCTTGACGGCCGCCTGTACGTCGTCGGCGGCACCCTCCAGCAGGACAACGCGGCACCGGTCTGGGCATCGGATGTGGTCACCAGTTACGACCCGCGCACGGCCCGGTGGTCGTCACATGCCCCGCTGCCCCGCCCGCTCACCCACGTCGGGGTGGCCGCCCTCGACGGAAGGCTGTACGCCTTCGGCGGCTTCACCGACGCGGTGCACCTGAACCCGCAACCGGTGGCCTACGTCTACCACCCGGCCAGGGACCGGTGGAGCCGACTGCCCGACATGCCGCAGAAGCTCGGGTCGGTTGCCGTCGCAGCCGTGGGCGGCAAGCTCCACCTCATCGGCGGGCGGGAATCCACGTCGGTCGTCACGATTCCGGACCCCCCGATCTCCCTGGGGTTCGGCACGGTGAACAGCCACCTCGTGTACGACCCCCTCCGGCGGCGATGGTCCACCGCGCAGGCGCTGCCCGGCGAACCGCGCGATCACGCAGGCATCGCGGTCCTCGGCTGCGACGTTCACGTGTTCGGCGGCAGGGTGGCCGACGTGACCGACAACCTGGCCCGCCACGACGTCTACCACACCGGCACGGGCCGCTGGAGCTCCGCGGCACCGCTTCCGGCACCCCGGTCGGCCGGCGCCGCGGTCGTCCTGGGTGGTCGCATCGTCTACGCCGGAGGCGAATGCGGCGCCGGCGGAGGCACCTTCGGCGACGTGACCGTCTACGACCCGGCGACCGACGGCTGGTCCGCCAAGAGCCCCCTGCCCCAGAGTCGGCACGGATTCGGCGCCGGTGCGGTGCGTGGCCGCGCCTACTTCGCCGCAGGCGCTCCCGCCTGCGGTGGCGGCGCCTCGAAGGACACGCTGGAACTACGTCTGACGTAGCCCCCCTTGGCGCCGGGATGTGCGGAGCAGTGGTGGAAGGTGACCATCGCGCGGGTCACTCGTTTGGTTGAGCGCAGGGACGTCATGGCATCACCCGCGGGAAGGCTGTACGGCTCATGTCCACTGACCACCGGCGCACCGCAAGGGGCAGCGCGCGCACCACGATCCAGCAGGCCGAGGTCACCCTCGTCGGTCAGTATCCCGGGCTGGTCTCCCTGGCCTATCTGACGCTGCCGGCCTCACTCGGCAGGCATCGCAGGGTCCTGGTCGCACATGGCATCGTCCAGCGCGCCTTGCCGGGGCTGCGGACGGCCCCGGCAAGACGGCGTGTGCCCGCGCAGCGGGGCAGTGGCGTGTCACAGGAGTGTGCGTGGCTGCGCGAGCGCGTGCTCAGGGAGGCGCTGCGCTACGAGGTCCGGCCGCGTGGCTGGCCAAGCCGGCTTTCGCCGCCGCGTCGGCTGCGGCCCGCCCTGCCGGTGGTATGGGGGCTGCGGCTCTTCCCGCGCGCAGGCGACGAGGAGGAAGTCCAGCTGGCCCGGCTGCTGGCCGGCGTACCCGCGGCGGCCCGGGCGGCGTTCGTCCTGCGCCACCTGGAGGAGCTGCCGGATGAGGAGGTCCTGCGCCTGCTGCGGGCGGCGGGCGAGGACCGGCCCGAGCGGGCGCTGCGGACCGCGGTCCGGCTGGAACAAGACGCCGGCCCTGCGGCGGAAACGCTCCTGCGATCAAGGGAGTTCGACGCCTGCTCCGTGCAGATCCGGCCGACCGACCTGCTGCGCCGCAGGCGCCGGTGCCACATGGCCTGTGCGGGTCTCGCGGCCGCTGCGCTGGCCGGTGCGGCGCTGGCTGTGACCACCACCGGCCCCGGGGAGCCGTTGCGGGCGGCTCCTGTGGTCAAGGTGCCCGGCCTCGGACAGGTGGTCCGTGTACCGGAGGGGGAGTGGGCGGACACCTCCCGGGTCGACTTCACCGCTTGGCCCGCCCGGGGTGAACTGGCCGACGACAAGGCCTTGTTGAGCCGCGCCCTGCACGTCTGGGCAGATCCGTCGGCCGGTACCTCCGTCACCACCACCGCCGCCACCACCGCGGAACCTCCGCGCCGCGCACCGCAGTTGCTGTACGCGGGCAAGGTGTACGACACCACCGTCGTGCTGTTCCACGAGGCAGACCAAGTAGTCCGCTACTCAGAGCGGGGCGAGCAGGCCAAGTTGGCCTTCGCCCGGACCGACGAGGCGGATGTGACCACCGCCGCGGCTTTGGTGGTCGCCCGCAGCGACGACTCCGTCCGCTATCTGACCGCACCCTGGATCGCCGAGGCCGAGACGCGGGACCTGCTGCGGCCCGACACCCCCGGCAGCCCGCTCTCCGTGAACGCGCACGGCCTCACCGATGCCGTGCCTGCCCCGGCCGGGGCCGGCGACTGCTCATCCTGGCCGGTGCTCCAGCTGCGTTCCTCAAGCCGCATCGTGGAGAAGCACGCATTCCTTGTCACTGATCTCGGCGGGTTGACCTCCACCCACCTCACGTACACGCCGCTGCCGAGCAAGGACCAGCGGGCCCGCCAGCCGCGGGAGGCTACAAGCTCGGCCGCACTCGAGAGCTGGGCGCACAGCGCGTGCCGGCTCGAGGCGCTGCGCGGACGGGACGTACGGGCCGTCAACCACTGGGACTTCGCCGAACAGGACCTGCCCGAGGGCGCCGGCACCGCGCTGTGGTCGTGCAGTCGGGTCTCCAGCTGGCGCGGACCCGGGGATGTCCTGGTGCAGTTCCGGAAGTCCTCCGACGCCCCGGACGCACCGGCCAAGGTGGTGGCGCAGGCCCGCTCCACCGCCGCATGCAGCAGGTTCGGCCAGCACGTCGTGGCGGCCACCTCATGGAAGGCGCCGTCAGGCCGAACGTATCTCCTGGCGGCCGGCAGCCGCGAGGTTACCGCTCTGCGGGTCAGCGGTGACGTGGAGGAGACCGTCGACGGCCGTACGCTGGCGGTCCGCGCGCCCGACGACACCGTACGGGGGAGTGTGCGCGCGACCCTCGCCGACGGGGGGACTCTCCACGAGGTCGACGCTGCGGCCGTAGACGAGTGATCTGCTGCGTGGCCAACTTCCCGCGAGACCGCAGGGCTGCCTGACGGACCAGGCAGGTTCTGAGGATGGTCAGGGTCGGGGCGACGTCGGTGGTGGTGACATGAGACTCCGCTGGGGGCGGAGGGGACTGGGCGTGCCGACTGAGCTGCTGGACGGCCGCCCGGCGCACCGTGATTCTGGGGTAGGCCCGTCGGGCTGCCGCCGGTGGAGCAGGCGCGGCGACTGTCGATCAGCGCGCCGGATCCGCGGTGCTCCACCCTGCTTGCCCGTTGCGCTCGGAGTCAGGGCTGCCCTGCACGGAAGATCATGCTTGCGTCGAGAGTGGGTAGGCGCGGCCGACGAACCACCCGGTACGTCGAGAGATGGAGCCTTTCCTTGCTGACCGCACTCCCACCCGCAGAGCCGGGCCTGACCACCCGAGTACAGATGGCCGCCCCCTGGTCAGGTTGGGTCGGCGAACACACGAGCGCGCTGATCGGGATACCGCTCCGCATCGCGTTGATCATTGCCGTCCTGGCAGTGCTCCGCTGGGTGGCCAAGCGGGCCATCACCCGGATCGTCCGTCACGTCCTGGAGCCTGCCGGCGGCGACGACGAGCGCAGGCTGCCACGGGCATCGGGCAGGGGCCTGGCCGTCATGCACCGCGACCGTTCACTGGGCCGACAGCGGCGCGAGCAGCGAGCCCGCACCATCGGCTCGGTACTCAGCAGCGCTGTGACGATCATCCTGTCCCTGGTCGGCGTCGCCATGGTGCTCGACCAAGTGGGGATCGCTCTGGCGCCGCTGCTGGCCAGTGCGGGCGTTGTCGGCCTGGCGATCGGTTTCGGCGCCCAGAGCCTGGTCGCCGACTATCTGTCCGGCCTGCTGATCATGGTTGAGGACCAGTACGGCGTCGGTGACTCGGTCGACCTCGGAGAAGCCGTCGGGGAAGTGGAGCACGTCGGTCTGCGTCTGACCCATGTGCGGGACCTCAACGGCGGCCTCTGGCACATCCGCAACGGCGAGATCATGCGTGTCCGCAACGACAGCCAGGACTGGGCCCGCGCCGTACTGGACGTTGCCGTGGCCTACGAAGCCAACCTCGACGCCGTCTACCGCGCGCTTGAGGAAGCGGGGCACGCCCTGCGTCAGGACCCGGCCTTCGCCGACCTGCTGCTCGAGGACCCCGTCGTGTGGGGTGTGCAGTCGCTGGACGCCGATGGCGTCATCGTCCGCATCGCGGTCAAGACCGCTCCGCTGCAGCAGTGGGCCGTCACACGCGAACTCCGTCGCCGGGTCAAGGAAGCCCTCGACACCGCCGGCATCGACATCCCCTTCCCGCAGCGCACCATCTGGCTGCGCACGGATCCGGCAGAG
The DNA here is from genome assembly GCF_056436565.1 of Streptomyces sp. NPDC043726. Classification (NCBI taxonomy): domain Bacteria; kingdom Bacillati; phylum Actinomycetota; class Actinomycetes; order Kitasatosporales; family Streptomycetaceae; genus Streptomyces; species Streptomyces sp. NPDC043726. The sequence goes on from NZ_JBWKCI010000017.1 coordinate 36,206, forward strand.
GAAGCCGCGCCGTCGGTGCGGTGACGTCGGCGAGCACGACGATCGACGCTGTGCCGTTTCCCGGACCGATGTGTGTAAGGCGGGAGTGAGCGACTGCTCCACCGTCCTGGCCGTAGGCGGGGTAGGGCCGACGGCTCGCCAGGCCTGCCTCCGAGGTGCCTGATGCTGCCGTCCCGGCGTCGGGCCGGTGCGGAACCGGTCATGCGTAGCCACCCGTGCGCCGGCTAGGCCAGGCTGGTGGCGGCACACAGGCCGTAGCGCGACGAAGTCCGGTCTTCTGATGCGGCTGATGCGGCCCCCCGCGGCGTCGGCCCTGCCCCGGATGGTCCCGGCCAGCGGATCGGCGGCGTCCGGGTGGCGGGGGAGGCGTCGGCCTCTAGGCTCGAAAGAGGACGGCGATCGGTACCGGGCGAGGGAGGCACGTGGCATGGCGGAGACGGCGGACGCGCGTGAGGCGGACCGAGCGCTGAAGGCGAAGCACCGGACGATGTGGGCGCTGGGCGATTATCCGGCGGTGGCACGGCAGGTGGTGGCAGGGCTCGGGCCGGTGCTGGTGGAGGCTTGCGCGGTCAAGGCGGGTGACCGGGTGCTGGACGTCGCCGCCGGGGCAGGGAACGCGGCGATCCCGGCCGCGCTGGCAGGCGGTGACGTGGTCGCCTCCGACCTCACGCCCGAACTGCTGGCCGTGGGGCGACAGGAGGCCGAAGCCCGCGGCGCCAAGCTGAGCTGGCAGGAGGCGGACGCCGAGGCGCTGCCGTTCGAGGACGGCACCTTCGACACGGTGATGTCCTGCGTGGGCGTCATGTTCGCCCCGCACCACCAGGTGACCGCGGATGAGCTGGTGCGGGTGTGTCGGCCCGGCGGCACCATCGGGCTGCTCAGCTGGACGCCCGAGGGGTTCATCGGGCAGATGTTCGCCACCATGAAGCCCTACGCCCCGCCGCCTCCCCCCGGTGCCCAGCCGCCGCCGCTGTGGGGACAGGAAGAGCACGTACGCACGCTGCTCGGCGACCGCGTCACCGACGTCGAGGCCCGCCGCGGGACGATCCGTGTGGAGACGTTCGGGGAGCCGGAGGAGTTCCGCGACTTCTTCAAGGCCGCCTACGGGCCGACCATCGCGGTCTACCGCAACCTCGCCGACGACCCGGAGCGGACCGCCGCCCTGGACGCCGCCCTCACCGACCTGGCGGGCGGGGCGCTGCGCGACGGGGCCATGGAGTGGGAGTACCTGCTGCTGACCGCCCGTAAGGGCTGAGCGGTCGCCGGCTGCCGGCTTTCGACCGGCAATCGAACGGGCTGCGGTCACGGCGTGGGACGAGTACGCCCTCTGAGTCGCGTCGGCCGTATTGTGGGCGACCGATCCTGTGAACAGTCACGTCGCCGATCTGCGGCCATGAAACCGAACTCGCGGCCGGAGCAGATCGCCGTTGCCGGCTATCCACATGAGCAGGGTCAGAGGAGGGCGAGCGTGCCCGCGATGCCTCAGTGCGCGCCGCCGACTTGCAGACCCGCCAACGGGTCACCGCAGCCGAAGCCACTCCGCTGATCCCTGCCCTCTCCGAAACCTCCCCGCCGGACTACTAGCCGACCGCAGCCGCGCCACCGCCCTGCTCAACCGGCTCATCGGTCTCCTGCACTTCGGCGCTTCGCCTGGCAGGCGCATCACGAAGCGACCCTCCTGCGGCAGCCACGGCACGGCGGTGTCAACAAGCCCGGCCGGGTCCGAGTCGTACGGCCAGCAGGGCCACGTCGTCGTCGTTGTCCGGCGGGCGCGCCCGTGACAACAACTCGTCGGTGAAGGATTCCAGAGGGCGATGGGCCAGGGACGCGGCATGCCGGCGCAGGCGCTCCAGACCCTCGTCCAGATTTCGGCCCGGCGACTCGATCAGGCCGTCGGTGTAGAGAACCAGGGTCGCCTCGGGCGGCAGTTCAGCTGTCGCGTCGGGACGGCTCTGATGGGGAGTTACGCCCAAAAGGATCCCGTGGCCGTCGGTCAGGTAGCGCGCCACACCCTCGCGGGTGACCAGCAAGGGCGGTGGATGTCCGGCGTTGGTCCAAGACAGCTCGCACCGGCCGGCCTCGTTGTCCTTCATGCGGGCGAAGACCAGCGTGGCCATGGGAATCTCGCTGATGTCCCGGGTCGCCCGGTCGAGCCATTCCACGATCTTGCTCGGCGGCTTCTGCTGAGACACGGCGTAGGCCCGGAGCATGTTGCGCAACTGGGCCATGCCGGCCGCAGCCTCCAGATCGTGGCCTACGACATCCCCCACGGCGAGTGCGATGGCCCCGTCCGCCAGCGTGAACGCGTCGTACCAGTCACCGCCGACGTGGGAGGCGTCCGGCGCGGGCAGATAGCGGGCGGTCATGCCGCGGTCGGGTGCACGCGGAAGCCTCGGCAGGAGATGGCGCTGCATGGTCTCGGCGACCTGCCGCTGACGCTGGTAGAGGCGGGCGTTCTCCAAGGCGAGGCTGGCGCGTCGGGCGATGTCCTCCACCAGGGCGGTGTCGGCCGCGGTGAACCGATCGGGTTGGTCGGCGCGGCCGAGGGTGAGGGCACCCATCACGTCGTGCAGGCTGCGCAGCGGTACCAGGACGGCCGAGTGCATGCCGGTCGCCTCGAACAGACGCCGCTGTTCCACCGCGATGCCCGAGTCGGGCGGCCCCTGATAGGTCTCGGGACCCGCGAACGAGGTCGCGACCCCGCGCAGGGCGCGGGACAAGGGCATCGGGGACTCCTGCGGCACGGGCGGCATGGGCCCCTGGAGGTCCTCCCGGAACATCACGGTGCCGTCCTGGGCATGGGCGACGGCGAACCGGGACACCTCGTCCCGCTCGCCGATCAGGTCGATGACGGCCCAGTCGGCGATGCGCGGCACGACGAGGCTGATGAGGCGGCGCAGCGCCTCATGGATGTCCAGGGTGGAGGTGAGCAAGGTGGTCGTCTCGGCGAGCAGAGCGAGCCGTTCCAGTTCGGAGAGCCGCCTCCCGGCCGGTGATCGCTCCCCTGGGCGCCCCAGGGGGTGGAACAGGACGAGTGTGGCCGACGGACGGCTGCCGAGGTCACAGGGAGTCGCCAGCCACCCCACCTGCAACAGCGTGCCGTCTCCGCGCGCGAGCCAGTCGTCCCCCTGTTGTGTCCGCCCGCTGAGAACGCTCTCCCGCATACGGCACTGGGCCCGCGGTACGGACTCCCCGCGGCTGGTGCGGTGCAGCAGGTCGTGGGCGTCCCGGCCGACGAGATCAGCGGCGGAGCGGATCAGGAGCTGTTCGCCGCACGTGTTGACGGCGGTGATCCGACCTTGCTCGTCCGCCAGGTAAGCCCCTGTGCCAAGGGTGTCGAGAGCCCGGGCAACCGCCTCGTGCGGACCATCCAGGCTGCCCATCGTTGCCGCCTTCCGTCACCGGAGAAGACACCGGGCGGCGCCTGCGGTCCGAGTTCCCCCCTGAGAGCGTGGTGACCCTTGCAGCAGGCAAAGACCTTGCAACCCAGCCCCTGAGCCCGCGCGGCGGCCCTACGGCGACCGAGACGCTCCGTCCCGCCTTGTTCGCATTGAAACCCTGAGAGCGGGAATCCGGACAGGGCATGCCAGGTCGGCCGTGCCGGCCCTGCCGGGAGAGGAGCGCATCGCGATGATGACTCACACGCTGGTGCATCAAGTGCTCGTCGTCACGATGCATGACAACCCCGGCACGGACACCGACCCGGTTGGCCGGATCAGCGACCTCGTCCACGCGTACCGGCCGGCTTCGGTCGTGATCGTCCTTGCCCAGCCCGCACCAGCCCCGACGGCGCTCAGCGTGGTCCTGCGGACGCACAGCTTGTGCAGCCGCCTCGACCTGGTCATGTCTGTTGCAACGCACAGCGCTCCCGTGCGACGCCTCCTCGCGGCCGGCGCGGATACTGAGGCAGACATTCGCCTGGTCATCCATGCTCGCGCCGACATAGCGATCGCTACGGCCACCGCGCTGACCACGGCGGCGTGAGACTGCTCCCGCGGCGCCGGCTGTGCTGGGTGCGGCGGTGTTTTCACGAACCGCGTTGCCAGCGGGCCAGGTTGTGCTGTGCGCTTCGCGTGTGGGGGTTGCTCGCGCCGAGCACCTGGATCATGTGCGGCAGCAGTTCGGTGAGGGCGATGGCGGACGCGGCTGTGTCCCCCATCTCTCCTTGCCAGTGGGCCAGATAGTGCCGGGCGATCAGCGTGTGTCGGTGGTTCTCACCCAGTGCTTGGATCATGCGGGGGAGCAGCGCCGTGAGGGCGGCGGCGGCGCGGGACGCGTCCCCCGTTTCGCCGTGCCAGCGGGCGAGGTTGGTGCGGAGGATGAGGGTGAGCCGGTGGTCTTCCCCCAGTACTTGAATGAGGTGAGGAAGCATGTCGGCGTGGGCGGTGGCGGCCGCGCCCGCGTCGCCCGCGGCGCCCTGCCAGTAGGCGAGGTCGTGTCGCACGATGAGCGTGCGGGGGTGGTCTTGGCCGAGTACCCGGCTCATGTGGGGGAGCAGTTCGGTGAGGATGTCGGCGGCCGTGGCGGCGTTTCCAGCCTCTCCGCGCCAGTGGGCCAGGTAGCGCCGGGCGTTGAGAGTGAGTGGATGGTCCCTGCCCAGGACTCGTACCGTATGGGGTAGCAGGTCGGCGTAGGCAGCGGCGGCTGAGGCCGCATCCCCTGATTCCCCCAGCCAGTAAGCCAGGTCGTGACGGGCTGCGAGAGTTTCGGGATGGTCCACTCCTTGTAACCGGCTCCGGTCGGCGATCAGCGCGACAAGGGCGTCGGTCACGCTTGCCGTATCCCCCGATACGGTCTGCACGTAGGCAAGGGCGTGCTTCACGATGACGGTGTCGAGGTGGTCCTGACCCAGGATGCGGGACATGCGGGGCAGAAGGTCGGCGTAGGCTCTCTGCGCTCCCATGGTGTCCCCTGCCGCCAGCCGCTCATAGGCCAGTCCGGCCCGCGTTCTGAACGTGTCCGGGTGCTCCTCGCCCAGCACCCTGTTCTGGTCGTCGAGCAGGTCGGTGAATGCCGAGACGGCCCCTGCTCTGTCGCCCGATTCGCTTAGCCAGTAGGCCAGACGGTGCCGACAGATGAGGGTGTCGGGGTGATCAGGGCCGAGGCGGCCGGTGACGGTGTCAGTAAGGCGGTTGAAGTAGTCACACGCTGCGGTGAACTGGGCTGCTTCGCCGAGACTGCTGCCGGCTTGGTAGAGAACCCCGTGTACGTCCGGTTGGAACAGCGCGTCTGGCGCGCACGCGGCGAGAGCACCGGTATTGGCACGCAGCGTCTGAGCCAGCGCCATGTCGTCCTCGATTTCGGGCCAGGCGGCGAGCAGTGCATCGGCGCACACCTGGGCTGCCCGGTCGTGCTGGTCAGGGGCGAGGGTGTCGCGGACGGCACGCTGGATGAGTTGGTGGACGCGGATCGCGGTGTGGGGGGTGCCGGGTTCGTGTTGAATGAGGCTGAGCCTGCGCAGCGCGCTCAATGCCCAGCGGACCTCCTGCTCGGGAACGTCCTCCCGGCCCTGTGTTCCGTCCACCGAACCGGTCGTGGCGCTGCCGGTGCGGTGGAGAGCCAGGTAGGTGCGGGCCGGGCGGCTTGCCAGGACAGTGTCGGGGATGCCGTTGGGGTCCAGGAATGCCGCGAGTTGGAGGAGCGGGCGGGCCAGGCCGGGCGGGCGGAGCCGGTCAGCGTGGTCGATCGACAGTGCCCAGGTGGCGGCCGTGGTGAGTCGTTGTCCGTCGGGCAAGCAGTCGGGCGCGGCGGTCCGCAGCGTGGTGGTGCGGTCGGCCAGCAACCGCCGGTAGTCGGCGGCCGAGGTCCCGGTGTCGGTGAGGTAGGCGGCGGCCTGGGACAGGGCCAGCGGCAGGCGGCCCAGGTCTTCGGCCAGGGCCACCAGTTCTTCCACAGGCTCGTCGTGAGCCACGGCTTGGGCGAGGTAGGCCAAGCACGCATCGGGGCTGAAGAGGCCGACGGGGATGTGGTGGCGACCGGTGGTCAGAGCGGCATCCTGACGGCGGGTGGTGATCAGGACTCGGCCGGTCGGTGAGAGCGGCGGCCACTGCCCGGCCAGATCCGCCGGATCGCTCACATCGTCCAGAACGACCAGCCAACGGCACGGGATCTGGTCCGCCTTCGGTTCCAGCCAGGCGAGAAATACGGACGCCGCGCCGACCGGGTCGTCTCTGTCGATGCCCAGCAGGCGAGCGGCTGCATCCGCGTAGCCGTTGATGACGGCTTCCCGGCTGCCGGCCGTGATCCACACCAGTACGTCCAGGTCCCTGGCACGCCACAGACCGCGGGCGTAGTGGGCGGCGAGCTGGGTCTTGCCCACCCCACCCAACCCCACCACCACACCCACCTGCGCGGCCGGCGTCACCACCGCCGCGCCACCCCCGGCGAGCGCCGCAGCCAGCCGGGCAACCTCCGCCCGGTCCTGAAAGCACACCGCCTGCGGGGGCATCGTTCCGACCTGGCACGGCCACGACGCCGGAGGACGAGGCGCGGCGTTGTGCTGCACCCCCACAACCCATCCGTTGAAGATGCCGCGCCGGAAGTCAACCAGATCGCCTTCGGCGTTCCTGCCTACGTCGTCCTCCGGGGGCCGCATGCTTTCCCCTCTCCCGGGTCCAGACGGATCGGCACCGTTGACCTTACGCATCGAGGATTCCCCAACTGCGGCGCATTGCAGAGCCGTTACTTCTGGTCTGTGCGGTATCGGGCAGGCGCAAGCCGAGGTCCTGCCTCAGATGCCACACCTGACGCGGTAGTCGCGGAGCCTGCGCGGCTACCGCGATTTCGGCCGACCTGTAATTAGGGTCGAAGTGCAAACAGCCAGGAGGAGGACCGGTAGCTGCTCAGGCCCGCACTCCGGTGCGGGAACCGCGGCGACCGGTGACGAAGGCGGCGGTGCTATGACGAACGAACCGGTTGCGGAGCTTCATCCCGACTACAGCAGCGCTGGTGCCACGGCGACCCCGTGGAATGAAGTGGTCGCCGTGCTCGAGCGAGCAGAAATCTTCTGGATCTCGACGGTCCGGGCCAACGGTCGGCCGCATGTGGCACCGCTGCCGGCGATGTGGCTCGACGGTGCGCTGCACTTCTCCACGGGTCTTGAGGAGCAGAAGGGCCGCAACCTCGCGCGCAACCCGAACTGCATCCTCACCACCGGCAGCAACTCGTACCGGGAGGGCCTCGACATCGTCGTCGAAGGGCGGGCGGATCGCGTCACCGACCTCATGACGCTGCAACGGCTCGCCGATCTCTGGCTGGCAAAGATCGAGTGGCCCTACGACGCCGTCGAGGGCGGCTTTCGTCATCGGCCTGAAGGACCCCAGCCGGAGACGGCTGTTGGGTCGGATGAGGTGGTTCCGGTATTCGCGGTGCGGGCGTCGAAGGTCCTCGCGTTCGGCCGCGGTGAGGGGTTCACCCAAACCCGCTTTCGGCTCTGAAGCCTGCCTCGGACCGGATCGAGGCCGACCGGATCGAGGCCGACCGGATCGAGGCCGACCGGATCGAGGCAGGCGGGATGTGAGCCCCGGGCGCGGCGCCGTCACGACGGTGGCACCTTAACCACCCGCGTCTCGCCGAGCTGGGATGTATCCGGAGCGGCGTTCAGAAAAGACTTCGGCCGGAGGCGAATCCTTTTCGGACCTCCCCGCCTCTTGTCTGTGTACCGGCCGAACGGGCCGGCAGAACTGGGAGGAACCACCAATGATGGTCGCTGGCCTCGTCGTGATCGGAGCCTTGCTCGTGGGTGCGTGCAGTTGGCACCTGATGCGGCGCTACAAGAGCGGAAGCTGACCAGCACCTGCCCGTAGGGCGCCTTCCGGGTAGGAGTCTTTGGATGAACCAACGTTTTACGTGGCTGGACGAGCGGCTGATCAAGGCCGCTCAGGACGGCGACGTCGCTTCGCTCACCACCGTCGTCATGGAATCGCAGCCTCATGTGCGCAGGTTCGCCCTGTCGCTGTGTTCCTCACCGCAAGACGCGGAGGACGCGGCGCAGGAGGCTCTGATCATCCTCTACCGGAAGATCGGCACGTTGCGGGCCACAGGTGCGCTCGCCTCATGGATGTTCCGGATCGTGCGCAACGAATGCCTCCGGCAGGTACGGCAGCTCGTCTCACGAAGCGACGGGGCACCGGCCGAACCGGAGACGACGGTGCAGCCGTCCGCCGAGGACGCGGTGCTGCACAGGCTGGAGGCGGAGCGGATCGCGGCTGCGGTCAGCGCCCTTCCCCATGACCTGCGGCAGGTTCTGATCATGCGGGACGTTCAGGGTTTGCCTGGCAGGGCCGTAGCCCATGCGCTCGGCTTGAGCACCGCCGCGATGAAGTCGCGGCTGCACAGAGCACGTGCAGCGCTGCGTTCGTCTCTGGCGGTGACAGAGCAACCACTGCGTCAAGCCACTGATGGGGCGCGCGATCAAACCATCGACCAACCAGCCGGAGGAGTCTGACCACCGTGTACGTCGCGAACGCCGTGAAGCCCACGCAGGCCGCGAAGGACCAGGCTGCTGCGCCCCAGATGAACTTCGCCAGCGACTCCGTCCCGCGTCATCTGGCGCGCGGCGCCATCGGCTTCGGGCTGATCATTGCCTCGATCACTCTCGTGCCCGTCGCCGGCCCGGCCACCCTGCTGGCAGCCCCACTGGCCCTGATCGCCTTCCGCGGCTGCCCTACCTGCTGGATGGTCGGCCTGGCGCAAACCATCTCCCGCGGCCGCCTGGAGCGCCGGTGCGGGGACGGCGTTTGCAGCCTCACCAAGGCGCACGCTCCCGGTGATCACGACCACTGACCAACAGGAGGCTCGGGTGGCTTTGGTCAAGAATTGGATCCCGTATGGATCCCGTTGAGGAAAGACGCTGGTTCGCCGAGTGGGCCCAGCCCTACGGTTTTCGTCATGAGCGACAACTCGAATGCACCTGTCATGCCCGTTGAGGCCTTTGAACCTCCGTACTATGTCGCGGTCTTCGCTGCGGTGCGGACCCCGGAACAGAGCGGATACAGCGAGACCAACGTGCGCATGGAGGAGCTGGTGAAGGACGTCCCCGGGTTTCTGGGGATGGACAACGCGCAGACTCCAGGCGGCCTGGGCATCAGCGTCGGCTACTTCCGCGACGCCGATGCCCTGACTGAGTGGCGGAACAACGTCGAGCACCGAGCGGCTCAAGAGCGCGGACGAGCAGACTGGTACGAGAGCTACACGCTGCACGTCGCGACAGTGGAGCGGAGCCACGGGTTCACGCGAGCGGAGGGCCCGGAGGGTCTGCAACGCTGAAGTGCCCCCTTGATGTCCGTGTGAGGTTGGCTGGACGGGCGGTGGCGGGTAGCGGAAGAGGGCCATCGGCCGATTGCCGACCGATATGGTCAGGGGGCCGCAGGCTGCGGCTGCTCGACCGACGTCAGCTGGGTCAAGGTGCACCGCCACCGCTCTCCGTCCCATACGAAGACGTCGGTGGCCCACTCGTCCGCGCTGAACGGCTCCCCCCGATAGGCGCCGCTGTTCGTGCCGTGTGTCGTGACCAGCACCGTTGTGTCGGACGTCGCCGCAAAGTGCTCGAGGTCGAGGTTCATGGTGTCGTGGGTCAGGTCGCCGGAGGCAACCAGCTTGAGGAAGGTCTGGCCCGATGTGATGCCGGTGTTGGTGACGAACTTCCAGTCCGGGGCGGCGAAGCGTCCGATCGCCTCGGCGTCGTTGGCGACGATGGCGGCGGCCCATTCGTTGAGCAGGGCCGCGAAGGTCTCGCGATCGGCCTTCGGCGCCGCGCCCTCGCCCCGGTAGGTGCCGAAGCTCCAGAGGTTGCCCTCGCCGTCGCGGACGGTGAAGCCGCGTGAGCCGTAGTCCTCGTCGACCAGGCCGCGAACCGTTTGGACACCGGCGGCGACGGCTCGGTCGAAGAGCGTGTCGGGATCGTCGCATACGACGTAGATCGCATCGTTGCCCGGAGCGCGTCGTCCCCAGGCGGACTCGTCCTTCGCGGACGTACCCAGCATCACGCCGCCGCCGAGCGGCCAGCGCAGTTCGGCGTGCTCGACGACCGTCGGGTCGTCCTCGCGGGCGTAGACCGCGGTCTCCTGGAAGCCGAAGACGTCGGTCAGAAAGGCGATCGCGCCGCGCGCGTCACGGTAGGTGAGGCACGGCCAGACGCCGGCTGTCGTGGTGGTGCTGTTGGTGTTCATGGAATGACGATGCCCCGGCGTCGGGGGGGTTGTCTTGGACGGATGGAACATCACCCGCGAGCAGCTCGGTCGGTGTGCAGCCGGCCAGCGCGGCGAATTCCCGGGTCAGATGTGACTGGTCGTAGTACCCGCACGCCGCCGCCACCTGGGCGATCGACACGAACGGCGGCGAGCGTCGCAGCATCTGCTGGGCTCGCTCGAACCGCACCACCCGGGCCGCGAGTTTCGGTGTCAGGCCGAACTCGCTGCGGAAGCGACGGGCGAGGTGCTGGCGGCTCCACCCGCTCTCCTCGGCCAGGTCACGCACGGTCACTTCACCGTGGGAAGCGACCACCGCCTCCCACGCGAAGCGCAGCTCGGGCGCCGGCGCGCCGCCCCCGGCCAAGCGGCCCAGGACGGTGTCGCAGACGGCGAATCGGTTCTCCCACTCGGCGGTGCTCTGCAGACGTTCCCGCAGCTCGCGACCGATCGGCCCGACCACCTCCCCGAGCTCGACCGAGAGATTCCACAGCTCGCCCGCAGGCATGCCGAACAGGGCCCGGCTTCCGAGGGGCGTGAGCTCCACCGCCACGCCCTCCTGGTCGCCGTTGTGAGAGATCAGAGCCGCCGTGGCCTGGAGGCCGCTGAGCACACACCCGTAGTGCTGCGGTGACTGCGCGGGATCCGTTTGGGCCACGACGTCGATGTCGTCGCCGATGCTGACAATGAATGTCATATGGCGCGACGGCAGGCCGCGGTGCAGACCGGGCGGAAACCCCGCGAGCCGGTAGCCGCAGTAGCTCTCGATGAACGGCCGCAGCGGCGGCATCGGTGCGGCCGTCACCCACTCCTCACACCGCTCCACCATCCCAAAAGTGTATAAGCCGAGCCTCACAGGGGGCGGCGTGCGGTGCAGGTGGTACTCACCGTCTGCGGGTCGTCTCGAACTCACGGGCGGCATCGGGCCTGCACGAGTCATCGCTCGTGGAGATGGGCCCCGACTGGACCAAGTGCTGGTCATGGGCGAGGACGAGGTCGCGGCGTTCGACGGCTCGGCACCGGTTTGCCGGAGGGGCCGGCCCGAGTGCGGACGGGGTGGCTCCTGCTGGTCAGGCAGCCAGACGCTGACTCGCCTTGCCGGCCGCCCGGCGGTCCGCCCGCATCCTGTCCAGCAGCGCGTCAGCGGCCTTCAGCGCCTCGCCCACCGAAGGTGTGCCCGTCATGACGCAGAGGGTGTGGGAGGTGTCCTCCAGCTCTCGGCTGGAGTGACCGGTGGGTTGCAGGTCGTGGCGGAAGCGGGCCTCGGCGAAGCGGGCCAGCACGGCACGCAGTTCCTTCTCCGCGGGCAGCATCACGGCGAGAACCCTCTCTTCCGGGTCGGCGGCCCGTGGCACCGGGTGCCGCCGTACCTGTTGCGACGGCGCTCGGTACTCGGCGCCGCCCACAGCATCTACGTTCCTACGGCGGCCCTTGTGCCCCGGGCCGGTCACTCTATGCGCGTCTTGCGCAGGGTGGCGTCGCCACGGCGTGAGACGGCGTGGCGGACGCGGAGCCGGGGACGTGCAGGCCGGTGAGGTGGGTGGCCTGTCGCGGGGCCGGGGTGGGTGGGGAGGCCGTCGTCCGCCGAGGCCGAGGGAGGGGCGGCGGGTCAGGTGTGTCCTGAGCGGACCCTGGCGCGGGTGGGGGTCATGGCCCAGCGGATGCCGGCGGTCATGGCGGTGCCGAGGGGCCGTACGAGCAGGTCTTGGGCTATGGGGATGCGGGGCAGGCGCAGTTCGCGGCTGGCCCAGGCCGGGAGCAGGGAGATGGCACTGGCGGCGAGTGCGGTGTACGGAGGGCGGGCCGGCCAGGGGATCGGCGGGTGCAGCAGCAGGAAGCGAGCGGTGGCGCGGGCTTCGGGAGTGGCTCCCAGTTCGCTGCGGTAGGCGGCCAGGCAGCGGTCGAGTTCGGACCGGGTGGTGGGCGGGTCGGGCACGCCGAGCGCGGTGGCGATGCGGGCCATGTCGGCGACGTACTGGTCGCAGCCCTCCTCGTCGAGAGGGTCGGCGCCGTAGCGCTGGTGGGCACGCAGGAAGCAGTCGGTCTCGGCGATGTGGACCCAGCACAGCAGGTGCGGGTCGGAGGCGGCATAGGCCCGGCCGTCGGGGGCGGTGCCGCGGACGGAGGTGTGGACGGCGCGGACCCGGTCACAGGCCTCCTGGGCGCGGTCGGCGGGGCCGTAGGTGGTGACCGCCAGGAAGGTGCTCGTGCGCTGGAGGCGGCCCCAGGGGTCGCCGCGGAAGCCGGAGTGCCCGGCCACGGCGGCCATGGCCAGCGGGTGCAGGGACTGCAGCAGCAGGGCGGCCAGTCCTCCGGTGAACATCGAGGCGTCGCCGTGCACCTGGCGGACGGGACGCTCGGGGCCGAACCAGCGCGGACCCGGCGCGCCGTGGATGCGATCCCGGTTGGCCGGGCCCTCCGGCCCCGCGACCCGGGAGAAGATCGCCTCGCCGACCCGGTCGCGCACGGGGCTGAGGTCCGGCAGCAGTTTCATGGCACGCTCGCCTCCTTTCCGCACCGGGCCGACGCCGTCGGGGGTGCGTGGCGGCCGGTCATGCGGCCCCGCGGGGGCGGTCAGCACGTCGCCCGTGGCGATGGCCTATGGCGGTATGCGTCTCAGCGTAGACCCAGTCCATCCCCGCTGAGGTTGATCGGCGTCCACGGCTGCGTGCCGGGAAGACCGAGTGCTGCGCTGCCCGGTTCCCCTCCGTCCCGTCTCCTCCGACGCGAGCCGCATCGACGGCCCGAGCCGCATGCCTCAGGACTGCGCGGTCCGGAAGGCGAGAAACCGACTGAAGGCTTCGTGGCTGTCGGGAGTGAAGCGCCACTCCAACAGGGCCGCGTGAAGCTCCGGCTCGGTCAGCCAGCCATGCCAGGCGACCTCATCGGGATCGGGGGTCACCGCGTCCGGAACCACAACTTCGTGCACGCCCAGCCAGTGAGGGCTCAGGCCGCTGCGGTTGATGAACGTGAACAGCAAGCGCGGCAGGCCACGGATGCCCAGCTCTTCCGCCAACTCCCGCGCGGCAGCCCGTTCGTAGGATTCCCCGACACCCACAGCGCCACCGACCATGACCTCGTAGAACCCGGGGAAGCGCGACAGCTGCTCCGACCGACGATGGACGAGGATCCGGCCATCCCCACCACGACACACCGTCGAGGCGATTCGATGCAGCCAGCCTTCCCGGATGGCCTGCCGACGGGTGACCACACCCAGGACACGATCTCGACAGTCGACACGCTCCACCAGTTCATCCACGAAGCACACCCTGACAGAGCCCTCCGACAACGCCGCGTCGCGGCGAGCCGTTCTCGGGTTCTCATTCACCGACTCCTATGGGCTCGACGGCGTCAGGCCGCATCGCTCGGCGAGGTCGGATACACCGAACTCGTAGCCCACCCCGACGCACTCGACCAGCTTTGCACCGACCTACGGATCAGCAGCTGGCACGACGACCCCCAGCTCGAGTACTTCCTGACCCACCTCGGAGGCGTACGTGGCGATCCGGTCCCTCGTCGACTACGGCACCCCCGAAGGCCGCATGTGGGCATGGGATTCCGACGCGCTCGCCGATCTGACCTTCCGAAGGCGCCCGCCGGCCCGTACTGCGCCGATTGCTGAACCGGCGGAAACACCGATTTCGGCGGAGTTTGCACTACGACCAACGGCGTCGCCATCCGATTCATCCGCGAACCTGCGGGCACCTTGAACTCCATGCCGGCTGGGGGAAGGTGAGGAATGTGCATGCACACAGGGTGGCGCGTGCCGCCACACTCCTTCGCTGTGCTTTCGCTTTCGCGGTAACGATGAATCTCGTGGCCGCCATATGGCATCCAAGCGGCACACCGTGGACTGCAGCACGCCTCATCGTGAGTGCGCTCTTCCTGGCGGCACTCTGCTACTACCTGGCTGTCCGCTTCAGCCACTGGCGGCAGGGGTGAGAGCAGCGCGGGAAGACCGTTCCGGCACAGGTCGCTCAGTGCTCATCGCGCGACATGCTGCGCCGGAAGATGACAAGCCCCGGCAGGTGAAGGCTCAGACGCGGCCCCAACGGCGTCCGCGTCAGTCGAGCTTCGCGTCTTGGGCCTTGGTGAGGGCTTCGGGGAAGTCCCAGTCGTCGTCGGAGATTCCGGCGGTGATGTTGACGGTGCTGAAGTGGGCGAGGACGTGGCCGTGGCGGAAGACGACCACGCGGATCGGGCCGGGGTCGCCGTTCCCTCGGATGACCGTCGCGTTGAACGCAACAGCCTCGTCTCCCACGTCTGGAGACTTGGCCCTGTCCACCGTGTCGACGTCCTGCGGGGCGCCGTAGAGCTCGTATTCGAAGTCGCCGTCGCATGCGGCGATCCCGTCGTGCAGAGACTTGAGGGCAGCCTGCGCCTCGTCCTCGCTGTCATAGGAGGCGAGGGTCACCGTGGTGTCGAGGATCCTGGTGGCTGCGTTCAGTTCCTCGACGGTCTCTGCCGTATCGAACGCGGCGTCGTCGGTTTCGGAGGTGATCGCCCGTTGGGTGGCGGCCACCGGGTCACCCAGGGCCACGGCCTGCAGGGCGTGTGCCACCGGGATACAGTCCTTCTCCTCCGTGTTTACTTCGGTCTCGGCCGGCAGACCGTCCATGGCGTAGTCCTCGACCTCGAATCCGGTGAGGTCGCTTGCGGTGAGTGACGCTTTGTCCAGCTCGGCGGAGGCCCGTGACTTCGCGGCGGCGGCGACCGGCGCCGAGGCAGACGGAGAGGGAGACGAAGACGAAGGCGCGGACGGGGATGCGCCGCCGGTGGCGGGGGCGTCGTCGCTGGAGCCGCCGCATGCGGAGAGCGCGGCAACGGAGACCAGGGCGGAGCTGGCGGCGAGAGCGCCAGTACGGAAGAGGGGGCGTATGCCGGATCTGTTCACTATGTGCTGTGTTCGCTTTCTCTGTTCCTCGATTCAGGCTGAGCCTATGTCACCCCGGATGGGGTCTGAGGGGTGCATCAGGGCTGGTCAGGTGGGGGTGACGTGACGAAGCCCCTCGTCGTCGGTGTGCTGATCTCACTCAACACGCCTACGGCCGAGGGGCTTCGCTGGTTCCGTGTCCTTCGAACACGGGTGTCAGCCCGGACTGGAAGCTCTGAGCATGCCCCTGTTCAGCGGCACCGCCCGGAGCGCGGCTCATCGGTCAGGGCAAGGTCCATTTCTGGTTGGGGCCGGTGTGGCACGTCCACAGGTGGACCGGGGTGCCGTCGTTCCAGGTGCCACCGGAGGCGTCGAGGCACTTGCCGGACTGCGGGTTGCGCATGGTGCCGTCGGGTTGGGGCTGCCAGGCCTGGGCGCCGGAACTGTTGCAGGTCCACAGCTGGATCTTCGTACCGTCGGCACTGCCGCCGCCGGACACGTCCAGGCACTTGCCCAGGGCCCGTACGGTTCCGTCGCCCGGCAGGGTCCACTTCTGGGCGCCGGTGCTGTTGCAGGTCCACAGCTGGATCTTCGTGCCGTCGGCGGTCTGGGAGTTGTCGACGTCGAGGCACTTGCCGTTGACGCCCTTGACCTCGCCCGTCCGGGACGTCGCGCCGGGGATCTCGTTGAGCGTGTACCACGCCTCGGTGCTCCACAGCGCCTCACCGTCGGCGGAGCTGAACGGCCGGGGCGAGCGGACGTGGACGACCCGGTCGGTCTTGAGACCGGGGATCGTCAGGGTGACGGTCTTGCGGTCGGTGGAGAGCGTGGCCGCCTGCGCGGTCAGTGTCTCCTCGTCGACCTTGGGCCCGCCGTACGCGGCGGTCGGTACGTAGCGCCACTGCTTGACCTTGTACCGCTTGGCCAGCTCGGCCGCCGTGTCCGTCGACAGCGGCTGGGTGTACTCCAGCTCGAAGCCGCCGGGCACCGCGCGCATGGCGCGGATGTCGAAGCCGTTCTTGCCGTTGGGCGTCAGCTTCTGCAGGCCGTAGGTGAGCTTGCCCTCCTGGCCCCAGTTGCCGCCCGCGCCCAGCCCGCCGGCGTACAGGGCGCCGTCGGGGCCGACGCTGATCCGCGTGACACCGGCCTCCAGGCCCTGAGTCATCCGGAAGACGGCGCCCTGGTACTCCCCGCCGACCTTCTCCAGGAAGGCCCGCTGGATGCCGCCGTAGGTCACGTCACCGAAGAGCATCTGCCCGGCGAACGGCCCCTCCTTCAGCTGCAGGGGGGTGCTGGGGGAGTTGGCGATCTCGTTCTGCGGCAGCCACAGCACCGGCTTGGTCACCGGCTGGCTGTCGAACGGGCCGTCGGGGTTGGTGTGGTGGTTGAAGAAGCGGCCCTGCTTGATGTGCACGAGTTTGGAGGAGGGCAGCCAGCCGCCCTGGTTGTCCGTGACGAACATGTCGCCGTCGGGGCCCCAGCCGATGCCGTTGGGCGTGCGCAGTCCGCCGGCGACGTACGACACCTCTCCGGTCGCCTTGCTCACCTTGATCGTGGTGCCGCGGTTCGCGGCGGGCTGCGGATCGGTCGTCGCACCGCCGTAGTTGATGGACACCGACAGGTTCAGATAGAAGAAGCCGTCCTTGTACAGCAGGCCGAAGGCGAACTCGTGGAAGTTGCCTCCGAAGGGCCAGGTCGCCACGCGCCGGTACTGGTCGGTGACTTCGTCGCCGGTGGTGTCGTTCAGCTCGGTCAGCTCGTGTTTCTGGGAGACGTAGAGCTTGCCGTCGACGTACTTGATGCCCATCGGTTCCTTCAGGCCCGAGGCCACCTTCTTCGCCGTCACCTTGTCGGGGCCCGTGGAGCCGGTGACGTTGCTCAGCAGGTAGACCTCGCCCGCGGTGTTGTTGCTGCCGCCCCAGGTGGCCACGGCCAGGCGGCCGTCCGGGAGCCAGTCCATCGCGGAGACCTGCGGTTCGAAGCCGTTCGGCCGCAGGTTGGTGAGGGTGTAGTTGGGGTGCACGCCGGTCAGTGGCAGGCCGTCGCCGGGGGAGTCCGTGCCCGCCTCGCACTCCTTGCGGCCGGGTGCGGTCACCCGTACGACGCCGGCGTCCGTGCTGAGCACCGAGTTCGGCACGACGCTGAAGCCGGAGGCGCCCGGGGGCTTCCAGGCCAGGGTCAGCTGCTGGCCGCCGTCCCGTTCGAAGTGCTCGATGCGAAGGGAGTGGTAACCGGCCGTCAGGTCGACCGTGCCGTCCTTCGGCTCCGCCCCGTGCAGGCCGTCGTGGTTGATGACCAGTTGGTCGTCGATCCACAGACGGGAGCCGTCGTCGCTGGTGAGACGGAAAGTGTAGCTGCCGGCCTGGGAGGCGCTGAGGTTGCCGAGGACGTGGGTGACGAAGTTGGTCTCCAGGCCGAACTGGGCGGCGGAGGACCAGTCGATCACCGGCATGAGTTTGTCGATGTTCGGGGTCTGGCCCGGCTTCAGGGTGCATATCTCGTTCAGTGGCGCCTGGATGTCGAAGACGCGCAGGGTGACACCGGGTTCCTGCGGAGGCGGATCGGCCGCTGCCGTGTCGTCCGCGATGCCCGGGGACGACGACAGACCGATCGTCAATAACGAGGCGATGAGCGTTCCGGCCAGGCGTCTGCCCAGCCGGCGGGGGTACAGCCGTGGTTCCACGTGACCTCCTGACGGTCCCTCGGGCATGAGGGACTCGATCGGGTAAGTGAGGGATCCACCGCTGCCGGGGCGCGCCGTCGCTCCGGATACGGGGGGTGTGCGCGACCGGGCGGCGCATGAGGCTTGCCCCGTCGCGTCGGACACAGTAGGGACTTCTTCCGGTGCCGTCCATACTTTGTCATGGACCCGTACAAAGTTCAGGACTGCTCAAGGAAGCCTTCGAAGGCAGCACGCGCAACTCCGCCATTTGGAAGGGTCGTTGGTGCACGAACCGGAAGTGCGTACCGATCCGCATGCGGTGGCTCCCGCGCCTCCCTGCGGCCCCCGCTGTGAAGGGCCGGCCATGGCCGGAACCGAGTCATGCTGCCCGGCCCGCATCGAGGCGGGCAAGAACGACGCCAGGGGATGCCCGCACATAGCCTGTCCGTGTGAACTGGGAGCAGATCGTCGAAGCGGCCTTCATCCCGATGTCGGCAGGGCTCTCGGGATGGGCCTTCGTGACGGCGTGGAACTGCTTCCGCCTCCGCACCCGCGGACAGTGGATCGACGCGGAGATTGTCGGAATCCGTGAGGACACGGACGGCGACGGCGACCCCCGCTTCTATCCCGAGGTTGCCTTCACCCCTCCGGACAGCGACGAGGTCAGGGTCGAGTCCAAAGTCGGCCGGCTTTATCCGATCGACCACTCAACGCCCGTACGTGTCCGCTACGACCCGGCCAAGCCGCGGCGGGCCCGTCTGGAAGGCTATGGCGGGCCGGGCCTGTTCGCATCGCTGGCGTCCGGAGCGGGAGGGGCCCTTGTCGCTGTGGTTCTGTTCCTGGACATCTTCACCTGACGAGTTGATCTCCCGCACGGCTTTGCCGCGGTCACGGGCCCAGGATCCGGGTTTTCGATCAGGCGGCCATCGCCCTCGCATCGCTCTGGAGCGGGCGGCCTGAAACTTTGACCCCACCCTGGCCGGGTGGCTGCGTTGCGGGTGACCCTCCTCGTGCCGGCGGGGTGCCCGGGAGCCTTGCCCTGGGTCGGTGGGTCTGGTTCTGTACGCCGCTACGGGTATGCGATCAAGTGGTTGTGGGGAGAGGCGGCGGCGTGGAGCGCGAAACGCAGGCGGGTGTCAGAGAGTGTCTGCCGGAAGGGCTCGGTTGGGCGATACGGGAGACCGCTGGTGACATTGCCGCGCTTCTGGACGGTGCGGTGGACACGGACATGAGCGGCCCTGTGCCCGGGCTGGAGTGGACGGTCGGTGAGACAGCCGCCCATCTGGTCCTGGCAGGGGGCCTGATGGCTGATCTGGTGTCCGGTCGGGAACGGCCGTACGGGGACGGCACGCCGGAGGGTATCGCGGCGGCCAACGCGCGCAGTCTGGCCGCGTTTGACGAGCGTGGGGCGGGGACGCTTGCGGCGATGCTGGTTCAGCAGACCGAGGTGTTCCTGGACGCGGTGGAAGAAGCCGTGGCGGAGGGGCGTGCGGGACGGACGCTGCTTACCCCGTTCGGACCGATGGGCCAGGACGTCCTCGCCGCATACCTTCTGACCCACTTGCTGGGCCATGGTTACGATCTCGCCCGCGGGCTGCGCCGGCCGCACATGATCGATGCGGGGCGGGTCGGGCTGTGCCTGCCGTTCTTGAAGATGGCGATGCCGCGTATAGCCGTCGACTCTACGCTTACGGCTCGTTACACCCTGCGCATCCGGGGCGGCGCGGCCTTCGGAGTCATCTTCACCGACGGTGTGGTGGAGGTGCTGCCCGGTCCGCCTGAGCGTTCGGACTGCACCATCCTCACCGAGCCGGTCGTCTTCCTCCTCCTCGCGCTGGGGCGGTTGGGGCCCTGGCAGGCCATGGCACGCGGGGGTGTCCTTGCCTGGGGCCGCAAGCCCTGGCTTGCCCCGCGTTTTCCCACACTGTTTTCCGCGCCCTGACCCAGCAGCCCCCAGGTGCCACTTACGGCCGTTCTCGCAGAGCATTACCGACGCGAAGTGGCCACCGCCGGCACAGGCGCCCTCGCCCACGTCCTGCCGTACGAATCCTGCCCTCGTCGCCTTTCCGGGAACGTCCCTGAACGCAACGTTCCCGGACGGTGCCCCCGACCAGGCCTGAGCGGCGCTGCGTCATACACGGAGTCCTCGTCCATCGGTGACCGGAGCCCGCTGCACCGCGTGCGCAGGGACTCCGGACGTCCGGTGAGGTCAGGGTGCAGGGCTGATCATGACGACTGTCTCCTCGCACGGTCCGTCGGCGAACACCTTCAGCGCCTCAAGCTCGGCAGGATCGGCCGTCAGGTTCCAGCGCAGTTTGGTGCCCACCCACTCCGAGACGTAGCGGCAGTGCTGCTCGGCGGCCGACGGCAGCCACTGCGCCGGGTCCTGGTCGGCTTTCGCGCGGTTGCTGCGCGCGGTGACCGCCACGAGGGAGGCGGCAGCGGTCTGGTCGTTGGCGTAGGCCTCGCGCCGGACGGCCGTCCACGCGGATGCCCCCGAGTCCCATGCCTCGGCCAGTGGGACGAGGTGGGAGACGTCCAGGGTGTCGGCGGAGGTCACCTGCCGGCCGTCGTAGTAGGACAGCCAGCGGCCGCCGGTGAGGGTGCAGTTGGTGCCTACTTCGGGTGCGTCGACGGCTTCGGCGAGGAGGACTTCCTGTCGGGTGTTGCAGCTGTCGGTGCGGTCGTCTCCGGCGTTCCAGTGCTTGAAGGCGGTGAGTTCGTAGCCTTCCCTGTTTTCGGGAGCGCTGGGGATCTTGGCGATGGCGTCCGGCAGGAGCATAGGCTGTGCTGCCTGGACGGGGGCGGGAGCGGTGAGCGGGACGAGGGCCAGGGCGAGCGGGACCAGCCCGCGCAGCAGCTTCGTGGTCATATACCCCTGCGTATCGGGGAGTTGCTCGCGCGCAGAGGCCTTCGGCCCGGACCTCACCCGTCTGGACGCGGAAGTTCACCGGAAGAACGTTCAGCCGCGTGCAGTGCAGTGCAGCGCGGCGCTGTGCACGTGTGTGCTGCGTGCCTGCGCACTGTGCCGAGCCCAGGGGTGAACCGGGGGCAAACCCCGGTCCGGCTGGCACCAACTCTTCATCCGAGCCGGATGCCCACGATGCACGTGTCGTCGTCGGTGTCCGAGTTGCTGTAGGTGAGCAGGCGGTCCAGCTGCTGGTCGAGTGTGCTGGGTGCCGTGCGGGCGGTCGTCAGCAGGTGGATCAGGGACTCCTCCACGGACCGGTCGCGTCGTTCGATCAGGCCGTCCGTGTACATCAACAGGGTGTTTCCCTGAGCCAGTTGGACCTCGGCCTCCTCGTACACGACCTCGGGCAGCGCTCCGAGCAGCATCCCCTGCAAAAGGGGAAGGGCAGCAGCCTCGTTGCCCTGGACGAGGACGGGCGGCAGGTGGCCCGCCCTGGCCCAGCGGAAGGTCCGTAGGGCCGGGTCGTACAGACCGCACACTGCCGTCGCGGTGATGGCACCGGTCAGGTGGTGAGCCACGATGTTGAGCCACGACAGCAACTGACCCGGCCCTGCGCCGGTGACCGCCAGGCCACGCAGGGCGTTGCGCAGGACGACCATGCTGGTCGCTGCCTCTATGCCGTGACCGGCCACGTCGCCCACGCACAACAGGACTTGCCCGGAGGGCAGCACGACGGTGTCGTACCAGTCGCCGCCCACCAGGTGCTCGGTCTCGGCGGGCCGATAGCGGACGGCCATCTGGAGGCCGGGGACCTCCAGCGGTGCCTGGGCGGGCGGCATGATGGCGTGCTGCAACTGGAGGGTGAGCCGGTTGCGTTCGGTGGCCTGCTGCTCGGTGTGTGCCAGCTGGTCGCGGGTGGCGGCGAGGGCCACCTCGGTCCAGTGCTGGGCGGAGATGTCCTGGTAGGCGCCGCGGACGAGGAGCAGCCGGCCGTCGGTGTCGAGCACCGGCTCGGCGACGACCCGGATGTGGCGGGTCACGCCGTCGGGTCGCTGGAGCCGGAAGGCCGCGGCGGCCGGCCGCCGGTGGTGCAGCAGCGTACGCAGGAAACGACGGATGGAGACGCCGTCGTCGGGATGCGCGTGGGCCGAGAGATTCTCCAGGGGCACCGGGGTGCTCGACTGGGGGCGCCCGTAGAGGTCGAACAGCTGTCCGTTCCAGGTGATCTCACCGGTCAGCAGGTTCTCCTCGAAGCCGCCGATACGGCCGAGGCGTTGGGCGTGCTGCAGGAGGCTTGCCAAACGCGCCGTCTCGTCCTCGATGCGCCAGATGAGCAGGACGGTGGTGCCGTGGCGGCTGATGCTGATGTCCGCGACCGCCGAGAGGGGCACCTGGTCGACGAGGGCGGTGAGGTTCATGCGGCGGGCGCGGAAGGCTTCGCCGGTGGCGTAGACCCGCTCGACGCGCTGGAACAGCTCGCTGTCCCCCGCGGCCATCGGGTACGCCTCCAGCAGGAGGGCGCCGTTGATGACCGCGCGCGGCCGGCCGGCCGGGTCCAGGAAGCGGTTGTTGACGTGCTGGATGCGGAAGTCCTCGAGGTTTCCGGCGTCGTCGAGGTGCGGCACCAGGACCAGGGCGGGATCGTGCAGCCCGTCGGCCAGGTCCATCAGTTCCGCGGCGTCCGGCAAGACGCGTGGTTCATGGGTGGGACCGTGCAGGAGCGGGTGGGTCTCCAGGGTGTGGCCGCACAGCTCCGCCAGGGCCTCGACCTGGCGGACGATCTGCGGGGGCTGCGGCTCCACGGGCGTGGGCCAGGCGATCTCCAGTACGCCGTAGATGCGCCCTCCGGTGCCCGCGGGCAGGGCGGCTCGGCCTCCGTGCGGATGGTGGTGCAGCCCGATGCTGGGAAGTCCCGCCGCCGCGAGCGAGGGGATCCACTGCCCCCTGCGTTCGGTGAGCCCGCGCCGCGCCACCGTGACCACGTCCGGCGGGACGTACCGCCAGCGGGCGGCTTCGGCGAGCGAGAAGCCGGCGCTGCCCGCCAGGGTGAGGGAACCGTCGGAGCCCGCGGCCCAGACGGCCACGGCTACCGCGCCCAGAGGGCGCAGCGCCTGCTCCAGCAGGGCCTCGGCGACGGCCTGGGTGTCGTCCGCGGCCAGCGCGCCGCTCTCCGCCGCGCGCAGACGTACGGCGGCCGACTCGGCCTTGGCCTCGTCCGCGGCCCGGGTGGCGGCGAGGAACGCGTCCGTCACCTCGGACATCCGGTCCCGGGCGGCCTGATTGATGATGTCGACCGCGAGTTCGAGGGGGGTGAGCTGGGCCTGCTCGGCCAGCTCGGCGAGCTGCCGGGCGGCCTGGGCGGGCCCGCACGTCAGTCGCTCGACCAGGATGCCCTTGGCGAGTTCGATCAGGGCGCGTCCCTCGGCTTCCGCCTGTGCGGCCCGCACCTCCCGGCTGAGCCGCTCCACCGTGGCCGCCAGCCGGCCCACCGGTGAGGCGGACGGGACGCCGTCGGGAATCGCGGGCAGCTCGCCAACGGGGTCATCGGGCAGCTCGCCAACGGGTCCCGTGGGTAGCTCGCCGACAGGACCTGCGGGCAGGTGTGCGACGGGTGTTGTGGACAGCTCACCGGCGGAAGGCACCGACAGACTGGAGGACGCCGGGGGAGCGCCGGCTTCGAGCTTCGGCGCACCGCCCTGATCCGGTTCGCCCGGATGCTCGGACTGGCTCACGGTGTGAAAGCTCCTCGGCTGAAGCGCCCGGGGGCGCAAATCGGCAGGCGCTGCGGGGCGCCCGGCCCGCCGGGGTGCGGGAGGGGCGCCGGGGTGCTCATACGGGCAGCCAGCGCCGGACGCAGGCGATGAGGTCGCGTGTGTCGACGGGCTTGGTGACGTAGTCGCTGGCGCCCGAGGCGATGCTCTTCTCCCGGTCGCCGGGCATCGCCTTGGCGGTGACGGCGATGATCGGCAGCTCCGCGTACTGCGGCATCCTGCGGATCTCGGCCGTCGCGGTGTAGCCGTCCATCTCCGGCATCATCACGTCCATCAACACGAGTGCCACGTCAGGGTTGTTCACCAGCGAGTCGATGCACTGGCGCCCGTTCTCGGCGTGCAGCACCCGGAAGCCGTGCAGCTCCAGGATCCCGCTGAGCGCGAAGAGGTTGCGCGCGTCGTCGTCGACGACGAGGACGGTACGGTCCGCCGCCGGCGAGCCCTCGACGGGCTGCGGCGGCACGGGCCGCGATTCCTCCGGCCGAACCAGCGACAACACGTCCCCCGGCTCCTCGGCGGACAGATGCAGGACGATGCGCTCGCGCAGCTCGTCGAGACTGGACAGGAACTCCAGTGCGCTGCCCGCCGAGCGGGACCGCAGTGCCTCTTCCAGGACCAGGTCCGTGCGATGACCGCTGTGCACCAGCACCGGCACGCTCGCCAGTGCCGAGTCACCTCCCAGCGCCTCGAGGAAGCGGGAAGCCTCACCGTCCTGCGTGCCCAGTTCCAGGACGACGCAGTGGCACGGTTCCGCGGCGAGCGCGCCCGCCGCCTCGTGCGCCCCGACCGCGGTGATGATGTCGACGGCGGGCCGCTGTCCACCGTCTTCACGGCCGTGCGTGAGA
Organism: Streptomyces sp. NPDC043726; assembly: GCF_056436565.1. Taxonomy (NCBI): domain Bacteria; kingdom Bacillati; phylum Actinomycetota; class Actinomycetes; order Kitasatosporales; family Streptomycetaceae; genus Streptomyces; species Streptomyces sp. NPDC043726. Next base: position 60,455 of record NZ_JBWKCI010000017.1, read on the forward strand.
TCGGCGACCACACTCTCCGCGACGAGGGTCAGCAGACCGCGCGGCCGCTCTTCGACGACGAGCAGGCGCCGGGGCCGCGACCCGGTCCGGGGCACCGGCACCGGGCGTGACAACCCCTCAGGAAGGGGCTCGGTCGGGAGCTCCTCCAGGGGTCTGCCCTGGTCGATCAGTTCCTCGAAGTCGGGACGTGCCACGGGCAGGAAGAGCGTGAACGTACTGCCCTGGCCGGGCGTGCTGTGCACCGTGACGGCGCCGCCGAGGAGATGGGCGATCTCCCGGGTGATGGACAGGCCCAGACCGGTGCCGCCGTACTTGCGGCTGGTCGTGCCGTCCGCCTGCTGGAAGGCGCCGAAGATCGTCTCCAGGTGCTGCTCCGGGATGCCGATGCCGGTGTCCGTGACACGGAAGGCCACCACGGGGCCGCCCCGGATGACTCCCGCGGGCACCTCCTGGTCCTGTGCCGGCTCGACGCTCAGCTGGACGCCGCCCTGTTCGGTGAACTTCACGGCGTTGGACAGGAGGTTGCGCAGCACCTGGCGCAGCCGCGAGTCGTCGGTGAACAGGTCCGCGGGCGCGCCCGGAGCGGTCGTCACGGTGAAGTCCAGGCTCTTCTGCGTCGTCATGGGCCGGAAGGTGGCCTCGACGTACTCGATGAGCTGACGCAACGCGACCCGCTCCGGTGTGACGTCCATCTTTCCGGCCTCGACCTTCGACAGGTCGAGGATGTCGCTGATCAGCTGGAGCAGGTCGGAGCCGGCGGAGTGGATGATCTGCGCGTACTCGACCTGCTTCGCCGTGAGATTACGAGCCGGGTTCTGGGCCAGCAACTGCGCAAGGATCAGCAGACTGTTCAGCGGAGTGCGCAGCTCGTGGCTCATGTTCGCCAGGAACTCCGACTTGTACTTCGAGGCCAGCGACAGCTGCTGGGCGCGTGTCTCCAGTTCCTGCCGGGCCTGCTCGATCTGCAGGTTCTTCGCCTCGATGTCCCGGTTCTGGGCCGCCAGCAGCGAGGCCTTCTCCTCCAGGTCGGCGTTGGAGCGCTGCAGTTCCTCCTGCTGCACCTGCAACTCCGCGGACCGGTCCTGGAGTTCGGCCGTCAGGCGCTGCGACTCGGCCAGCAGCTCGTCGGTGCGGGCGTTGGCCACGATGGTGTTGACGTTGACGCCGATGGTCTCCATCAACTGCGTGAGGAAGTCGTGCTGGATCTGCGTGAAGGACGTGACAGATGCCAGCTCGATGACGCCGAGGACCTGATCCTCGACCACAATGGGCAGCAGCACCAAGGCGGTCGGGACCACCTGGCCGAGCCCCGAGGAGATGGTCACGTAGTCCGGCGGCAGGTCGTCCACCGTGATGGGGCGCCGGCTGCGGGCGGCCTGACCGACCAGGGTGCGACCGAAGGAGATCCGCCTGGGCCGGGTGTCGTCCTCCGGGTAGCCGTAGGCACCGACCAGCCGCAGCCGGGGGCCGTCGTCGCCGTCCTCGGCCAGGTAGAAGGCCCCGTACTGGGCCGCCACCAGCGGGACCAGCTCGTCCATGATCAGTTCAGCGACCACGGGAAGGTCACGGTGGCCCTGCATCAGTCCCGAGATGCGGGCGAGGTTCGTCTTCAGCCAGTCCTGCTCCTGGTTGGCGCGGGTGGTCTCGCGCAGGGACTCCACCATCGAGTTGATGTTGTCCTTGAGCTCGGCGACCTCGCCGGAGGCCTCCACGGTGATCGAACGCGTCAGGTCGCCCTCGGCGACGGCACTGGCGACCTCCGCGATGGCACGCACCTGCCGGGTCAGGTTGCCCGCCAGCTCGTTGACGTTCTCCGTCAGCCGCTTCCAGGTGCCCGAGACACCCTCCACCTCGGCCTGACCGCCCAGGCGTCCTTCGGTGCCGACCTCGCGGGCCACGCGGGTGACCTCGTCGGCGAACGCGGAGAGCTGGTCGACCATCGTGTTGATCGTCGTCTTGAGTTCGAGGATCTCGCCCCGGGCGTCCACGTCGATCTTCTTCGACAGGTCACCCTTGGCCACCGCGGTCGTCACCAGCGCGATGTTGCGCACCTGGCCCGTGAGGTTGTTGGCCATCGAGTTGACGTTGTCGGTCAGGTCCTTCCACGTGCCGGCGACGTTGGGCACGTGCGCCTGCCCGCCCAGGCGTCCTTCGGTGCCGACCTCGCGCGCCACGCGGGTGACCTCGTCGGCGAAGGCCGACAGCGTGTCGACCATCGTGTTGATGACATCCGCCAGCGCCGCGACCTCGCCCTTGGCCTCGACCGTGATGCGCTGCGACAGGTCACCCCGCGCCACGGCGGTGGCCACCTGGGCGATCGAGCGGACCTGACCGGTCAGGTTGGACGCCATCACGTTGACGTTGTCGGTCAGGTCCTTCCAGGTACCCGACACACCGCGCACCTGGGCCTGTCCGCCGAGGCGTCCTTCGGTGCCGACCTCGCGGGCGACGCGGGTGACCTCGTCGGCGAAGGCGGAGAGCTGGTCGACCATCGTGTTGATGGTGCTCTTGAGTTCGAGGATCTCACCGCGGGCGTCCACGGTGATCTTCTGGGAGAGGTCTCCCTTGGCGACCGCGGTCGCCACCAGCGCGATGTTGCGGACCTGGCCGGTGAGGTTGCCCGCCATGAAGTTCACGGAGTCCGTGAGGTCCCGCCAGGTGCCCTTGACACCCTTGACGTCCGCCTGTCCGCCGAGGCGTCCTTCGGTGCCGACCTCGCGGGCGACGCGGGTGACCTCGTCGGCGAAGGCGGAGAGCTGGTCGACCATCGTGTTGATGGTGCTCTTGAGTTCGAGGATCTCACCGCGGGCGTCCACGGTGATCTTCTGGGAGAGGTCTCCCTGTGCCACCGCGGTGGTCACCTGGGCGATCGAGCGGACCTGGCCGGTGAGGTTGCCCGCCATGTGGTTCACGGAGTCGGTCAGGTCGCGCCACACCCCGGCCACACCGGGCACCTGGGCCTGTCCGCCGAGCCGCCCCTCGCTGCCGACCTCGCGGGCGACGCGGGTGACCTCGTCGGCGAACGCGGACAGCTGGTCGACCATCGTGTTGACGGTCTCCTTCAGCTGCAGGATCTCGCCCCGCGCCGGCACGTCGATCTTCTGCGACAGGTCGCCCTTGGCCACCGCCGTGGCCACCTGCGCGATGTCACGGACCTGGGTGGTCAGGTTGCCCGCCATGGCATTGACCGAGTCCGTCAGGTCGGCCCACGTGCCCGAAACACCCGGCACCTCCGCCTGTCCGCCCAGTGTCCCCTCGGTGCCGACCTCGCGGGCCACCCGGGTGACTTCGGACGTGAACACCGACAGCTGGTCGACCATGCCGTTGAAGACCTTGGCGATGTCGCCCATCAGGCCGTCGGCGTCGACCGGCAGCCGCGTGCCGAAGTCCCCGTCCCGCACGGCCGTCAGGCCCGCCAGAAGCCGCCGCAGCTCCTGATCATCCGGAGACACCTCGACGACCCCGGCGCTGTTGCTCGTCATGCGTAACCTCGTTCCGCTCCCCCAGGAGCCCTCGTGACCGAGAACTCGGAACCCACTCTGAACCGATCGGTGGCCCGGCCGTCGTGCGTGCAGTTCCGCAGTTCACGGCCAGTACGCAACGAGAAAAACACGCCGCAGATTAACCCAAGTTCCTGGCGCGGAACAAAGCGTCGGCCCAGCTGGGAACCATGGGAAAGCGGACCGGCCGGAATCGGCATACCCGGACGACACCGGGGTACTCGACGCGGTTTCGGCGTCGGGAGGGCGCCTCTGCGTACCGGTGCGGAGACGCCCGGTCGCCGGTGGGGGCAAACCCGCCCGTATCGCACCGGTCGGCCCCTGCACTGCGAGTCCGGCAACGGCTCGATCACCGCCCGACGAAGCTCACCGGTTCCCGCCGCGGGAACACCGTCCGGGTGTCGAACGGCACGACCACCGGGTGCCCCATGGCGACGGCACCCGTCTTTCCGGGGCCGTACAAGGCGGGCGGCAGGCCGGTGGCTGCCCCCTGCGGTGCTCACTGGCTGACGCAGACGCGGACGGTCATTCCATGGCCGTACCGTGCTCACTGGCTGACGTAGACGCGGACGGTCGTTCCCTGGCCGTCGGTGTGCAGGCGCACCAGGTCGGCGACGCAATGGACCAACAGCAACCCCCGCCCGCCGATCTGTCCGCGCTCCGGCGGGCAGCGGCCTGCCAAGGGGTCGGTCAGCCGTCCCGCGTCGCGGACCTCGATCACGACCTGGTCCTGCTCGGACCAGATCGCCAGCGTTCCCCGGCCGCCACCGTGGAGCACGCTGTTGGTCGTCAGTTCCGCGATGACCAGCTCCGCATCCATCAGCCGTACCCCGGCCAAGCCCAGCCGGGCCACCTGCGCCACACCGAACTTGCGGACCGACGGCAGCTCCTCAGCCCCGAAGGAGAAGGCGGCGGCGTCCGGTGCGGGCGGCAGCGCCCGGTTGTATCGGGCGACGACCGCTTCCCAGTCGTAGGCGCCGCTGACCTCCTCACGGCCGTCACCGCTGATGACGGTCGGGTGGGTGATCCGCGCGTCGGCGATCACGTCCGGATCCAGCCGTACCTCGTCATACGGGCACAGGATCGTCACCGTACGGCCCTCGAAAGCGGCGTTGATCAGTGCCTCATGCTGGGCGCAGGCCGGGTACTCCACCGCGCTGCGCCCGGCCCAGATCGGCTCACCGATGATCCGCACCCTCCCCTCGGGGTGCGCGTCAGCGAAAGCGCGCAGCACCTTGGGGATGATCCGCCCGGGGTTGCGGCCTACCTCGGTCATGTCCAGGAGCAAGACGTCCTCGGCGTCCGCACCCAGCCCCGTCCTGATCCGTTCCAGATTGGGGCCAGGCACCGCGACGGCCACCGGCTCGCTCTTCGCCAGCCCTTGTCTCAGGAACGAGACCGTCTGCTGCGTGTACTCCTGTTCACTGCGGTAGAACAGGGCAGGATGCTCGAAAACCTCGTCGGCGTTCAACGGACTCATCGAGGTCCCACCTCGATTCTGTCCAGGCCGGGCCCGGACATGGTCCCCACCGCGAGCGAGTGGCACGGAGGAGGTGCGACCAGCATCGGCTCGTCGGGCGGATCCATGACGGTGACCGACAGCGCGGTCACCCCCGTCGCGTCGACGAAGGCCACGTCAGACAGCTCCACGCAGGACACCCCCACCCGATGCCGGGGCAGTCCGGACCGGGCCTGCCCCCAGGCCGGGCGGGGGAGCGCGCCGAGCCCACCACAGGAACGTCTCCCGGCACGACCAAGCACCGCGTTCACCTCCACGCAGCCCTCCCTGGTCTCGCCCAGCCCTGCCCACCGTATGCGGGGTGTCCCCGCTCGGTCTCCTACACCCCTCCGACAGCCCCCCGCCGGCCGGCTTCCACCTGACGCGCAGCAGGAAGCTTTTTTTTCGGGCCCCCAGCCTATAGCGCACGCCGGGTGCACCGCTCCGGAGTGCGCCCGGCCGCGTCAGCCCGCACACAGCGGGTACTAGCGACAGCCTCGGAACGGATCCAATCGCAGGGAGGGGCACCGTGGACGAATCGTCACTGCGGGCGGTGGGCTGGGCGCGCTCGCTGCCCGTCAACACCGGCCCGAAAGCGGCGCGTGACTGGGCACGCGGGCATCTGGAGACGCTCGGCTGGGCGCACAGCGCCCCGCAGACGGTGGACGATGTGCTCCTGACCGTGTCAGAACTGGTCACCAACGCCCACGTCCACGCTCATTCCACTGCCCGGCTCGTGCTGACCTGGGACGGCCAATGCCTGCACGTCACCGTGCACGACGACGCCTCCGCGGAGTTGCCCACCCCACGCGCTCCCAGCGACGACCGCCCCGGCGGGCGGGGCATGTTCCTGGTCGACGCCCTGGCCGACGAGTGGGAAGCACGGCGTTGCCCCGACGGCAAAGCGGTCACCGCCTGCTTTCGCCCTCCGGGCACGACCGGCGACGACCGCTGACGCGTCAGGCACGGGCGGGCGCCGCTGAGCGCGGCGAAGCGCCCTGAGTCGGCTGGCCGCCACGTGGCGCCGCACCGAACCGTCCGCCTCAGTGAGGACGGGCCGGTGGGGCGCCTGGTGTGCGGCGGCCAGGAGGTCGGCTGCGAGGCGGGCGGGCCGGTGGTGTGTGAGGGTGGGTGACCGGGTGGTGTGGCACGGAGCGGCTCGTGCGGTGGGCGTTGCCGATGCAGAACGTGCCCCGTAGGGCCCGGTGCGAGGTGGCCGATGGGGACGGGTTGCTTCCAGAGGTCACCCACCACTGCGCCAAGCGGAGTACCGCTGGTGGACGCCCGTTGGTCTCACGCGGGCTGCTCGTCGAACACCGGCTCGCTGACGCGCAGTTCGCCGACAGCCCGCCGAGTCCATCCACCGAGCAGGCTCTACGTTCGTGCTGGGGCGGGAGGAGCGCAGACGCGGCATATCTGCTGCTCACCCGGTCGGTCGGCGGTCGGCCAGGCAGAACGCGGGATGGCTCACCTGCCCTGCCTTCGCTTCACAGGAACCGCCTGCCTTCGCTTCACAGGAACCGGCGGATGGGGGCGACCGCAGCCTCCCGCAGTCGCTGCGGGGCCGAGCGGCGTTCCCAGCGACCCCTCTCGATCTGCTGACTGACCTTCAGGTCGTCATCGAAGTGCCGATTGAGGGTGGCGGCGAAGTCCTCGTCGAGGACGGCGCACATGACTTCCTCGTCGTGGTCCAGAGAGCGCCGGTTGAAGTTGGTGGAACCGATCAGGGCGGCGACCCCGTCGACGGTGATGACTTTGGCGTGCATCATCGTCGGCTGGTACTCGAATATGCGCACCCCGCACTCGATCAGCTGCTCGTAGAAGCGCTGGCCGGCCAGTCGGCAGACCCGCTTGTCAGTGTGCGGGCCGGGCAGCAGGATCTCCACCTCGACACCGCGCCGGGCGGCCGCGCACAGCAGGTCGATGAAGTACTCATCGGGGGCGAAGTAGGCGGTTGCCAACCGGAATTGCTCCTGAGCGCATTCGATCATGACTCGCAGCAGGGTCTGCATGTCCTGCCAGCCCAGGCTGGCTGAGCCGCGGACGACCTGGACCACGGCGTCGCCTTGCGGCGTGTGGTGGCCGAAGCGGTCGCGCGCGTCGAAGAGGGTGTCGTGGCATTCGGCCCAGTTCTGTGCGAAGGCGGCGGCGATGCCGTCCACCGCGGGTCCGCGCACCTGAACATGGGTATCGCGCCATTCGTTCTCGTTCCGAGCGTCCCCGCACCATTCCTCAGCGATACCCACCCCGCCGGTGAACGCCGTCTCCTCGTCCACCACCAACACCTTGCGATGACAGCGGTGATTCTGTTTGAACGGGGTGAGGTAAAGGGGCTTTCGGAACCACGCCACCTCAACCCCGGCCCGGTCCATCAAGTCCAGCAAATCGCCTTCGATCTGCCGACTGCCGAAACCGTCCAGCAGCAGCCGCACACGCACACCGTTACGAGCCCGTTCCGTCAAAGCCTCGGCGAACTGGCGGGCTATATCGCCACGCCAGTACACGAACGTCATCATGTCCACCGTGTGTTGGGCGCCGCGGATGCTCTCCAGCATCGCCGCGAAGATCTCATCCCCGTTGCGCAGCGGCAGCAGGGAGTTGCCTTCCGTGGCGGCGATGCCGATCAGCCGCTCCAGGCGACGCCGCATCCGCTGCTTGCGTTCCGCCGGAGACAAGGACGCCGCGGCTGTCACTTGGGACCCTTCTGAGTCGGTGCGTGTACTGGTCACGGCTCCTCCTTGCCGTTTGAGAACGGCCGCCCGCGGGTCCGGCACCGCCGAGGCGAGCAGACCGCCCCCACCGGCACAGCGAACCGGCACAGTGCCGGGACCCGGCCATCCGAAGAACTGAAGCGGCGAACCTTATACCGCGCCGCAGGAGAGGTAAACCCGGAAACTCGCACGTATGTCTCCGCAACGGCAGGGCACATGCTTCATCGGAGGTTGATAATCATGGTTCCCCTGCTTCTTGTTCTGCTTCTCGCACTTATTCTTTTCGGTGCTGGCTTCGCTCTCAAGGCCCTGTGGTTGATTGCGGTCGTCGTACTCGTGGTGTGGTTGCTGGGGTTCGTTATGCGATCCCCTGCCACCGGTGGCCGCAGGGGCCGCTGGTACCGCTGGTAGTCGTCAGCAAGTCTGCGCAGGGCGGGCTGGGTCAGAGGAATACTCTGCCCCAGCCCGCCCTGCGTTTGGGACCGCTTGCTCCGCTGCGCCGAGGCGATCGGCATTCCGGCGAGTGCCCGTCCTCGTGGGAGGCGTGGCAGGATCGCTGTCATGCCTGCCAACGTTCCCCGTCTGCGCATCGGTTCGACCGAGATCATTGCCCTTGCCGACGGCGAGGGCCCCTTCTTCTCCCCGCGGGCCGAGGCGTTCCCTGGGGCGTCGGCCGCTCAGTGGGCTGAGGCCGACCGCTTCGATCCCGGTGCGGTCGATGCGGAGGGACGATGGCGGCTGCGGTTTCGTGCCTACGCGATCCGCAGCGACAAAGGCCTTGTTGTGGTGGACGCCGGGATCGGTCCGGCGGACAGCCCGGCCGCCTCGTGGGCGCCGGTGCCCGGGGCGCTTCCCTCGTCTCTGGCTGCCGCGGGCATCGATCCGGCGGAGGTCGACACCGTGGTGCTCACACACCTGCACACCGACCACGTCGGGTGGGCGGTCGTGACCGAGGCAGCCGTCCCCTCGGCGGGCGGCGCAGTGGACGGAACTGCTTCGGCCGACGCTCGTCGCCCTTACTTCCCGAATGCCGAGTACCTGCTCCAGCGGGCCGAGTTCGACGCTGTTGACGAGCTCAACCCGCAGCTTCGCGAGAGCCTCATCGACCCGCTCGAGGCCGCCGGCCGGCTCCGGCTCCTCGACGGGGACACAGCGCTGCGCATCGGGCGCGCGATCGCCACGCCCGGCCATACACCTGGCCACCAGAGCGTGCTCGTCGCCGATGGACGCGAGCTGGCACTCGTCACCGGCGACCTCCTGGTACACGCAATCCAGCTCCTGCATCCCGAACTCGCCTACGCGCACGAGCTCGACCCGGAGGCGGCCAGGCACTCAAGGCAGCGCATGCTGTCCCACGGGGCCGACACGACGCTGCACCTGGCGACACCGCATCTGACGGAACCCTTCCCTTCCGCGTGATCGAGACGGTTCGAGGACCGGTAAGGCCCGCGGGGGCGTACGGCGGCTTCACACGGCGAGGGGGCGGCATCCGCGTCCTCGCGACGAACGGGCCCCAACCCCGGGCGCGTTGGCGTCCGCGACCAGGCTTGTGCTGGCGCGGGGCGAAGCCAGTGGTTCAGTCGCCGGGTCCTGCATCGGAATGGGCCGGTGCGCTTGATGCCGGCCTGGGCTGCTTCGGGCTGGGCGAGGGAGTGGGGTCGGCAATCGGCCGCCCGCCGGGGCACGCCCGGTGCTGGGTGCGCGCAGCCGTCGGCCCTCCCGTGGGGAGGCCGGGAGGGACGGCGCGCCCTCGCCGAAAGAACAGCGCAACGGAGAGGGCAATGAGACGGGTCCTCTCCCCGGGGGAGGGAGAGGATCACCGCGGTCACAGGATGGCACTGGATTCGGCCATACGACAGTGTTGTGACCGGAATTGGCCGTACAGCGGACCTGTCTGGGTCTTGGCCGCGCTCCCGCGGGGTCACATGCCTCAGCAGCGCAGCCCCTCTAGCCTGGCTTGTTGCTCACCTGCAGGTTGACGCCAAGCCCGCACTGACGGACCCGCTCACCGAAGAGTCAACGCCACGCGGCTTGCGCATGGTGTTCGGCTCGGAGCGCTTCAGGCCTGCGGGTCAGGGGTTTCGGGATGGTGGCCGGGGCGCTGGTCGTAGCCGGCCAGCGGGGTGGGGGAGAGGTCTGTGGGCTCCTCACCGGCCTCCAACAGGGTGTTGGCGGCGCCGACGATCAGCGGGTCCGGTTTTCCCACGGCGTCGTCATCCTTCGCCGGGTAGTCGCAGCGGTACAGCAGGCTGCGCATCGCCTCGAGCCGACCGCGGCGTTTGTCGTTGCTCTTGACCACGGTCCAGGGGGCGTGAGGTGTGTCAGTGGCTCGGAACATGTCGACCTTGGCCTTGGTGTAGTCGTCCCAGCGGTCCAGGGAGGCGAGGTCGGTGGGGGAAAGCTTCCAGCGGCGTACCGGGTCGACCTGGCGGATGGCGAAACGTGTGCGCTGTTCGGCCTGGGAGACGGAGAACCAGAACTTGGCCAGCAGAACGCCGTCCTTGGTCAACATCTCCTCGAACAAGGGAGCCTGCTCCAGAAACGTGCGGTACTCGGCCTCGGTGCAAAAACCCATCACGCGTTCGACGCCGGCCCGGTTGTACCAGGAGCGGTCGAAGAAGACGATCTCACCGCGCGAGGGCAGGTGGGTCACATAACGCTGGAAGTACCACTGGCCCATCTCTCGTTCGGTCGGCTTCTCCAGGGCCACGACGCGGGCGCCGCGCGGGTTGAGCCGCTCGGTGAAGCGCTGGATCGTGCCGCCCTTGCCGGCCGCGTCACGGCCCTCGCACAGCACGACGATGCGCTGACCGGTCTCCTTCACCCAGCGCTGCATCTTCAGCAGCTCGATCTGCAGCACCCGCTTGGTCCGCTCGTACTCGGACCGTCTCAGCTTCCGGTCGTAGGGGTAGTTCTCCCGCCAGGTCTCCAGAGGGCTTCCGTCGGCTTCGAGGAGGATCGGCTTTTCCGGCCGCCGCTCGTCGACGCTGAGGCCTTCCAGCAGGTCATCTTCGGCTCTGGTCGCCTCGTCCTCGTACGAGGGGCCCGCATTCTCGTTCTGCGACATCACATATCTCCCGGTTGTCCCTGGGGCGACGTGGACAGTGTCCGCTCCACGTACTGGCGAACGTGGCACGCTGACGTTGGCGCGATGGCAGCAAGAGCTGAAGGGGGCGCGGGCTGGTACGCCCCGGACGACACCGGCGCTATGACCACCACGGACTCCCCGGAACTTGCTCCGACGTAGGGCTGCGATCTGCTGGACCGCGTGCCCCTTCCGCCGGGGATCACGCCAGCTGGTTTGCTCCGGCTGAATGACGGCCTGCAGCCGCCGCTGTCAGAGGGCGCGCCGTGCGGCCGGAGCCGGCCTGTCCGGCGGAGTCCGGGGCGCACCTGTTGCCCGCCACGTTCGTCTCGAAGGCGACGCTGTTGTCGAAGCCTGCCCGACGCACGGTTCGCGGTCCTCCGTACAGGACGTGGCGGATTCGGACGCCGGTCGATCAGGGCTCGTCCGCGGCCGGATACGTAGGCGAGAAGGCCCGACCCAGGACGCGATCGTGGCTGGTCGGGGTATGCGTCAGCCGTCCCGAAGCCCGACCGCGAGCGTCAGTTCAAGGACCCGGTGCGGGGACGCGAGATCCGGGAACAGCTCCCGCAGCTGTGACATCCGGTACCGGACGGTCTGGGGATGGACGAACAGCTCCGCCGCCACCTCCTCCCGCCTGCCCTGGTGCAGCAGCCACGCCCGCAGCGTCTCCTCCAGCCGCCGTGCGGTCGCGACGGGCAAGGTCCGCAACGGTGCGAGGGCTCGGGCGCGCAGGTCCGTGAACGCGTCCATGTCGGCGCTCAGCACCAGCTCGGCCAGGTGGTCCTCGGTGTCGCGGATATCGGAGGAGAGGGAGCGCGCGCGTACGGCTCGCGCGTACGAGGCGGACGCACGCGTCCATGGCCGGGCCGGGCCGACCACGGCGGTGCGCTCGGTCAGCTGCCGCAGCAGATGTGACCGGTCGGCATCGGGGACGAGCAGCACGCCGGTGCCGTCCGGCAGATCGTCGAGGACGAGGGTGCTCGGGTCGAGGGTGCGGTAGGCAGGCCGGGCCTGGGCGCCGGGCAGCAGGACCGCGGTCAGCGAAACCGGAGGCTGCCAGCCGGCTCGTTGGGCCGAGACCAGCAGTACGTCGGGGCTCGCGCCGGCGAGGAGGTCGCGGGCGAGGTGCTCCAGGTGGCGCTCGTGATCCCGGCCCCGGGCGGCCAGCTCGTCGGCGTGGCCCGCGGCGCTCGCGGCGGAGAGTTCGTCGATGTAGGCGAAGGTCAGCTCGGCGAACTTGGCGACCTCGGCGGCGGGCAGACCTGCGGGTACGGCTCCCGCTGCCAGGCATCGCCAGGCCACGCGGGCGCCGACGCGGTAGGCGCTGAGCAGGGCGTCCATCGAACGGCCGTCGCGGACCTCGCCGCGGCCCAGCTCGTAGGCGGCGTCCCCGCCGTCGCCGGCCGTGGCGTTCCCGCTCGCGAGGTCCAGGTAGTGTCCCAGCGCGGTGCGGACGGCTCGGCGGATGGTGGCGCCCATGTGGCCCGAGAGGGCGTTGGCGTAGGGAGGGACCTCGTCGATGATCGCCTGGACGACCTCGTCGGCGGTGGACTTCAGCGTTGCCCGAAGTACTGTGACCGTCGTCTCATCAAGGGCCAGCTCACTGGCCCTGCGGATCACGTGACTCACGTTTTATTCCCTGCGAACAATTTGGCTGACCAGATTTACGTCCTGCGGTCAGGACTTTACGCCCTGAGGCGCAGCAAGCTGGGGTCATGACGAGTACTGCCCTCCGCAGCAGGGCGTGGAAACTGCTGGAGATGGTCACCACGCCGCTGCTGCCGTCTGACTACCTCGACCTGGTCAGCCCGCTGCGCGCGGGCGCTGACCTGCGGGGACGCATCGAGGCCGTGCACCCTGAGACGGGCGACGCCGCGACCATCGTGATCAGGCCGGGACGGGGCTGGCGCGGGCACAGAGCCGGTCAGTACGTGCGGATCGGCGTCGACGTCGACGGCGTGCGCCTGTGGCGTGCCTACTCGCTCACCTCACCGACCGACCGCAGGGACGGCCGCGTCACGATCACCGTGAAGGCGATCCCGGACGGCAAGGTCAGCAACCACCTGGTCCGCAGGGTGAAACCGGGCACGCTGATCCAGCTGGACCAGGCGACCGGTGACTTCGTGCTGCCGCAGACCAAGCCCGCCAAGGTGCTCTACCTGACGGCCGGCAGCGGCATCACCCCCGTCATGGGCATGCTGCGCGACACCGCGTTCGACGACGTCGTCATGGTCCACTGCGCGCCCCAGCCGCACGACGTGATCTTCCGCAACGAGCTGCACGACCTGGTCGCGGAGAAGAAGCTGCGGCTCACCGAGGTGCACACCGACACGGACGGCATGCTCGACATCGCCCGTCTCGACGAACTCGTACCCGACTGGGCCGAACGCGAGACCTGGGCCTGCGGGCCTACAGGCCTGCTCGACGCCGCCGAAAAGCACTGGGCCGGGCACGGCGTCCCGGAGCGCCTGCACACCGAACGTTTCCGCCCCACCATCGTCGTCGCCGGCGACGGCGGCGAGGTCACGTTCAGCACCACCGGCAAGACCGTCGAAGCGGACGGCGCCACGCCGCTGCTGGACGTCGGCGAAGAGGCCGGCGTGCTCATGCCCTCCGGATGCCGCATGGGCATCTGCTTCAGCTGCACCACCCCGCTCAAAGCAGGCGCCGTCCGCGACCTGCGCACCGGCGAGATCACCGAAGCCGAACCGGGCGTCCTCATCCAGACCTGCGTGTCCGCCGCCGCGGGCCCCTGCGACATCGAACGGTAGGAACAGCTTGACCGCCATCGACCCCACCGCCCACCTGACCGCAGAGCAGATCGAGGAGCTCGGCCGCGAGCTGGACGCGATCCGCGACGAGGTGATCGCCAGCCGCGGCGAGAAAGACGCCGCCTACATCCGCAAGGTGATCTCGGCGCAGCGCAAGCTCGAGCTGGCCAGCAGGGGCGTGCTCTTGTTCTCGTTCTTCCCGCCCGCGTGGCTGATCGGCACCGCCGGGCTGTCCGTGGCGAAGATCATGGACAACATGGAGATCGGTCACAACATCCTGCACGGCCAGTGGGACTGGATGCGCGACCCGAAGATCCACTCCACCACCTGGGATTGGGATCACGTCTCGCCGGCCGACCAGTGGAAGCACTCGCACAACGAGCTGCACCACAAGTACACCAACGTTCTCGGCAAGGACAACGACCTCGGCTACGGCATCATGCGCGTCGACGAGGACCAGAAATGGCACCCGTTCCACCTCGGCCAGCCGCTGTGGAACTTCCTCAACGCCTGCTTCTTCGAGTACGGCATCGCGGCGTACGACCTCGAACTCGGCGCGAACCTGTCCAAGGACCGCCGCAAGAACCCGGAGTTCCGCGCGCGGGCCAAGGCCGTGGGCCGCAAGATCCGCAAGCAGGTCCTGAAGGACTACGTGATCCACCCGCTGCTGTCGGGCCCGTCGTTCCTCACCACCCTCGCCGCCACCTTCACCGCGAACGTGGTCCGCAACGTCTGGTCCCACTCGGTGATCATGTGCGGGCACTTCCCCGAGGGCGTACAGGTCTTCGAGCGCCGGTCGATCAAGGGCGAGACACGCGGCCAGTGGTACCTGCGCCAGATGATGGGCTCCGCGAACATCAGCGGCAGCAAGGCCATGCACTTCATGACCGGCAACCTCTCCCACCAGATCGAACACCACCTCTTCCCCGACCTGCCGAGCAACCGATACGCCGAGGTCGCGGTGAAGGTGCGGGCGCTGTTCGAGAAGTACGAGCTGGAGTACGTGACCGGACCGCTGCCCAAGCAGGTGTTCTCCGCGTGGCGCAAGGTCGTCCGGCTCTCGCTGCCGAACGCGAAGCCCAAGATCAAGACGCCGGAACGCGAGCGGGAGGTCCTCGCGGCCTGATTCCGGGTCCGGGTTCAGATCCGTCGGTCGTACCGGCGGCACCGGGGCAGCGCAGTGTCCAGGCTGCGCTGCCCGTAAGTGCGCCAGGAGTTCGCCGCACGACTGCCCGGCGAAGTGTCGGACCGGTAGTCCGGCGTGGAGGCGCACTCGGTTTGCCGACGGGGGACTGGCCGAAAGGCGTGGGCGGTGATGGGGTACGGCCGGAAGGATGCCCGACCGCCCATGGGCCGTTGACAGGGCAGGTGTGTGAGACGAACAGTCCGGCGTTCCTGCCGGGCATCCCTGTTCTCCCGGCCGTGAGCGGGCACTGGGTCGCCTTCGGGCGCGCGAGCAACCCTGTCGCCCGGAACCTGCGTCACGACCTGCACCGTGCGCCCTGACGACGGCGTTCGCCCTTATCAGGTCGTGCTCTGCGCCCCCCGGAGCCAGCCCGACGGCCGTTCAGGCCTGCGGACGGGGCGGTGTCACGCAGGGACATCGAGCGGCGGGTGCTCGAGCACGCGGGGCTTGTACTCGACCAGTTGGATGCTGCCGTCGAAGGTCCGGTGCTCGATCATCTCGAGAGCGACGTCCGGATAGCCGTCGTAGATGCGCTCTTCGCCCGTGGCCCCGGTGATCACCGGGAACATCACGACCCGGAAGCGGTCGACGAGTCCGGCTCGTAGCAGGGACCGGCACAGGCTGAGGCTGCCGATCGTGCTGAGGAGCCCCGAGCCACTCGACTTCATGTCGCGGACCGCCTCGACGGCGTCGCCACGGACGAGCGTGGAGTTGGCCCACGTCAGTGGCTCCTCGAGTGAGGAGGAGAACACCACCTTGGGCGCCTGCGTGAGCTCGTCGACGGAGGCCTCTTCCTCCGGCCTGAACTCGTCTTGGCCCTTCGGGACCTCGCCTGCGGCAAAGCCTGACATCAGACGGTATGTGTTCGCCCCCATCAGGTAGGTGACCTCGGGCTGCTCGCCGAGCCATGCGAGGTACTCCGGTCCCTCCAGCCCCCAGAATCCGGGCCACCCCTCTCCCGATGCGTAGCCGTCGAGGGTGGTGATGAAGTCGACGAGGAGCTCCGACATGGCGTTGTCCTTTCGTGGGGTGTCACGAGTTTGGACCGGCCAAGAGCCACAAACTCATCGGCCGCGCCGTGGAGGAATGAGAGACCTCGGACCTGGCAACGAGGAACGGCCAGGCCTGCAGGGTTCGTGACGTCACCCTGTCCAAGCCAGGACTCTGCAGCCGCAGACGTTCAGGATCTCTCTGGACGCAGTTCGCGTCCGTGTGGAGACGCTATCGAACTGGAAGTGGATCGGTAGGTCGCACATTGAGTCCGGCGGCTCCGGCGGGAAGTCATGCCGACCCCGAAGGCCGGAAGCGTCATCGGGGAGCGCGGAAGTCGTGGCGGGGGAGCGCGCCGTGGGTCGTGCAACGGCTTTGCGGGAAGGGACAGAGCGGAACGTGGGCCTCAGGGTGATGATGGACAGTCCAACTCGGTGGCGTGGAGGGCTGCTTGATATCAGAACCTCGTTGCCGCCTTGTCGTTCGTCTGTTGTGGTTAGCGGTAGCTGCTCTGCTCGCGTTGGGCCTTGCTGCACTGCCGGCGTCGGCTGCCACACCCCCTTCAGCGGCAGGCCTCGGCGATGCGAGCTCGGACGGCGTGTGCAAAAAGGGAGGGCTGAGAACGGCTGAAGTCGAAGCCGTTCTGCGCTTGGAGCACGATGGTCGCACCTATACCAAGGTGATCAGCGAACTGACCATCGAGGTGCCTATGACCTGGGCGCTCGCCGACGGGCTGCTGCTCAGCCCTTCAACGGACAAGTACCGGCGTGCGATGCGTTGCCTGACCAGGGGGACCTTCGAGGGGGTGGAAACCAATTGGCAGGAGTGGCGGGCTGAGGAACCTACCGTCTCCCCGGTCCGTGATGTGCCCGCTCTCACGGAAGGAAGTGCCCGCTCGGTTGCAGTCGTCTACTCCGCCTTCGGATGGGTGGACCAGCGCGGCGACTTACCCATCGGCCCCTGGACTGTGGACGTAGGCAAGTCCGCATGGCTCGTACGGCTGACCCCGCCTGAAGCCCTGCAGAATGCGCGTTGGCAGCAGATCGCGGTAGATCCAGGCAGCCCAGGTGCCATCTCAGCAACGCCCGAGCCGACCGTCGGCCGTGACGGGACCCGTCTGGCCTGGTATCCCGTGGGAACTGTTCCCAGCGTCGAGGTGCGTGTCCCCCCAGCATGGCCCCGTTCCGTCGCGGCCCAGGACGACAATCCACCGTTCTCCACGTTCAGCCACGCCGGGAGTCTGCTGTGGTCCCTCATCGCGGTCGCAGCGCTCTGGTGCGTCGTCATCACGCTGCCGCGGTCGTACGTAGCGGACCCGCTCGAGGACCGGGCTCGCGTAAACCTGCGGAATTGGAGCTGGGTACTCCTGGGAGCCTGCCTGGTCGTTCAGGGACGCAACACCTACCTGGGTGCGGTCGGGGCCTTCGAGGACAACGACAAGTGGGCGGAGCAGGCTGCTTACGCGCCGTGGGCATGGCTGACCGCAGCCGTGGCGGGAGGGCTGATGCTCTTGTTCGCTCGCCCTTCCAAGGCATTGGCATTTGCGGGAGCGGCGCTCGGTGCGGTGTCCGTGGTGCCGGCCCTGTGGCCCGATCTGGTGGGCCTGCAACCGAAGGCCTTCGTCAGCCCCCCTGCCCCTGACGTAGCTGTAACGATCATGGTGGGAGGCGCTGCCGTCTGCTCCGTGGCGCTGCTCGTCATGGGCAGCGCCGCAGCAGTGCGCCGTCTGGTCGTCGACGGGGGCTTGCACCACCCACGCCATCCGCGGCCACGGCTTGTGCCGATGCTTACCGGCACATGCACGGTCGTTGCGATCATGGTGATCAGCTACGGGGCGGCGGCTGAACGCGACTGGAACCGGGCGTCTTGGCTCTCCCCTCACATCGATCCAGGCCGCCTGATACACGAAGAAGGGCTGCTGACATGGGAATGGGGCTACGGCCCCTGGCATCGCGCGGAACTGAGAAGCGCCGCGCTGTGGTTCACGCACAATGCGCAGGACTGGTGGTGCGCCATGCTGTGGCTCCCCAGCGGCCTGGCGATCCTGGCTGTCCTCCGCGCGCGTTCTCGACGCACCCGGGACACCACCGTGGCCCGCCGAGGGCCACTCGCCGTCGACCGGTCGCTGCTGCTGCTCCTGTTCCCCATCATGGTCGCCCTGAACATTGGCGACTACACGGGCAGCGGAGCTCTGACCTGGGTTTGGTTCCTTGCCTACCTCGGCGCACTCGCCGGCATGCTGCGGATTGCCTCCGGGCGGACAGTAGCCGACCAGCCCCTCCAGCGGTCAGACGAACCCTTCGCGGCGACTTTGCGGCTCGCCCACCGGACCGCCCTGCTCGACCGTGCCCGTACCTACCGCGACGTCCACGCCCAACTACGCCGACTCGATCAGGGCCAGGCCGACGACACCAGCGTGCAACGGCGGCCTTTGGAGCGCCGCCTGTCCCGCCTGCACCGCTGGCGGTCTTCCGCAGGCAGCCGCGACCGCCTCCCGCACAACGTGTCGGTCGTGGACGCCGCACTGATCCTCGGGCCCGCCGACACCTGGTGGGCCAACGGCGTCCGAGCCGCCCGGCTCACCCAGCTGGTTGCCCTGCCCCTGAGCGCCGCACTGGTGTGGTCTTCCCACCTGCGGGGCGACTCTCTGACGAGCACCCTCTACTTCCGCCTCGGCCTGCCCGACGTACTGGTCCAGTTCCTTCTCTGGCAGATCGGCTTCGCCGCCGCCGGAGTGATCCTGGGAGCCTTCTGGCACCAACTTCCCGGTCGGCGCGGGCCCACCAAGGCACTTTGTGTCACCCTCGCCTACGCGATCCCCGCGGGACTCTATGCCGTGGGCAACTGGGCCTTGGACGAGGAACAGACCGGCCTGGCTTTCGCCGTCGCGGCCATGCTGCTCATCCTCACGGTGACCGGCATTCTCATGGACGTCGAGAGCTTCGGCACCGAGCGCCACTACTGGCGCAACAGGGTGGGACTCCTGTACTCCGTTTACCAGATGCGCTTTTTCTCCATTCAGGTGGCCTGGTTGCTGGCGCAGGCCGCAGCCATCGTGACGATCTGGCAGTTCCTTGCCGGAGACGGCGGTGCGCCTCCTCAAGGAGTCAGCGGTTCGTCGCGCTGAGACGCTGCTGGCGTACCGACTGGAAATGTGCGCGTCGAACGGAAGTGCCGATCGGGTGATCGCAGACAACTGCCGCTGCGTACGGTCGCGAGCGTCATGGTACGACGAGGAACGGCGGGAACGACGTTCTCGCGATGCTGCCTTTCGTCACCCTCACCACGGTCTTCGGAGCGCCGATCACGCCCTCCGGCAGACGGAGGGTGAGGAGATACAGACCCGGTTCCGCATGGGTGAAGCCGAACCAGCCCGAACCGTCGCTGAGCCGGGTGGTCTTCTCACCGCCGCCCGTGAGCGGGGCGAGCGTCACTGGCACTTGGTCCAGCGGGCCGCCGCCCCGGAGCAGGAGCCTGCCGCTCACGTGCCCGTCCCGGGGTGCCGTCTTCCACGGCATGCCGGGCACCGCCGCGTCGTCCCTGAACGGCGCGTCCTCGCCCTGCGTCAGCGCCTGCACCAGCTTGGCCCGTTCGGCCGCGAGGCCGTTGGCCGCCACGTCCTTGCTGGGGGTGGCGTAGGAGTAACCGCTCCAGCCGGCCGCGGTGTTGCCAGCCGTGCTGGGTTTCAGTGCCTCCCTGACCTGGCTGAGCGAATCCGGGACGCTGTTCAGGTACAGGGCGGGGCCGTTGACCGCCTGCCGCTCGCCCTGGTGGTCGGCCATGAACTCGGACCACTCGGAGAACATCAGCGCCTGGTCCGGATTCCAGTTGCGCTTGTAGTTCATGGTCACGGCGGTGTCCATGATCCCCTCGTCCAGCCAACCCGCCCAGTCCTGCAGGACTTCGGCGTAGGTGCGTGTGGCCTGCCAGCCGCCGACCGCCTGCGGTCCGTGTCCGTAGGTGATGGCGTCCATCGACAGGCGGGCTTGCGGGTCGACTTCCCAGACTCCGAGGTAGATCCTGCGCACCAGTTGGGTGACCTGGTCGCGTCGCCAGTCGCTCCAGGCGGTGTCGGACGGGAGGGGTATGTCCGTCCGGCCCGTCGCCTGCTGGAAGCGGGCGACGGACACGGCGTTGTAGCCCCAGTCGCTGTGGGTAGTGGTGGAACTGCCGTCCGGGTAGCGGACGTAGTCGAGGTTGATGCCGTCCACGTCGTAGTTGCGCACGATGCTCTGGATGCCACGGACGATGTAGTCGACGGCCGCCGGATGGCCGGGATCGACGTAGGCGTTGGCGCCCACGAGTTCCTGGCCGTTGGCTTTCTTGTTGAGCCAGCGGTCGGCTCCGGTGGCGCTGGGGCCGTGCTGGTTGAAGACGTGGTCGGGGGAGCGGGGCGGGGTGGTGCTGTTCCACATCGTGTTGACGTTGACCCAGGCGTGCACCTGCAGTCCGGCCGCGTGTCCCTGCCGGATCACCTCCGCCAGCGGGTCGTAGGGCTGTGGGGCGATCGCGGCGTCGGTGCGCGGGTACAGCGCGTTGTTGCAGAAGCAGTCGTAGCGCCGGGCGGTCTGCACGATCAGCACGTTGGCGTTGATGTCCAACGCGTCCTGGACCAGGGCCGTGACCTGGGTCGGTGTGTAGATGCCCGGGTTGAACGCGTCCACCCAGTAGCTGCGCCATTGGGCCGGGGGTGCCGCGCCGTCGTCTGTACCGGCGGCGTGGGCGGGCGGCGCGGTGAGTGCGCCGAGGAGCAGGCCGAGGCCCGCCGCCAGGGTCGTGAGTACGCGTGGCAATCGCATGTCGAGGTGCCCCCCTCGGTGGAGTTCGTCGGCTGCGGGCGTACGTCGTGGGCAGGCGGTGGGCTTTGGCCGGTTCTAGGCGAACGTGGCTGCCCAGGTGGCAGGCCCGACGATGCCGTCGACGCTCAGGCCCCTGCTCGACTGGAAGCTGCGGCAGGCGGAGTCGGATCCCGGGCCGTACTGGCCGTCCACGGTGAGGGAGTAACCGTGCGCGCTGTTCATCCGGTACTGCCAGGTGGCCACGCTGGCGTGCACGAACGTGGGCGGCTGGCGGAAGTTGACGCCGGGGTGGGGCAGGGGGCCGCCGCCGGGGTTGACCTCGCCGCTGAGCACCCTGGCGTACAGGTTGCCCGGGCAGGCGGTGGCGTGGTGGTCCCGGTGACCGGTGATGGCCCGTGCGGCGCCGCCCGACACCCTGAGGCGGTTGATGCCGTGGCGGATGGCGTCGATGAGCCCGGCGGTGATGGTGTCGTAGCTGCTGGCGGTGCCGCCAGTCAGTGCGCAGACCGCGTACCAGTCGTCATTGCCCTGCGTGGTGCCCTGGGCGGCGGTGCGGACGTTCTCGCCACGGCCCTGGAAGAGGTAGCCGTGGACGCAGGCGAGGTGGCTGTAGGCGATGTCCGACCAGCCGTTGGAGTCCATGTGGAAGTTCTGGATGCCTCGGACCTGGGCGGCGCAGTCGGCGTGATTGGCCTTGGCCACCTTGACGGCGTCGACGTGATGGACGACCACGCCGCCCTGGGCTGGGGTGATGTTGTTGCTGACGCTGCTGGGCGCTCTGGCGCCCCACTGGGAGCGGGTGACGAACGTGGCCATCAGCTTGGCCCTCCCCGGTATAGGGCGCAGTTGACGGCTGCGTTGAGGGGTTCGGTGTGGGCGCCGCGCGCGACTTCGGGGCCGTGGATGGCGCCGGGGTGGCGGGAGTGCGTGACGATGGGGAGTTCACGGCCTCCTGGGGGGAGGGGAGTGCCCGCATGCGCGGGTGCGGAACATATGGCGGGCAGCGTGAACGCGCCGGCGGCTGCCGCGAGCAGCGTCGTGCGACGAGACGGGCCGTGGGTCAACGGTCCTCCAGGGGATGAGGAGCTACGACCGATTGTCGAGATGTTGACAGGTTCCAGTCAAGATGGCGGTAGGCGTCCGACGCACCGGCAGGGACGTTGGTCCGTCGTTGGTAGCCGTGGACGGATGTGCGCAGGCTCAGAGGCTTCGGTTTCCGCCCCGCCCTCCTCGCACATCAGCTCAACGGTCATGTCCGTCGCCAACGTGCCGGGGGACTGTTGAGTGCGGGTGCGGGTGCGGGTGCGGGTGCGGGTGCGGTGCAGCGGTGGGGCCGCTGTGGTGAGCCGGGCTCGCGTGGTCAGGCCCTTTGTCAGAGGCAGGTGGCATGCTCTGCGGTCATGAACAGACAGCAGTTCTGGCAGCTGATAGAGACAGCCCGCAGTCAGGTGTCCGGCCCGGACGAGGCGGGAGATGTCGCCCGCCGGGTAGCTTCGCAGCTAGCCTCGTACCCGGCCGAGGAGATCGTTGCTGCTGATCAGGTGCTGTGGGACCTGATGGCCCACTCCTACACGGACCCTCTGTGGGCCGCTGCGTATGTGATCAACGGTGGCTGCTCCGACGACGGGTTCGACTACTTCCGCGGCTGGTTGATCGCGCAGGGACGTGAGACGTTCGAGCGCGTGGTGGGGGACCCCGATGCCCTGGCAGGACTGCCCGTCGTGCGGGCGTCAGCGGCTAGCGGAGACTTTCTCGAGTGCGAGGAGGTGCTGAGCATGGGCTGGAACGCACACATCGCGGCGACCGGCAAGCACCTGCCTGACGGCGCGCGCGTCATCCGGTATCCGGATCCGGACCCGGCCTGGAACTTCGATTTCGACGATGACGGCGAGATCCAGCGGCGGCTGCCTCGCCTGGCGGCTCTCTATCTGAAGTAGGCGGAGAGCCCGCAGGCACCAGGCGTGGGGTCATGTCCGCTGGAGTCGGTGTACGGCCAGTCGGTGATGACTTGGCCGCCGTGGCCCTCATGACGAGGCCCTTCGGCCGCCACGGGGCGCGCTCTGCTGAGTGCGCTGACCTGGGACACGGCTGCGTGGTGTCAGGCGCTGCGGTCTGCTGTCCGCGGCGTGGGAACAGGCAGTGGTCAGCAGGTCGTTGTCTACCGCGATGCCTGACCTGCCGCGTTCTTTCATGACCGCTCGAGGTCGCGCAGGCTGGTGGGGGAGAAACCGGCCCGGTAGCCCGAGCTGTTGAGAGCGGAGGCGATCCAATGCGCAGTGGTGCGTACGTCCTGCCTTCCGTGTGGATGTCAGTCCCACGCGTTGAAGAGTAGTCCGCCCAGCGTGGTGATGCCGTAGGAGCGCACCTGACGCCACTCGCTCTGTGTGAGCACTGAGGTGTCCACGTCGGAGAGCGGTGTGGCGAGTTGGTCATAACTCAGGACTACGAAGTCTGTGTCGGTGAAAACGTGAGCCCACGGCGGCGGAGCGAGGAACTCCTCTGCGTACCAGTCCCGATGCGTCTGAGCGAAGGCGATCCAGGGCTGGTGAGCGTGACACAGGACGATGTTCTCGCCCGTGCGTGTGGCGATCACGGCGGTGTGGAAGGTCCGGGGGTATGCCTGTTCCTCCACCTCACCCACTTCGCCTCCGACGACGCGGGCGGCGGCATACAGTGCGGCGCGAAATGCCCGCAGGTCAGTGTGTGGGAGCGGACCATCCTGCAGGCGGAAGAAGCCTGTCGCCCCGCGCGCCAGCGTGAAGCCGGTGTTCCCCTCCTTGACCATGTCGCTCATTTTGCCCGGCGCGCGGGCGTAGGCCTCGCCGGTGGGGAGCCCTCTGCCGACGTCATGGCGGATGGCCGAGCGGCGGCTCTTCGAGCCGAGGTCCGCCAGGACCGGGTCGAGTCGGTATGGGCGCAGTCGCCGGGGAGCCGGCCTTCGTGAGCGGATTCCTGAACACGCGCCGACTCCGGGCAGGGGTGGATTGGTTGGTGGGGCAGGATTCTTTCACGGCCTGACCTGACCGGTCAGCACCAGCTGCGGGTGACGGGCCCGGTGAACCGGTCTCTCACCTGCCTCTTACGGCGGACGCGGCCACCCAGGACAGGTCATCGACCCTCCAACACGGATACGGCCGGGCGACGCCAAGCATCAGATGATTCCGGACCGGGCGTACTCGGTCGCATCGGACTGGGGCGGGCACCAACCCGACGGCTACGGCGCAGTACGCGCGCGCAGGCAAGGAGGCGACCCGATCGTCGTGCCGAGTGGTTCGGGTCCAGGGGCCACGGAGGTCGGACTATATGTTCCTGGCGCGTTGCAGGACTGCACGGAGGTCCTCCTCGAACTGTAGGCGTCGGACGGGCGAGCGTCGGTACGTGATCGGGAAGGAGAACGTGGATCGAGCTCCCGTGTGGTGTTCGATATCGATCGTCACCGCGGAGTCGAGCCTGGGCAGCTGCCTGGCCAGGAGGAGCGGAAGGAGCCAGCCCCAGGTGCGCGAGTCGATCGCGTTGCCGTAGACCAGGGCGGCACACCGATTGGTTCCCAGCTTCTCCCGCAGGGCGCCGGAGAAGGAGCGGGTGGAACGCGGAGCGTCCCAGTCGACGTGCTTGCTCAGTTCGCCGGAGTCCGCCTGCACCACGACGTCTTGGTCGCTGTCACGCAGGGTGATCCACTGCACCTGAACGCCCCTACGGCGGGTCCATGCCCCCGGGGCGACCTGTATCACCGTCTCGAGGATGCGGATGTAGTCCTGGCGCACATGCGCGGCAAGAGAGCTGAGTTCGGCCAGAATTGCCTCGCCGCGTACTGACATACACGCCCCCGACGTGGTGTGACGTTCTCCGCCGTAGGGTAATGCAGCCCGGTTCCGCCACGCTCATGGGTAGTGCGGCGGCCTCGGCGCAGCGGAGTGCACATCTCGCGGCGGATCCGACGCGAAGACCAGGGGCTTCAAGTGGATGTCAACGCAGTGGTGTTGGAGATGACCCCGCCGGGCCGCCGGCCGCATCCGGGACGGGGCCGGCTGAAGCGGGCTTGACCTCCGACGCCACAGTCACTCGGTCTCCGCGCGCCACCCACGGGCAGGACGACGTACCGGTCTCCGGGCCCCTCCTCGGCCGGCCGTCGCAATCTCCGTACTCGCACCTATAGTCGGTTTCCGGCCACCGATAACCGATCTCCTCTGCTGTAAAGGCACTTCCGCAACCAGTCGCGTGCATGACATCTTGCGTCCATCACTTGATTCGTACGACCCGGCCTGACCACCGGGTCTTCGGAGGACGCATTGATACCCCACAGATCCAACCGCCCTCGACGTACCCTCGTGCCGGCTGCCACGCTCGGTGCGGCGCTAGCTTTCGGGGCCCCTGCCGCGCTCGCCGACACCGCGCCCGTCTCCCCCTCCGGCTCTGCCGCCCCCGCCCCCGCGGCGGCGCCCCAGGCCGCGGCCCCCGCTTCCTCGAGTGCGAACTGGGTTGCCGGCACCCGCGCGTACCTCGTGATCACCGCCCCGGGTGACACCACGGCGGTCCGTAACGCGGTGACCGCCAACGGCGGAACGGTCTTTCAGTACTACGACGCGATCGGTGTCATCACCGCCCACTCCGCGTCCGCCTCCTTCGCCGCCACGATGCGCGGTGTGAGCGGGGTTCAGCAGGTCGGCGCCACCCGCACCTCCGACGTACCGGCGGACGCCTACAACCCGGCGCTGCCCGCCAACCCGGCGCAGTCCACAACTCCTTCGGGCGAACCGGTCCGCGCTGACATGACTCAGATCAAGGCCGATCAGGCCTGGGCCGTCACCACCGGCTCCGCCTCCGTCAAGGTCGGCATCCTGGACACCGGTGTGGACGACCAGCACCAGGACCTGGCGCCCAACTTCAACGCCGCGGACTCCGCGTCCTGC
The DNA here is from genome assembly GCF_056436565.1 of Streptomyces sp. NPDC043726. Taxonomy (NCBI): domain Bacteria; kingdom Bacillati; phylum Actinomycetota; class Actinomycetes; order Kitasatosporales; family Streptomycetaceae; genus Streptomyces; species Streptomyces sp. NPDC043726. The sequence goes on from NZ_JBWKCI010000017.1 coordinate 85,908, forward strand.
GCGTACGGCAAGCCGGACACCCGTACGGGCGCCTGGCGCGACGTCGGCACCCACGGCACGCACGTGGCCGGTACGGTCGCGGCTGCCAAGAACGGCAAGGGTGTCATCGGTGTGGCTCCGGGCGTGAAGATCTCCTCGGTGCGCATAGCCGAGCCCGGCTCCTCGCTGTTCTTCGCCGAGAACACCATCTGCGGTTTCATGTGGGCCGGCGACCACGGCTTCAAGGTCACCAACAACAGCTATTACACCGACCCGTGGCAGTTCAACTGCCCGGACAACGCGGACCAGGCCGCGATCATCGAGGGCGTCAGGCGCGCCCAGGAGTACGCGGAGGGCAAGGGCTCGCTTCAGGTCGCGGCGGCCGGCAACTCCAACCTCGACCTGGCCAACAAGACCGTGGACACCGCGAGCCCGAACGACTCGACGCCGGTCACCCGCACCATCACCAACGCCTGCCTGGACATCCCGACCGAGCTGCCGGGCGTCGTCACGGTCTCGGCGATGGGCACCACGGCGAAGGCCTCCTACTCCAACTACGGCCTGAACGTCGTCGACGTCACCGCCCCGGGCGGAGACGCCACCGGCATCTACAGCACCCTGCCGGGTGGCAAGTACGGCTCCATGAGCGGCACTTCGATGGCCTCGCCGCACGTCGCCGGCGTGGCGGCGCTGCTGGCCAGCACCAACCCCGGCATCACCCCGGCGCAGCTGCGCGACAAGCTGGCCACCCAGGCCAACGACATCGCCTGCCCGTCGGACAGCCGCTGCAAGGGCACCACGGCCAAGAACGGCTTCTTCGGCGAGGGGCAGGTCGACGCCCTCAAGGCCGTCGGCAGCACTCCGCCACCCGGCAAGTACTTCGAGAACACCGCGGACTTCGCCATCGGTGACAACACGACCGTGGAGAGCCCGATCACCGTCAGCGGCGTGACGGGCAACGCCCCGGCCACCCTCAAGGTAGGTGTGAACATCGTGCACACCTACATCGGCGATCTGAAGGTCGACCTCATCGCCCCGGACGGCACCGTCTACACGGTCCACAACCGCTCGGGCGGCAGCACGGACAACATCAACCAGGTCTACACCGTCAACGCCTCCGCCGAGGTCGCCAACGGAACCTGGAAGCTCCGCGTCAACGACAACGCCGGCGGCGACACCGGCAGGATCGACTCCTGGAACGTCACCTTCTAAGAGGGCACCTGCCCTGGACAGTTGGTGTTCCGGGTTGCTCATTTGACTGACGGTGTGGGCGGTCGTTGCCCGCTGTGCGCGTGCTCGCCGTCCGCACCGTCAGCGATGTGTCCGATGCCCGCTGGGCTCTGATCGAGGGGTCTTCGCCGCCTGGCCGGGCGAGACTGACGGGCCCGGGGCGGACGGCCCCGGGGCGGACGGGTCCGGAGAGGGCGGCTCAGGTTCACGATCTGCGCGCGATGGCAAATGGGCCAGGTGAAGCCCTTCGGCTTGCCCTTTCGGCTCTGGTGCTGGCGGATCGCGTAGATCATCCAAGACGGCTCACCAGGCCTGTGGCAGGCCATGGCCGTCATCGAGGCACGGCCAGGCCTCCGGCCGCGCCCACACGGACGACGGGCGTGCACCCGTCGCGGCCCCGGTCCTGGCGCGCGGCGGTGTCATCGACTGCCCGGCCTCGACCTCGACGACGATCCGCCCGTGGCACGCTGCCGCGGTGCTCTTCCCTGCGGCCAGTCCTCCTTCTTGGGAGACGTGGAACTTCGGCCGGTCAGCGTCTTCACCCGGGTCCGCGTCCGCGCTGATGCGCCCGGCCGTGGACCAGCGGCCCGCGTTCCAACTCACTCTCCAGCCTGGCGACCTGCTTCTCGCCGAGACTCGGGCGCCCAGGCGATCGTCGGGAGAACCCGGGCCCAGCCGCGCTCGCGCCACTGGCGGCGACGGACATGCCCGCTACGACGGCCTGAATATTGATCACGTGGCCTCTCAGGCTGACGCTGGCACAGCGCTCCGGCGAAGACTGCCCGTTCGGGTAGGTGACCTCTCGGATTGGCGCTCAGCCAAGGTCCCCGGCAGCGTCGGGTACGAACGGAGCCCCACCAGGGGAGACAGTCACTGCGCGAGCTGACGTGCAGTCAACCGCCCCTGCCCGTAGCCGTTTTGACCTCGCCATCGATTTCCTCTCCAGGAACTCCCCCTCAACCATCGAGGCTTAATGCAAGTCAAAAGAAAAGGCGTGCGCGGAACCTTGACCGTGACCGGTGAGGCGGGCATGGTTCCGGAGAGCGCTCTCCCCGCCACCCACGCCAAGGAGTGCCATGCCCTGTGTCGGCTTACCTCCAGCGGCACCGATGCCAGCACCGCCTCAACCCGCAGTGGCCCCACGTCGACCTCGGCGCCCCCGCCACCCTTTCCCAGGTCCAACTGCAACGGCCCGCGACGCGCCCCACCCAGGCCGCCACCCATAACGGCTCCACCCTGGGAGACGCCCCGGCGTGACGTTCCACAGTCTCCTCGTGGTGTCCCTCGGCGGAAGGGGCCGCCACGACCCCGACATCAGCGACACCTGGGCATCCACTGCGCCGGCCGGCACCTCGACCGTTGCGTCCGCCCTCGTGGCCTGTCCCTGACCGGGCCACGCGCCCGCCACAACTCCCCTCCGTGCCGGATGACATCCCGGCGCCCCGGCCCGGAGGGGCCATCACGCGGTGCTCCCGCAGCCGCCGACCGGCTCTTCCCGACCCGCCAGGAGCAGATGTGTCCAGAGCCCCCTCGTACCCCAGATCGACCACCCGCCGCGCAGGCGTTCCCCTGCTCGTCCTCGGCACCGTGGTGGCGTCGTCGCTCGCCCTCGCAGCCCCGCCCGCCCAGGCCGCGGAAACCCTGCTCTCCCAGGGCAAGTCCGCCACCGCCTCGTCCCAGGAAGGCGCCGGGTACGCGGCCGCGGCGGCCGTCGACGGCAACCTCACCGGCACCCGCTGGGCCAGCCAGTGGAGCGACCCGCAGTGGATCCAGGTCGACCTCGGACAGCGCGCCGACCTCAGCCGCATCGTGCTGACGTGGGAGAGCGCGTACGGCAAGAGCTACCAGATGCAGGCGTCCGACAACGGCACGGACTGGCGCACCCTGAAGACCGTGACCGGCGGGGACGGCGGCACCGACGAGATCGCCGTCTCCGGCGCCGGCCGGTACGTGCGCATGCTGGGCACCGAACGGTCCGGCGGCTACGGCTACTCCCTGTGGGAGTTCCAGGTGTACGGCAGCACCGACGGCACGCCGCCCGCCGGGGGAGGCGCGGTGAAGGTCGCCGGCTCGCAGGGCAACTGGCAACTGACCGTCGGCGGACAGCCGTACACGGTCAAGGGTCTGACCTGGGGGCCGGCCATCGCGGACGCTCCGAAGTACATGCCCGACGTCAAATCCATGGGCGTCAACACGATCCGCACCTGGGGCACCGACGGCGGCACCAAGCCGCTGCTCGACACTGCCGCCGCGCACGGCATACGTGTCGTCAACGGCTTCTGGCTTCAGCCCGGTGGCGGTCCGGGCTCCGGCGGCTGCGTCAACTACGTCACGGACACCACGTACAAGAGCAACATGCTCGCCGAGTTCGCCCGGTGGGTGGAGGCGTACAAGAGTCACCCGGCGACCCTCATGTGGAACGTCGGCAACGAGTCGGTCCTCGGCCTGCAGAACTGCTACAGCGGTACCGAGCTGGAGGCGCAGCGCAACGCCTACACCTCCTTCGTCAACGACGTCGCCAAGAAGATCCACAGCATCGACCCCGACCACCCCGTCACCTCCACCGACGCCTGGACCGGCGCTTGGCCGTACTACAAGCGCAACGCGCCCGACCTCGACCTGTACTCGATGAACTCCTACGGCGACATCTGCGGCGTCCAGGAGGACTGGGAGGAGGGCGGCTACACCAAGCCGTACATCATCACCGAGGGCGGACCGGCCGGTGAGTGGGAGGTGCCCGACGACGCCAATGGCGTCCCCGACGAGCCGACCGACGTCCAGAAGGCCGAGGGTTACACCCAGGCTTGGAACTGCGTCACCGGCCACCGGGGCGTCGCCCTGGGCGCGACCCTCTTCCACTACGGCGTGGAGCACGACTTCGGCGGCATCTGGTTCAACCTGGTTCCCGACGGGCTGAAGCGGCTGTCCTACTACTCCGTCAAGCGGGCCTACGCCGGCTCGACTGCTGGCGACAACACCCCGCCCGTCATCACGAACATGACGGTCAGTCCCGCCTCGTCCGCCCCGGCGGGCGGCGAGTTCACCGTCCGCGCCGACGTGCGCGACCCCGACGGAGACCCGGTCACGTACAAGATCTTCCTCAGCGGCAACTACGCCAACGGCGACAAGCGCCTGGTCGAGGCCAAGTGGCGGTCCACCGGCAACGGCACCTTCGCGGTGACCGCGCCCGAGAAGCTCGGGGTGTGGAAGGTGTACATCCAGGCCGAGGACGGACGCGGCAATGCCGGCATCGAGACCAAGTCGGTCAGGGTCGTCGCCCCGCCGGTCTCCGGCACCAACGTCGCGCTGAACAAGCCCACCACCGCCTCCTCCTTCCAGGCGTCCTACGGCGACTGTCCCTGCGAGCCCGCCAAGGCCACGGACGGCCGGGCCGACACGCGCTGGGCCAGCGACTGGAGTGACCCCCAGTGGATCCAGGTCGACCTCGGCGCGGCCACCGCCGTCCGCAAGCTCCAGCTCGTCTGGGACCCCGCCTACGCCAGGTCCTATGAGGTCCAGGTGTCGGACAACGGCTCCACCTGGCGCACCGTTCACACCACCACGACAGGCAACGGCGACATCGACACCATCGACGTCGCGGCGACCGCACGACACGTGCGACTGCACTTGACGGCGCGTGGCACCGGTTGGGGCTACTCGCTGCACGAGTTCGGCATCTACAGCTGACCGCGAAGGGCAACCGGCGGCGCCCTTCGCACCACCCCCACTTGGCACCTCAGCGGGCAAGGAGGCCCCATGAGACCCCGTTCGAAGCTCCCCGCGCTGCTGCTCGGCACCGCACTGATCGCCGGCGTGCTCGGCGTCGGCACCATCGCGACGGCGGCCGCTCCCGACAGCGCCCCGGTCGTCCCGGCCGGCGGCCACGCCGGGCACACCATGGCGGTGTCGACGCAGGCGTCCGGCGACGACCCCGACGGCGACGGGTACATACCGGCCGTGCCCCAGGTCACCGGCGTGACTCCGTCCCAGGCCACGCCGCCGCCGCGCTACCACAAGGAGTTCCAGGCCAACTGTTCCGTCACGCACACCGCGCCGGACGACCCGATCATCTATCCGGGACAGCCCGGCAAGTCCCACGACCACACCTTCATGGGCAACAGGACGACGAACGCCGCCAGCACGACGGCGAGCCTTTACGGCGGCAACACCACCTGCCTGGCACCGGCCGATGCTTCCGCCTACTGGATGCCGTCCCTGTACAAGGGGGACACCAAGATCCTGCCCGAAGGCCCGCAGGTCATCTACTACAAGTCCGGTATCACCGACTACACCAGCGTGCGGCCCTTCCCCAAGGGGCTGCGCTACGTCGTGGGTGACCCCATGCAGAGCGCCCAGCAGTTCCGCAGCCACAAGGGCTTCGTCGAGGGCTGGGAATGCGGTGACAGCTTCTTCAACACCGACTTCCCGGCGAGCTGCCCGAGCCGTCCCGACGTGAAGCTCAACATTCGCTTCCAGGCGCCCAGTTGCTGGGACGGCAAGTACCTCGACACCCCGGACCACAAGAGCCACATGGCCTATCCGGTCGTCAAACCCGGTACCAACGACAACATGTGTCCGGCCTCCCACCCGGTCGCCCTGCCGATGATCGAGTTCAAGATGGCCTGGCCGGTCAACGGCGACATGAGCCAGGTCCGTCTGGCCAGCGGCCGTGGATTCTCCTTCCACTACGACTTCTTCAACGCCTGGGAGGAGCGGACCCTGAAGGCGCTGGTCGACCACTGCATCGTGGGCGGCCTCCAGTGCGACACGCGCGGCTACGACCAGAACCACCCCGAGCGCGGCGCGGTCCTCAACGCCGATCACCGGCTTCCCTGACCCAGCCTCGGATTCCAGGGGCCCGGCGGCACCCGCACAGCGCGGGTGCCGCCGGGGTTCCCCAGCCGACCGCGCCCCTCCGTGCGGCGATTGCCCGGGGCCTTGCCGGGCGGCGAAATGCGCCGGGCAGCTTTCCGAGCGCCCTCCCGAGGGCGGAAAGGGGAAGGAAATGGGGCGGGAATGAACCACGGACACTCGGTCGGCTCATCGGCAGCTGGGCCTTGAGCGGAAGCTGCGCCCTACTCACGGGCGCGACGACTTGGCTCCGCGCCGGGGTGCCCGGGCCGGGCAGCGGCAGATGGCGACCCGGGCGGACTCGCCGGGATGCGGTAAAGGCAGGGCGCCAACGTGGAGTTCGACACCGAGGCGCTCCAACCTGAACTCGACAAGGCACCCTCGCCGCGTGCGACCGGGTCGGTGACGGACGGGCCGACCTTTTTCTCCCCAGGCCCCTCCGACGGCCCTCAACCTCACCACGCGCATCGTGCGGCGCGGGGGTTCCGACGGCACCGACACCCGTGCGGTCGGAGCCCGTTGAGGGACCGAACGGGGGGTAGTCGCTTGCCATGACTGTCTACGGATTTCACGCCTCGCACGAGCAGATTCCCCCGGCGGATCTCCTCGACGCCGTGGTGCGCGCAGAGCAGGCGGGCTTCACCGCCGCCATGTGCTCGGACCACTTCTCGCCGTGGAGCGTGCGGCAGGGGGAGTCCGGCTTTGCCTGGTCGTGGCTCGGAGCCGCCCTCCAGGCCACCGACCGGGTGCCGTTCGGTGTGGTGAACGCGCCCGGCCAGCGCTACCACCCCGCCGTCGTCGCCCAGGCGATCGCCACCCTCGCGGCCATGAACCCGGGCCGGTTCTGGACCGCGCTCGGCACGGGAGAGGCCTCCAACGAACACATCACCGGCGAGGGTTGGCCCCGCAAGGACCTGCGCTCCGCCCGCCTGCGGGAGTGCGTCGACGTCATCCGGGCGCTGCTGCGGGGCGAGGAGGTCAGCCACGACGGGCTGGTGACCGTGGACCGGGCCCGGCTGTGGACGCTGCCGCCCGAGGAACCGCCGCTGATAGGAGCGGCGTGCAGCACTGCCACCGCGGCCTGGTGCGCCGAGTGGGCGGACGGACTGATCACGGTCAACGCCCCGCACGAACGCCTGCGTGAGATCATCGGCGCCTATCGTGACGCGGGCGGCCGTGGGCCCCTCCACCTCCAGGTGCACCTCAGCTGGGCGCCTGACGAGGCCGAGGCACTTGCCATCGCCCACGACCAGTGGCGCACCAACGTACATGCCCCGCCCGCCAGTTGGGACCTCGACTCCGCGGAACTGTTCGACGTCGTCAGCGAGCACGTCACCCCCGAGCAGGTGGCGCGCACGGTCGACGTCTCCTCCGACCTCGGCCGGCACACCGCCCGGCTCCAGGAGTATGCCGAGTTGGGGTTCGAGGCGGTGATGCTCCACCACGTCGGTCAGGAACAGGCCGCGTTCATCGACGCCTTCGGCGCCGAGGTACTGCCGCGACTCGACGTGACCCGCCCGATCACAGCCACGGCCAAGGAGTACCGATGCGTCTGACACGTACATCCGACCTCTGGTGGAAGAACGCGGTGGTGTACTGCCTGGACGTCGAGACCTACCAGGACGGCAACGGCGACGGCATCGGAGACTTCGCGGGGCTCACCCAGCGCATCGACCACTTGGCGCGCCTCGGCGTGACCTGCGTGTGGCTGATGCCCTTCTACCCCACGCGGGAGCGCGACGACGGCTACGACATCACCGACTTCTACGGCGTAGACCCGCGCCTGGGCACCCTCGGCGACTTCGCCGAGTTCGTTCGCACCGCGCGCGACCGCGGCATACGTGTCATAGCCGATCTCGTCGTCAACCACACCTCCGAGGACCACCCCTGGTTCAAGGACGCCCGCTCCAACCGGGACTCCGCCCACCGCGACTGGTACGTCTGGACCGACGAGCCCCCGAAGGACGGCCCCCAGGGTGTGGTCTTCCCCGACGCGGAGGACAGCCTGTGGGAGTACGACGAGGGCAGCGGCCAGTACTACCTGCACCGCTTCTACAAGCAGCAGCCCGACCTCAACGTCGCCCACCCCGACGTCCGCGACGAGATCGCCCGCATCATGGGCTTCTGGACCCAACTCGGCCTGTCCGGCTTCCGGGTCGACGCCGTGCCGTTCCTGCTGGAGACCGACGGACAGAGCGACGCGGGGGAGCTGCCCGACCCGCACGAGTACCTCGCCGACCTGCGGGCCTTCCTCGGCCGCCGCAACGGCGAGTCGGTCCTGCTCGGCGAGGTCAACCTGCCCTACGACGAAACCACCCGATTCTTCGGCGACCCCTCCTCGGACCGCGGCGACGAACTCACCATGTGCTTCGACTTCGTCGCGATGCAGCAGATGTACCTGTCCATGGCACGCCACGACGCCAGGCCGCTGGCCGCCGCACTGCGCGACCGCCCCGCAGCACCGCGCGACGCCCACTGGGCCGTGTTCGTGCGTAACCACGACGAACTCACCCTCGACAAACTCAGCGACGACGAACGGGCCGAGGTGTTCGCGTGCTTCGGCCCGGACAAGGACATGCAGCTGTACGACCGAGGGCTGCGCCGCAGGCTCCCGCCCATGGTCGACGGCGACCGACGCCGCATCGAACTGGCCTACAGCCTGCTGTTCACCCTGCCGGGCACCCCCGTGCTCTTCTACGGCGAGGAACTGGGCATGGGCGAGAACCTGGTCGCGGAGGGGCGCCAAGCCGTACGCACTCCGATGCAGTGGACTCCGGAGAAGACGGCCGGCTTCTCCACCGCCGAGCCGGACGCCTTCCCCAACCCGCTGGTGGACGGCGTGTTCGGTCCCGAAAAGATCAACGTGTACGAACAGAGCCGCGATCCTGCCTCACTGCTGAGCCGCATGCGACTGTTCATCGAACGCTACCGGGAGGCCCCCGAACTGGCCTGGGGCGACTACCGTTTGCTCACCACGGGAGAGACCGCCGTGCTGGCGCACGTCTGCCGGGCCGACGACGGCACCGTGCTGGCCGTGCACAATTTCGCGGACCGGCCTCACACCGTACGGCTGGAACTGACCGAGGCCGGATCCGGCGGACGGTTGACAGACCTGCTCGACGAGGGGCACACCGGGCTTGCTGCAGGCGAGGACGGCATGTTCACCGTCGACCTGCCCCCGTACGGCTATCGGTGGCTCCGCGTCGGCACCCCGGCGGACGACCCCGAAAGCATCGCGTCCGGCTGACAGGCCCATGAGCGGCGGTCCCAAGCCATCGTCGGGGTGTCCGTGCCCGGGGCAGCTCTGCCGCTGGCCGTGCTCCACGCCCTGGTCCGTCCTTCGGACAGCGTCGGTCGAGAAACCCGTAGCAGTCAGGCCCTATTCATCGATACCGCCGCTACCGCGCACCACATCGGCCGGTCGTGCCGATGAAAGCCGGTGCGGCAGTGCGGCGTCGTCGAAGTCCTGGCCGTCGTCGAAGGGGAAGCGCGCGGACACTCATGCCGGTCCGCCGGGCGGGGGCCGGGACTGAGGAAGGGCTGCGGCTCCTTCCGAGTGGAGCAAGAGGGTCCGGAAGTAAGTAACTCCTGTGGCGTGTGGGGACGTTCGTACGGGGGAGTCGGAGGGAGGGGCATATGCCCTTTGCGCCGTGTGGCGTCACAGGAGGGGATGGGACATGAAGAAGGCTCGACACAGATCCCGGAACATCGGACGGATCGCCGCTGGGCTGGCGGCGCTGGCCGGGATGCTGGCGGGGGGTGCCTCACCCGCGCAGGCGGCGTCGGATCAACCGGTGCCGGTGACCTCGTTCTCGTACACGAGTGAAGCGGGGCACGACCTCGGGAAGGGCGCGGCTGAGAAGTTCAGGGATCCGGCGGTTCCGATCACGGTCGGGGGCACCGCGGAGCGGGTGCAGATGACGGTGGAGGCGCCCGACCGCACCTGGCGGATCCGGCTCCAGGCGCCGATTGGGGAGACGCTGCGGCCGGGGGTGTTCCGGAACGCCGAGGGAACTCCGCCGCAGGGGCGGGCGCCAGGACTGGATCTTTCCGCTTCCACGAGCGGCTGCTCCGAGGTCTACGGGCAGTTCACCGTGAACCAGTTCGCCACCGATGACAGTGGCGCGGTGACCCTGCTCGATGCCTCTTTCACGCATCGCTGCGGTGCGGCGGACGGGCCCGCGCTGAAGGGCGTGCTGAAGTACCGTGCGCTTCCGCTGTCGTTCGCGTACAGCAGCGACGAGGGGGACTGGGTCGGTAAGGGCACCAGTGGGACCTACACCGGGGCGACCAGTCTCTTCTCGGTGTCGAGCCGGGGTGTGCAGACCGTCTTTCATGTGCAGGGGAACCGGTCCTCCTGGTCGGTGATGCTGATGGCGCCCCAGGGGGAGACGCTCCAGGCAGGCCGCACCTACCAGGCTGGTTCAGGGGGAGACGGACTCGCCACGCTCAGCTTCAGCGGCAACGGGCGGGCCTGCAACGGCCCCGAAGGCGAATTCACCGTGCACCGGCTGGTCAAGGACGAGAACGGTCAGGTGACCGGGCTATGGGTGACCTTCACCCAACGCTGCCAGGGCAGCACGGCGGCGTCGAGCGGCACCGTCCGGTACTACGCCTAATCCCATGAGAGACAGGAGGCCCCCCGCCCCTCGGGCGCGGGGGCCTTCCTTCGTGGTGCGTCATCCGGGGCGCGGTCTCAGCCTTTCGGGCGCCCGGGCACCCAAAGGGAGCCATGCCCCAGTCGACCTGGGCCTGAGCAGCCAGGACAAGCTTGAACCGCTACTACAGGTCGGCCAGCTCAGCTGGACTGAGAGCTGGTTCATGCAGCCGGTGATTGGGGAGGCGGGGGCCTGTAGAAGGTGCCGTCGCGGAGCATTGCGAAGAGCAGGCTGATCCGATGTCGGGCAAGGCGGAGAAAGCACTGCTGGTGGCCCGCTCTGATGCAGACGCGGCCGGCGAGAACAAGCACGCCCTGGCGTTGGCAGATCCGGATGGTGCGGTGGATGCGGGCAGCGATCAGGTCGTGGGTGCGGCCGGGCATCGCGGGCGAGATCCACCGGTCAGTCAGCCCTCCGCCAATTGGTGACGCGGACAGGGCAACTCTGTGGGTGGCTTGTGGGTCTCCCTATTGATCACGTTGTGATCGGAACCACGAGGAGACCATCATTAACGCTGTACGCAAGACCCTGACCGCCACAGCCGTCGTCGGCGCCGTTCTCGCGGGAGCCGCCGCCTGCGGAACGGTGGAGCAGCTGTCCGCCGGTCAGAAGCTCGACCGGGCCTTCGACAAGCTCGGTGAGAAGAACACGCTCTCCTTCGAGTTCGACCTGGACACCGACGTCGCGTCGCTGAAGGCGCTGGACGACGCCTCCGACCCCGCGCCCGGCGAGGAGATGCCCGACGAGGTCGCCGAGATGTTCAGCGACATGAAGATCACCATGACCGTGCAGTCGAAGAAGCCGCTCGAGAAGTCCGGTGAGAAGGACCTCGTCGGCATGGCCATGAAGCTCAGCACACGCGACGGCGACCTTGTCGAGTACCGGCTGATAGGCGATTACGTCTACCTGCGTGCCGACATGGACGCCATGGGTGAAGCGATGGGCGCGCCGCTGCCGGACGCCGACGAACTGCCCCCGCAGGCCAAGGGGTTCAAGGACGTCATCGAGGGCAAGTGGGTGAAGTTCAACGCCAAGGAGATGCAGCAGGCGGCCGACGAAGGGCAAGAGGGCGAGCCGGCTCCCGCGCCGTCCCTCGATGCCAAGGAGCAGAAGAAGCTCATGAAGGCTCTGAGCAAGATCATGGCCCGGGAGGTGGAGTTCAAGACGGCCGACGGCGGGGACGGCACCGAGCACATCACCGCCACGGCTCCCTTCCGCACGCTGATGACCGAACTGCTCGGTGAGATCGAGCCCCTGCTGAAGGACCTGCCGCCGGGCACGCCGATCCCGACGGCCAAGGACATGAAGGACGCGCCCAACGCCAAGGTGACGGCGGACTTCACGCTCAAGAACGGCGAGCTGGCCCAGGTGGACCTGGACCTCGCCAAGCTGGCCGAGAACGCCAAGGTGAAGAAGCTCGGCCTGACCCTGAAGATGCGCGAAGGCACGAAGCCCACGGCTCCTGCCGGTGCGACGACGCTGGACATGGACGAGCTCATGACGGGCCTCCTCGGCGGGCCGATGATGGGCGATGCCGAGTTCGAGACGAGTGAACTCGCCGAGGACGAGGTTCCGCTGGACCAGTTCTGATCTCACCGTCTGCGCGCGGATTTCGTACGCCCACGCCGACCGCCTCGCGTTGAGGTCGGCGATCAGCGTCTGGTGGCCTGGCGGACACCACCCGTCGGTGTCCGCCACGGGCCCTGGTGAGGGCCGCGGCGGCGAGGCCTACAATTTTCCGCAGGACAATGCGCACAACTGCTGGAGTCGGCGGGACAGGAGTACCTGCCGGCCCCTGATCACGCCGGACCGGGATGAAGCCGCACCTGCATGACTGACAGGGACGACTCCGAGAGCGACGCCGAGCAGGCCGTCATCGCTCGATACCGGCTGGCCGAGGACGGCTTCGGCGGCCAGGAACAACGCGCGACTGTCCGACAGGCCGAATCGCTGTTGACCGAAGCGATCGAGCGCGCCGATGTCGGCGAGTTTGACGGCCATGAGTTCGGAGGCGGCGAGGTGGTCATCTACGCCTACGGACCGGACGCCGACGCGCTCTTCGCTGTGATGGCGCCCATCCTGCACGACCTCCCTTTCCGCCCGGCACACGTCGTCCTGCGCTACGGCACGGTCGATGACCCATCGGCATCGGAGCATCACATCGGCCTGTGACGAGACGGGCTACCACTCGCATGGTCATCAACTGACCGAAGCGGTGTTATGCACGGGGAGGGTCAGCGCGTCGCCGACAAGAGCGCGGCGTACGGCGGCGGCCGCATCGGCGGAGGCGGCGGATCCGTCCCACAGCCGGACCCGGACGTTCTGCCAGCCGGCGATGGCCCGTTCGATGGTCTGGATCCTGGCGCCGGCGTCGGCCCTGCCGCGGGCGAACGTGGTGCGGCAGAAGTCCTCCACGCCGGCAGCCTTTGGCGATCACGGGCCATTTCGCGCGCCCTGCACGAACCCCGCCCCTACGATCACCTGGTACGACTGCTGGAGGGGCGGGAATGCTTGAGGACAGCGACGGCGGGACAGCGGCAGCGACGCGGCTTGCGGGAGGTACGCCGCTGCACACCACGCTTGATGTCGCCGACCCCACTGACTGGCTCGCGCTCGACGCAGGAGTGCGTGAGGTGGCATGGCACCGCCCGCAGTTTTTCCCAGGGGGGCAGCGCACCGCCCCACTGCCCGCCGACCTGACTCAGCTCAGCGAGTCTCGGCTCGCCCTCGCCCTCTGCCACAGCAACGGGCGGATCCGGCAGGAGGCGCTGAGCCAGTCGGACCGATACCCGGGTCTGCTGCCGTTGGTCGCGATCCGCTGCACCGACTGGGTAGCCCCCGTGCGCGATCATGCGCGGAAGCTGCTGCGCGAGGCCCTGGATGTGGACTCTGCCCTCGATCTCGCGCCACTCATCCTCCGCCTCGGTCGCCGGGACAGAGGTGACTTCGGCGTCGACGTGCTCGGTCAGATCCTGCGCCAGGCATCTCACAAGCAGATCGCTGTTCTCTTCGCCGACCCCGACCGTCTCGTCCGGCGGTTCGCGTACCGGCTGGCCATCGAGGGCGGACTGCTTCATCCCTCTGAACTGGCCCTCGCGGCCGCCGGAGACCAGGACACCGTGGTCCAGGACCTGTGTGCCACAGCGGCGCTCACGGCTCTGGGGAATGAGGACGCCTACGAAGATGTGCTGCCTCCATTGCTGTCCGCGCGCAACCCGCGCACCCGTTCCGTCGGCGTCACCGCGCTCAGACGCGCGGGGCGGTCAAAGGAGGCGGAGCCATTTCTCAGCGACCGTTCCGCGCTCGTACGTGCTTGTGCCCGGTATGTCGTACGGCAGCAGGGTGGTGACCCGGCGGCCTGGTACCGGGAGCGGTGCACGACCCCGGACGACCCCGGGTTGCGGCCCGGTGCGGTCATCGGGCTGGCCGAGTGCGGGAACCGCGCGGACGCCGGGCTGCTGCGGCTGCTGCTCGTGCACCCGGCGGCCGGGGTGAGGGCGCGAGCGGTGGCAGGGCTGCGGGCGCTGGACTGCGTGGATGCGGAGCAGTTGCGGCCGCTCCTCGACGACCCGGCGGCCGGCGTCGTCCGCGAGACCGCTGCCGCCCTGCTGCCCTCGGCCAGGGAACTGGCCGCCGACTGGCTATTGGAGCGCACCGGTACCGATCGGCCGCGGCACGTCCGCGTCGGCGCGTTCCGGCTGCTCGACGCGCGCGGCGGCACCGTGGCGCTACGGGCGGCGGTCGGTCTGTGCCAGGACCCGGATGTGAAGCTGCGCACCTGGGCCGCGCAATCGGTGCAGCGCTGGCATCCGTTGCCGGACGAGCGGCGCGGTGACGCTGAGGTGGGTGAACTGCTCAACCAGAGCCGACACCTCTTCAGCGACCACGTGCTGCGCCGGCGCAAGTGGGAAGCCGGGGTGGATCACTGAGATTCAACCGCGGCTCAGAACTCCGCTCAGCGCTCGCCTCCCGGTGGCCTCGGGGACAGCACGCCTGCCTTGGTGACGAACACCGAGACATCCGGGGAGGCTGTGGCTCATCAGGCTGAAGTTCTGGGCTGTGATGCGTCGCCTTGTGTGCGCAGTTGTTCGTTGATGCGCTGGGCTTCTTCGAGCTGGTCCTCGAGAACGATGATGCGGCAGGCGGCTTCGATGGGGGTGCCCTGGTCGACGAGTTCGCGGGCGCGGGCGGCGATGCGCAGTTGGTAGCGGGAGTAGCGCCGGTGGCCGCCTTCGGAGCGAAGTGGGGTGATCAGGCGGTGCTCGCCGAGCGCACGGAGGAAGGCTGGGGTGGTGCCGATCAGTTCGGCGGCCCGGCCCATGGTGTAGGCGGGGTAGTCGTCATCGTCGAGGTTGTCGACGGGACGGGATGCGGCAGGGGGCATAGACCTCTTCTTTCGGGGACGCGCGTCGGGGGGCCCGGGTGCCGTACGGCACCCGGGCCCCGAGCTTGCAACACCATCTACCGGCCAACTGCGCCGGGCCTGTGAGACCGCAGGTTCCGCCCGTCAGGGCGGGGCTGCGGGGATCGCGAATGCGTGACCGGGGACCACCTTCCAATCCGGGGCCAGCGGTACCCGGGCGGATGCTTCCTCGCCCGGGCGATCCTGATGGCGCTTGTGCTCCTTACCTTCGATTACTCGGTTGTCGTGCTCTGTACTGCGAGTACTGCTCACGGCCCCGCGGGGCCGTGTCCTGCATGGTCCTGCGGGGCAGTTCGTGTCTGCCGCGCCTTCTTGGACTTCTCGTCTTCGGTAAGAGAGTAGCTCCGTGACCAACCAATGTCTACTTCCGCCGTGACAGTTTTTCTGTTGAGTCAGCGGGTGGACTCCTGTCGCATGTGCATTCGAAAGAGTGCTGCCGTGACGGGCTTCCCGGTGCGGTAGGTACGCCGGGCCCCGGGGAATGACGGGCATCGAAGCCGCCCTCGACGGCCACGCCTGCACACCCGGGACGCGCTGCATTGCACCGCAAGCCGGGCAGCCGGGCAGTCACCCCCGCACAGGAGGGTGCGATGATGGCAGTCTTGCCACTAGATTTGGTGTCATGACTGCCATCACCCTGCGGATCCCGGACGCCATGGACAAGCAGCTGCGGGACGCCGCGGCCGAGGCCCCGTCGCTGAACGACTACATCCTCAAAGCCGTGCGCAGGCAGATGACGTTGGACGCGGCCCGCAAGCTCGCCGCCCTGCCCACCCTCGACCTCGACGGTGAGGGCGACGCCCTGTGACGATCCGCAAGGGCGACGTCTTCGACGTCGACACCGGCAAGGGGGTGCGCACTGTCCTCATCGTCAGTCTCGACGGGCTCGCCGAAGCGTACGGAGCGGTCGTCGCCCTGGTGCTGCACGCGCCAGCCGCCCACCCCGACACAGCCATGAGCGTCCGGCTGACTGCCCCGGTAGACGCCTCGGCTGTGGCCGTCAATCTCCTGCAGTTGTCCACGTCCCGCTTCGAGACGGCCGACCATCACGGCAACATCGGTCCAGAGCAGCAAGAACTCGTCGACAACGCACTCCGCGCCGTTCTCGACCTCTAGGCATCGCCCGCAACCCCGCCCGAACGGGGGTGGCCGGCTCACCCCCGCCCCAACCTGAGTGGCCCACCACCTGCTCGGAGTCGTCACGCTCACCACCGCAGAAGGGCCGACTCCACCCCCGAAAGAAGTGTCCGCAGTACGAACCCGCCAGCCCTATGGTGGGAACGTGCCCATAGAGTGCGGGGAGCACCGCGAGCACCGCTGAACAGGAGACACACGTGAGTGAACAGCCCGTCCGTTGGGGTGTCCTGGCGACCGGTGGTATGGCCGCCGCCTTCACCGAGGATCTGCTGCTGTTGCCGGACGCCCGGGTCACCGCGGTCGGGTCCCGGTCGGTCGAGTCCGCGCGGGCATTCGCCGACCGTTTCGGCATCCCCCGCGCCCACGGCAGCTGGCGGGAACTGGCTGCCGACCCGGAGGTCGACGTCGTCTACGTCGCCACCCCGCACGCCCAGCATGTCGCCGCCGCGACGGCCTGTCTGGAGGCAGGCAAGCCCGTGCTGGTCGAGAAGCCCTTCGCGCTCAGCGGCAGGCAGGCCCGCCGGCTGACCGAACTGGCGGAGAAGCAGAACCTGTTCGTGATGGAGGCGATGTGGACCTGCCTCAACCCGGCCGTCCTGCGCATCGTGGAGCTGGTGGGCGAGGGTGCCATCGGTGAGATCCGTGCTCTGCACGCCGACTTCGGCGCCCGCGTGGACGCGCCCCAGGACCACCGCCTGTGGGACCCCGCGGCAGGCGGCGGCGCCCTGCTGGACCTCGGCACCTACCCGGTCTCCTTCGCCCACCTGATGCTCGGCGCTCCCGAGACGGTCACCGCCCACGCGCGGCTGTCGCCGCGGGGCGTGGACGAGCAGACGGGCATCCTGCTGGGCTACCGGGACGGCGCGATGGCCGTAATGACGTGCTCGCTGCTCGCGCAGGACGAGCACCGGGCGACGGTATACGGCACGGCCGGCCGCATCGAGATACCGTCCGACTTCTACAATCCCCGCTCCTTCGTGCTGCATCGCGACGGTCGCGAGCCGCAGACCGTGACCGCCGCACCGCAGGAAGGAAACGGCTATGGGCACCAGGCCCGCGAGGTGATGCGCTGTCTGCGGGCGGGCCTGACGACGTCACCGCTGCTGCCGCCGGCTCACACCCTCGCCGTGATGGACACCCTGGACCAGGTGCGCGAGCGGACCGGGGTGCGCTACCCCGGGGAGTGACGCGCGCGAGCCCGCCCTTCGGTCCGGTGGTCCGGGCCGGAGGACGGGCTGCGGGACGCGGCACCCGTGCGGGGCGGGCTGGAGGGCGCCGCGCCGGGCGTGGGTCAGGCGCCGGGCAGGACGCCGGTGCGCGCCACCTGGGAGTACCAGCGGGCGCTGGCCTTGGGGATGCGCCGCCCGGTCGGGTAGTCCACGTAGACGGCGCCGAAGCGCTTGCTGTAGCCGTGCGCCCACTCGAAGTTGTCCAGCAGCGACCACAGGAAGTACCCGCGCACGTCGGAGCCGTCGCGCAGGGCGTCGTGCACGGCGGCCAGGTGATCACGCACGTACGCGATCCGGCCCGGGTCGTTGACGTTGCCCTCGGGGTCGGCGTAGTCGTCGAAGGCCGCGCCGTTCTCGGTGATGACCAGCGGCAGCTGAGGGAAGTCGGACGACAGCCGTCGCAGCAGCTCGTACAGGCCGCTGGGGTCGATGGTCCAGCCCATGGCGGTGGTCTCGCCCGGCGTCTGGTGGAAGGCGACCTCGTCGGCGGCCGGCCAGGGGCTGAACGCGCTCTTGCCGTGCCCGTCGGAGGTGTGGGTGCCGCTGCCGTCGGCCTGCGACACGAGGGTGGGGGAGTAGTAGTTGACGCCGAGGAAGTCCAGCGGCTGGTGGGCCGTTTCCAGGTCGTTGTCGCGCACGAAGGACCAGTCGGTCAGCGAGGCGGTGTCCTTGAGCAGGTCCTCCGGGTAGGCGCCGCGCAGCATCGGGCCGGTGAAGACCCGGTTGGCCAGGGCGTCGATGCGGCGCGCGGCATCGTTGTCGGCCTCGGTCGCGGTGAGCGGGCGTACGTGGTGGATGTTGAGGGTCACCGAGACCTGGGCGTCGGCGCGCAGGCGGTCGCGCAGGGCCTGTACGGCCATCCCGTGGCCGAGGTTGAGGTGGTGGGCGGCGCGCAGCGCGGCGACGGGGTCGGTGCGGCCGGGGGCGTGCACTCCTGAGCCGTAGCCGAGGAAGGCGCTGCACCAGGGCTCGTTGAGGGTGGTCCAGGTGCGTACCCGGTCGCCCAGGGCGTCCGCGGCCAGGGACGCGTACTCGGCGAATCGTTCGGCGGTGGCGCGTTCGGGCCAGCCGCCGGCGTCCTCCAGTTCCTGGGGCAGGTCCCAGTGGTAGAGGGTGGCGACGGGCTGGATGCCCTTGTCGAGCAGGTCGTCGACGAGACGCCGGTAGAAGTCCAGGCCCTTCTGTACGGCGGGGCCGCGGCCGGTGGGCTGGATGCGGGGCCAGGCCAGGGAGAAGCGGTAGGCGCCGACGCCGAGTTCGGCCATGAGGGCGACGTCCTCGCGCCAGCGGTGGTAGTGGTCGGTGGCGATGTCACCGGTGTCGCCGTTGCGGACCCGGCCCGGGGTGCGGGCGTAGGTGTCCCAGATGGACGGGGTGCGGCCGTCCTCGCCGGCGGCCCCCTCGATCTGGTAGGAGGCGGTCGCGGTGCCCCAGAGGAAGCCCTTCGGAAAGGTGCGGGAGGCGTCCGGGGCGGACGCGGTCTGCTGTCGTGCTGCGGTGACCACGTGGGTCCTTTCGGGAAAAGGGGGATCGGTAGGAGAGGGGGGAGGGTCAGCCCTTGACCGCGCCGGCCATGATGCCGCTGACGATCTGCCGGCCGAAGACGATGAACATCGCCAGCAGCGGGAGCGTGCCGAGGAGAGCGCCCGCCATGATCAGGGACTGGTCGCGGACGTAGCCGGCGCTGAGCTGGGTGAGGGCGACGGGGACCGTCGGGTTGCTCATGTCGAGCACCACGAACGGCCAGAAGAAGTCGTTCCAGGCGTGCACGAAAGTGATCATGAAGAGGACTGCCATCGCGGGCCGCGCAATGGGCAGCACGATGCTCCAGAAGATCCGCAGCGAGTGCGCGCCGTCCACCCGGCCCGCCTCGACCAGCTCGTCCGGCAGCGCCTCGGTGAGGTACTGGCGCATGAAGAAGACGCCGACGGCGCTGACCAGGGTGGGGAAGATGACGGCGGGCAACTGCTGCGACCAGCCCAGCTCGGACATCATCATGAACAGCGGCACGACGCCGAGTTGGGGCGGCACCATCATCGTGCCGATCACCAGCATGAGCAGGACGTTGCGGCCCTTGAAGCGCAGTTTGGCGAAGGCGAAGCCGGCGAGCGTCGCGAACATCACGGTGGACAGGGCGATCACCCCGGCCACGATCGTGCTGTTGATCATGGCCTTGCCCATGGCCGCCTCGTCCCAGGCGCGGGCGAGGTTGCTGAACAGGTTGGGGCCGGGCAGGAACGGCGGTGGTGTCTGGCTGACGCGGGTGTTGTCGGTCGAGGCCGCCACCATCGTCCAGTACAGCGGGAAGATCGACAGGATCGCCACGATCCCGAGCAGGATGTAGGAGAGCGGACCGGCGTGGTGCTGGCGGCCGGCGCCCGGCCGGAACACCCGCAGGCTGCGGCGGGCGGCGGGCTTGGTGACGGGGATCCGGGCGGGGGCGTCCGTCCGGACCGGGAGGCTTTCGGTGGTCATGACGACTCCTGGTCAGGAACGGGCACGCAGGCGCTTGATGAGGCGCTGCGCCACGAAGACGACGACGAGCAGCAGGAACATCGCCCAGGCGACGGTCGCCGAGCGGCCCATCTGGTAGTTCTTCCAGCCCTCCTCGTACAGCAGCAGGCCCAGCGTCTGGTACTGGTTGTCGGCTCCGCCGGTGATGCCGTTGGGGCCCTGGCCGAAGATCAGCGGTTCACCGAAGAGCTGGGTCGCGCCGATGGTGGAGAGCACGATGGTGAAGACGATGGTGGAGCGGATCCCGGGCACGGTGACGTGGGTGAACTGCTTCCAGCGGGAAGCGCCGTCGAGGGCGGCGGCCTCGTACCGGTCCGCGGGGATGGCCTGCATCGCGGCGAGGTAGAGCAGCGCGTTGTAGCCGGTCCAGCGCCAGATGACGATGGTGGAGATGGCGATCTGGGCGGGCCACTTGTCGGCCTCCCAGTCCACCGGGTCCAGGCCGACCGTGCCGAGCGCCCAGTTGATCATGCCGAAGTCGCGCTCGAAGAGCATGGTGAACACCAGGGCTGCGGCGCCCACCGAGGTGGCGTAGGGCACGAGCGAGGCGACCCGGAAGAACAGCGAGCCGCGCATCCGGTAGTTGAGCAGGTGCGCCAGGCCCAGTGCCATCAGCAGCTGGGGCACCGTGGAGATGACGCCGATGGTGATGGTGTTGGCCAGCGCGTTCCAGAACCGTTCGTCGTTCCACAGGTTGACGTAGTTGTCGAACGCCACCCACTCCATGACGTCCAGGGTGGCGAGCTCCACCCGGTGCAGGGAGATCCAGGAGGTGTAGACGAGGGGGTAGAAGCTGAACGCGGCGAACACGACGAAGAACGGGGCGACGAAGGCGTAGGGCGCGCCCTTGACGTCGAGGCGGTGCAGCAGCGCGCCGCGGCGCCGGCCGGCGCCCTCGCCGCCGGGGCGAGGGGTGGGACCCCGACGGCCCTCGCCGACCTGGGCCTTGGTGGTGGAGGTGGCCACCGGACTTCCTTCCTGAGAGCGGATGAGTGGGCCGGGCCCCGGCCCGCCCGCCGTCGAGGACGGACGGGCGGGCCCGGGCGGCCGGAGCGGTCGACGGGTCAGCCGACCGCCTTCTCGATGCGCTCCGCGGTGGTCTCCCACGCCTCGTCACGTGCGTTGCCCTGCTGCTCGATGAGAGTCAGCCCCTGGGAGAACAGGTCCTTGATCGTGCCGTCCTTGCGCCCGAGGACCTGCTTGTCCGGGATCTCCTGCGCGGCCGCGCCGAAGATCTCACCGATGGGGGCGTTGTTGAAGTACTCCGAGGTGATGTTCTTGACCTCGGGGCTCTCCAGCGCCTTCTGCGAGGACGGGACGCTGCCCTGCTTCTCGAAGATGTGCGCCTGCTGTTCCGGCGCGGTCAGCCAGGCGGCGAGCTTCTTCGCCTCCTCCTTCACCGGACTCTGCTCGACCACGCCGAGGAAGGAGCCGCCCCAGTTGGCGCCCTTGGGGGCCTTGGCGACGTCCCACTTGCCCTTGTTCGCCTCGCCGGCCTTCTCACCGATGTGGCCGAGCATCCAGGCCGGACAGACGGCCGTGGCGAACGTGCCGTTGGCCAGACCGGGGTCCCAACCAGGCTGGAACTGGCGCAGCTTGGCGCTCAGGCCGTCCTCGGCGGCGTCCGCGGCGAGGTTCCAGGCCTCCTTGACGGCCGGGTTCTTGTCGTAGATCAGCTCGCCCTGCGCGTTGTAGTACTGCTCCGGGTAGCCGTAGACCATGGCGTTGAACAGGCCGCTGGCGGCGTCCATGAACGCCACGTCACCGCCCTTGAAGTCCTTCTTGAAGGCGCGGCCGACCTCGACGTACTTCTTCCAGTCGCCCTCCCACAGCTTGGCGACCTCGTCGCGGTCGGTGGGCAGGCCGGCCTTCTCGAAGTAGTCCTTGCGGTAGCAGACCGCCATCGGGCCGATGTCGGTGCCGACGCCCAGGACCTTGCCGTCCTCGGTGGTGATCTGGGACTGCTTCCACGGCAGGAAGTGGTCGATGCCCGGCACGTCGGAGAAGTCCGCGAACTTGTCGGCCTGGGTGTCGACGATCTCCTTGGCCCGGCCGATCTCGATGCCCTGGATGTCCTTCAGGCCCTTGCCTGCCGCGAGGTGGGTCTGCAGCGCGGTGTAGTAGGTCTGCTCGTCACCGGCTATCTCGGCCTTGATCTCGACGCCCGGGTTCTCCTTCTCGTACTGCTCCAGCAGGCCCGTCTCCTTGAAGCCCATCACTCCGTACAGGCCGACGGTGATGACGACCTTGCCGTCCTTCTTGCCGCCGCCGGTGACGGAGTCGTCGCTGCCGCCGCAGCCGACGAGGAGTGCCAGCGCGCCGGTGGCCGCGACGGCCGCGAGCGCTCTGGTCCTTGATGACCTTCGAACAGTTGCCATGTTTCTTCCTCCAAGCGGCGGCGCTGACGCACCGGAGCAGCGGGTTCCGCGATCTACGGGGTAGGGCGTTTTGTCGGTGGGCACGTTCCCATCAGTGGGTGGGAACGTGCCCACCGGTGGATGGAAGACTCGTGGCAGGGATCGGCTATGTCAATAACTTGAAAACAATTCGTGACCCAAACCCGGGTGCGGTGTTCGGTTCGTGACGTTGGCGGGGGTGCAGTCCCCCGTCCCGCGTCTGCCACAATTGCCGCTGGTCACGTCCGCGGCCGGTGCCGCCGCGGCTGCTGCCGGGAGGAGCACATGACAGGGAACCGCCGTCCCACGATCAAGACAGTCGCCGCCCGGGCCGGGGTGGGTCGGACCACGGTGTCCCGCGTCATCAACGGCTCGGAACTCGTCAGCGCCGACGCGCGGGCCCGGGTCCTGGCCGCGATCAAGGAGCTGGACTACGTCCCCAACTCCGTCGCCCGCGGACTGGTCACCAACCGCACCAACGCCGTCGCCCTGGTCATCCCCGAGTCGGAGAGCCGGCTCGGCTCGGAGCCCTACTTCGCCGCCCTGATCCGCGGCGTGAGCGGCGCACTCTCCGAGACCCGCACGCAGCTCCAGCTGATGCTCGTCCGTGACCAGTCCGAGCGCGACCAGCTGGCCGCGTCGGTGGCGACCCGCCGGGTCGACGGCGTCCTGCTGGTCTCCGTCCACGCCCACGACCAACTGCCCGGCATGCTGGAGGAGATGGGCCTGCCCACGGTGCTGGCGGGCCGCCGCGACGAGAACGAGCCGCTCAGCTACGTCACCGCCGACAACGCGGGGGGCGCCGCCGCGGCCGTACGGCATCTGCTGGCCGGGGGCCGGCGCCGCATCGCCACCATCACCGGCGCCCTCGACATGGACGTCGGCCGCAGCCGCCTCGAGGGCTGGCGCGCCGCCCACGAGGAGGCGGGGATCGCGGCCGACGAACTCCTGGTCGAGGCGGGCGACTTCACCGAAGAGGGCGGTCGCCGGGCGATGCGTTCGCTTCTTGAACGTGCGCCCGACCTGGACGCCGTTTTCGCCGCCTCCGACCTGATGGCCGTCAGCGCCCTGAGCGAACTGCGCCGCCAGGGACGGCAGGTACCGGGCGACGTCGCCGTCGTCGGCTTCGAGGACTCCGTCCTCGCCCGCCACACCAACCCGCCCCTGACCACGGTCCGGCAACCGGTCGAGGAACTGGGACGGACGATGGCGGCGATTCTGCTCGACGAGATCAGCGATGTCGCCTCCGCTGAGCGGCAGTTGACGCTACCGACGGAGTTGGTGGTGCGGGAGTCGTCCTAGGCTGCGGCCTTGTGGGCAGGCTCGGTGAAGGACGCACTGGCTGTGACTGTGGCTGTGACTGCGGGTCTGGCGCGGTCCGGTCGGGCGGTCCGCGCTGCGCTGTCCGGTCGGTGCAGCCCTCAGGGGGCGCGCAGCTGGTGACGGCTAGAGCAGTCAGCGCCGGTGAAGCGCTGATACGCATCCGTGCGGGAATCGCTCAGCTGACCTCGATGCGGTCGAGTTCCGGTGCGCGGCGCGCCGCCTGCGGACTGTCGCGACAGGCATCAGCGGCCTTGACTTCTCGTGGTTCCCTGCAGCCGCTAAGGCGTCGTAGGAGAGTTCGGGGCCATGCGTGGGTGGTTGGTGCCTTGAGATGGGGCGGCCACGATCGCGGAGGGCTTCACCAGGAGGCGGTCCGCTCCACTAGCGTTGATGCAATCCGGCCGGTGCACCCACGGCACGGAGCGATCAGCGGCAGAGGAACCAGACGATGGCCACGGTCTACCGCGTGGTGACCACGAACGACAAAGGTCAAGAGCGGAGCGCTCGGTACTTCGACGTGGACGGCCGGGAGATCGACGATCCCCACCTGCCCGAGGGGCTCATCCCTGCCGCCCGACGGCGGACGGTGGATCCGCCCGCCACGCCGGAGCCACAGCCGGGGCCGGAGCAGGTGTCAACCGTTCCCGGAACTGTCGTGTTCAACCCGGCGTGGTGGGGGGACCTGCGGCGGTGCACGGCTGTGTTCCTGCCGGGCGATCCTCCGCGCTCAGGACGGATCGCCTTCCATGCCTCGAACGGGCGGCTGCCGACCGGTGCCCCCACCGAAGAGCTCGTGGTGGTTGTGCCGCACGGTCGCGGCGGACGGCGACGGACCGTTCCCGCGGTAGTGTGTCCGCTCGCCGACGCTCTTCCGTTGCTGCTCGACGAGCCGCCGGAGCGGCTCACCCCGACCGGCGCCGCGTGGCGCCATGCGGCCCTCTACGCGCTGTACATGGCCGGTCGTGGCCTGTTGCTGCCCGGGCTGAGCGCCGGCGGGTACGACGCCTGGCGGCTCGGTCCGTTCTCGCACGAGGACGCCGGGTGGGTCCGGGCCCTGGCCGGATCCCTTGACCCCGCCGCGTACGCCACTCCGTTACCGCGGGCCGGGCATGGACGTACGCCGTTGCTGCTGCAGCATCCGTACGACCGGCTGCGTCTGTTCCTGGACGCTGTGGCCGACTTGCTGCCGCGTACGCCCGCCGCTGCCGCCGCGGCAGGGCAGGCCGCGTTCGCCGGTCGGGAGCCCCGGCATCTGCCCGGGCTGTGGGGCTGGGCAGCCAAGGTCGCCAACGGGCGAGACGCCGGCGTCAAGCTCTCCCTCCGCTTCGAACTGCCGGACACCGGTCAGCACTTCGACGGCGCGGCCGATGACAGGGGCGCCGCCGACCGCCACGGCACGATGGTGCGCTGTGTGCCTCAGGTGCACTCGCTGGCGGATCCCTTGCTGTTCGCCGACCTCGTCGCGGTGCGCAGCGGAACCGCGGACGGATTCAGCTCTGGAGACCGTGCTCGCGTCGATGCGATGTTGCGGGCGGCCGCCGAGGTCTGGCCCGCACTCCTCGGGCTGCTGGAGCCCGCCGCGC
This sequence comes from Streptomyces sp. NPDC043726, assembly GCF_056436565.1. Lineage (NCBI taxonomy): Bacteria > Bacillati > Actinomycetota > Actinomycetes > Kitasatosporales > Streptomycetaceae > Streptomyces > Streptomyces sp. NPDC043726. Next base: position 111,231 of record NZ_JBWKCI010000017.1, read on the forward strand.
CGGATGCTCTGGATGTGGACGACGACGCTTTTGTCGCCTTGCTGGACGACTGCATCGGCGCCTTGGCGCGGATGGGCGTGTCGGTGCTCCTGCCGAAGGACCTGGTCCAGGACCTCGGCGTACAGGCAGTCCTCGAGCCCGCGAGCGGATTACCGGACGAAGAACCGGAGGGATCGGGGTTCTTCACAGCCGACGCGCTGCTCTCCTTCCGCTGGGAGCTGGCGGTGGGCGACCGCACTCTCACCCCCGCGGAGCTCGACCGGCTGGCACGGGCCGGGCGCCCGCTGGTACGGCTGCGGGACCAGTGGGTGGTGGTCGACGACGCGCTGGTACGCAAAGCCCGGACGCGGCCGCGTGAGCTGGGCGCCCTGGAGGCACTGACGGCCGTCCTCACAGGCGAAGTGACAGCAGAGGACGGAACCTTCACCCCGGTGCGGCCCAACGGCTGGCTTGCCACCCTCAGGGACCGGCTGACCGCACCTGAGCACGCCGCGGATGCCGAACTGCTGCCTCCCGCCGGGCTGGAGGCCACCCTGCGCGGGTACCAGCTGCGTGGCCTGGCCTGGCTGGACCGGCTCACCCGCCTCGGCCTGGGCGCCTGCCTCGCGGACGACATGGGGCTGGGTAAGACGATCACCGCCATCGCTCTCCACCTGCGCCGACAGGAGGATCCGCGGACGGACTGCGGCCCCACCCTGGTGGTGTGTCCCGCCTCGCTGCTCGGCAACTGGGGGCGGGAGATCGACAGGTTCGCGCCCGGCACCCCCTGGCGGCGCCATCACGGACCCGCGCGGGACCTCGGGGGCCTCCGGCCCGGGGAGATCGTCCTCACCACGTACGGCACACTCCGCCAGGACCTGTCCCGCCTCCGCGAGGCCGGACCGTGGGGGCTCGTCGTGGCCGACGAGGCGCAGCACGCCAAGAATCCCGCCTCGGTCACCGCCAAGGCCCTGCGTGCCCTCCCCGCCCAGGCTCGGGTCGCTCTCTCCGGCACACCGGTGGAGAACAACCTCACCGAACTCTGGTCGCTCCTGGACTGGGCCACGCCTGGCCTGCTCGGCCCGCTCCGCGCCTTCCGGGACCGCTACGGCCGGCCCGCCGAACGCGTCGCCCGCGGCAGCGAGGCCGAAGCCGACGCGGCGGCCGCCGACCGGCTGGGCCGTCTCATCCGCCCCTTCGTGCTGCGCCGCCGCAAATCCGACCCGGGCATCGCCCCCGAACTCCCGTCCAAGACCGAGACCGACCACCCCGTCCGGCTGACCCGGGAACAGACCGTGCTGTACGAGGCACAGGTGCGAGAGTCGCTGGACGAGATCCGCAGCGCGCAGGGCATCACCCGGCACGGCCTGGTCCTCAAACTTCTCACCGCCCTCAAACAGATCTGCAACCATCCCGCCCACTACCTGAAGGAGGACACAGCGGCCCGCCTCACCGGACGCAGCGGCAAACTCGAACTCCTCGACGAACTGATCGACGTCCTCCTGACCGAGAACGCGTCCGTACTGGTCTTCACCCAGTACACGCGGATGGCGCGGATACTCGAGTCGCATCTCGCCCGGCGCGATGTGCGGACACTGCTGCTGCACGGCGGGACGCCGGTGCACCGCCGCGAGGAGATGGTCGACGCCTTCCAGCGAGGCGAAGTCCCGGTGTTCCTGCTCTCACTCAAAGCGGCCGGCACCGGCCTCAATCTCACCCGGGCCTCCCACGTCGTCCACTACGACCGCTGGTGGAACCCCGCCGTCGAGGACCAGGCCACCGACCGCGCCTACCGCATCGGCCAGACCCAGCCGGTCCAGGTCCACCGGCTGGTCACCGAAGGAACAGTCGAGGAGCGCATCGCACAGCTCATCTCCTCCAAGCGCGACCTGGCGGACTCCGTGCTCCGCGGAAACGGGCGAGAGGCCGCGATCAGTGACCTGACCGATGACGAACTCGCCGACCTCGTCGCCCTGCACGGCACGGCAGATCGGAGCAGCCGATGAGCCGCAACGGCACAAGGAAGCGTCACGCCGGGCTGGTTCTCCCCAAGGAGCCCGCAGTGTCGGGACAACGGAAGCTGACGAACCGGCCATGGGGCATCCTGTGGATCGCCTCCTTGGAGAGTTCCCGTGGACGGGACTCCGGGCAGGCGGCCCGGCTCGACCGTGCCCTCAGCTATGCCCGGCGCGGGGCGGTCGGAGACATCACCGTGCGCGCGGGCGAATTGTCCGCCCGGGTCACCGGTAGTGGCCGCCACCCGTACCGGGTAACCCTCCGCGTCCCCGAGCTTCCCCAGGCGGACTGGGACCGGCTGATCGAGGCATGGTCGGACGACGTCGACGCCGCCGCCGAACTGTTTCGAGGGGAACTCGGCGAGGCCACCGCACGTATCGCTGCCTTCGAAGACATCGCCCTGGTTCCCCGGCCCGGCCTCACCGACTACGAGTGCACCTGCCCTGACTGGGGCTTCCCCTGCAAACACGCGGCCGCCGTCTCCTACCAGTACGCCCGGGCCATCGACGCCCGCCCCGACGCGCTCCTGCTGCTCCACGGTCACCTCTTGGACTCGGTGCGTGAGGAAGCAGCGCTCCGGTGCGCCGAACGCGAGGCCGCCACTGCTGAACAGGCCGCCCAAGAGGCGGAACTGGCCACGGCCTGCAGGGCTCGCGCAGTCCCGGCCGGCGAGGCGTTCGCGCGGGCCAGGCGGGACGGCGGGCTGCCTGCCCTGCCGACGCTGCCCGCCCCGCAGACCGGCCCCGCCCTCGCCGGCGCCGCCATCGGGCCTTTCCCGGATCCGGGCCACAAAGACAGCCTTGTACATCCCGACCGGCTGCGCACGCTTGCCGACGACGCCGTACACCGTGCCGCCGCTGCCTATCGCCATGCCCTAGCCGCTGGAGGCGCCCCCTCCGCCCAGCTCTGGCTCTACAGCGACTCCTGGCGGGACACCGTCCGACGCGCGGCACGAGCGGACGGCGACCTTCGCGTCGTCGGCCGTCTGCTGAACAGTTCCGACCAGGCACGTGCCGGGCTCGCGCGGGCAAGCGTGGCGTGGAGGTACGGGGGCGAACCCGCGCTGGCCGTCCTCGACGGAGGCCAGGTGCCACCACGTGGCGCGGAGACGGCGGCACGCGAAAGACTTCTCACCACGCTTCCTGGCCTGAGCCGCCCTCCCTCGCTGCGCCGCACCGGCGGCCGCCTCCAACTGGTCGGCCACGGCATCGAGTTGCGGTACGGACCGGACGGTCTCTGGTACCCGTTCCGTAAAACGTCCGGCCAGTGGTGGGCGGCGGGCCGGCCCTCCCCGGACGCGGTGGAGGCTGTGCTGCCAATCCTGGCAGGGAGCTGACGGGCGGGGCGGAGGGCACACGGCCGAAGCGGTACGAGCACGGGTCCACGGCTGGTCCGCGTCGCTCGGTTCGGCCGAACCCCCGTTGCCGGCCCGGGGTTCCCACCACGTGGTGGCGTCTCACGCCGACCTGCCTCGCGGCCGGGCACTGCTGGCTCTCGCTCGACGACGCCCAGCGGGGTATGCCGAACACTCGTCCGCGGCGGCCGGTTCGATGGGCTGTGCGTTGGTGTGCCGCCTTTTCGTCGGCCTCGTGGTACGAGGACAGAGCACGGTGACGTGTCCGTGTGGGCGCGACACGCGGGCTCGGAGCAATCGCGTGATCGCAGCGGTTCGGTGCGGCAGTTTGCCTATCGTCTAGCCATGAACGTCAGGGACGTCGGTCCGGGTGTGCCTCGTCGGCGGTTGCCGTGGCCGCGCGGAGAGCAGTTGCGGGATTCCTTCTGGTTCGCACCGACCGCGGCCATGGCGGCTGTCTTCTTTCTCTGGCTCGCGGCCAGCGAACTGGACGCCGCCATCGTCGAGGCGTTGAAACGGGACGGCGACCTGGAAATGCTGACGGAACTCCAGCGGTTCGCCGATGACGCGAAGAGCGTCGTGAGTGCTGTCAGCGCCGCGATGATGACGTTCATCGGTGTGGTTTTCAGTATCTCCCTGGTCGCCGTGCAGATGGCGAGTGGCCAATTCACTCCCCGCGTGGTGCGGCTGTTCGTCCGCAGCCGCATCACGAAGGCGACCTTTGCGGTGTTTCTCGCCACCTTCGTTCTGACGCTGCTCGTGCTCACTTCCTACGACAGTGCGCCCAACCCGAGCGCGGTGACGTCCGTCCCCTTTGTTCAGGCTTTCCTCACCGTGCTCATGGTCGGGCTGAGCCTGCTGCTCTTCGTCCTCTACGTGAACACCACCCTGCGATTGATGCGGATCAGCCACGTCATCGCGCGGATCGCCCGGGAGTCCCTGCGAAGCTTCTCGTCCATCCCGGGGACTTTGATGGACCCCAGCCCTACCCCACAGGCTTCGCCGACGGCGTGGATCCGTCATGACGGTCCTGCCGGAGTGCTGCATGAAGTCCACACCGACCGGCTCGTACGCGCCGCGCGCAAGCACGATGTAGTCCTGCGGCTCATCCCAAGGATCGGAGACTTCCTAGTCCCCGGCACACCCGTGCTGGCGGTCTACGGCAATTCCCTTCCCGTGAGCCAAGACCTGCGGCACACCATGTCGACGGGCGTCGAGCGCACCTTTCACCAGGACATTTCCTTCGGTCTGCGTCAACTATCCGACATTGCCCTGCGCGCCATGTCGTCCGCCATCAACGACCCGACGACCGCCGTACAGGCGTTGGACAGGGTCGTTCAGTTGCTGTCCACCTTGAGCCACTGGCCTTTGCACACCGCCTGCTATCGGGACAGCGCGGGCGAGGTGCGGCTGATTCGTTCTGTTCCCTCGTGGACCGAGCTGGTAGATCTCGGACTGGCAGAAGTGCGGGGCTGCGCTGTTGGCAGTCCGCAGGTCTCGCGGCGCATGCTGGCGGGAATCGACGATTTGCTGTCCACTGCGCCGCAGGACCGGCACGCACCCTTGCTGCGCCACCGCGAACTCCTGCAACAGTCCGTGGCATCGGGGACCCCAACCGCGGCTGATCGCGCTTTCGCCCTGATGCCAGACCGTCAAGGAATCGGCGGAACGCACCTGTCTGCGTAGCCTGCGCCTTCAGATCAGGTGGAGTGGGAGGCAACGTTTGCGTCGAGCGGCGCACACTGACGGAAGTTGGCGCCGGTTCAGGCCAAAGAGTCGTAATACGCCTTCTGGGCGGGGTAGTAGTCCCCGAAGTCCGGCTGGGGCCCGCCGCTACGTGAGGCGGTGAGCATGTCCAGGTAGTACTCCCAACCGGGACCGGTCGCGCCCAGCTGTTCGGTCGAGGCGAGATGATGAATCAGTTGGAGCTCGGTGGTGCCGTCCGTCTCGGTCAGCAGCAATTCGAGCAACCAGGAGCCGGCCTCGTCCTCCATTGACACGGCGAGACGACGGGGCGGTTCACATGCTTCGATGCGCATCGGGCACCAGGGTGCCGACTCCTCGAACGCCATCTGCACTTCGACGGTGCGGCCTGGCCCGGACTCGCCGCGCCAGGGCCCGAACCAGCGGGCGGTGCGCTCCGGCTCGGTGACGCTTGCCCAGACGTCGTTCGCGGAGGCGCGGTAGGTGCGGGTGAGGACGAGGTCGTATCCGGACGGCGTGGCTTGGAGTCGTCCAGTGGGTTCAGGGGTCATGCCGTGTCCTTCCTGGAGCTGGGCGTGGTCGGCGAGTTGCTGTCAGGCTCGGTCCGTTGGCGGTCCCTGCGCGTGCGGTGGACCTCGGTCTCCAGCGCCGCCAGACGCTGCGACCAGCCGGGCTGCCGGGTGTCGAACAGGGCGAGCCATGTGGCCAGTTGGCTCAGCCTGCTGGGTACGAGCGAGTACCGGCGGTGGCGTCCCCTTGGTTCGTCCTGGACCAGACCGGCCTCACGCAGTACCCGCAGATGGCGGCTCACCGCAGGCCGACTGATGGGAAACCGGGCAGCGATCTCTCCAGCCGGCAGGGGGGTGTGGCGCAAGAGGAGCATGATCTCCCGGCGCACCGGATCGGCGATGGCCTCGGCTACCTCGCTCAGGTCGTCCACATCAGGAAGTGTAACCTGGCGGTTACGCATCTGCTGGAATCCCTGCGAGGACGGGATCTGGCTGAACGCGGTGCCAGCCGAGGCGCTGATCCCCCTGGGGCTGCTACCGGCCCCGAACTCGGTCGCTTACGTCCAAGGCCCCACAGTTGGTCCGACAGGCCCGGAAGCATCGGAAAGGCCGACGGCTACGCTGGCAACGCGAACTGGGGTAACGACAAGTCCCAGTTTCCCGGGGCAAATACAAGGAATGGGACGTCAATGCCAGGGTCGACCTCCCGCAGGATGACTCCGGTCCCGCGTATTACACGCCTGACCACTACGGCACTTTCTACTGCGTTGGTCAATTCACAGGGTGATCAGAAATGACAGGCTTCGACATCACGGGGACCGGCGAGCCCTGGGTCGTCTTCGCACCGCAGGCAGACGCCGAGATCCGTCGGCAGTTGGCTGCCCTGAAAGCGCGGGGCGGACGTGTCTACCGTCTCGACAGCCGCGAGCTGGTGACTGAGCACGGTATCTACAAGGCGTTCGCCGAAGCTCTAGAATTTCCGGGCTACTTCGGCAGGAACTGGGATGCCATGGTGGACTGCCTGGACGATCTGTGCGGCGCAGTGACTGGCGGGGTCGGGATCGCAGTTGTCATTGATGGCGCGGATCGATTGCTCGGGACGGAGCACTTCCCCCTCTTCGTCTCGGTTCTCTGCCAAGGAGCGGATCGCGCGAACTCGGCGGTGGACCTGGATGGATTCCCCCTGGGCCGCGCTGCCGTCGCGGAGCACTTCGTGTTCCAGTTCAGTGCCTTCGATCCCGACAAGATCGAACTCCGTGTGGGCCAGCCGTGCCTGACCGTCACCACGGGGGAGGGGTACGTCGGGGTCGCGCTCAATCCCGAGGAATGGCATTGATGCCGAGCCCCGCGGAGTACCGGAGTCTGAGCGCGGCAGCGTCCGTTGGAGGTGTGTCCGCCGGAAGAGGAGTCGTGGCAAGGATGCTCGAACTGCTTGATCAGATCAATCAGCAGCGGGCGGCCCACTTGGCGATGGATTTTGCACAGCATGTGCTGGACGTTCCACGGGCGGAGATCGATGACGAGGTGATGGCCACCTGCCAGGAACGCATCACGGCCGCCCACGAGGCGATCGAACTGGGCGAGGCCACCCCCGGGCTGCTCACGGCGCACGAGCGGCTTTACGAGGCCGCCGAGCGGTGGGAGGGCCAACCGGAACCTTCTCGCACAGGGAGCGGGGCTGACGGCGCAGGCCGTAAGGGTGGGCACCGAGCGGCTGCTGGACAAGGCGAAAGGACGTGTGCCGGGCACCCCGCTGCGCTGTGCGGACGTCACCCGCGAGCTGCAGGCAGAGGTCGGCCGCTGGTATGCGCACCGGATCCCTGACGGTGCGGACGAACGGCTTGTCGCACGCCGTGCCCGCTGGGAAGAGGCCCGCTGGCAGGTACAGCACATCCTCGCCACGGAGCCCGCCCCGGGCGGCGACGGGGACCGGAGTCGCTCGGTCGGGCGATGAACGGAACCTGTGAAGGGCACTGAGCCGGACCGGGAGAGCGGGGCGAGCTTGCCGGGCATTGACGACCCCGCCGAGTGGGACGCGGCGTACGAACGCCGTAGGCCTATCCGTCCGGAGTCACCCAGACCCATCTGCGTCGGCGAGGGATCCGGGCCGTGACCCCACAGCCCGCCGACCGGACCGTAAACCGCAAGCGCCTCGGACGCCACGGAGGCAAGGCCACCAGCCGTCGACCGCGAGGTATACGAGCAGAGCCCCAGCTGACCCCGCCGCGCCGGACTGCTGTCAGCCCGCAGCCGTTGCTGACGCGGCCGGTAGGCGCGTTGTACGCGTCAGGGCCGTGGCCTCCGACGTGGGCCCCTCGACGGCGCCCACGAAGAAATCGTCGAAGCAAGCCTGCACGAAGTGCGCGAAGAGACCGGCGTCGTGGCCGACCGGGCGACGTAGACGTCGAGATGCGGGTTCGAGTGCTGACAGAAGGGCACCTTGTCCTGACCAGAGTTGGCCAGGGCCTTGGCCAAGCCCTCGATGAGCACCCCGGCTTCTCGGCCATCCAGATGACGCGTCGGGGCCCTCCATGGGCATGGGGGACGGCGGGGCATCGCGGACCGAGTCGCGTATAGGAAGGGGCATTTCATGTTTGAGGAGTTCGCCACCAGGACGGTGCGCACGGGTGAGGCGTCCGTCTTCGTTCGGTACGGGGGTGAGGGCCCGCCGCTCCTGTTGTTGCATGGCCACCCGCGGACGTCGGCTACCTGGCATCGGGTGGCGCCCATCCTGGTACGGCGGGGCTTCACCGTTGTCTGTCCCGACTTGCGCGGCTATGGGCGATCCCGTGGCCCGGCGCCCGCTCCAGACCACGTCCCGCACTCCAAGCGTGTCGTAGCGGAGGACATGGTCGAAGTCATGCAGGCGCTCGGGCATCAGCGCTTCGGGCTGGTCGGCCACGACCGTGGGGCCGCCGTGGCGCTCCGGCTCGTGCTGGACCACCCCTCCGCGGTGACCCGGGTGGCATTCGTGGACGGTCTGCCGCTGAGCGAGCATCTTGCTCGGGCCGACGCCCGTTTCGCCACCGCGTGGTGGCACTGGTTCTTCTTCGCCCAGCCAGAAATCCCCGAGCGCGTCATCAACGCCGATCCCGACGCCTGGTACCGCGGCGACCCCGAGGCCATGGGCCAGGAAAACTACGACGAGTGGCGGGCCGCCACCAGGAATCCGGACGTCGTCCGCGCCATGTTGGAGGACTACCGTGCCGGCATCACGGTGGACTGCCGACAGGAGGAGGCCGACCAGGGCCGAGGAGCACGGATCGGCTGCCCGGTTCTGGTCCTGTGGTCTCTCCGAGACGATTTGGAGGACCTCTACGGCGACCCTCGCGCCATCTGGCGTGACTGGGCCGACGATGTGCGCGGCCACGGTATCGACGCCGGCCACCATGTGGCCGAGGAAGCTCCCGGCCCGCTCTCCGCCGCCCTGGGCGACTTTTTCAAGGACTGACACTGCTTCGAGTGGCCGCTGAACGGCAGGTGTTGTCCCCAATGGCCGAGGAACTGCCCGAGACCAGTCTACGAACGCGGGGCTGACCCGCCTTGTCGCGCACGAGATCGACCACCTCGACTGGTTGCGTACCTCAACTGGATGCGGCCCGGCGTCGAGCCCTTGCCCGTTGAGCAGGCGAGTAGCTACTGCGGCGACGCCAGATGCCTCGCTGGCCCATGCTCGGAGAGCATCTGTTCCCGTTGTCGGCCCGGCAGGGCAGCACTCCAGCTCCGCACCACAGTCCTGACACATCGCGGAGTACCTGACGGACTCGAAAACGGCCTCCGCCATCTCCCACCCCCAACGAGGACGCGGTTAAACGACGGGTTGAGTGCCTGTATGTGCACTACTGGTGGCTTTTGCCGGATGTGTAGTGATAGCTCCGGGAGGGGTACATTGCCTGGCGCACGGTGTGCTGAAGCGGGTATCGGGCAGGCGTTTGATATGCGACCTCCCCAGCATCGATACAGGCATGATCGCTTTGGATCGGCTCATGCGTCCCGTGTGAGTGAAAGCTGTGCAGCGGAGAGTGTGAGCGGGGACGGCGTCCGTCCGGATGAAGCAGTGGAGTTGCAGCGGGAGAATGAGCAACTCAAGCATGCGATGGAGAGCCGACCGGCCATCGACATGGCCCGTGGCGTCCTGATGGCGGGCTTCGGCTGCAAGCCGGAGGAGGCATGGGAGATCCTGGTGACCGTCTCCCAGCACGCCAACATCAAACTGCGGGAGGTCGCCGAGGCGATCAACTCGGCCACGACCGGGAAGCCGATGCCGGTACCGCTGCGGGAGCATCTGATGATCGCCGTGCAGTCCTGGCAGTCGACCGGACATGAGCGCGGATCTTCTGGGTAGTCGGGATGCCTGGATGGGGAGGTCGAAGCGGCCCTTCCCCTGACGCGTTGTGCCAGCCAGAGGGTGAGTTGCTCGGGGCGGCGACATAGGCCGGGACAAGGCCATGGGGATGGCGTCGGCCTTGAGAAGGCGCAGTCCCATTGGCGTCGTATGCTGCCTGGCTGTCCGCTTCTGCGGGAACTTCGGTGTAGCCGGCCAAGGGCACCGCCGTGCCCCACAACCACCGGCGCCGTGTTCGTCTCGCGACCTCGTTCCCGCGGCTGCTCCGCGTCGAGGTCGGGACCTGCACCTCGCCGACCTCGACGCCGACGACGCCACCCGGATCGTGGGGCTGTTGCCGGTCTTCGAGGTGGCCATACCGCGCGGCACTGGATCCGGCAGCCCACGACAGCTGGGGCTGGGGGTCGTACCGGCGGGCAGTGGTCACGTTGTGCCTCCGATGGTGAAGGCCGTAGAGGCTCCTCCTGGTGGAGGTGTCACTTCGTTCTTGCCAGCGGGCCGGTCGACGCGTGCGCGGGAGAGGACACCGTCCCGGTCGTCAGGCGTTCGCCGTCGTGCAGCGGATCGTTGGCACGGAATTCTGACCGGCACGAGCGGCACGAAGAGCCCCACCCGGCAGCCCGACGTCCCGCACTGTCCTGATCCGGTAGCAGAGACGCGCAAATCGAGCGTCACAAGCCTGCGAGGGCGAGCAGCCGGTACATGCCTGTGGTTGGCAGGTTGGGGTTTGCGGCCGCGGCGGACGCGACGTATTCGGACGGATCAGCCAGCAGCCGTATCAGCTCGTCGGCCGGAAGCCTGGGATGGGTCGCGATGGTGCGACGCACCCTGTGGTCGGGGTCAGCTGCCAGGCGGCGCGCCAGTTCGAGTGGCAGGTCGGGGTCGCGTGGGGCCAACTGCCTCATTCTCGGGTCAGTGTCCGTGGCCAGGCGTCGAAGTACGTATGTCGGCAGGGGAATGTCGTCGGCCGGACGCCACCGGACTTTCTTGTCAGGGCGGGAAGTCCGGTCGATGCGCTCGGCGGTGTCGGGATCGATCTGCTCTCGGGCGTGGAGAGCCATCGTGGTGCGGACGCTGCTCTCCTCGTCGTTGAGGAGTCGTGCGACGAGCGGCGGTGGGAGGTGGTCGGACATCGCTGCCGAGGCGCGGAAGCAGGCGTATGGCGAGTCCACGTAGGGCAGTGGGTCGGTCGTCACCCAGGGCAGGCGCAGTGCTCGAAGTTCCGCGCGGGCTATGTCGCCCATGAGTTCCCGTTCGAGAGCGTCGTCGTCCAGCGCTTCGTGGTTCGTGAGCGAGCCCCATGGGGGGACGTCGTCGGACAGGATTTGTGCGTGGATCGCGGCTCGAGTCGGCTCTGGGGTGTCCTGACGGGCGAAGACACGGAGCGCGACGCGCAGGTTGGGATCCTGCGCGAGCTTGTCGCGCAGTGCCGCTGGGAGGTCGGGGTGCTGCGCGAGTTGCTCGCGCACCTCGTCGTTCGGATCCTCGGCCAGCCGGCGTGCGGTGGCGTTGTCCAGCGTGCAGTGGCGTACCGCCCCGGCGCGTGTGACCGGGTCGGCCAGCAGCTCCGGGACCAGGTCTGCCGGCGGAACAGGATGGGGAACTCGGCGGAAGTAGGTCGCGCAGGCCCCGGCTCGTACTGAGTCGTCGGGATCTGTCAGCAGCAGTCGGCGCACCGGTTCCGGGGCCGTCGTCCACCATTGGGCAAGCGTTGCCCGGACCTTTGGGTGCGTGTCCGCCGCCAGCCGGGCCCTCAGGTCTGCCGGCACGTGATCGCTCTCCGCCAAGTGCTCGCGAACCTGCGGGTCAGCGTCACCGAGCAGCCGTTCGAACAGTGCTCGTGATGCGCCGTCCGCAGCAACGACTACAGCCCTGCGAATCGCGGGATCTGGGTGCTCGGCGAGCATCATCCGGAACGCTTGTGGGATGTTGCGGTTGAGGGCGAGCGAGTGTGTAAGCCAGTGATCGTCGGTGGCAATGATCTCGGCGATCACGTCCTCGCTCAGGTCCGGCCGCTTGGCCACCCCGCCAAAGCCCTTGCGATGGCCGAGGAGGCGGCGCACGAGCTCGGCTGGCAGCGAAGGGTTCTCCGCGAGCCCGTCCACCACCTTGGCGAGATGCACCGGCGGCAGTATGGCGTCGGACATGGCAAGCGGCGTCCCTTCTGCCGTGGTGATCCGATCACCGAGTTTCTCACGCGAGTTCGTTGAGGGCTCAGGCGATTACCACCGGCACTGCCTTCGTTCTGCGGGGTCGAGGCGGCGCGTGTCTCTCAGGAGGGGAGTGGGGTGGGGCGGTCTGCGAGGGCTACGGCGCGCGCGGTCCCCGGCCCCGGTCCGGCCCAGCCGAGCCGTCGTGCTGCCGTCAGGCGATCAGCCTGGGCGTTTTCCCCAGGTCTGGTGGCACAGGTCCACGATTTCTGAAGAGGCGACTCCATCCGCGCGGTGGCATAGGTCGTGCATCTGCTGAGGCCGGACCGGTGACGATGGCGGGACCGGCGGCTGCGCGCGTGGCCGCGGATGCACCTTGGGCTGCGCCCCGCGCTGGGGCGCTGCGGGACGGGCGTGGGGCGCGGGCCGCGGCGGGGGAGCTTCGGTCTGGGGAGGCTGCGAGGGCACTGCGGAGCGCCGTTCGGGAGAGGCGTGTTGGTGTTGGGGCTTGTTGCGCGGCGGGCTTGGTTCAGCCCGTACCAGGGCGGAGTCTGGTGCAAGAGCGGTCACGGGTGTGGTGGGCGGCGGCACGGGCCGGTGGGGGAAGGCTGGGACGGGCACGCCCTGCGGGCGGCCGTCGGGCTGGGACGTGCCGGGAGGCACGGTGACGCAGCCCGTGACGCTCAACAGGCCAAGGCAAAAGGGTCAGCGGGCGAGGCGGCATCAGTCCACTGTGCTGTACCGCGGATGCCGACAGGCGGCACCGCACAGCTGATCACCGCAAGGAGGGACTCCCGTGTCCGTGTGCTGACGGGCACTCAGTCCGTCCGCCCGGCGCCCCGCCCGGTGGCTGCGGGGCGGGTCAGGCCCCGGCGCGAGGTCGGGCGGTGGCGTGGGGCGGCTTGCGCTGTTCGGTGCTTCATACAGGCCTGGTGCGAATCTTGCGTCCTACGAGGAGGTGCCCGCGATCTCTTCGATGGTGACGCTGTCGCCGTCCGCGGGCTGCTCGGGTGCGACCTTGTCGCCGTAGTTGCTGAAGGTTGTGGTCTGCGGGGTTTGGCCGCCTTCGACGACGGACTTGAGGATGTACGGCTCGCCTTCGGCGGCGACGAACAGGGTGTGTGTCTCGTCGCCGGACTTCTTGGTGAGCTTGACGGCCTGCGTCCCGTCGACCTCGGCGGTGCCGTCCTTCTTCATGCCCTGTCGTTCGGACTTGTCCTCGTCCAGGGCGGCGACCAGCTTCTGCTTGTCGCACATGCCGGCCATCTCGTCGTCCTGGCCCGGAATCTTGACCCACTTGCCGGCCGCCTTGTCCACGGCAGTGTCCGATCCCGGTTGGCCCTTGAGGCTGGTCTGCCAGTACTTCTCGTCGCCCTTGAGATAGAGGGTCTGGCCCGTGCGCCGGACCTCGGCCTTCGCGCCGGCCTGGGTGATGGTGCCCTGGCAGTTGCTCTGGTTGTCCACCGCCATGTCGATGGTCATGCTCTGGCCTGACTCTTCGACCTGGCCTTTCATGCGCATGGAATCGGCGTCCCTGGTCGCCTCGACGGCCTTCGCCGCGATCGCATCCGCGCTCTCTCCCTCGAACGCGTTCTCGGCGCTGTCGTCGGAGCCGCAGCCGGCCGCGCCTAAGGCGCAAATGCCGGCCACTGTCATTGCTGCGACCCGCCTGTTTACACGCATGCTGTGCTCCCTCGTCCGTCCTGTGGGCTCATCTGTCGGGCGCGCCACTTCAGTGGTGCCGGCGACGCCGTGATCGCGCGGTTACCCCGCTCTTCACACCGAAAGCCTGGAACGTCCCATTCCGGAACTAGGGTCAGGGTTGGAGCATGTGAGGAATCGGCCGTTCTCGCAGTTGACAGGGGTGTACGCCGGTCGAATGCGTGTTGCCGCCTCGTGTGGACGGCAGTCGCAACGCGGCTGTGTATTGCCCCACGCCTCAGTACGCTCAGCTCTGGGGAGACGGCGGGATATGTGCAGCCCGGGTCCGCCTTGTCCACCTGCGCATCCCTGAGGCGCCGAGGGCTTCGCGTCGTTTTTGCTCGTCGGGGTCGGGGACGGGCCGGCAGACAGGCTGGGAAGGCCCGCTGCTGGGGACGCCATCGAGGACCCGGCGGCTTGGCATCAGTCCTCAGAAATGGGTGGCAGTCCCAAAGGCTCGGCGGCGTTGAGCCATGTCATGCCGATCACGGTCCGTTGGCTCGTATCCCTGATGGAAGTAGACCTGCTGCTCGGCGGACAGACACGGAACCCTCGTCCCCTTGATCGTTCCTGTTACGAAGCACGAGGAGGGATAGATGAAAGGTCGCTCTGGTTCGGGTGACGCCTGCGCCGCCGAGCCGTCGTCTCCAAAAATGAGGGGATGAAGGTCGATCTCTCGGCCATCCGGGGCCGTGACGACGAATCGAATGGGCCTCCAGTTCAGGCTCTCCACGAAACCCGCCGTGCAGAGGGCTGCCACCGCGGCAGCTTCCTGATCTTGTCGATGCATCAGGTCCAGGTCGCGATGGTCTCGGGTCTGCTCGCGTACCAGCTCGCGTACCAGAGCATCGATCCCCCACCCTCCGCCGACCCAGACATCCACCCCTGCCCGTCGCAGCAGAGCCAGGACAGACAACACGTCTTCAGCAGTCATCACGCGACGGAGGCTAGAAGCGATCGCCTCGGACAGCGAACCAATTCCTCGATGGCAGCCAGCCCGGTAACCGCCCTGCCGAGCCCCAGGTAAATGCCACATTCAGTGCGAATCATGGACGCAGATCTCGCCATCCGAATGGAGACCGTGCCGCGCCCGGGCACGGCCGACTTGGCTGCCTGCGGCCGGCCCGGGGCGAGGCCCCGACCCCCGCAGGGCGGTCTCGTCACGGGCTGGTCGCCGGCGCGAGCGGATCAGCAGGTGGGGTCGAGGAGGATCTTGCGAACCCCGTCGGAGCGTTCGGCGAACAGGTTGTAGGCCGCCGGGCCCTGGGAGAGGGGGAAGCGGTGGGACACCACGACCTCCGGCTTGATCCGGCCGGCCTGGGCGAGGGCGATCAGGGTGGGGAGTTCGTAGTGGATCGAGCACAGCCCGATGGCGAACTCCAGCTCCTTGATCTGCGCCAGGCCCATGTGGAAGGGAAACGCCTTGTTCTGGCTGACGCCGATGACGCTGACCCGGCCTGCCTGCCGCACGGTCTTGAGGGCCAGCTCGATGGTGGCGTCCGAGCCCACGGCCTCCACCACCGCGTCCGGACCGCGCCCGCCGGTCATGTCCCGCACGGCGGCCTTCGCGTCCTCACCCTCGACCGGCTCGACCCCGAGGCCGGCGGCGAAGGCGCGGCGCTCCGCGACCAGGTCCGCACCGAGCACGCGTGCGGCGCCCATCGCGAAGGCGGACTGGGCCGCCATCAGACCGACCGGGCCGAGGCCGATGACCAGAACGGTCTCGCCGGGCTGGATGCGGGCGCGGCGGCAGCCGTACCAGGCCGTCGGGGCGTTGTCCGTCAGGACGACGGCGGCCTCGTCGGAGATGCCCGCTGGCAGGTGCACCAGGTTGATGTCGGCGTACGGCACCGCGAGGGCCTGGGCCTGGCTGCCGGGGAGCTGCGGGCTGACTCCGTAGCAGAGCTCCGTGCTGGACTTGGCGCGCTCGCACCGCGCGGTGAACCCGGCCGCGCACGACCGGCACCGGGTGCAGCCGGCCGAGGCGGGCACCAGGACCCGGTCGCCCGGCTTGAACCGGCTCACCTGGTCGCCGGTGTCGACGACCACACCGACACACTCGTGCCCCGGCGTGTAGCCCAACTCCGAACTGAACGGGTTGCCGTGGAAGATGTGCAGGTCGCTGCCGCAGATGCCGGCTGTGGTCACCTGGACGACCGCGTCAGTGGGGCTGGCCACGGCCGGGGCGGGGACATCGCCGTAGCGGATGTCATGACGGCCGTGGTAGGTCAGTGCCTTCATCGGCTTGCTCCCTGCCCTCCCGCCCGCTCAGTCCGCGATCTTCAGCACGAGCTTGCCGTGGTTCTCACCACGGAACAGCCGCATCAGGGTGTCGGGGAAGGCCGCCACTCCACCGGAAGCCACGTCCTCGCGGGACTTCAGCCGCCCCTCCGCCCGCCACGCGGCCATTTGCGCGATGCCCTCGCCGTAGCGGTCGGCGTAGTCGAAGACGACCATGCCGGTCATGGTGGCCCGATTGACCAGCAGCGAAAGGTAGTTGGCGGGGCCCTGCGGCTGGGTGCTGTTGTACTGGGAGATCGCTCCGCAGACGATGACGCGGGCACCCCGCGCCAGCCGCAGCAGCACAGCGTCCAGGACGTCGCCGCCGACGTTGTCGAAGTACACGTCGACGCCGTCGGGAGCGTGTTCGCGCAGCGCCTTGCGGATGTCCTCGTTCTGGTAGTCGATGGCGGCGTCGAACCCGAACTCGTCGATGAGCATTCGGCACTTGGCCTCGCCGCCGGCGATGCCTACGACCCTGCAGCCCAGGATCTTGGCGATCTGACCGACGACGCTGCCGACCGCCCCCGCCGCACCGGAGACGACGACCGTCTGCCCCGGCTCGGGGCGCCCGATGTCGATCAGGCCGAAGTAGGCCGTCAGGCCCGACATGCCGAGAGTGCCGAGATACGTGGGCAGGGGGGCCGCCGCCGGATCGACCTTGGTCACGCCGTTCCCGTCCGACAGGCAGTACTCCTGCACACCGAACGACCCCGTCACGTGGTCCCCGACCGCGAAACCGGGATGCCGCGAGGCGATCACCCGGCCCACGGCCCCGGCGCGCATGACCTCACCGATCTCCACCGGGCGGATGTAGGACCTGCCCGCGTTCATCCAGCCGCGCATCGCGGGATCGATCGACAGACAGAGCACCTGCACCAGGAACTGCCCGTCGCCCGGCTGCTCGACCGGCTCCTCCGTGTGCTCCCAGTCGGTCGGCTGCGGCTCTCCGACAGGTCGTGCAGCCAGGCGCACCTGGTGGTTGATGCTGCTCATCGTCGGCGGCTCCTCAGACGGTTGCGTGGGACAGGTGGCGCGTCACGTCCGGCAGGTCGTCCGTGGTGCACTGAGATGGCCACATGGCATACCAGCCGGTCGGTATGGTCGGTGAGCGTATCGGGGGCGAGGCGGGGGAAGCAAGAGGCGCCGGTCTCGACGAGACCTGGGAGTGGAGGCGGGTGGCCGGATGCGTGCGCGTCACTCGTCGGCCCGTTCCTGGCGGGGGCTCGCGTGGGCTCCGGTGGGTGGTCGGGACCGGCAGATGCCCGGAGTGTGGGCCTGCTCGGGCCTTGGGGTGGCCGGCGGCGTCTGCCGTGGAGCCCTGCTGCCCGCAGGCCCCCGAAAGCGCCGCGCCGCCCTGGCTTGACCGGGACGGCCCTGCCCAGACGCGGCGCGGACCCCTCCTCGTGCCGGTCTATCCCCGGCGGGGCAGACAGCCTTACGTCGGGCACCTCGGCCGACCTCTTCTTCTGCACGGCGTGCGCGAGGCTCAACGCCAGGCGCCAGCCGCCGGCCGCCGGTGCGGCAGAGGCGATTGCGGCGCAGTCGCCGTAGGTCGTGGCCGATCTGTCAGCGCGCCGCAGCTATGCGTACCGACTCATGGACGGCCCGCGCCAGCCGGGCGCCCCACACGGAGCGGGGGCCGGCGAAGGCATGGGGCTCCTCGCCTGGGCGAGCAACGCGCGTGGCGATACAGACGGCGTCGGTGGGCGTGCCTGAGCAGTCGTAACCGCTCTCCAGCAGTGCCTGAACCTTGGCTTCGGTGGCCGTGGCGACCGCGTTGACCAACGCTGAGTCGGTCAGCGCCACCGGGAGGGCGGCGATGATGTTGATGGTGCCCGGAGTCGTCCCCTCGGCCATGCCGGGGGCCGGGGAGGCGGCCCACCCGCGCACGCCCAGCCCAGCGGTGGTGACCGCCTCCACGCCTCCGTCGTGCGCGCTCCCGTACGCCTGGACGGCCGCGGCGGTCATCAGGCCGACCCCCTCTCCGCGCGCGTCGGCGTCGCGTGCAAGGCCGGCGAGGTGACGTTCGGGGTCGGTGCGGCGGTATCCGTGGGAGACCTGCGCGTTCATCACCCAGGCGCGCTGGCCGATGCCGCCGCCCAGGACGGCGCTGCTGATCATGCGCCAGCCGGTGCCCGCCCGCCACAGCAGGGCGCCCAGGTGCTCGCCGTCCTCGACGCGGGTGAGCAACTGAAGGGGCAGGGCAGCGCCGGGCGTGGTGCGCGGCGGCGGAATGGCGGTCAACGGACAGAACTCCTCACAGCGGCGGCGGAACCCGGTGATCGTACGCAGGCCGCTGTGGCGGGCCGCGCACCCCCCGGCCTGGGCTGCGGTGTCTTTCATCGAGTGCGGTGTGGGGGAGGGAGAGAAAGCGTTGGCACAGCGGATCGCGACCTCATCGTCCCTGCGGAGGCGAGGGCCGGGGTGAGGTCCGCGTCACCTCGGTGCGGAGGTGCCACCGGCTTTGCCGACCGGCAGGGACGGCACAGGGCGGCGTACGTCCTCTCGCCATCTCTGAGCTCCGGGCGGCGCCGTCCAGGAAGTTCTGGATTCGCTCGTCGCCGTGCTCGAGGCGCATAGGGGTGAATGTACGCCTGGCACGAACTGGTGGTGGTCGGAGCGATGCCCGCCTTGCCCTTCCACTCCGGTTCGGCCAGGTTGAACACCGACTGCGGCAGGTTCTTCTCGGGGACCTGGTCGACGTTGTGGACCATGGTGCGCGAAGGACCCAGTCCCCGCCCCTCGGCCGGGTAGGCGGATGGCACCATGTCCATCACCTCGTCCGGCCGACCGGCCAACAGATCCCCGGCCACCGCTCCAACGCGCCGACCTCCTGGGGCGAGGAAGACGTCCGCGGGCGTTCGGCTTCCCCCTACGGCAACTTCGCAGCCAGGGGGCGGTAAACGCCGTAGGGCACCTCGACGGTGATGCCGCTGCCCCGCTACAAGGTGTCCAGCACCGGTTTGACCAGGGACTCGCTCCGACGTTGTAGACCGTGATCTAAGTGTCGGCGGCCTGCCCGACCAACTGCGCTCCCTGACTCCCGCCACCGCAGGTCGTAAGGCTCCGTGTCAGACCGCTGACGGCGACTCAGGTGACCACTTACGGGCTGTTACTCGGATACTCCGCACGCGGTGCTCCGGTGATCGCCGTGGCCGGTGTGCGGGCGGGGGAGGGGTGTGTGGTGTGGGGTGGTGCAGGCTCATGGTGGGAGGCCGGATTGCGTGTTCGGGCATTGTGTGTTCGGGCGTTTGCGGGGCATCCGCAAGGGACACGGGCGACGAGCCCCAACCCGAAGGGATCCACACCATGTTGGCCATCATCTCCGCAGTGCTGTTCTTCATCGCGTTCCTGATCAACGCTGCTGACATCTCCACCAACGACGCCTTCAGCTCGACGAATGTGATGCTGCTCGGGCTGACCACGCTTGCTCTGCATCTCGCAGGTATCGGCAGCGGTTGGTCGCGGAGTGGCCGCAGACGCTGACGCCGCCCGGCGGGCACGCCGGTGCCCGCCGGGCCCGCGCGCGACCCGTTGCCGACCCGGCGCGGGCAGCTCGGCGCGGCGTATTCTTCGCTGGTGGAGCTGCGCTTTGTGACGCGCGAGTCGGACTCGCCGTGGGTCGACCGTGTGTGGACCTGCACCAGTGAGCAGGTGACGGCGATGACGTCGGTCGCGGGGGTGCGATGGGGCCTGGTGTTCTGGGAGCAGGACGGCCAGTGCCATGCGACTGTCACCGGCCCCGAGACCCGGACGAGCACAGCACCGGTCCCCGAGGGAGCTGTGTTCACCGGAATCGACTTCGCTGTGGGCACCTCGCTGCGGGCCCTGCCCACACCGCAGCTGGTCGACAGTGGTGTCGAGCTTCCTGACACCACACGCCGAGCCTTCCGCCTGGATGGCGCGCGCTGGGAGATACCGGGCGCCGATGACGCCGAAGGGCTGGTGGAGCGGCTGGTGCGGGCCGAGATCGTGGTGCGTGACCCGCTGGTCGCCGAGATCCTGCGCGGCGGCAGTGTCCCGGCTGTGTCGGGGCGAACGGTGGAACGCCGTTTCCGGGCCGCGACCGGCCTCACGCGCGGCGGCATCCGGCAGATCGAGCGGGCCCGCACGGCGGCGGAGCTGCTGGCCGCCGGTATCACGGCCGCCGACGTGGTCGCCAAACTCGACTACTTCGACGAGCCGCACCTGGCCCGGGCACTGCGCACCTATGTGGGGCGCACCGCCGGGCAGCTGCGCGACGGTTCTGGCGGCGCGATCGCGCTCGACCTGGCTCAGCGCCGGACGTCGTAGATCAGCTTCAGGATCCCGTTGGAGTAGCTCTCCGACTCCCGCAGCGACAGCATCTGCTTGTCCTGGTCCAACCGGTGGAACAGACTCTTGCCGGCACCGAGCAGGACGGGGAAGACGAGCAGGTTGTACTGGTCGATCAGGCCAGCCTCGGACAGCCGCCGCGCAAGCTCGGCGCTGCCGTGGATGTAGATCGAACCGCCCTCGCTCTCCTTGAGCCCGGCGACGTCTTCCGTCGTCCGCAGGATTGTCGTCGGCCCCCACCCGTCGACGAGGGCATCGTCGGGCAGCGTGCTGGACACCACATACTTGGGCAGCTCCCGGTAGGCGGCGTGGTCTTCCGAGGCGGGCCAGACGGAGGCGAAGGCCTCGTAACTGCGGCGGCCGAACATTAGCGCGGTCGTGTCGGACAGTTCCTCGCCCTTCAGCGACCAGGCCTCGGGGACGAATTCCAGGTCCTTCACCACCCAGCCACCGCTGCGGTGCCCTTCCTCGGGTCCGCCGGGCGAGTCCAGAACGCCGTCGAGCGACATGAATCCGGTGTAGACCAACTTACGCATCTGCAGTCTCCTCATGACAGGCCGAGCTCCTGAGATCAGGTTAGTTGGGGTCCGTCGGCGCCGTCTTGGACGGAAACGACACCGGCTGGGGGGACAGGAACGCCGTGTGGCCCGGGCCCGAGTCTGCCGCCATCAGGAAGCGTGCCAAAGGCGAACGCTGCAACCGCACCCTGCAAGCCGAGTGGGCCTACCACCAGGTCTTTGCCAGCAACGCCAAACGTGCCGTCGGTTCCGGTCTCGTCCAAGTGCATCGACTCCAGAGGACCACGGACCCCCTCGCTGGCTGTCACGATGGTCGCGTGGCAGGATCATGAACTCCTTTCGCGGTGCGTCCCGGCCGCAATGGCCCCCTACCCACGCGGCCCCTGCCCGCGTCCCGGCCGGTGCTCGCCCCACATGCGGCCGAGCAACTGCTCGTCCGGCCCCGGCAGACCGCAACATTGGTGCTGGGCCCCACGTCGACCGGCGTGAACGCGGCTGCTGCCGCGACGATTTCGTCGGCGAACCAGCCGTGCCGCGTCCCGCGCCTGTTCCGTTCTGCCCGGTCGCTGGAGCATCCGACCCCGGCTGTAGCGTGTGGGTTTCGTGCCGCGGCGGCGGGTGCCTGGCCGCGGCTTGAGGGGGGTGTCTTGTGTCCGAGCGTCATGCGGTGGTGGTCGGAGCGGGGATTGGTGGTCTGACTGCCGCTGTTGCGCTCCATCGCCGGGGGTGGCGAGTCACGGTATGTGAGCGTGCCCCGGAACCGCCCACCACGGGCGCCGGTATCGGCCTGGCCCCCAACGCTTTGCGTGCGCTGGATGCGATCGGCGTGGATGCCGCCTATACCGTCGGCAAGGCCGTTCCCGCCCAGATGGGTTTGCGTCGCTCCGAGGGCACGTGGCTGGTGCGGGAGGCGACCTCGGAGATGGCGGTCCGGTACGGTGTGCCGCCGATCGCCATTGCGCGCCCGGCTTTCACCGCCGCTCTCGCTGCCATCCTACCGCCGACGGCTCTGCGTTACGGCACGGCCGTTACCGGCGTGGACGACGCAGAAGGCCGCCCGGTCGTCCGTACGGCAGCGGGCCCTGACCTGCCCGCCGATCTGGTGGTCGCCGCGGACGGTATTCACAGCCCGCTGCGCCGTGCGTTCTTCCCCGGCCATCCGGGCCTGCGCTACCTCGGTGAAACCGCCTGGCGGTGTCTGGTGGATGCCCCGGAGCTGCGCGTGACGTCCATGAGTGAGACCTGGGGGCGGGGGGAGCGGTTCGGCATCACTCCGCTGTCTGATGGGCGGCTCTACCTCTACGCCACCGCGGTCGTCCCGGCCGGCACCCGCGAGGCGGACCCGCGCGCCGAACTGCGCCGCCGTTTCGGCTCCTGGCATGACCCGATCCCGGCCCTCCTGGAACGCGTCGGCCGCCTGGACGCGGCCGATGTCCTGCGCAACGACCTTTTCGACCTGGCGGCCCCCCTGCCTGCCCTGCACCATGGCCGGATCGCCTGGCTGGGCGACGCCGCCCACGCCATGGCGCCCAACCTGGGCCAGGGCGGCTGCCAGGCCATCGAGGACGCGGTGGTCCTGGCCCACCTGCTGCCTGCGGCCAACACCCCCGACGCCGACCCGGACCGTATCCCGTCCGCCCTGGCCGCGTACACGGCCGCTCGCCGGGTCCGCACCGACGCGGTACGTGTCCGCGCCCGCCGGGTCGGTCGCCTGGGCGCCGTACGCAACCCGCTTGCAGCGGCCGCCCGGGACCTCGCGGTCCGCGCCACCCCGAACCGCCTGGCCCGACGCGGCTTGGACGATCTCTTCACCGGCTTCCGCCTGCCCGGCCGGCATGACGCCCGGTGAGGTCCGGCACGGTGTCCTGTGCTGACATCTCATGCCGTTGGCAATGTTGCGAGAAGTGGTCGGAAAGCCAGGGCCGGAGACTGGTTCCCTTTCACCTCCGCCGGTCCGACATCGGTCAGGACGGTCTTGGAGCGTCTACCGTTGCGGGAGTTGCCGCCGTTCTTGCCGGCCGGATCGTGCTTGTCGTAGCCGAGGTGGTCGGTGATCTCCCCCTCCGTGGCGGACTCCAGCAGCCGCTTGATCAGCAACTGCCGCCGCAGGCCTGTGTTGTGCGTCCTGTGCGGTGGCATGCACCGCAGTGACCGCCGCTCCGAGGTGGCCGCATCGGAGCGGAAGTGGCGCAATTGAGCGTTGCCGCTGCGTTTCATGACGCTCACTCTGGTTTTGGGAGCGCTCCCACTCGCTCCATCCGCACACCGTGAACCGGTATCCCCCCACGGGAAAGAAGGAGACCGTGAGTTGTCATGATCACATCAGCAAGGTGCGGCGCCGTTCGACGCTCGTTCTGAGCCTCTTCGCTGCGCTGCTCCTCGGGCTGCTCCCCTGGAGCGGCACCGCCGTTGCCCACGGCTCGACCGTCGACCCCGCCTCCCGCAACTACGGCTGCTGGCTACGGTGGGGCAGCAACCACCTGGATCCGGCCATGGCCCAGCAGGACCCCATGTGCTGGCAGGCGTGGCGGGCCGACCCCAACGCCATGTGGAACTGGAACGGTCTGTACCGCAATGGATCCGGCGGGAACTTCCAGGCAGCAGTGCCCGACGGCCAGCTGTGCAGCGGCGGCCGCACCGAGGGCGGGCGCTACAACTCCCTGGACACCGTGGGCTCCTGGAAGACCACGGACGTCAGCAGCAACTTCACCGTAAAGCTGTACGACCAGGCCAGCCACGGCGCGGACTACTTCCTGGTCTACGTCACCCGGCAGGGTTACGACCCCACCACCCAGCCGCTGCGCTGGAGCGACCTCCAACTGGTGACCCGCACCGGCAGGTACGCGCCCAGCCAGAACTACTCGATCCCGGTCAGCACGTCCGGCTACAGCGGTCGCCACATCGTCTACACGATCTGGCAGGCCTCGCACATGGACCAGACGTACTTCCTGTGCAGCGATGTGAACTTCCGCTGACCCTGCGTCCATAGGCCGTCCCGCCGGACGAGCTCATGTCCGGCGGGACACCGTGCCCTGACCTCCCACCGTGCGCTGACACACCCCACGCGCCGCCTGGGCGTCAGGGCGGCCTGGCCGGCCCCGAGGGGTGGCGTTCACGGGATGCGCGCCGCCGACGGGATGCGCCACCGGGACGCGTCCATCCGTATGCGAACACCGCTGTTGAACGAGCGTTTTGATACCTGGAGCCGATATGCCAAGACACCGCTGGACCGGGCCGCTCCTGCTCGCCCTCCTGTTGACCACCCTCACCCCGCTGTCCGCCGCCGCCTCGGCACCGCCCGCGTCGGCGGAGACCGTGCGCACCCGCACGGCCGCGGCCCCCTCGGCCGTCCCCCTGCCATCGCTGCGGGCGACCACCACCCAGGTCGCCTCCGGCCTGAGACGGCCCACCGCCCTTGTCGCCCCCGACGACGGTACGGACCGCTTGTTCATCACCGAGAAGTCGGGCACCGTACGCGTCTACCACCCGGGCACCGGCCTGGCCCGGGACCCGCTCATCGACATCACGTCCGCCGTGGATGAATCGGGCAACGAGCGCGGCCTGCTGGGCATAGCCGTCCCGCCCGACTTCGCCGACAGCCACCACCTGTACCTCGTGTACACGGCACTGCCCGACGGCGCGGTCACGCTCGCCCGTTACCGGCTCGACGACTCCCGCCTGGAGCCCTTGCTCTCCCAGCCCCACGCCGAGTACAGCAATCACAATGGCGGCCAGCTCGCGTTCGGCCCCGACGGCAACCTGTACTGGAGCATCGGCGACGGAGGCGGCTCCGCCGACCCGTTGCGCGCCGGGCAGCGCCTGGACACCCTGCTGGGCAAGATCATGCGCATCGACGTCAGCCGCAGTTGCGGCCAGCTCGCCTACTGCATTCCCGATGACAACCCCTTCGTGGCCACCCCCGGCGCCCGTGACGAAATCTGGCTTTACGGCCTGCGCAACCCGTGGAGGTTCTCCTTCGACGGCGCCGACGGCTCGATGTGGATCGGTGACGTCGGTCAGGGCCGATGGGAAGAGGTCAACCACCTCCCGTCCGGACAGGGAGGGCTGAACCTCGGCTGGTCCTGCTACGAAGGACTGGAGAGGTTCCAGGGAGGCCACTGCGTACCCGGCGAACAGCACACCGAACCAGTGTTCACCTACTCCCCGTACACCGGCGGCTGCTCGATCATCGGCGGTCACGTCTACCGGGGCCAGAAGTACGCCGGCCTCGTCGGCGGCACATACATCGCCACCGACTACTGCTCCAGCACGGTCTGGGCGCTGCGGCCGGACGGTGAAGGCGGCTACGACCAGGCGGAGATCGGGCAGATGCCCACCCAGGTGACGTCGATCGGCGTGACCGTCGACGGAGAGTTCTACGTCGTCAACGACCTGCCCGGCGGCCTGCACCGCGTGTCCTTCGCGCGGGAGGAACCCACCTGCCGCGTGGATCGCACCGTGCGGACCTGGGGGGCCGGCACCACAGTCGACCTGACGGTCACCAACACGGGCACCACCCCAGTGAACGGCTGGACGTTGAAATTCCCGTTGGCTCTTGGGCAGACCGTCACCTCCGACTGGAACACCGACCTGACGCAGGGAAGCAACACGATCACGGCCACCAACGCCTCGCACAACGCCACGATCGCTCCCGGCGCGCACATCACCCTCGGCTACCTCGCCGGCCACACCGGCGACTCCTCGCCGCCGCCGCGGTTCACGCTCAACGGAGACGCCTGCGCCGTCGGCCGCTGAACGGTTGCTGCCTGGGCCCGCCACGCCGTCAACGGCGGGCCCACCCGCCCTCTTTCGCCTCTACTTCCGTCAACTCAGCAGATCGCCTGGTCCGGAAGGTTGCCATGATCTGGTCCGCACTCCGGCGCGGGAGGACAGCCATGCACGTGTCCCGCAAGCCCCGGCTCCGGCCTGCCGTTCCCCTTGCCTGCACCGTCGCCCTGCTGGCGCTCACGGCATGCAGCAGCGAAGACGCGCGGCCACCTGCGGCCCCGACCGGGGTCACAGCGCAGTCCAGCAGCGCGACCACCGTCCACGTCATGTGGAAGCCGGTGAAGACCGCAACGGACGGCGAGGCCGTGGAGGCGTACGAGGTCCTGCAGGCCGGGAAGAAGGTCAAGGAGGTCGACGCGGACCACACCATGGTCGACATCGCCGGCCTGAAACCATCCGCCGACTACGTGTTCACCGTCCGCACCCGAGACACCGCCGACAACTACTCCGCCCCGAGCCGCGAAGTCCCCGTCACCACCCTCCCCGCGCCCGCCAAGGACGGCGCACCACCGACCCGCCCCGGCCCGCTGCGCGGGAAGGCCGACGGATCGCGAGCCGCAGACCTGAACTGGACTGCCTCGACGGACGACCAGCGAGTCGTCTCGTACGACATCTATCAGGGCGACGTGAAGATTCACACGGTCGACGGTGCGGAGACGAGGGCCGTCCTCACCGGTCTCCGCCCGGGCACGGACTACGTCTTCACGGTGCGTGCCAGGGACGCGGCGGACAACCTTTCCCCGGCCAGCGCGCCTCTACGACTGACCACCGCCCGGGGCGAGGGCGGCGGAGGTGCGGGGCCCGAGGACTTCCGGGCCTCGGTGCGCAAGGACACGAAGGACACGGCGTACTACCTGGACCTGTCGTGGACGCCGCCCCGGACGGACGGACTCGTGGCCGAGTACCAGGTCTACCTCGACGAGGTGTTCGTGACGACCCTGGCCGGGGGTGACGAGGCGCCCGGAGAACGAGCGAGGCACACCGTCTACCTGGGCACGGAAGAAGGCAAGACGTATGCCGTGAGGATCAGACCGCGGCTGCCGGACGGCTCCTGGGGAGCGTTCTCGACACAGCGGACTGTCACGACGGACAGCTGACGTCGCGACGGCGTGGTCAACGGTCGGTATGCGGCGCATGTCGGAAGGGGCCTCCTCGACCCAGTGGTCTCGGTCGGCGAAGACGATATTGGCAGTGGTGGACCGTCGTAGGAGTGATCAGATGCGATGCCGCGTTGCGGTGGGGCGTTGCGGTGGGCGTTGAAGTTCTCCCAGGTCGCGACGCCGGTCCGCGGAATTGGAGGTGGCCCGCACGATCAGGTCGCGGTAGTCCTGCGTCCCGGGATACGGCTTCGCGTCGCTGATGCCGCGTCGTCCCGGGAATGACGGCCTCGCCAGGAGACGGGACAGCCGGCCTGTTGTGCCGGGCCGTCGGGCGGTGGTCCAGTGGAGGAGTGCGGAGATGAGGTTCACGGCGCTGACAGCGGACGGTGGGCTGCTGACGCCTGCGTCCGTGCCGCACCTCAGTCCAAATACTGAAGCACCTTGTGATTGCCGGACGTAGCGTTCATCGAGCGCTGCCTCGAGCCCAGCCATGACTCCCGTTCGCGACAGGAGTTCTACCAGGACGCTCCTGCAAGCTCACAGAACGTGATTGATCCAGCGCCGGAGCGCGGCGTGCGTGGTGTCGTCCAGTCGGCACAAGGCCTCGATCGCGTCCAGATCGCCCGGGAGCGGCGCGATGCCCGCGGTGGTGAGAGCGGCGTGGAGTTCCAGACGGCGACGGTCGGACGGTTCGAGAGGCATGGACAGGCGGCTCGCCGGGTCGGGGGCGGGCAGCACGTAGTCGCCGCCCTCCATCAGGCCGAGGGCGGTCGGCGACTGCTGCGGCTGGTCTTCCATGCGCGCGGCGGGGAAGCGGTAGGGGTCAAGGTCCTGCAGCGCGGCGGTGCCCGTGGTGAAAGCCTGCATTCCGGTCACGAGGGCCTCCTCAGTCGGTGTGTTGTTGGAGAGGAGGACGGACCGGCAGTGAGGGCAGTTCCGGTACACGGGGCCGTCCACCCGAATGTCCCCTACCGCATCTCGTCACAAGACCGATGAACCAACAGGTGTGCGGTCACCTTGTCGCACTGCCCATTGCCGGAGCGCTGGTCCGGTCGCAACGCCGGTTCGCCCGCGAGCGGTGGTCCGTGCTCAGGGCGGCGTCCACCGGGTCGACACCGACGGCAGGTCGCGTCCGTGCCCCAGACCTCGACGTCGGCGGTGTACAGATCCCGCTGCCTCAAGCGATAGAGGGGGCCGCAGGGCGCTGTCGAACCGGAGCACGTCATCCTGCGACCGCCGCTGGGAAACCTGGTGGCCGAAGTCGTCATCCATGCCCCTGTACTGACGGTGGCGGGGCGTAGTCGTGCCTGCAGCGAGCTGCTGTAACGGCCGTTGCGGCGACGCCGGGTGCTCCGTGCTCGATCGCGCTGCACTGGCGCGGGTAACTTGTCACCGGATGGATGACCGACGCTGTCGTCGACCTGACCACCGAGGGAGGGAACCTGTGGTCGAAGTGGACCAGCCGTCCACACCCGGCACCGACGCCCGCGATCCGGCGTCGTTTCTTGCCGCTGCCGCTGCCGCTGCCGCTGCTCTCGCCGCCGTAGACGCCACACTGCCTGATGCCCACCAGGAGGCCCTCGACACCGCTGCTCCCGGTGGCGAGCAGGTGCCGGATCGTCTGATGCTGCTCCGGCAGGTGCGCGAGCAAGTCCCAGGGTGGGAGACCGCCCTGATCGAAACGGCCCACGGCGCGGCCGCCCGACCTCACCGGCCGACAACCCGCAGAACGCCGATCCCTGCGTGGGCGCCCCGGCGTCGGCGGGACCCGGGCCAATCCCGCCGACCTGCGCCGCTTCGCCGGACAGATCACCGTGCTCACTCACCTCGCGCCCGAAACCGGCTCAATTCAGGTGGCCCTGCAGACCGCCCTCGGCGCCGCCCACGCCGCCGAACTCATGACCCCCCCAACTGGCATGCGCCCCACCGCTCCTAAGAACAGTCACACGATGCGGGTGCGGTCCCACTCGCCCCGCACCACGCCGATGGCGGCAACGATCCGCCTCGGCCCAAGCCCAAGTTCCATTCATGACGTTCGCACAGAAAGAGACCCGCATGGCCAGCAGTGTCGAGACGCTGGAATTCCAGGCTGAGACCCGCCAGTTGCTGCGGCTGGTGATTCACTCGATCTACTCGAACAAGGACATCTTCCTTCGCGAGCTGATCTCGAACGCCTCGGATGCGCTGGACAAGTTGAGGCTGGAGTCGCTGACCGACTCCAGCCTCGCCGCCGTCGACACCACCGACCTGCACATCTCGTTGGAGGTCGACACGGACGCCCGCACATTGACCGTCCGTGACAACGGGATCGGCATGACCCGCGACGAACTCGTGGAGCTGATCGGCACGATCGCCAAGTCCGGCACCGCCGGCCTGCTGGAGAAGATCAAGGAGTCCAAGGACGCCGCCACCGCAGAGGGCCTCATCGGGCAGTTCGGCGTCGGCTTCTACTCGGCGTTCATGGTCGCCGACAGGGTCGCCCTGCGCACCCGGCGGGTCGGCACCGACTCCGGTACTTTGTGGGAATCCGATGGCGAGGGGACGTACGACCTGCAAACCGTCGACGGCCTCCCGGTGGGTACGTCGGTCACCCTGCACCTCAAGGCCGCCGACAGCGAGGACGGGCTCGCCGACTACCTGTCCGAGTCGAAGATCCGTCAGATCGTCAAGAAGTACTCGGACTTCATCCGCTGGCCGATCCGGATGGCCACCGCGCGAACCGACGCCGAGGGCGAGAACAACACCGCGGAGCCCGACACGCTCAACTCGATGAAAGCCCTGTGGGCCCGGTCGCGCACCGAGGTGACCGAGGACGAGTACAACGAGTTCTACCAGCAGATCAGCCACGACTGGCTGCCCCCGGCCGAGACGATCCACATGCGCGCCGAAGGCACCTTCGAGTACGAGGCGCTGCTGTTCATTCCTTCCCAGGCACCCTTCGACCTGTTCTCCCGTGAGACCAAGCGCGGCGTGCAGCTGTATGTCAAGCGGGTGTTCATCATGGACGACTGCGAAGCGCTCATGCCGAACTACCTGCGCTTCGTCAAGGGTGTCGTGGACGCCCACGACCTGTCGCTGAACGTCTCCCGCGAGATCCTCCAGCACGACCGGCAGATCCGCGGTGTACGCCGACGCCTGGTCAAGAAGGTCCTCGGCGCCATCAAGGACATGCAGTCCAAGGACGTCGAGCGCTACACGAAGGTGTGGGAGCAGTTCGGCCGGGTGCTCAAGGAAGGCCTGGTCGAGGACACGGACAACACCGAAGCCCTGCTGGGGTTGGTGTCGGCCGCGTCCACTCACGACCCGGAGAAGACCACGACGTTGCGCGAGTACGTCGAGCGCATGAAGGACGGTCAGGACACCATCTACTACCTGACCGGCGAGACGCGCGCGATGGTGGAGAACTCCCCGCACATGGAGGCCTTCGCCGCCAAGGGCTACGAGGTCCTGATCCTCACGGATCCCGTCGACGAGGTATGGGTGGACCAGGTGCCCGCCTTCGACGGTCATCCTCTGCAGTCCATCGCCAAGGGCCAGGTCGACCTCGACGAGTCAGCCGACGGCGACCAGGGAAGTGACGCCGACAAGGCCGAGCGCGAGCAGGAGTTCGCCGGGCTGCTTCAGTGGCTGACCACCACCCTGTCCGAGCAGGTCAAGCAGGTCCGCCTGTCGTCACGCCTGACGACCTCGGCGGCCTGCATCGTCGGCGACGCCCACGACGTGACGCCGACTCTGGAGAAGATGTACCGGGCGATGGGTCAGCAACTGCCGCCCGTCAAAAGGATCCTGGAACTCAACCCTGCCCACCCCCTGATCACCGCCCTGCGTACGGCACACGCCGCAGACGCCGACAACCCCGCACTGGCGGAGACCGCCGAACTGATCTACGGCAGCGCGCTGCTCGCCGAAGGCGGCGACCTGCCCGACCCGGCCCGCTTCACCCGTCTGCTCACCGACCGACTGAGCAGCAGCCTCTAACCCTGGGCGCGGCCCGGCACAGCCGAAGGCCCCGCAGCGCGGTGCTCGACACGCGCCCCGGACCTGCCCGCTCCGGCACCCCGCATGGGGGTACTGGAGCGGGCAGGTGTCGTCGGACGCCCACGCCATGTGCGGCAGGCGCAGTTCGCCGACGGCTGCGGGCTCCGCGACGGGTCGAAGCGACCTGCGTGGCTACGGCGCCGGCAAACACCTGTGTTCCGGCGCGCCTGCCTAGAACCTCCGTATGGGCGGGTCGTTCCAGGCCGCGATCGATTCGCCCGCGCGGCAAATGCCCGTTTGTCGCCGTCGCTTTGACCGCCCCGGGCCGCCACGACCCCGCGGCGTACGACGGACACCCCCGTCGCCGCCTGACGTGCTCAGGCCAGTCTGTCGGAGGCAGTTGGCGCCGCGGCACCGGGGCGCACACGGGCTCACTCGGGCTTCCGGAGTGCCCGGATCAGGTCGCGGAGGTTGGCCTCGGGCATGTAGGCGCGGGTGAGGGCGACGCCGATGCGCGGCAGGTCCGCCTCGTCGCGGTACAGCAGGTACAGCGGCTCATACCGGGGGTTGAACTTCTGCTTGAAGGCGTGCAGGGATCGGAACCCGTAGTACGGCTCCATGAAGACGCCGAGTTGGTCCAGAGCCCGGTCGAATGAGGTGGCGGTATCCGACCAGGCGCTGTCGCTGTGGGCGAGCGGTGCCCCGGACAGGGACACGAACTCCGCGCCCTCTTCCTGGAAGGCGAGAAACGCGGAGGCGATCATGAACTCAACCACGGGCGGGAAGGGCCCGTCAGCACGTCTGCGCATGACGTCGAGCGTCCACCCGCGAACCCGGCCGTCGCCGGCATACACGGGGATCCACGAGGTGACCCCGAGTACCGTCGCGCCTTCCGTCGCCAGTCCGACGCGTACGTGGGGGTCGAGTGCCTCCTCCACGCCGCCCAGCGTGAAACCCATCTCGGGCAGCCCTTTGTCGCCCACCCACTCCTCGGAGATGGCCCGTACCTGGTTGACGACTGCGCGCGGCTGATCGGCCAGGCGAACCAGTTCGAAGCCGACGTCCAGTTTCTTGCCGCGGTTCAGGGCGCTGCGCACCTTCTGCCACCGCTTGCCGGTGAGTTCCAGCCCTGGGAGGGCCACCACCGTGTCCTCTGCCACCTGGACGCTGTGCCAGCCGAGCGCCTCGGCGGCCTCAGCGACCGGGCGGGTGGTGGAGAACAGGCAGGGAACCGTGCCGTGGTGCTCGCAGAAGTCGACGAAGTCCCTCACCGCCGCCCGTCGGTCCTGCGGCGCCCCGGCCGGGTCACCGAGAGCGATGCATACGCCCGCGTGCCTCCGGTAGGCCACGTAGGCATGGCCGGACGGGGCGAAGAAGTAGGAGTTGTCGGGCCAGGTGGTCATCCAGGACAGGTTGGTGCCGCCGTAGCGGACGAGAAGGCCCACCGCCCGCTCGCGCTCCTCCCGCGCGGTCGAGTCGCGTGAGCGGCGGAACCCGCTGAGCAACGGGATGGGGACGCGGAACGCGGACCGGCCCGCCAGGAGAACGACAAGCTCGGCGGCCCAGACCACGCCAACTGGCGCCAACACCGGCAGGCCCTCGAGTACGTCGCGCCGGTCGGCCTCGTCGGCCACCGCGTAGGCCACCGTGACCAGAGCGCCCAGCAGGACCGACAGTGTGGCCAGGACGGTGGTGATCCACCAGGCCGCGCGTCGGCCCTTGCGCAGGCCGTCCACGAGCACGACGGCCACCAGCGCGTGGACTGCGGCGTGCAACGCGGAACCGCCCAGCCCGTACGTGGACCCCATGGGCCCCTGGGCGGGGATCAGCCACACCACGACGGTGATGGCCAGGAGCAGAACGATGCCCGAGGCGGCGAACAGACGCCACTCGCGGCGGCTCACTCGGCCCGACGCCGGGGACCTGTGCGGCAGGGGCAGCCACCGGGCGGCGGCCAGGCCCAGCAGGGCGCCGATCAGATGCTCCAGGTCGGCGATCCCGCCCACGAAGAGGAACGCCACCAGCACATAACCCGAAAGGGCCAGCCGCACCCGCAGCCGCCAGGGGGAGGGCAGGGTCGCGGTGGCCAGGGCCGCGGCGGCCAGGGCGCCGGCCGAGGGCCCCACGTCCAGGTCCCGAGCCACCAGCTCCGCCCACGACCAGCTCACGCCCCGGCCCAGCCACAGCAGCCCGGCGCTGGCGAGCACCGCGACGAGATGGCCGATGAGCGTCGTCGCCGCCGCCCACCGGGTGCCCATCCGCCATTCGGCGAAGCCCACCAGGAAGACCACGGCGACCACGACGGCCAGCTCGGCGCTGGGCCGGGGACCGAACACAAAACCGCTGAGCAGCGTCCACCAACGGTTCGCCTCGAACGACGGCAGCCCGTAGGCGATCTGGGGATACCAGGAACGGTCCTCCACCGGCCGCCACAGGGACTGCGTAGCCAGGGCCACCACGAGCATGGCCACGAGCAGACCGATGGTGAAGGGCAGCCGGCGCATCACATGTATGACGCGGCCCCTGCCGTCGGCGGAGGTGACGCTGTCCTCCGGTCGGTCCGAGCGGTCTGGCCTGAGCTGTCGAATGCCCACGAAAGACATTAAAGGCGGCAGCCAGGCAGCGTGCGCGTCGGTGGTCGGGTGTCATGGCCCCAGGAGTTGGTCGGACGAGGTGTCCGTCGGTCTGCAGGCGCTCGACCTGCACATCAAGGACCGGGCCGGGGCCCGACCGTCTCGTGGCGCTGCAGATATTCGGGTCGTCTGTCTCCAGGCCGCCCTGGCTCACTCCTCCCGTCGGTGGAATTCGCTTGTGCGTGCGCTGGTGACAACCAGGCTGGTGACGATTCCGGTGGGATGCGCGGCCGACTGGTAGCCCTCGCCAGCGGGAAGTTCGTGGACGCCCCGCACCGCACGGCCGTCGTGGCCCGCTCCCCGCAGCACCGGTCCGAGAAGGCCG
The DNA here is from genome assembly GCF_056436565.1 of Streptomyces sp. NPDC043726. Classification (NCBI taxonomy): domain Bacteria; kingdom Bacillati; phylum Actinomycetota; class Actinomycetes; order Kitasatosporales; family Streptomycetaceae; genus Streptomyces; species Streptomyces sp. NPDC043726. The sequence goes on from NZ_JBWKCI010000017.1 coordinate 144,928, forward strand.
GGTCCCCTGACCCGGGTCGTCCCTTGGGGCCGTCCCTCAGTCTTGCCCTTCGGGCTCCTTCGAGCTGCCGGGTTCGTGACGCACGTCCGGGAAACCGCCCTCGGCAGCGACGACCTCATCGCGTTCGACTACGCAGCCCTGGTCGCCGCCGCCCTTGCAAACACCATCGTCCGCCTTGAGCCCATCCCTCACCGCAACAGCCATTACGCCGCGCTCATCGCCGCCGAGTACCTGGACCACGCCAGCGAAGGAATCGATCCCCCTACGGCGCCCTCTCCGACTTCGTCCGCAAGATCCGCGGCACTCGCCTCGCTGTCCCAGCCGTCGGCGATCAGCTGCGCGCGGGGGGTGGTCGGATGAACGTGCCGTCGATGAGGGCAGTCAGGGGAGCGGCGGTGTCGATAGTGTGGCGCAGGTTCTGTCCGGTGCCGGAGATCACCCGCAGGTGGTTGCGGGCGGGTTGAGTCGCTGCGGAACGGCGGGTGGTAGCCGCCGGACGGTCACACGCTGAGCGCCTCCCGGACGGTCTGTTCGGCGTCCGTGCCGCCCACGCCGGAGGAGGTCACCCGGCCCGCCTCCAGGACGCAGTAGCGCTGGGCGGCGCGCATGGCGAAGCCGACGTGCTGCTCGACGAGGAGGACTGCGAGTCCGCCGCCCCGGGTCAGGGCGAGGACGGTCTCCTCGATCTCCGCGACGACGGAGGGCTGGATGCCCTCGGTCGGCTCGTCGAGCAGGAGCAGCCGCGGCCTGGTGATCAGGGCACGGGCGATGGCCAGTTGCTGGCGCTGGCCGCCCGAGAGCAGGCCGGCGCGGCGGCTGGACACCTCCCGCAGGACGGGAAAGAGGTCCAGCACCTCCGCGATCGCCATCCTGCCCCCGCCGCGGCCGTCGGCGACCAGTTGCAGGTTCTCGGCGGTGCTCAGATGCGGGAAGGACTGCTGGCCCTGCGGGACGTACGCCATCCCGCGGGCGACCCGTTGGTGCGGGGCGAGGCGGGTGATGTCCTCGCCGTCCAGCAGGACGCTGCCGCTCCTCGGCTTCAGCAGGCCCATCGCGACGCGCAACAGGGTGCTTTTGCCGGCGCCGTTGTGCCCGAGGACTGCGGCGACCCCGTCCTTCGGGACGGTGACCGTGACGTCGTGCAGGACGGGGCTGCGGTCGTAACCGGCCCGAACGTTCCTGATCTCCAGCATGGCGTCAGGCCTCCTGTGTCGACGCGACGGGTGCCGAGGACGCCACCTCGGGTTCGGAGGCCCGCCCGAGGTAGACCTCCTGGACCTTGGCGTCGGCCTGGACCTCATGGACCGTGCCCTGGCTGAGCATCCTTCCGGCGTGCAGGACGCTGACACTGCGGGCGAAGGAGCGCATGAAGTCCATGTCGTGCTCGATGACGACGACGGTCCGCTCCTCGCTGATGCGCTGCAACAGTTCGCCGGTCGCCTGGCGTTCGTCGTGACTCATCCCGGCCACCGGCTCGTCGAGCAGCAGCAGCCGTACGTCCTGCACGAGCAGCATGCCGATCTCCAGCCACTGTTTCTGACCGTGCGCGAGAACCCCGGCCGGACGGTCGCGCAGCGCGGACAGACCAATCGTCTCCAGAGCCTGCTCGACCGGCTCCGGGACGCCCTTGCGGCGCCGCAGCATGGTCCACGGACCACGTCCAGCGCCGGCAGCGATATCCAGGTTCTGAAGAACCGTCAACTCCTCGAAGACCGTGGCCGTCTGGAACGTACGGCCGATGCCCATACGGGCGATCGACTGCACCGGCCTGCCCAGCAGCTCCCGGTCGCCGAAGCGGGCCGAGCCGCCGGCTTTCACCAGGCCGGTGACGGCGTCGACCAGTGTGGTCTTGCCGGCGCCGTTCGGGCCGATGAGGAAGCGCAGGTCACCGGGGTGGATGTCCAGGTCGACGCCGTCGACGGCGGTGAAGCCGTCGAAGGTCACGCGCAGATCGCGAACGGTCAGTCCCTCGCCACTCATGCGGTCTCTCCTGAACTGATCGGGCGGGTACGGCGGTTGCGTACAGCGGTCGTCAAGGAGGCGAGGCCGCCTGGCAGGAAGCCGACCGCCAGCACGAACAGCAAGCCCTGCAGGTACGTCCATGCGGCCGGGAAGGCGTCGGACAGCGTGCTCTGCGTCCAGGCGACGGCGACCGCGCCGAGCACCGCCCCCACCAGCGATGCCCGGCCACCGACCGCCGCGCCGATGACGAAGCCGATGGACGGCACGATTCCGATCAGGGCCGGGGAGATGATGCCGACGGCCGGGACGAAGAGGGCCCCGCCGAGCCCCGCCAGCCCGGCCGCGACGACGTACGCCACCAGCTTGACGTTGGCCGGGTCGTAGCCGAGGAAGCGCACTCGCTCCTCGGAGTCCCGTACGGCGACGAGGAGTTCGCCGTACCGGCTGACGAACAGCTGGCGGACCAGGATCATGACCAGCAGCAGGGCCGCGGCGATGATGAAGTACACCGTCCGCTGGTTGACCGGGTCGCGCAGGTCGTAGCCGAAGAAGCCCTGGATGTCGGTCAGGCCGTTCGTGCCGCCGGTGGTGGCCTGCTGGCCGATCAGCCAGATCGCCAGGGCCGCGGCAAGGGCCTGGCTGAGGATCGCGAAGTACGCGCCCTTGACCCGGCGGCGGAAGACGAAGAAGCCGAGCACGGCGGCGACCGCCATGGGCAGCAGCACCGTCATGGCCAGCGCGAACAGCGGGTTCGCGAACGGCTGCCACCACCAGGGCAGCGTGTCCGAAGTGCCGTACAGCTGCATGAAGTCGGGGAGCGTCTCGCCGGTCGCGGCGGCGTCCGCGAGCTTGAGGTGCATGGCCATGGCGTAGCCGCCGAGGCCGAAGAAGACGCCCTGGCCGAGCACCAGCAGTCCGCCGCGGCCCCACGCCAGGCTGACGCCCGCGGCCACGATCGCGTAGCACAGGTACTTGGCCAGCAGCGAGAGTCGGAAATCGGGAAGGACGAGCGGCGCCACGCCGAGCAGCAGGACGGCGCCGAAGAGGAACCCGCCGGGCACCCGGAAGCGCGTCAGCACACCGGGGGCCGGAGTCTTGGCGGCGGCGGGGGTCACGGTTGTCGTCATGCCAGGCTCCGGGTGCGCAGTGTGTACAGGCCCTGGGGGCGCCACTGGAGAAAGGCGACGATCGCCACGAGGACGACGACCTTCGCGACGCTGATCGTCGTCGAGTACTCCAGCACCGCCTGGAGCACACCGAGCACGAAGGCGGTGATGACACTGCCCTTCAGCTGCCCGATGCCGCCCACGACCACGACGAGGAAGGCGTCGACGATGTAGTTGGTGCCCATGGTCGGGCCGATCGGGCCGACCAGGGTGAGGGCGACACCGGCCACGCCCGCGAGGCCCGAACCGATGAAGAAGGTCGTACGGTCGACCCGTTCGGAGGCGATGCCGGACACCTCGGCGAGGTCGCGGTTTTGCACGACGGCCCGGATCCGGCGGCCCAGCGGTGTCAGCCGCAGCACGAGTGTGAGGCCGAGGACGCAGCTCAGGGCGAGGCCGAGGATGAACAGCCGGCTGTTGGCCAGGGTGAAGCCGGCCACCGAGATGTTGCCGGTCAGCAGATCCGGGGCGCGGGTCTGCACGTTGGGCGCGCCGAAGATGTCACGGGCGAGCTGCTGGAGCATCAGGGAGACGCCCCACGTCACCAGCAGCGTGTCGAGCGGCCGGGTGTACAGGCGCCGGATCAGCAGCCATTCCAGCAGTGCGCCGAGGCTGCCGGCCACGAGGAAGGCCAGCGGCAGGGCGACGAGCAGCGAGACGCCGGCACTGCTGATGGACTTCTGCAGGACGTAAGTGGTGTAGGCACCGGCCATGATGAACTCGGCGTGGGCCATGTTGATCACGCCCATCTGACCGAAGGTCAGCGTCAGTCCCAGGGCGATGAGCAGGAGGACGGCACCGATGCTGATGCCGGTGAAGGACTGGTTGAGGATGACCGTCATGAAGCGGCTCCGGGTCGGGGACGAGCGTGCGGTCCGGGGCGCGGCCCGGCCTCGGGTGACGAGGCCCGGGCACCTGCGCGGGGCCGGGGTTCAGGAGAGACCGGAGGCCCAGGTGTAGCCCTTCAGATACGGGTCCGGCTTGACCGGCTTGCCGGAGTTCCAGACCTCCTCGATGAGGCCGTCCGCGCCGACCTTGCCGATGCGGGCCGTCTTGTACACGTGCTGGGAGGCGCCGTCCACGGTGACCTTGCCCTCGGGGGCGTCGAGTTCGATGCCGTCGGCGGCCGCCTTGACCTCGGCGACGTCGAACGAGCCGGCCTTCTCGACCATCTCCTTCCAGAGGTAGACCGAGACGTACGCGGCCTCCATCGGGTCACTGGTCGGCTTGTCCTTGCCGTACGCGGCCTGATAAGCCTTCACGAACTCGGCGTTGGCCGCGCCCGGGGTGGTCTGGTAGTAGTTCCAGGCGGTCAACTGGCCTTCCAGATACTGGGTGCCGATGCTCTTGACCTCCTCCTCGGCGATCGACACCGACAGCACCGGCATGCTCTTCGCGGTGAGCCCCGAGGACTTGTACTCCTTGAAGAAGGCCACGTTGCTGTCGCCGTTGAGGGTGTTGAACACCGCGTCGGCACCGGAGTCCTTGACCTTGTTGACGATGGTGCTGAACTCCGTGGAACCCAGGGGTGCGTAGTCCTCCCCGACGACCTCCATACCGTTGGCCTCCGCGTACGCCTTGATGATCTTGTTGGCGGTGCGCGGGAAGACATAGTCGCTGCCCACCAGGTACAACCGCGTCAATCCCTGCTTCTTCAGGTAGTCGAGCGCGGGCACGATCTGCTGGTTGGTGGTCGCGCCGGTGTAGAAGATGTACGGCGACTGCTCCAGGCCCTCGTACTGCACGGGGTAGAACAGCAGCGACTCGTAACGCTCGAAGACCGGCTTGACCGCCTTGCGGCTCGCCGAGGTCCAGCAGCCGAAGGTGGCGACGACCTTGTCATCGGTGATCAGGCCCTCGGCCTTCTCGGCGAAGGTCGGCCAGTCGGAGGCGCCGTCCTGACTGACCGGCTTGAGCTTCTTGCCGAGCACCCCACCAGCGGCGTTTATCTCCTTGATGGCGAGGAGCAGCGAGTTGTGGACGGTCACCTCGCTGATGGCCATGGTGCCCGACAGCGAGTTGAGCAGACCGACCTTGACGGTGCTGCCGGAGGTGTCGGCCTTGGCCGCGGTGCCGGACGACGTGTCGTCGCCGGTCTTGGCACCGCACGCACTGAGGGCGGCGGACGCGCCGATGGCAGAGACACCCGCGAGAAGACCGCGACGGCTGATGCTGGGCCCGGACATGCAGTACCTCCTTGCCCCGAAGGGGGCGTGGGAACGAGAGGAAGAATCGGGGACGGGGGTGTGCGGGCACTCAGCGTGTGAAGGGCGGCTGGTGGGCGCGCGCATTCCCAGCCGTACGGTGCGGTGGCGGCCGAGCTGGTCGTCTGAAGTGCGGTCACAGACTGCGCCCGTGCTGTTACCCCGGCGTTTCGGTGCCGTTGATGAGTAATTTCTTTTGGAAGCACTCGGTGCGAACCACGCCGTGAGCCGACCTCTTGGATGTCCCAAAGACCACTGGTGGGGGCGTACTTGGGGCCGGGGAGGGGCTTGCTTGCCCTGGAAAGCATCTCCCGAGGGGAGGTAGGGTCGGTGCTGTGAGCCGCTTCTTCGTGGCCTGCTGAGGAGGATCGAAGTGCTGTCAGAGCCGCCGCGCGATCTCCCCCGACTGCTAAGCAGTGCGGAGCGGTTGATGACCCGTCGGCTGGCCGCCGCGCTGGAGGACGAGCACTGCTCCGTCGAGGAGTGGCGGGTGCTGGCGCTGCTCTCGGACGGCCGGGGTCACACCATGTCGGACGTCGCCTCCTACGCCCTGATGCCCGCGCCCAGCCTCACCAAGCTGGTCGACCGGATGGTGTCGGCGGCCCTGGTCTACCGCCGCAAGGACCCGGGGGACGGCCGGCGCGTGCTGGTCTACCTCTCCGCCCGCGGCCGGACCCGGCACCGTGCCGTGTCGGTACCGGTGCAGCGAGTACACGAGCAGGTGCTGAGCGAGCTGCCCGGCGTACAGGAACTGGCGGACGGTCTTGCGCGGCTGGAGTTCTTGCTGGAGTGCGGCTCGGAACAGCTCAGAGCTGAGCGGTGATCTCGAAGTCCAAGGCGTCCGCCCGGGCGAGATACAGCCGTTGTTCGAGATGGTTGCCCCGCAGCCGCAAGGCGCCCCGGGGGCCCTCGTAGCAGATCGTCTCGTCCGGGCCCGCCGGCGCCGATGCGCTCAGCGACCCGCGCTGTTCGGCCAGCGCGCCGAGCAGCAGGAAGCCCTCGAAACAGGACTCGCCGAGACTCCCCGCGACCGGCGCCTCGTCGCCGAAGCGGCGGGCGTAGCGGTGGCCGAAGGACAGGCTCTCCGCGGTCATCAGGGAGTCGAAGTACCCGGCCGCCGCCCACAGTCCCTCCGACGCCTCCGCGCCGGAGGCGAGCAGCAGGTTCTCGTCCATGTGCGTGCTCAGCCGTACGCACCGCTGATGCAGGCCCGCCGCGGTGAACGCCCGGTTGAAGCGCACCGCGTCGTCCCCGAGCAGCAGCATCAGTACCGCGTCCGCCCCGCATGCCTCGACCCGGCGCACCACGGGGCCGAACTCCGCGGTGTCCAAGGGCACGAACACCTCGTCCACTACGCTGCCGCGGCACTCGTCGGCGAACCGGCGCGCGGTACGTGCGGTCACCCGCGGCCAGACGTAGTCACTGCCCACAGTGCACCAGCGGCGCACACCCGTGGACTTGGCCAACAACTTCATCGCCGGGGCGAGTTGCTGGATGTCCGTCTCTCCGGTGAGGAAGACGCCGGGAGTCTCCTCGCCGCCCTCGTACTGGGCGGTGTAGATGTACGGCACCCGGTTGGCGATCCGTGGTGCCAGCGCCTGGCGGACCGCGGAGTCGTGCCAGCCGACGACCGCGTCGACCGCGCCGAGCGCGACCAGGCCGGCCACCTCGTCCGCGACCTGCCGGGGTGCGGCGCCGCCGTCCACGACGACCAGCCGTACCTCCCGGTCCAGGATGCCGCCCCCGGCATTGAGTTCCTCCGCGGCCAGTTGCGCCGAAAGCTCGCAGGACGGTCCGAAGATGCCGGCCGGTCCGTGGAGGGGGATCACGAGCGCCACCAGGAGCACGTCCCGGCGGCTCGGGGAAAGGTGTGCTGCCGTCGAGTGCACAGGGCACCTCCGGGGATTACGCGGCGTCCGCGGAGTTCAGCCCCGGCGCCCTTGCTGAGGACCTCCCGCACCGACGGAGCCTAGACCGGTGCGGGGGCGTTGACAATGCGTCAAGATCTGACCAGCCGAGCGACAGCCGGCGAGCGGCGTTCGCGCCTCACTCGCCTTGCCGCGGCTGCCGGACCGCTCAATCCGGCCCAGGCCGGCGCGGCTCGGGGCAGCGCCGGCATCGCTCAGGCGGTCAGCGGCGACGGAGCGACAGCCGAGCCCTTGTCGCGCAGCCGGGCGCGGAAGTTGACCATCAGGAGGACGGGGAGAACTGCGAAGTCATCGCAGGCGTTGAGGAGTGCCTTGATTTTCCTCCAGGTACAGACCGAGCCGCTGCCTATCCGGGTGAGCGTGAGGCACTCCAAGGCCTCTGGGGGAGGGTAGCGGCAGTGGTCTCCGCTGCTTCTGACCGGGGGCCGGGAGGCCGATCCGCTTGTAGTGGCGCGGGGCGTCGACCGTGATGACGGCGGATCGGGCCAGGGAGCCACTGCTCAGCAGTGCGGGATCAGCGATCGCGCGCGGCGGAGCGGCAAATCCGGGAAACACGAAACCTGGTTCAGCGAGTGGTTCTCATCTGGTTTATCGGTCCTGGTGTGTCCGCGGTGCCGGGAGACCGTGAAGCGATTTCGTGACCCAACGCCTCTACACAGCCTGAGATTTACGCCCTAGCCTCGTTCCACTGTTCCCAAGTTACTTGCCAGTCAGTCCATCTGTGATGGGCGCCCTCGGGCCCGGAGGCAAACATGAGTTCCGCGCAGCACCTTCTTGAAAGCCGCCCGCCTTCCGTGGCGCACCTGTTCCTGTCGCGGCTTGAGGCCACCCCCGATCGGGAGGCGTACCGGTATCCCACAGTGGTCGACGGTGGCGGTGAGGAGTGGCAATCGCTGACCTGGGCGCAGACTGCGCAGCGGGTCAAGGCGATCGCGGCCGGTCTGCTCGCCCTGGGGCTGCGGCCCGAGGAGCGAGTGGCGATCTCCTCGTCGACGCGGATCGAGTGGATTCTGGCCGACATGGGCGTCATGTGTGCGGGCGCTGCGGCGACGGCCGTATACCCCAGCACCAACGGTGAGGAGACGGCGTACATCCTGGCCGACTCCGGCAGTCGTGCGATCTTCGTAGAGGACGCCGAGCAGCTGTCCAAGGTCGCCGCGCACAAGAGTGAGCTGCCGGACCTCGAGTACCTGGTGCTCTTCGACCCGGCGCCGGACGCGGCCGGAGTCGAAGGGTTGGAAGTGCTGACCCTCGCCGAGCTTGAGCAGCGCGGCACCGAGTATCTCGGCAAGCACCCTGATGCCGTCGAGGCGACGGTTCAGAGCATCGGTCCGGAGCAACTCGCCACGCTGATCTACACCTCCGGCACGACCGGCCGCCCGAAGGGCGTGCGCCTGGTGCACGACTGCTGGTCCTACCAGGGTGTCGCCCAGGAGTCGACGGGCCTCGTGCTCCCCGACGACGTACAGTTCCTGTGGCTGCCGCTCTCCCACGTCTTCGGCAAGGCCCTGATCGCCGGCCAGGTGCAGTCCGGGCACGTCATGGCCGTGGACGGCCGGGTCGACCGCATCATCACGAACCTGCCGGTGGTCCGGCCCACCATCATGGCGTCCGCACCGCGGGTCTTCGAAAAGGTCTACAACGGCATCGCCGCCAAGGCGCGCGCCGAGGGCGGCGCCAAGTACAAGATCTTCCAGTGGGCGGCGAAGGTCGCCCGCGATTACGCCAGAACCGGTCAGGAGCAGATGGTCGCCACCGGCCGACGCGCTGTCCCTCTGTCGCTGTCCGTCCGGCACACCCTTGCCGACAAGCTGGTCTACGGCAAGATCCGCGCGGCTTTCGGCGGCCGGCTACGGGGCAGCGCATCGGGCAGCGCCGCGCTCGCGCCCGAGATCGGCTACTTCTTCGCCGGTGCCGGCGTCCCAGTGCTGGAGGGTTACGGGCTCACCGAGACCAGCGCGGGCTGCACCGTCAACCCGGCCGATGACAGTCGGGTGGGCACGGTCGGCAAACCGCTGCCCGGAACCGAGGTCCGCATCGCCGAGGACGGTGAGATCCTCCTGCGCGGGCCGGGCATCATGCGCGGCTACCACAACCTCCCTGACAAGACCGCCGAAGTCCTGGAGTCCGACGGCTGGTTTCGTACGGGGGACATCGGGGAGATCGACACGGACGGCTACGTCCGGATCACCGACCGCAAGAAGGACCTGTTCAAGACCTCCGGCGGCAAGTACGTTGCCCCCACCGAGATCGAGGGCCGTTTCAAGGCGGTCTGCCCCTTCGTCAGCAACATCCTGGTCATCGGCAGTGACCGCAACTACTGCACCGCCTTGATCGCACTCGACGAGAGCGTGATCATGCCCTGGGCCGCCGCGAACGGCCTGGCCGGCCGACCCTATGCCGAGGTCGTCACCTCTTCCGAAGTCCATGCCCTCGTCGACGGCTTCGTCCAGCGCCTCAACGGCGGCCTCCAACGCTGGCAGACGATCAAGAAGTTCGCCGTCCTGCCCCGCGATCTCGACGTCGAGCACGGCGAGCTCACCCCGAGTCTGAAGGTCAAGCGCCCTGTCGTCGAACGCGCATACGCCGACTTGGTAGAGGCCATGTACGAAGGCGCCCGCGAAGCCTGACCCTCCATGCGCTGTCCGGTACGCAGCCTCCGTACCGGACAGCGGCCCCCACTGTTCGCGATGTCGGATCGGTGTCCGGGCTTGGGCTCAGTGCCCGGCCGTTGACCTCGTGGTGGTGGCCTCATCCAGACCGTAGCCACCGGATCGCAGGCGTCAAGGGAGCAGAATTCCAAACGAGCAGGATGAGGGGGATGAGTTGAAACAAGAAGGCTGGTGTGCTCGCGGTCGCTGTTGCCGGCTCTTTCCGCAACTTCCTTGTCCGACCCGGATTTCGCGGGTGAGCTACCGGGACTTAATTGCGGTGCTCCCCCGTTTGCGGGGGAGGTGAAGCGATTCTGGGCGGTGCTCTGGCCCGCAGGTCACAGCGGGCGATGCTGCTGCTCGATGTACTGACGGACGATCGAGAGCGGCGCCCCGCCGGCCGAGCCGGCGAAGTAGGAGCCGGACCACAGCCGTTGAGCCCGTCAGTAGTGCCGGACCAGTTCCGGGTACTCCTGGCGGAGCCTGCGGGAGCTGACGCCCTTCAAGCAGTTGACCAGCTTGGAGACGGCGACCTTTGGGCGGGAAGTTCACCAACAGAACTCGGCCAGTTCGGTTACGAAGCCAGGCGCAGACGGCCCGCATGATCTCCTCCATGCCGTCAGGTACACGTCGTTGAAGACCTTGTGCCGGTACTTCGAGGTCTCCGCCGTCGTCCTGCAACAGTCCCTCCGGGACCTGGACGCCGCGTACGGCAACTTCTCCGACGGCCCGAAGGGCGAGCGCCCTCGCATGGGAGCGTCCCGGTTCAGGTCCCGCAAGGACAACCGGCAGGCCGTCTGGTTCACCGCCAATGCCCGCTGGAAGATCGCGCTTCCTGCGCCGGGCCGAGAAGCGTCTGAAGAAGACGCAGCAGGCCCTGAGCCGTAAGGCCAAGGGGTCCAGCCACCGCAGGAAGGCCCGGCTCAAGGTCGCCCGCGCACACGCGAAGGTGGCCGACGCACGGCGCGAGTTCCACCACCAGCTCTCAACGAAGATCATTCGCGACAGCCAAGCGATTGCCGTTGAGGACCTGGCGGTGAAAGGTCTCGCCCGTACACGCCTGGCCATGTCCGTGCACGACGCCGGGTGGTCGGCGTTCACGGCGATGCTGGAGTACAAGGCCGCCCGGTACGGGCGCACCCTCGTGACGATCGGCCGGTTCGGGCCGACCTCACAGGTGTGCTCGCAGTGCGGCGTCAGGGACGGCCCCAAGCCTCTCCACGTCCGGGAGTGGACGTGCGCAGCCTGCGGGTCCGTCCTTGACCGGGACGTCAACGCGGCGGTCAACGTCGCCAAGGCCGCCGGACTGGCGGTGTCAGCCTGCCGAGCGCGGGTAAGACCGGGACTCCTCCCGGCACAGCGCGGTGAAACAGGAACCCACCGAGACGGTCACCCGACCGTGGCAGGAATCCCCGCGCTTTGGCCCGGGGAGCGGACGTCAATCGTGGGCATGAGCCCTGGCCGCGGGATGCGAGTCGTGGCCGTTCGCGCCCAGGCGCGCGAGCAGGCGCAGTCCGTCCTCGGCAGGGCTGTCAGGGGCTGCGGACAGCAGGAGCAGTTCCATGCCGGACGCGTCCGGCAGAGCGAAGTTCTCCTGGTGCAGTTCCAGCGGGCCGACCAGCGGGTGCCGGTAGGCCTTGCGTCCATGGGTGCGTGCTCGCACGTCCGCTCGGGCCCACAGGCGGCGGAAGCGCGCGCTGCCCATCGCCAACTCGCCGATGAGCGCGGCCAGTCGAGGATCCTCGGGGTATTTGCCCGCGGCCAGGCGCAAGTGCCCCACCACGTCGAGGGTGCATGTGTCCCAGTCCGCGTAAAGTCCCCGCTCGGCCTCCTCGAGGAAGATGTGCCGGGCGGTGTTGAGGCCCGGCATAGGCTTGCCGTAGAGGAGTTTGGCGAGGTGGTTCCCGGCGAGCACGTCCAGGCGCTGGTTCATGATCAGTGCGGGTGCGTGGGGGACCAGGTCGAGCACGCGCAGCAGCTCCGGCCGGACTCGCCCGCCTGGCGCCTTCGCGCGTCGGCGGCGCTGCCGGGCGAGCCGGTGGAGGTGCCCGCGCTCGGTCTCGTCGAGGCCGAGGACGTGGGCGAGCGCGTCGAGGACCTGTTCGGAGGGTTGCGTGGCGCGGCCCTGCTCCAGTCGTACGTAGTAGTCGACACTGACGCCGGACAGGTGCGCGACTTCCTCGCGACGCAGGCCCGTGACCCGGCGTCGGTTGTCGGCAGGGATACCGACGGCTGCCGGATCGACCCGGGAACGCCGGGTCCGGAGGAAGCCCGCAAGATCGTCCATGCCCCCAGTATCGCTCCGCCTCCGCCCGTGAAGGTGGCCCCGCCGGTACCAGGAAGTCCAGTCCTACGGAAGAGCTGCCCCTGAACGCAGGCCGCGGCGGCGCCCAGGATCGAAGGCATCCGATCCGAGGGAGTCGCCATGAAGACGCTGATCATCTACGCCCACCCGGAGCCGAAGTCGCTCAACAACTCGCTGAAGGACCTCGCGGTGTCCACCTTGGAAGCCGTCGGGCACGAGGTACGGGTGAGCGACCTCTATGCGATGAACTGGAAGGCGGTCGTCGACGCCACGGACTATGGCCCCAGCGCCTCGGCTCCGTTGAAGGTCACCCGGGCCTCGGGTCTGGCCTTCGACGCCGGGACACTGACCCCGGACGTCCTCGCCGAACAGGAGAAGCTGCTCTGGGCCGACACGATCATCATCCAGTTTCCGCTGTGGTGGTACACGATGCCCGCGATCCTCAAGGGCTGGGTGGACCGCGTGTTCACCTACCACTTCGCGTACGGCGTCGGAGAGCACAACGAGACCAAGTACGGCGAACGCTTCGGTGAGGGCACTCTCGCGGGCAGGAAGGCCCTGCTGTCGGTGACCGTGGGCGGCGCCGAGTCGCACTACGCCGCGCGCGGGATCAACGGCCCCATCGAGGACCTGCTCTTCCCGATCCACCACGGCATCCTCTACCACCCGGGCATCGAGGTACTGCCACCGTTCGTGCTGTACGGCGCAGACCGGATCACCGGTGAGAACTACCCGGACGTTGCCAAAGCCTGGAAGCAGCGTCTGCTCACCCTGGAGTCGACCGAGCCGATCCCGTTCCGGCGCCAGAACTTCGGTGACTACGAGATCCCCTTGCTGCAACTGAAGGAGGGACTGGAGCTAGCGGGCCGGACGGGGTTCGGGCTGCACGTGCGCGGCTGACCGTCGGCTCCCGTCTCCTGTCGGTTGACCCGAGAAGCTTGCGGGTCTGGGACGAGGACGGGGCACCTGTCGACGCGAACGGGGCTCTCCCACCTCGCGCATGTGCCGCCGTCCCTGACGGCAGGAGTCGAGGGGCCGGTTTCCGGGTTCGGGATACCAAGGTTGAGGCAGTGCGCCTTCACTATGGACTGGGCGAGCCATCGGTGCGGCGGGGCATGCTGGGGACCAGGTGGTGCGAGGGAGGCCTGACGCGCATTCGAGCGGCGCCAACGTGCGGCGGGGCCGTCTGCGGCCGCCTGCCGACGGGGCGGGCTGAACTCCAGGCCCGCTCCTGCGCTCCGATGCGTGCTCTTCCGGAGCACGCTCTTGGACTTCGGCGCTCTTCCGGCACGGGGTGGGCGCCACTGGACCGGTCGTCGCTCGGAGCGACGGCGTAGCGGGCGTCCGCGTCGGCAGAATTGCTGCACCGCATCGCCGACGGCGCCTGGGCGGTGTGGTAGAGGGAGTCTGAAGACCTTGCAACAGTGCCCGGTTCGTCCAGAGGGAGCGGGCGGGCACATGGTGCACATCACGGGTTAGCGGCCCGGAAACGTCCGCGGTCCAAAATCTGTGCTGTGGTTCAGTACCGAGAGGTGCACGGCTACCGGCGGGCCTACCGGATAGAGGGGGACGGGCCGCCGCTGCTTCTCCTGCACGGGATCGCGGACAGCTCCGAGACCTGGTCCGCGGTGATGCCCGTGCTAGCCGATCACTACACCGTCATCGCCCCCGATCTGCTCGGGCACGGCGAGTCCGCTCGGCCGCGGGCTGATTACGCCATCGCCGCGTATGCCTGCGGGATGCGGGATCTGCTGACGGTGCTCGGGGTGGACCGGGTAAGTGTTGTCGGGCACTCACTCGGGGGCGGAGTGGCGATGCAGTTCGCCTACCAGTTCCCCGAGCGGTGCGAGCGGCTGGTGCTGGTCAGCAGCGCGGGCATGGGGCCGGAGGTGCATCCGATGTTCCGGCTGGCCGCGGGGCCGGGGGCGTTCGCCGGGATGTATCTGCTCACCTCGCCCCTGGCCCAGGCGGTGGCCGCGATCGCCGAACCGGTCGTCCGGCTGGCCGGCGGCGGGGGCCTCGGCCCGGATCTGCCCTACGTCATGGACCGCTACCGGCGCTTCGCCGACGCCGCTGCCCGGCGCGCCTTCCTGCGCACCGTCCGGGCGGCGGTGGATCTGCGTGGCCAGCACATCACCATGCTCGACCGGGGCTATCTGGCGCGGCATCTGCCCACGCTGATCATCTGGGGCGGGCGGGACCGCATCATCCCGGTGTCGCACGCAGCGGCGGCGCACGAGGCGCTGACCGGCAGCCGGCTGGAGATCTTCGAGGGGTCCGGCCATTTCCCCCACCACCATGAGCCCGACCGGTTCGCCGAAGTGGTGCTGGACTTCCTGCACACCACCGAACCGGCGGACTACGACCGGTCGGCGTGGCGCGAGGAACTCCGCAACGGCCCACCGCCGGCCAGCGTGGAGGAGCCGTCCAGCGGGAGCTAAACCTGTCCTACCTACCAAGCGGGGTCTGAGCTGGTCATGGTTGCGTCCAGGGAAGTGGTGTACGGGTTCGACCTGATCCGGGGGTTTGCTCCGGCATCGGGATGGTGCCCGCATAGATGAACGGCCACCGGC